>NZ_PQJY01000042.1:0-625 GCF_002920195.1 Leclercia sp. LSNIH8 | reverse complement strand
TAGGTACACACCGCCCGTCACACCATGGGAGTGGGTTGCAAAAGAAGTAGGTAGCTTAACCTTCGGGAGGGCGCTTACCACTTTGTGATTCATGACTGGGGTGAAGTCGTAACAAGGTAACCGTAGGGGAACCTGCGGTTGGATCACCTCCTTACCTTAAAGAACCTGCCTTTGCAGTGCTCACACAGATTGTCTGATAGAAAGCAGAAAGCAAGACGGCTGCGAAGTCGTGACACCTCGTGTCCCCTTCGTCTAGCGGTTAGGACTCCGCCCTTTCACGGCGGCAACAGGGGTTCGAATCCCCTAGGGGACGCCACTTGCTGGGTGTGAGTGAAAGGCACAACCAATCAGTATCTCAAAACTGACTTGCGAGTCATGTTTGCGATATTTGCTCTTTAAAAATCTGGATCAAGCTGAAAATTGAAACGACACGCTGTGTCTGTTCTCCGTAATAAGAACAGATGAAGGCGTGTTCGAGTCTCTCAAATTTTCACAACACGAAGTGAAACAGCTTCGGGTTGTGAGGTTAAGCGACTAAGCGTACACGGTGGATGCCCTGGCAGTCAGAGGCGATGAAGGACGTGCTAATCTGCGAAAAGCGCCGGCGAGGTGATATGAACCCTTG
>NZ_PQJY01000041.1:0-799 GCF_002920195.1 Leclercia sp. LSNIH8 | reverse complement strand
ATCACCACCGGTAGTAACAGTGCACCCCAGAGCCATTTTCCCCAGCGGGCATACCCCCGGTTAACCGCACCGTCTGTTTTGTCGAACACGTTAAAAAATCCCATTTTAATCTCTTAAAATCAGTGCGTATTCTGGCGCTGCTTTTGTGCCACCTGTGCGGCAATATCTTCAGCGGAAGGGCTGTTGAAACCCGTGCTCCACCATAAGTAGACGTTGTCATCGGGCAGGAAATAGGCATGGAGATAGTTTTCACCCCACTGGCGGCCTGGCATAGGCATTACCGTGCGGCGTGTTTCTAATCTCATACCTTTAAGGTATTGCTCGTGAGTTATATCCAGTGTCCAGATCACTTCAGCCTTATCCCCGCTAATAGTTCCGCAGCAGGTGGCACCGCCCTCGCCATGAGCAAATGCGTTCGCACCTGCAACACCATTCACGCTAAACCCTAAAACAGGCCTGTCGAGTTCATTGTGAATAATCAGCGTAACCGGCCCTGACGGCGGTCCCCAGACAGCCGCCCACACCGACCAGCCAAGATAGATCACCACCGGCAGTAACAGTGCCCCCCAGAGCCATTTTCCCCAGCGGGCATACCCCCGGTTAACCGCACCGTCTATTTTCCCGAACGCGTTAAAAAATCCCATTTTAATCCCTTAAAATCAGTGCATACTCTGGCGCTGCTTTTGTGCCACCTGTGCGGCAATATCTTCAGCGGAAGGGCTGTTAAAACCCGTGCTCCACCATAAGTAGACGTTGTCATCGGGCAGGAAATAGGCATGGAGATAGTTTTCACCCCACT
>NZ_PQJY01000040.1:0-817 GCF_002920195.1 Leclercia sp. LSNIH8 | reverse complement strand
TCCAGCTATTCTGCCGAATTGACCAAGCGGGTATACCAGAACTTCCGGTATAAAATTGAGCTCTGTAAGGCCCAGAGGGCTGTAGCGGTGGCCGGAGCCCGCTTCGTGTCAGCAGGGGCTTAAACCACCTGTTTAGGCCAGCGTCTTCTACGTGGCGTTGGACGAATGGAGCGCGTAGTAAGTCGGGTTCCGCATACGGAACATACCGCGCCGTGTGGCAGGTTTAGCACGGGATTGAAGGAAGTGTAAAAGAACCGGTTGCTTCTGCAAATAGGACAGATCAATTTCATAGCAGGTATGATGCCTCCAGGCTGTTAGCTGATCCAATACACCTCATCCTTTTAGCTAAACGATAGTTTAATATTCCTTAATGTTCCGGTAACCATGGTCGGACCAGACATCATTTTAAGCGGTATTTAGACTTGCTCCTGATCGCACCAGATATTTAATAACGTTCTCAAAAGACTGATAAGACCTGACACGTTCAGCACAAACCAAACAGCTAAAAACGCAACACTTGCCATCCAGGACTCACCATCCAGGCCGTAAAAAAAAGCCTGCTGATTAGGCAGGCAAATGAAATCAGCACACACAAACAGCTTACTCTGATACAGGTGCCGGGTGCCTCCCGGTGACTCGTTACCAGTTATACGGGCCGCAAGCATATCTGCACTTAGCAGTTAACTGGATTGCCCCGCCGCAAAGGGGGATTCACCTTCATTAAAGGTAGATGATTTTAAACGAAGTGTTGATGCTACCTACCTAAAGTAATGGCTGATGCTGCCGATATGTTAACGACCTGCGTCATGAGCGCGGG
>NZ_PQJY01000004.1:0-543793 GCF_002920195.1 Leclercia sp. LSNIH8 | reverse complement strand
CAGTATGGAAGAGTCGGACAAGACAGCAAACAGTGCGGAGACAGCCAGAGGGACGTTGGTGCTGAATAGATTGTGTAGGGGTGTAATGCGCCGCCTGATGTGGTCGACGGCTATCTCGTCCGGGACGGGTGAGAATGAGGTGCGCAGCATGAAGACTGCCGTAGGCAGCGTCTATGTCACCATGGTGATAATCAACGCCAGCTCGGTATCGTAAATGCCGAGCGCAGTGATGATTTTGAACAGCGGTACCACCAGCAGGATCCCGGAGAACATGTAGACGGTGTAGAAGCTCGCATTGATCGTCGCCCGCCCTTTAAAACGCAGTTTGGAGAGGGCGTATGCGCCAAGCGTGCCGAGGAAGACGGCGATAACCGACGAGGTCAGCGACACCACCATGCTGTTACGGAAGTAGTCCACAAACGGGAAGATCAGCGGATTAAAGATGTCGATGTAATGCTGCATCGTCCAGTCCTGCGGCAGGATGGTCGGGTGTAGCGATATCGCCTCTTTCGCGCTCTTGAATGAGGTCATCAGCATCACGAAGAACGGGAACAGCGTGATGACCAGAAATACCGCCAGCCCCAGATAAAAACCAATCCGGCCCAGTACGCGTTTATTTGTTGCCATTGAGGTTTACCCTATTTCTGGTCAGCAGAATGACAGCGAAGATGATCACAAACAGTACAACGGAGATCGCCGCCGCTTTGCCCAGGTCGTTGAAAGCAAAGGCGGTCTTGTAGAGATAGACACCCAGAATATCGACCTTGGTGGTCAGCAGGTAGACATCCGCGAACATGTAGAACATCCAGATGGTGCGCAGTGTGACGACGGTAGCCAGCACCGGCATAATCGCGGGTAGCGTGACGATGCGAAAACGCTGCCAGGCATTGGCCCCATCCATCTCCGCCGCTTCGTACAACGATTTATCGATGGTCTGCAAAATCGCCAGGAACGAGATGAACGCGTACGGGAAGTAGCGCCAGATGGCGAACAGCACCACCAGCACAAAACTGCTGCCAGGGTTGTCGAACCACAGCGGGGCCTGTTCGTACAGGTGCAGCAGATCGACACCCAGATAGTTCACAATGCCGTAGCCGTTGTTGAACATATACTTCCAGGCAAACACCAGCGAAATCGACGGCGTAACGTAGGAGAGGATCACCAATGAACGCGCCGTCTTCCGCAGGCGAAACTCCCGGTTGAAGAAGATGGCCACAGCCAGTCCCAACCCCGTACTGCCAATAACCACCAGCGCCGTATACCAGAAGGTCATCCATAAGGCGTGCCAGAAGGCGGCATCACTCAGGATCCGGATGTAGTTATCCAGCCCGACAAAGACGGCGCTCAACCGCGGATTTAATGGCAATCGTAAAAAACTGATTTCAATATTGGAAATCATCGGCCAGGCTACCAGGCCCCCCAGCAATATCAGGCTGGGGGCCAATAGCAGCATGGCGAAAGGCATATCTGAACGACCAGAAAACAACGTCTTCATAATTCCCTTCCGCAGCGCGCTCCTATCGTTGTGAAATCAGATCGGTCAGTCGCTTCTGGCTGTTGCTTAACGTTGCGCCGAGGTCCTGTTGACCTACCGTCACGTTATGCACCATAGAACTGATGATGCCTGAACCCGTTACGTCGCCCATGCGGGTGAAGTTTTTGTCACCCACGGCGCCAAACACCTGAACATTCGGGAACTGTGAGATCAGTTCATAAGGCAACTGTCCAAAGGCTTTAATCACCTCATTGTTTTTCCAGGTGTCGGTGCCAACTACCAGCTTATTGACCGGCAGCGCGGCGCCAGGGGACATCATTACCCAGTCCGCTGCGTTTTGAGCCTGTTCCATCCAGGCGACGAATTTCTCTGCCGCTTTGGTTTCTTCCTCGGCCTGGCCGGTGGTGATGGTCAGGGACGTCACCATGCCGTAGACCGCGGAGGATTTTTCAGTGGGAACGACAAATCCCAGATTGGCGGGATTTCCGTCTTTATATACGGCTGGCAGGATGTAGGTTGAGTAAACGGCCATCGGCGCAGAGCCGTTCATAAAGGCGTCTTTGATTTCCATAACGTCGTTCGAACCGGGCATGGTGGTCGCCGCCAGCGCTTTATAAAACGCCAGCGCGTTTGCCATTTCCGGCGTATTTATGTCGACATCGCCTTTGGCATTAAAGACATTTGCGCCGCCCGAAAGGGCAAACTGCGAGAACGCTTGCTCAGTCATCACGCTTTCAGCGGTTGGCAGAGCAATGCCGTAATGTTTTTTGGCCGGATCGTTGAGCTTCTGGCTGGCTTTCAGCAGTTGCGCCCAGTTATGCGGCTCTTCAAAACCTGCCGCCGCCAGAACATCCTTGTGATACCAGACACCGGATAGCCAGGCGCTGATCGGCACCCCTGTCCACGCTGCGCCATCTTCGGTGCGTACCACACGCAGAATGCCGTCATAGAAGGTGTTTTCACCCACGGTTTTTATGACTTCGCTGATAGCCGCCCGATCCAGCAGTTGCTCTTTGTCCATGACTTTTGCGTAATCGTGGCTGACTTCAATCACTTCCGGCAGTGCGCCGGTTCGGGCCAGGGTGATCACCTTGGTGTTATAGGCATCTTCCTCAACCGGAACCTGCTTCACCCTGATGGTGGGATTTTCTTTCTCAAATTTTTCAATCAGTGTCGTGATAACCGCCTGACGCTC
Source organism: Leclercia sp. LSNIH8 (assembly GCF_002920195.1). Taxonomy (NCBI): domain Bacteria; kingdom Pseudomonadati; phylum Pseudomonadota; class Gammaproteobacteria; order Enterobacterales; family Enterobacteriaceae; genus Leclercia; species Leclercia sp. LSNIH8. The sequence goes on along the minus strand of NZ_PQJY01000004.1, from coordinate 541,103 downwards.
CTGTTCCACTGATGAGTGCATAAATTCAATGGTGACAGCCGTTGTCTTGTCGTCCTTGCAACCTGACAACAGGGCGCACGAAGCCAGTGCTGATATCAGCACAATTCTGGGCATTTTCATTTTAAGGTCCTTTTTTAGTTTTCTTTAATCCACATGACCTGCCATGGATTAAGGGTCAGAGTAGTACCGTTAATTTCGTTTCCGGTGATCAATTCCTTACCGTTTTTAATTGCTGAAGAGATATTGTGAGATTGATTGCTGAAGTTAAATAATGCTGTGATCCGCTCGCCGCTTGCCGCAGTACGAATGATTTTAAATACCTGGTCGCCGACGGTCGAAAAAATGGCCTGACTGTCAGGATGGAAGGCTTTTTCCGCCCGTCGCAGCGCGATTAATGCATTTAAACCATGGTATATCTGATGTCGAAGATTGTTATTATCTTCGAGTTCCTGGCCTATTTCCCCGGCAATATACTTCCTTCTGTTAATCGCACGGTTATAGCCCAGGCGCGCTACCCCAGCATAATCATTACGCGAACCAAGAATACTCTGAATATAGATCGCCGGGACACCAGGAAAAGTGAGCAGAACGGCATGCGCCAGAATAAACCGGGCAGCCCTTTGCTTATCGTCACTCTCCTTCTGGCTTAATGCATCAAGATAGGTCACGTTTATTTCATACGGGCTTCGCGTGCCATCCGGATTATTTTTCCAGTTTACCAGGGCACCTTCGCTCTGCAGCTTCTCTACCAGGGAGAGGATCTCCGCCTCGGGTAAAATTCCACGCAATGGGTTGAGGCCAATACCGTCATGGGATGCCAAAAAATTAAACCAGGTGGTTTTCAGCGAAGGCAGCTTCAGCGTGGTCGCCCACTGGCATAGCGTCCGGACATCCTGACAATGTACGGCATGCAGAACCAACGGAGGTAACGAGAATTGATAAACCATCTGGGCTTCATTTTCACCGTCACCAAAGTAAGAAATATTATCTTTATGCGGCACGTTTGTTTCCGTGATCAGCACCGTGCCCGGAGCCACCCTGTCAGTAATGGCGCGGAAAAGCTGGATTAGACGGTGGGTTTGCTCAAGATGAATGCAGCTTGTTCCCGGAATCTTCCACATAAACCCAACGGCATCCAGACGGATATAGCGGGCCCCTTCAATAAGATAGTGAAGCAGCACCTCCACCATGGCGATCAGCACCTGAGGAGAAGCGAAATTGAGATCGATCTGGTCTTCGCTGAAGGTGGTCCACAGGTGACGGGTGCTTCCATCACTCAGGGTGAAAGGGGTCAGCAGCGGCAATGCCCTTGGGCGCGTCACGGCGGATAAATCGGTTGCCGGATCGACGGAAATAAAGAAGTCTTCATAGCCAGGCTTTTGATGAATATAATTTGCAAACCACTGGCTCTTTGCTGACATATGGTTACAAACAAAATCAAACATCAAGCTGGCTGACTGTTTTAATTCAGCAATGTCTTTCCACGTACCTGTTTCAGGTGCGACCTCGTGATAATCCATAACGGAAAAACCATCATCAGAAGACCACGGATAAAAAGGTAAAAGATGGACATGAGAAAAAGCGCGAGATAGCCACTTATTATAAAAGCGTGTGAAAACAGGTAGTGCTTTCTCCCCTGCTGCAGAAAACTGATCGGCATAGGTAATCAGGACGACATCTTTTTCATCCAAGTCTGCCTTACGTTTCTCTGTAATTACCTTAGCCGCGTTATCGATTTTCTCGATCAGCACTTCCAAATGCGCGTCAGAAAACGATTCCCCGTAAACCAAATTGATTAAATTCTTAATTTTTGCGTTCACTTTATTTTCCATGGTAGCGGTCCCACGGAGTGGCAATCTACTCTCATGAAAAATGTCTGTCAACGGACGTGGAGGTGGAAAAAGGGATATACGAAGCAGCTCAGCGCATTAATGTGAACTGCCGCAAATAAAGAAGGAAAAAAGGGCTAAAGCGTAACAAGTCCTCTCCTGATAAAGGAAAGGACTTATTGACGGGGATCAGGAGAAGTAACGGCGGGAAAGACGCGTTGCCAGCTTTTTCAGCATCGGCTCCAGCGCGACGGCCAGCAACATTCGTACCGGCTTGCGGGCGACCGATTTAATCGCCCAGCCCGCCACGCCTGCCGGGCCGTAACGCAGCGCGGTCAGTAATACCAGCTTCCCTGCGATTTTCAGGCCCGGCTTGACGCGATGTCCGGCCTGTTGCCAGCGTTGATTCATATCAGTTCTCTCAGTTAAAGCTGACGAAAACGGCTTCGCAGCGTGAAGGTATCCGAGGTGACATACCGCTCCATTTCGCGCAGACGTTTTTCGCCTGCCGACAGCTCAGCATCCACCGCATCCAGTAATTCACCGCTGGTGGGTGCATTCTCATCGCCCATCGCGCCGTCCGGCATCGGGTCCAGCACAAAGGACAAAATGATATAGGCCACCAGGGTAATAAACGCCAGACCAAAGAAAATGGAAAGTACCGTTACCACACGCACCAGTTTCACCGGCACGTCGAGGTAGTGCGCCAGTCCGGCGCAGACGCCGCGCAACATCCCCTGCTGAGGGATACGCCACAATTTTTTATTCAGATTCAGTGCCATTAGCGATCCCTCCAGTTCGGATGTTCCGCATCCAGGATCGCCTCCAGCGCCTGAATACGTTCGCGCATTTTATTTGCGTCCTGAGTTAATTGCGCCAGGCGCTGTTGTTCGCTTTGCGACAGCTCTCCCCTTGAAGAACGGTTACTGTAGTGCAGCCACAACCAGATCGGCAGCACAAACAGCACGAAAATGGTCAGCGGAATGGCAAGAAAAAGCGCGCTCATGTCTACTCCTTGTCTTATGAGTGGCGGCGCCGACGGGCGCCGCAGTCGTTATTATTGATTGTCTTGTTTCATTTTGGCCTTCAGCGCGGCCAGTTGCTCGCTGATTTCATCATCCGCTTTCAGATCGGCAAACTGCTGATCCAGCGTTTTCTGTTTGCCAAAGCTGTGGCTTTCCGCTTCCGCTTCCATCTGATCGATACGACGCTCAAACGACTCGAAACGGGCCATGGCTTCGTCAATCTTGCCGCTGTCGAGCTGACGGCGCACGTCACGGGACGAGCTTGCTGCCTGGTGACGCAGTGTCAGAGCCTGCTGACGGGCGCGGGTTTCGCTCAGCTTGTTCTCCAGCTCTGCAATCTCTTTTTTCATGCGGGCAAGGGTTTCATCCACCAGGGTGACTTCCTGCTCCAGGGTAGCGACAATATCGGTCAGCTTCTGCTTTTCAATCAGCGCAGAACGGGCGAGGTCCTCTTTATCTTTGCGCAGCGCCAGCTCCGCTTTTTCCTGCCATTCGGCCTGCTGGGCGGTCGCCTGTTCAATACGGCGGGAAAGCTGCTTTTTCTCAGCCAGCGCACGGGCGGAGTTAGAGCGCACTTCCACCAGCGTATCTTCCATCTCCTGAATCATCAGACGAACCAGCTTCTGTGGATCCTCTGCTTTCTCCAGCAGTGAGTTGATGTTGGCATTCACGATGTCGGCAAAACGAGAAAAAATACCCATAATTGAATCCTCATATTTTCTGTTATCGGGCTGAGCCCTGCTGCATAGCTAATACAATTCCCGTGCCAATTTTATATCTCTTTGATTTCACACGTGGTGATTGCTTTTTCGCCCGCTACGCCCTACTCTCACTTAGTGAATTACACCAATAAGTGGTCAATTACATCATGGCTGAATTTAAAGATACATTACTTGGGGAAGCCAACAGCTTTCTCGAGGTGCTGGAGCAGGTATCCAGGCTGGCACCGCTGAATAAACCAGTGCTGATTATCGGCGAGCGAGGCACCGGCAAGGAGCTGATTGCCAACCGGCTACACTACCTGTCCGGTCGCTGGGATGGACCGTTTATCTCCCTGAACTGCGCCGCGCTGAACGAAAATCTGCTGGATACGGAACTGTTTGGACATGAGGCGGGCGCCTTTACCGGGGCGCAGCGTCGCCATCCCGGTCGCTTCGAGCGCGCCGATGGCGGCACGTTGTTTCTTGATGAGCTGGCGACCGCGCCGATGCTGGTGCAGGAAAAACTGCTGCGCGTCATTGAGTATGGCGAGCTGGAGCGTGTGGGCGGCAGCCAGCCTTTACAGGTCAACGTGCGCCTGGTGTGCGCCACTAACGCCAATTTGCCGGAGATGGTCGAGCAGGAGAAGTTTCGCGCCGACCTGCTGGATCGGCTGGCGTTTGATGTCGTTAACCTGCCGCCGCTGCGCGAGCGACGCAGCGATATCATGCTGCTGGCGGAGCAGTTTGCCATTCAGATGTGTCGCGAGCTTGGGCTCCCGCTGTTTCCCGGTTTTAGTCAGCACGCCCGCGAAACGCTGCTGGACTACCGCTGGCCGGGCAATATCCGTGAACTGAAAAATGTAGTGGAGCGCTCCGTTTACCGCCACGGTAGCAGCGAGACTGAGCTGGATGAGATTGTGATCGATCCCTTTCAGCGCCCCACACAGCCCCCTGTCAGCAAACCGCTTATCACGGGTACGCCTACCCTGCCCCTCGATTTGCGCCTGTTCCAGCTGGAGCAGGAGAAGCAGTTGCTGGAGCAGAGCCTGCGCGAGGCACAATTTAATCAGAAACGCGCGGCTGAACTGCTGGGACTGACCTACCATCAATTGAGGGCGTTGCTTAAAAAGCATCACATGCGCTGACATAATCAGCACTTACCCGCAGACATTTTTACGAAGCAGGTGTAAGTGCGATACACTTTGCAGATCGTCACTAAAAACCTTAAAAATTATGCGTCTGGTTTTCTCGTCCCTGATTGCGCTCGGTCTGTTAAGCAGCCAGGCGTTTGCCGCTCCTGAGCTGGCAGAGCGCGCGGATATTCGCGACAGCGGCTTTGTCTACTGCGTAAGTGGGCAGGTCAACACCTTCAACCCGCAAAAGGCGAGCAGCGGCCTGATCGTCGATACCCTCGCCGCCCAGCTCTATGACCGCCTGCTGGATGTGGATCCCTATACCTATCGCCTGGTGCCGGAACTGGCCGAGAGCTGGCAAGTGCTGGACAACGGTGCTACCTACCGTTTTCGCCTGCGCGACGATGTGAACTTTCAGAGCACGCCGTGGTTTAAGCCTACCCGTAAACTCAATGCGGATGACGTGGTCTTTACCTTCCAGCGCATTTTTAACCGCAACCATCCGTGGCACTACATCAACGGCGGTAATTTCCCCTACTTCGACAGTCTGCAATTTGCCGATACGGTGAAGAATGTCCGCAAGCTGGATAGCCGCACGGTGGAGTTCACCCTGGCGCGGCCGGATGCCTCCTTCCTGTGGCATCTGGCGACGCACTATGCCTCGGTGATGTCCGCGGAATATGCCACACAGCTCACCCTGAAGGACAAAATGGAGTTGATGGACCGCCAGCCCGTAGGAACCGGACCGTTCCAGGTTGAAGAGTACCGGGCCGGGCAGTACGTGCGCCTGCAGCGCCATGAGAAATTCTGGCGCGGCACGCCGCTGATGCCGCAGGTAGTGGTCGATTTAGGTTCCGGCGGTACCGGGCGGCTGTCGAAACTGCTCACCGGCGAATGTGATGTTCTGGCATGGCCCGCCGCCAGCCAGCTGACCATCCTGCGTGACGACCCGCGTCTGCGCCTGACCCTGCGCCCGGGCATGAATATCGCTTATCTGGCCTTTAACACCAACAAGCCGCCGCTGGACAACCCGGCGGTACGCCATGCCCTGGCGCTGGCGATCAATAACCAGCGTCTGATGCAGTCCATTTATTACGGTACTGCGGAAACGGCCGCCTCAATCTTGCCCCGCGCCTCGTGGGCCTACGATAGCGAGGCTAAAATTACCGAATACAACCCGGAAAAATCACGCGAACAGCTCAAAGCGCTGGGGGCAGAAAACCTCACCCTGCAATTGTGGGTGCCCACCAGCTCCCAGGCCTGGAACCCTAGCCCGTTAAAAACCGCAGAGCTGCTCCAGGCTGACCTGGCCCAGGTGGGGGTCAAGGTGGTGATTGTTCCGGTAGAAGGTCGTTTTCAGGAGGCGCGCCTGATGGACATGAACCACGATCTCACCCTGTCAGGCTGGGCGACAGACAGTAACGACCCGGACAGCTTCTTCCGTCCGCTCCTGAGCTGTGCGGCCATTGATTCGCAGACCAACTATGCCCACTGGTGCAACCGCGAGTTTGACAGCATTCTGCGCAAGGCGCTGTCGACCCAGCAGCTGGCGGCACGTATCGATGCCTATGATGAAGCGCAGATTATTCTGGCCAAAGAGCTGCCGGTGCTGCCCCTGGCCTCCTCCCTGCGTCTGCAGGCGTACCGTTACGATATCAAAGGCCTGGTGCTCAGCCCGTTTGGAAATGCGTCGTTTGCGGGCGTCTCCCGCGAGAAACAAGAAGAGGTGAAAAAACCGTGATTATTTTTACCTTACGTCGGTTGCTGTTGCTGCTGATCACCCTCTTCTTTCTGACCTTAGTGGGTTTTAGCCTGAGCTATTTTACCCCGCACGCGCCGCTACAGGGTGCGTCGCTGTGGAATGCGTGGTGGTTCTGGTTTGAAGGCGTGCTGCACTGGGACTTTGGCGTCTCCAGCATTAACGGCCAGCCCATCGCCGAGCAACTGAAAGAGGTCTTCCCCGCCACCATGGAGCTCTGCATCCTGGCGTTCGGTTTTGCGCTGATGGTGGGAATCCCGGTCGGGATGCTCGCCGGGATAACCCGCAGTAAATGGCAGGACAAGCTGATCAGCGCGATCGCCCTGCTCGGGTTTTCGGTTCCCGTCTTCTGGCTGGCGCTGCTGTTAACGCTCTTTTTCTCGCTGACGCTCGGCTGGCTGCCGGTCTCCGGACGTTTTGACCTGCTCTATGCGGTAAAAACCGTCACCGGATTCGCCATTATTGACGCCTGGCTCTCAGATTCGGTCTGGCGGCATGAGATGATCATCAGCGCCGTGCGCCACATGGTGTTGCCGGTGCTGGCCCTGGCCGTGGCACCGACCACGGAGGTGATTCGCCTGATGCGCATCAGCACCAGCGAGGTGTTTGACCAGAACTATGTTAAAGCGGCCGCCACACGCGGGTTGTCACGGCTGACGATTTTACGTCGCCATGTGCTGCATAATGCGCTGCCGCCGGTGATCCCGCGTCTCGGACTGCAGTTCTCAACCATGCTGACGCTGGCCATGATCACCGAAATGGTCTTTAGCTGGCCAGGCCTCGGGCGCTGGCTGATTAACGCCATTCGCCAGCAGGATTATGCCGCCATCTCTGCCGGCGTGATGGTTATTGGCGCGCTGGTGATTATTGTGAACGTGTTATCTGATATTTTGGGCGCTATGGCTAACCCACTGAAACATAAGGAATGGTATGCCTTACGATAGCGTATACAGTGAAAAGCGCACGCCCGGTGCGTTACGCACCGTGTGGCGAAATTTCTACGGCGACGCCATGGCGATGATCGGCCTGTACGGCTGCGGCGGCCTGGTGCTGCTGTGTATCCTGGGCTCCTGGTTTGCGCCGTATGGCATCGATCAGCAGTTTCTCGGCTATCAGCTGTTACCGCCATCCTGGTCCCGCTACGGTGAAGTCTCCTTCTTCCTGGGCACCGACGACCTCGGGCGCGATGTGTTAAGCCGTCTGTTGAGCGGCGCCGCGCCGACGGTGGGCGGCGCCTTTGTGGTCACCCTGGCCGCCACGTTGTGCGGTCTGGTACTGGGTATTGTCGCCGGGGCTACTCACGGCCTGCGCTCAGCGGTGATGAACCATATTCTCGATACGCTGCTGTCGATCCCGTCGCTGCTGCTGGCGATCATTGTGGTGGCCTTCGCCGGTCCGCACCTGACGCATGCCATGTTTGCTGTCTGGCTGGCGCTACTGCCGCGCATGGTACGTTCGGTCTACAGCCTGGTGCATGATGAGCTGGAAAAAGAGTATGTGGTGGCCGCCCGTCTCGATGGCGCCACCACCATGAATATTCTGTGGTTTGCGGTGCTGCCCAATATCGCCTCGGGCATGGTTACGGAAATTACCCGTGCCCTGTCGATGGCGATCCTGGATATCGCCGCGCTCGGTTTTCTCGATCTGGGCGCTCAACTGCCCTCCCCGGAATGGGGCGCGATGCTGGGCGACGCGCTTGAACTGATCTATGTGGCCCCCTGGACGGTAATGCTGCCGGGTGCTGCAATTATGGTTAGCGTATTACTGGTGAACCTGCTTGGCGACGGGATCCGTCGCGCCATTGTGGCGGGGGTGGAATAATGCCGTTACTGGATATTCGCAATCTGACGATTGAACTTAAAACCGGCGAAGGCTGGGTCAAAGCGGTCGATCGCGTCAGTATTACCCTGAGCGAAGGCGAAATTCGCGGGCTGGTGGGGGAATCGGGCTCAGGCAAAAGCCTGATTGCCAAAGCGATTTGCGGCGTGGCGAAGGATAACTGGCGCGTCACCGCTGACCGTATGCGCTTTGATGATATCGACCTGCTGCGCCTCTCCGTCCGCGAACGACGCAAGCTGGTGGGCCACAACGTGTCGATGATCTTTCAGGAGCCGCAATCCTGTCTCGATCCCTCGGAGCGGGTAGGCAAACAGCTGATGCAAAACATTCCAGCCTGGACCTATAAAGGCCGCTGGTGGCAGCGTTTTGGCTGGCGTAAACGCCGGGCTATTGAGCTGTTGCACCGGGTGGGGATCAAAGATCATAAAGACGCCATGCGCAGCTTCCCCTATGAGCTGACGGACGGTGAGTGTCAGAAAGTGATGATTGCCATCGCGCTGGCTAACCAGCCGCGCCTATTGATTGCGGATGAACCGACCAACGCGATGGAGCCGACCACCCAGGCGCAAATCTTCCGCCTGCTGACCCGGCTTAATCAGAACAACAACACCACTATTTTGCTGATCAGCCATGACCTGCAGATGCTGAGTAAATGGGCGGATAAGATTGATGTGATGTACTGCGGCCAGACCGTGGAAACCGCTGGCAGCGAGGATCTGATCACCACGCCGCATCATCCGTATACCCAGGCGCTGATCCGTGCGATACCGGATTTTGGCAGCCCTATGCCGCATAAAAGTCGCCTGAATACCCTGCCGGGGGCTATCCCGCTGCTGGAGCACCTGCCGATTGGCTGTCGCCTGGGGCCACGCTGTCCTTATGCCCAGCGTAAGTGCATTGAAACGCCGCGCCTGGCCGGGCCGAAGAACCATCTGTTTGCCTGCCATTTCCCGCTGAACATGGAGAAAGAGTGACATGGTCGAAACCCTGCTGGAAGTGCGCAACCTGAGTAAGACCTTTCGCTACCGCACCGGATTATTTCGCCGTCAAACTGTTGAAGCGGTAAAACCGCTGAGTTTCACCCTGCGTGAAAAGCAGACCCTGGCGATCATCGGTGAGAACGGTTCGGGCAAATCGACGCTGGCGAAGATGCTGGCCGGGATGATTGAACCCTCGGACGGTGAAGTCCTGATTGACGACCATCTGCTGAAATTTGGCGATTACTCGTTCCGCAGCCAGCGGATCAGGATGATTTTTCAGGATCCCTCCACCTCGCTGAACCCGCGCCAGCGTATCTCACAGATCCTCGATTTCCCGCTGCGGCTCAATACCGATCTGGAACCTGAAGCGCGACGTAAGCAGATCATCGATACTCTGCGCATGGTCGGACTGCTGCCGGATCACGTCAGCTATTATCCGCACATGCTGGCGCCGGGGCAGAAGCAGCGTCTGGGTCTTGCCCGCGCGCTGATCCTGCGCCCGAAAGTGATCATCGCTGACGAAGCGCTGGCCTCGCTGGATATGTCGATGCGTTCACAACTTATCAACCTGATGCTGGAGTTGCAGGAGAAACAGGGTATCTCGTATATCTACGTCACCCAGCATCTGGGGATGATGAAGCACATCAGCGATCAGGTGCTGGTGATGCACGAAGGCTCAGTGGTGGAGCGCGGCAGTACCGCCTCGGTGCTGGCCGCCCCGCTCCACGATCTGACTAAACGTTTAATTGCCGGGCATTTTGGCGAAGCCTTAACCGCAGATGCCTGGCGAAAAGATCGCTGACCTGCCCTGTATGGAGTGGTCGGATTAACACTGTACGCGACACATGCTATTATCGCCGCGTTTTAACGACGGTTGTCCAAAAATGACAGCCGCCACAACAATGAATATAAGGATTAAGAGCTATGGGTTTTCTTTCCGGTAAGCGTATTCTGGTCACTGGCGTTGCCAGCAAACTGTCCATCGCATACGGCATCGCACAGGCTATGCATCGCGAAGGCGCTGAGCTGGCATTCACCTACCAGAACGACAAGCTGAGAGGCCGCGTAGAAGAGTTTGCCGCGCAGCTGGATTCCAGCATTGTTCTGGAATGCGACGTTGCTAAAGATGAAAGCATCGATGGCATGTTCGCCGAGCTGGCAAAAACCTGGTCGAAATTTGACGGTTTCGTTCACTCCATCGGTTTTGCACCGGGCGACCAGCTGGATGGCGACTATGTAAACGCGGTCACCCGTGAAGGCTTCAAAATCGCACACGACATCAGCTCCTACAGCTTTGTGGCGATGGCGAAATCCTGCCGCTCCATGCTTAACCCGGGCGCAGCGCTGCTGACCCTCTCCTACCTGGGCGCTGAGCGCGCTATCCCGAACTACAACGTAATGGGTCTGGCAAAAGCCTCTCTGGAAGCCAACGTGCGCTACATGGCGAACGCAATGGGTCCGGAAGGCGTGCGCGTAAACGGCATCTCTGCCGGTCCAATCCGTACTCTGGCGGCTTCCGGCATCAAAGACTTCCGTAAAATGCTGGCGCATTGCGAAGCGGTTACCCCGATCCGTCGCACCGTGACCATCGAAGATGTGGGTAACTCCGCAGCCTTCCTCTGCTCTGACCTCTCTGCTGGCATCTCCGGCGAAGTGGTTCACGTTGACGGCGGTTTCAGCATCGCTGCAATGAACGAGCTGGAACTCAAATAAGTTCGTTACCTTCCCGCTCCGGCGGGAAGGTTTGCCCACCGTTCAGCCTTCTCTCCCCCCGTTATTCCGTTCCGCTATTTGTTATCACTTAACAATATTTTTCCGCTTATCCGCCTTCCGCCAGGATATTGATCGCCATTTTGAGATCAAGGAACGCACATGGAACAACGCCGTATTTCTGGCAAAGGCCACTGGTATCATGAGACCCAGTCCAGTAGCAGCCCGACGGAAGTCCTGCCTTTGGTTCCCGAAGCCGCGCATGTCGCCGATCGCTTTTTGCTGAATATCGCGCTACCGGCAACGTTGCTGGCAGCCTGTGAACGCTGGTTAACCCCGGCCCGGGCGCTATGCGACCTTTTTTTCCCGCGCGCCGTGCCGGTAAATCGCCTGCGCACGCTCAGCGCCTACGATCGTTTCAGCACCGCCCTGACGGTAGCCCAGGTCTGCGGCATGCAGCGTTTGTGCAATCACTACGCCGCCCTTCTCGCCCCGCTCCCCGGCCCCGACTCCTCCCGTGAAAGTAATCGCCGTCTCGCCCAGATCACCCAGTATGCCCGCCAGCTTGCCAGCTCGCCGGATGTGATCGACAGCAAAGCGCAGCAGGGGCTAGATGAGGTGGGCCTGACGGTGTATGACATCGTGACCATCAATCAGATTATCGGCTTTGTCGGCTTTCAGGCGCGCGTGGTGGCGGTGTTTCAGGCCCTGCTCGGCCACCCGGTGCGCTGGCTGCCGGGACACCATATCCCGCCTCACGCCCTGCCCAACGATAACGACCTGAATATGTGGCAGCCTGCCATCCCCGGCGTTGAGCGTTGTCAGGCCAGTCCACAGCAGCTGGCCTCGCTTGAACGCTGGCAGGACGAGCCGTTATTGCAGCCTCTTACGCCGGTACTCTGTCATGAACCGTTGATCCTGGATCAAACCGGTGAAATTCTGATCAGTGGCATTAACACGGTGTATAAAGACGATGAGGCGGTAAGGCGTGCGGTAGAACAGCTGGCGCGATCGCCGGATCAGTTCAGCGCCGCGCAATTTATCCCGCTGACAGATGATGGCCAGTCGCCCGTACAGGCCATCAACCTGCTCACCTGGAGCGCTTTTTGCGGCTGGCTGAACCGTCTGAAAATCGCCATTGGCAGAAGCGAATAACCACACTAACGACCGAAAGAGCGCTTGCTGTAGCAGTGAGATTCGCGTAAAACTGTCAGCCGCTCAATGGCTACGAAAATAGATCACTATGCTCCAGGACAACCCGCTGCTAGCGCAGCTTAAACAGCAACTGCATTCCCAGACGCCACGTGCTGAAGGGGTCGTAAAAGCCACGGAAAAAGGCTTTGGCTTCCTTGAAGTCGATGCGCAGAAAAGTTACTTCATTCCGCCTCCGCAGATGAAGAAAGTGATGCACGGCGATCGCATTACGGCCGTGATCCATAGCGAAAAGGATCGTGAATCAGCCGAGCCTGAAGAATTGATTGAACCGTTCCTGACCCGTTTTGTGGGTAAGGTACAGCGTAAAGATGACCGTCTGTCCATCGTCCCGGACCATCCCCTGCTGAAAGACGCCATCCCTTGCCGCGCCGAGCGTGGCGTGACGCATGATTTTAAAGAAGGTGACTGGGCCGTAGCAGAAATGCGCCGTCACCCTCTGAAGGGCGATCGCGGATTTTATGCCGAACTGACCCAGTTTATCACCTTCGGCGAAGACCATTTCGTACCGTGGTGGGTCACCCTTGCCCGCCATAATCTGGAAAAAGAGGCGCCAGAAGGCGCAGCGACTGACATGCTGGACGAAGGTCTTGAGCGTCGCGACCTGACTGCCCTGAATTTTGTCACCATCGACAGCGCCAGCACCGAAGATATGGACGATGCGCTGTATGTTGAAGAGCAGGCTGACGGTAAACTGCTGCTAACCGTAGCGATTGCCGATCCTACGGCCTGGATCGCAGAAGGCACCCCGCTGGATGACGCGGCGAAAATCCGTGCCTTTACTAACTATCTGCCGGGCTTCAACATCCCGATGCTGCCGCGTGAGCTGTCAGATAATCTCTGCTCCCTGCGCGCCAACGAAGTGCGCCCGGTACTGGCCTGCCGTATGTCCATCGCCGCCGATGGCACTATCGAAGAGAACATTGAGTTCTTTGCTGCGCTGATCGAGTCTAAAGCCAAGCTGGTGTACGACGAGGTCTCTGACTGGCTGGAAAACAGCGGTAGCTGGCAGCCAGAGAATGAGGCCATTGCCGACCAGATCCGCCTGCTGCATCGCGTCTGCCTGAGCCGTAGTGAATGGCGTAAAACCCATGCGCTGGTCTTTAAAGATCGCCCTGACTACCGTTTCATTCTCGGTGAAAAAGGCGAAGTGCTGGATATCGTGGCGGAGCCGCGTCGCATTGCTAACCGCATCGTTGAAGAGTCGATGATTGCGGCAAACATCTGCGCAGCCCGCGTACTGCGCGACAAACTCGGTTTCGGTATCTATAACGTGCACACCGGGTTTGATCCGGCTAACAGCGAAGCCCTGGCGGCTCTGCTGAAAACCCACGACGTGCATGTGGATCCGCAGGAAGTCCTGACCCTGAATGGCTTCTGCAAGCTGCGCCGTGAACTGGATGCCCAGCCGTCTGGTTTCCTGGACAGCCGCATTCGTCGCTTCCAGTCTTTCGCTGAGATCAGCACCGAACCTGGCCCGCACTTTGGCCTGGGGCTGGAAGCCTACGCCACCTGGACCTCACCGATTCGTAAGTATGGCGATATGATTAACCACCGCCTGCTGAAAGCGATCGTTAAAGGCGAAACCATTGCCCGTCCACAGGACGAAGCCACGGTGCAGATGGCCGAGCGCCGTCGCCTTAACCGCATGGCGGAACGCGACGTTGGTGACTGGCTCTACGCCCGGTTCCTGAAAGACAAAGCCGGAACAGACACCCGTTTCGCGGCGGAGATCATCGATGTCAGCCGTGGCGGCATGCGTGTCCGACTGGTGGATAATGGCGCCGTGGCCTTTATTCCTGCGCCGTTCCTGCACGCCGTACGTGACGAGCTGGTCTGCAGCCAGGAAAATGGCACCGTGCAAATCAAAGGCGAAGTGGCCTATAAAGTGACTGAAGTTATCGATGTCACTATTGCTGAAGTACGCATGGAAACACGCAGTATTATTGCCCGCCCTGCCGTCTGATTGTTGACTGCCTAAAAGTCGGTTCACCTCATTTGAGGGAACCGGCTTTTTTTTGCGTTAACGTCAAATTCATCATTTTTCCTTATCTTTTTCTCCCCTAAATTGCGAAAAGCGATCACACTTATTCATGACAGTCTGGTGAATGCTTTAACGTGTCACCGGAATATTCATTCGCCTGTATCCTTTTTTGCTAATCTCGTTCTAATATAAGAATACTGGGAAAAAACAATAAGTTTAGTTCGGGCTTACCGCTATTTAAGCACGGTAAAACCGACTGAAAATGCACAATGTGTGCAATTAAGTGCGCCTGGGAGAGAGCATGATTGACGATCTGGAGCAAAATTTGCTGTTTCGTTACATGGGCACCCACAGTCCCTGGTGGCGGCTGACGGCGGACAGTAACGCGCTCCATCTTGCGGCCAGCGAAAGCGCCGATACCACACAGGTTGTGGCGCTGAATGACGAGCAGGCCAACAGCATTCGCCAGATGACGGTTATTACCTCCAGCATTACCATGACGCTCTCCCTGTACGGAACCGAGGTGCCAGTGCACCTTGTGGGACGTAAGATCAATAAAAAAGAGTGGACCGGTACCGCCTCCGCCTGGAACGACACCCCTTCTGTCGCCCGCGACCTGGCGCAGGGGTTATCCTTTGCCGAGCAGGTGGTTTCAGAGGCCAACTCGGTCATCGTTATTCTCGACCGGCACGGCAATATTCAACGCTTCAACCGCCTGAGCGAAGAATATACCGGGATGAAAGAACATGAAGTTATTGGTCAGAACGTCTTTAAACTGTTTATGAGCCGCAGCGAGGCAGCGGCTTCCCGGCGTAATATCAGCGGTTTTTTTCGGGACGGCAGCTCCTATGAAGTGGAACGCTGGATTAAAACCCGTAAAGGGCAGCGTTTGTTTTTATTCCGGAATAAATTCGTGCACAGCGGCAGCGGAAAAAATGAAATATTCCTTATCTGTTCCGGTACGGATATTACTGAAGAACGCCGTGCCCAGGAACGTCTTCGTGTACTTGCCAATACCGACACCATTACCGGCCTGCCAAACCGCAACGCTATCCACGATCTGATCAGCGAAGCGATAGAAACCCGTGGCGATGGTCAGGTGGGCGTGGTCTATCTTGACCTCGATAATTTCAAAAAAGTGAATGATGCCTACGGGCATATGTTTGGCGATCAGCTGCTGCAGGCGGTGGCGCTGGCTATCCTCAGTTGTCTGGAGGACGGGCAGGCGCGTCTGGGTGGCGACGAGTTTATCGTGCTGGCAACCGGTACGTCACAGGGTGCGCTAGAAGCTATGGCTTCGCGGATCCTTACCCGCCTGCGTCAGCCTTTCCGGATTGGTTTAATTGAAGTCTACACCGGCTGTTCGCTGGGGATCTCCCTCGCACCCCAGCACGGCACCGATCGGGAAAGCGTGATACGCAACGCCGATACCGCCATGTATACCGCGAAAGAGAATGGCCGCGGCAAGTTCTGCGTTTTCTCCCCGGAAATGAATCAGCGCGTATTTGAATATCTGTGGCTGGACACCAACCTGCGCAAGGCGCTGGACAATGACCAGCTGGTGATCCACTACCAGCCCAAAATTACCTGGCGTGGCGAGGTGAGAACCCTCGAAGCGCTGGTGCGTTGGCAGTCTCCGGAGCGCGGACTGATCCCGCCGCTGGAGTTTATCTCCTACGCCGAAGAGTCCGGACTGATCGTTCCGCTCGGGCGTTGGGTGATGCTGGATGTGGTGCGCCAGGTGGCCAAATGGCGCGATAAAGGCATCAATTTACGCGTGGCGGTCAACGTTTCGGCCCGCCAGCTGGCAGACCAGACGATTTTCAGCGATCTGAAACAGGCGCTTAAGGATCTCAATTTTGAATACTGCCCTATTGATGTCGAGCTGACCGAAAGCTGTCTGATTGAAAACGAAGAGCTGGCACTGTCGGTGATCCAGCAGTTCAGCCAGCTGGGGGCGCAGATCCACCTTGATGATTTCGGAACCGGTTATTCGTCGCTGTCGCAGCTGGCGCGTTTTCCCATCGATGCCATTAAGCTCGACCAGGCATTTGTCCGGGATATTCATAAGCAGTCGGTGTCGCAGTCGCTGGTTCGCGCAATCGTTGCAGTCGCTCAGGCGCTGAATTTGCAGGTGATTGCCGAAGGGGTGGAGAGTGCGAAAGAAGACGCCTTTCTGACGAAGAACGGCGTCAATGAACGACAGGGATTTCTGTTTGCTAAACCCATGCCCGCTGTCGCTTTCGAGCGATGGTTTAAACGTTATCAGTCACGGAATGCGCGCTAGCTGGCTTTACGCAGGCCCGATGCCGTGTGGCGGTCCTGCAACAGCACCAGCCGCTGCATATAGGCCACGTCCTTAGGTTGCAGGCAGAATGCGGCATCTACCCAATCTTCCGTGATGTCCATCAGCTCACTGCGCGGCAGCTGCAATACCCGCTGGCGGGCGCGCAACATGGCTCTGACGCCATTCATCTTGGGTTGTAACGTGTCGATGAAGGTCCGTGTCGCCACGTAGCCCTGACCGGGTTCGAACAGCACATCCACCAGACCCTGCTGCTCATACCATTCCGCAGTGTGCGACTCCCCTTTGTAGATCAACTCTTCTGCCAGTTTCATACCAGAGCGGCGGGCGACCAGCGAGTAGCCTCCCATCCCAGGGAACAGGTTAAAAGCGATTTCAGGAAACCCCAGGCGGGCATCCCGTTGCGCCAGTAAAAAGTGGTGCGCGAGCGCCGCTTCAAAGCCACCCCCAAGGGCACTGCCCTCTACCATCGACAGGGTGATCGCCCCGGTATCAAATCCCCGCGATGCGGCGTGGACACAGTCCACGCAGGCGCGGGCATAGGCCCGAAGCGCTTCCCGACGACCGTTTTCAATGCACTCGACAAAGAAGCGTAAATCGCCGCCCGTATTATACATATCGGGCACCAGCGAACCGGTCACCCAGAAATCAACCTCAAACCCGGACTGCCGTACCAGCCACGACAGGTTCATAATCTCCTCTATAAGCGCATGATTGAAGCAGGGACGCGGCTGGGCCCGTAACATCATCCACACGGTACGTCTCTCCTCCTCGTAATAGCCGGCGAGCTGGGTAAATCGTGCAGAATCAGTGAACAGTTTACAGGTAGCCTGATTGATAATTGTCATAGTCTAATTCCTCATAGAAAAAAGCGCCTTGCGCGCAGAGTTAGACTAATCCACTACAAAATTCCTACGTATAAAGAAGCATCAAAATATCACTACCATTAATGGGCTTTCGTTAGCTCACTTTTTCCCTTCTCTTTTGCCTTCAATTTCTGCATCATTGAATTTATTCACTTTTCATTTAGGGATGAGATTATGTCTGATATCGATGCACTGAAAGTGGCGCAACGTATTGATACTGTGCTGGATATTCTGGTCGCAGGCGATGTGAACTCTGCTCTTCGTAATCTCGAGATATTAAAATCAGAATTACTGACCCTGGCGGGCGAGCAGAAAAACCCGGGTGCAGTGTCGCCTAAATCCCCATGGGAAGTTTAAGGCTCGATCCACCTCTCGTGTTTAAGTCAGTTTTCAACTAACGGCCATGCCGTTTTAATATGGATGCTATGAACTCCCGACAACAAATAATATTACAGATGGTGATCGACACAGGGCGTGTGAGTGTCGTTGATCTGGCAAAAGCAACCGGCGTGTCAGAGGTCACCATCCGCCAGGACCTCAATCTTCTGGAAAAAATGAGCTACCTCCGTCGCGCGCACGGTTACGCCGTCCCGCTGGACAGCGAAGATGTTGAAACGCGCATGATGAACAACTATGCGCTGAAACGTGAGCTGGCGGAGTTTGCGGCATCGCTGGTGAATAATGGCGAAATGGTGTTTATCGAGAACGGCAGCTGCAATGCCCTGCTCGCGCGCACGCTGGCCGACCAGAAGGAAGAGGTCACCATCGTGACGGTAAGCAGCTACATCGCGCATCTTCTGAAGGAGACGCGTAGCGAAGTGATTTTACTCGGCGGCATCTACCAGAAAAAAAGCGAAAGTATGGTTGGCCCGCTTACGCGTCAGTATGTGCAGCAGGTCCATTTCAGCAAGGCTTTCATCGGCATTGATGGCTGGCAGCCTGATACCGGCTTCACCGGGCGGGACATGATGCGCTCGGATGTGGTGAACGCGGTGCTGGAGAAAGGCGGCGAAACCATTGTGCTCACCGACAGCTCAAAATTCGGCGCGGTTCACCCTTATACCATGGGCCCGGTCTCGCGCTTTAGCCGGGTGATTACCGACGAGGGCATTAAACAAGCCCATATCGCCACTCTGCAGCAAGACGGCTTAACCGTCGATATCGTTAAAAAACCCGCCTGACCCTACTCTAACGCCCGAATATCGGGCGTCATTTTTCTGCCCCTTCGCTCTGAGACTTTTCTGAACCCCCGTTTAAGACTATTTACCTGTCGGATCAGTAATAAAGACGTAAAATTATTGTTAGCGATATAACAGGAAGTAACTATCACCTGCGTGATCTTGTAACGCCTGCGCAATCAAGTTTCATGGAATAACGCGCTTGAGGGGATTCTTAGCCATTTAAGCGAAATGATTTCCGTGGATCAATACTTCAGGAGAATGAATTATGACCTTTAACAGCAAAAAATTATCCGCTGCTATGCTGGCCGTTACGCTGGCATTATCCCTGAGCGCGTGCTCCGGCATGAGCAGACAAGACCGTAATACCGCGATTGGTGCGGGTGCTGGTGCAATTGGTGGTTCCGTCTTAACTGACGGTAGCACGCTGGGTACCCTGGGTGGTGCTGCAGTGGGTGGGATCATCGGTCACCAGGTTAAATAACCTACCGATTGCCACCGCAGTCATTTGATAACGCCCTGTTGTTTCTGGCGCTATCTCAAAATAAAAACAGTAAGCCACGGTTTCGACCGTGGCTTATTTGTTTTGGCGGTGCGTTAACCGCCCGCTAATTTCACTTTCATCCCTTTGGCCTCCAGCAGGGATTTAATGAGATCCCGTTTGTCGCCCTGAATCTCAATAACGCCATCTTTAACTGACCCGCCGCATCCGCATTTTTTCTTCAATTCTGCGGCAATCTGGGTCAGAGTGGCATCGTCGGCATCAATTCCGGTGATCAGCGATACGCCCTTCCCTTTACGTCCGCTGGTCTGGCGTTGAATTCGTACAATGCCATCACCTTTTGGTCGCTCAGCAACCTCTTTTGGCTCATCAATGCGCCCGGTTTCTGTCGAATAGACCAGGCGGCTGTTAGTGTCGCGCATTACGCCCCCTTCTGAAGTGATGCGTTGATAGCTTTAAGGGTTTGTGCCGGATCGGCTGACTGGGTGACCGGCCGACCAATAACCATATAGTCCACGCCCGCCGCCAGCGCCTGTTCCGGGGTCATAATGCGGCGCTGATCGCCTGCATCGCTCCCCTGGGGACGGATGCCCGGCGTGACCAGCTTGAAATCCTGTCCGATAACACTTTTGAAGCGAACGGCTTCCTGAGCAGAGCAGACGACACCATCAAGGCCGCAGGAGTGCGTCAGGCGAGCCAGACGTTCGGCATGCTCTGCCGGTGACAACGTCACGCCAAGGTCCAGCAGATCGCTGGCTTCCATGCTGGTCAGCACGGTAACGGCAATCAGCAATGGGGCATCGTTACCAAAGGGTAACAGCGCTTCGCGAGCGGCGGTCATCATACGCGCCCCGCCGGAGGCGTGAACGTTCACCATCCAGACCCCCAGCTCAGCCGCTGCGGCTACCGCATGGGCCGTGGTGTTAGGAATATCGTGGAATTTCAGATCCAGAAAAACATCAAATCCGCGCTGCTGCATATCCCGAACAATTTGCGGTCCAAAGAGCGTGAACATCTCTTTACCGATTTTCAGGCGGCAGTCTTGCGGATCAATACGATCAACGAACGCCAGGGCATTGTCGCGATTGTTGTAATCCAGAGCGACAACAACAGGAGATTCAGTAACTACGCAGGAGGAAGATGAAGCTACAGACGTCATGACCGGACCTTCTCGTCGATGGGCGCCGCATCGGCGCGGGAATGTTAAACGGCGAGCATTCTACCTGCGCACCACAAAAATTAACAGGTTACATTTTTATTCCTGCCGGACCACAGCGCGCACAGGCCCATTGTGTCAAACTTTAATTAGTATGTTGTAACTAAAACAAGGCTTTTTAAAAATTACTGCCCATCGAGGCCGCGAATTGGCTTAATGGTGGACCAGGCGCGGCATGACGGACAGTGCCAGTAGAGGGTATAGGCCGTAAAACCGCACTTCTGGCAGCGATAGCGCGGCTTGCTGCGCACCTGTTCGCCTACCATGTCCCGCAGCACCATCAGGCTCTCTTTGGCGCGCCCCTCTTCTGCCTCGTTCAGGTGATAATCCATCAGCTTATGGAAGACACGCATGGTGGGATGGCGCTGCAGCTGACGGGTAATGTACACCTGCGCCGTATCACTGCCTTCGTGTTCCTGAACCACATCCGCCAGCATCAGCTCCGCTGTCGCCCCGGTGTTCTCTTCCACGCAACGACGCAAGAAAGCCACCCACTCTGAGGTCATATCCAGCTGCTGATAGCAGGTTTGCAACATCTCCAGGGTTTCGCTGACCAGCTCTTTATCCTGATCGATAACCCGGAGCAGACTCTCCACCGCCTTTTGGTAATCCCCTTTCGCCATATAGACGCGCCCCATCATGATGGAGACGCGCGCGCTGCTGCGATCCGCGGCGGCACCCTTGCGAAGAAGCGCCATGGCTTTGTCCATATCTTCGCTGCCCATCTGCTGCAGGGCGAGTTCGCAGTAGAAGTGGCCAATTTCAACGCGCTGTTTATCTTTACCAAGCTTCACCAGACGTTCAGCAACGTCGATCGCTTTCTGCCATTCACTGGTGGCCTGATAAATCTGCAGCAACTGCTGCAGGGCGCTGATGCGAAAATCGGTTTCATCCACCAGCTGCTTGAACATCTCTTCGGCGCGATCGTAGAGACCGGCCGCCATGTAGTCACGGCCCAGCTGTTGTACCGCCAGCAAACGCTGCTCATAGGTTAATGAGGCGCTCTCCATTAAGGTCTGGTGGATGCGGATGGCGCGGTCGACTTCACCGCGGGAGCGGAACAGATTACCGAGCGTAAGGTGGGCTTCAACGGTCCCGGTATCCTCTTTCAACATCTCAAGGAACAGATCGACCGCTTTATCCTGTTGGTTGCTCAGAAGGAAGTTAACCCCGGCGACGTAGTCGCGTGAAAGACGGTTCGCCTCATCCTGCTTTGTTTGTTGCGCACTTCTGCGGCCCATATACCAGCCATAGGCTGCGGCTACAGGCAAAAGCAGAAACAACAACTCCAGCATCTTAGATTATTCCTTCGCTACCGGCACACCTGAACTTACCGGAACGTCGGCCGGAGGCGCAATTTGGTTTTCAAGACGTTTAATTTTTCGTTCCGCCCGGGCGAGTGATACCCGAACTTTAAGCCAGAACAGACCGCAAATCAGCCAGCCGATAACAAACCCTGCAGCAAACAGAACCGCCAGGAGGCTGGATATCCGATATTCGCCTTGCGCCAGCAGATAATTAAACGTTACCTGTTGATCGTTTTGCGCACCCAATGTGACGGAAATGACAAAAATCGCCAACACCAGTAAGAAAATGAGTAAATATTTCACATTACTTCCCGTTATGTGGTTTAAGCGAATAAAGAGCGTTCACCATAGCGTAACCAGCCTTATAAACTACCATTTTCAGGACGGGCGCGAAACGGAAAAAGCGTCGCGCCACGTTCTGATCTGCGGCTTAATATAATAATTTCAACCTCAGTCAGCTTTCTTGCTCTCTGTCGGCAATTTCCCGCTTCTCTTCTACCGGCGGCGTGAGCGGACCGCAGACGCGCTGGGCAAGCCAGGTGGCACAGGTAATCAGCAGCCACGACATCAGGGTGGCTACCACCAGGTCCCGCGGCCAGTGCATACCGAGCAGCAGGCGGCTTCCCATCACGCCCGTCGCCCAGACCAGCAGAACGGCGATGGTCAACGTGCGTCGACGCGGCCACAGCAGCCCTACCCCCAGCAACGCCCAACTTGCGGCGAACATCGTGTGTCCGGACGGAAAGGCAAATCCGGTCTCTTTTTGCCAGTGCTTGCGTAAGAATGTCGGGACAGCCTGTTGTTCACTAAGCTGTTCTTTCACCAGCTCACCGCGTTCCTTACGCTTTAAATTGTAGAAGTCGTCGACCGGAACATGGTGAGTTTTTTCCAGCCAGACGACAAATGGACGCGGCTCCTGAACCCGATCTTTCACCCAGGATTTGAGCCCCTGGCCGATCAGGATCACGCCAGCGAGAATGGCAAACAGCATAATGGCGGCCCGCAAACGAAAACGCAGGCACCACAAAAACCAGCCGCACAATAGCGTATGCGTAATAATGCCCCAAGGTTGAGTGACCGTCTCGGTTACCCAGAACAGCGCCTTCAACCATGCGCTGTTCGTACCAGGCTGCCACTCCCAGCCTGATATCCACACCGCCACAGGCATTACAAGCAATATCCCTGCACCAACCGCCGTACGGCGGGCTATTGAAAGCATGTCGTCTCCTTTTTTCGATAAGCCCCACAATCATAACCGAAAAATCAGAGCTGCGTAAAAATGTCGGATTGTGCGTTTAACGTTCGTTAAGCCGGCAGTGATTAGGTGAACCCGTGCAGCTTGTGGCAAAATAAGAACATACCGACAGCCAAACAGGCAACAGACACAAGGCGTGTCAGCATTTTCTGGAGAATCACATGCAGCTTAAACGTGTGGCAGAAGCCAATCTGCCAACCCCATGGGGCGATTTCCTGATGGTGGGCTTTGAAGAACTGGCAACCGGGCAGGATCATGTCGCGTTAGTCTTCGGCGATACGTCCGGGCAGACGCCGGTTCTGGCTCGCGTTCATTCCGAGTGTCTTACGGGTGATGCCCTGTTTAGCCTGCGCTGCGATTGTGGTTTTCAACTTGAAGCTGCCCTGTCGCGCATCGCCGAAGAGGGCCGGGGCATTCTGCTGTATCACCGTCAGGAGGGCCGCAACATCGGTCTGCTGAATAAGATCCGCGCCTATGCGTTGCAGGATCAAGGCTACGATACCGTTGAAGCTAATCACCAGTTGGGCTTTGCTGCCGATGAACGTGATTTCACCCTGTGCGCGGATATGTTCAAGCTGCTGGGCGTCGATGAAGTACGTCTGCTAACCAATAACCCGCGTAAGGTGGAGATCCTGACCGAAGCCGGGATCAACATCGTTGAACGTGTGCCGCTGATTGTGGGGCGTAACCCGAAAAACGAACACTATCTGGATACCAAAGCGGCCAAGCTAGGCCATCTGCTTAACAAGTAAAAACAACAGCCCGGCAATTTATACCGGGCTGATTTTCTTTTAGTTCAGCATATTACGAATGACATAGTGCAAAATGCCGTCGTTCTGGTAGTAGGTGAGCTCCGTCGCAGTATCGATACGGCAGCGGCAGTTCACCACCTCGGTTTGTCCATCGACTCGCGTCAGTTTGACCGGCACGGTGGCGCCAGGCGTCAGGTTCTGCAGATCCGCAATATCAATGCGCTCCTCACCCGTCAGCCCCAGCGTTTTACGCGATACCCCCTGCGGGAACTCCAGGGGTAAAATCCCCATCCCGATCAGGTTTGAACGGTGGATACGCTCAAACGATTCGGCGATAACGACGCGTACACCAAGCAGTCTGGGTCCTTTAGCTGCCCAGTCGCGGCTTGATCCGGAGCCGTACTCTTTCCCGGCTATCACCGCCAGAGGCGTGCCCTCCTGCTGATACTTCATGGCGGCATCGTAAATCGAGATCACTTCGGTTCCGGGCAGATGGCGCGTCATTCCGCCTTCCACCCCAGGCACCATCTCGTTGCGGATACGAATATTGGCGAAGGTGCCACGCATCATCACTTCATGGTTGCCGCGACGCGAACCGTAGGAGTTAAAATCACGCCGCTCTACCCCACGACTCTGGAGGTAACGCCCTGCCGGGCTATCCGCCTTGATACTGCCTGCCGGGGAGATATGGTCGGTGGTCACCGAATCACCAAGGATGGCCAGTACGCGCGCGCCGTGGATATCTTCCAGCGGTTTGGGTTCCGCCAGCATCTCGTCAAAGAAAGGCGACAGACGGATGTAGGTGGAGTCATCCTGCCAGCTGTAGGTATCTGAGCGCGCCACTTCAATGGTTTTCCACTCAGGCGTGCCTTCAAACACTTCAGCGTACTCCTTGCGGAACATGTCGGTGGAAACTTTTTCAACCGCAAGAGCAATTTCCTGTGCCGACGGCCAGATATCTTTCAGATAAACCGGATCCCCTTTGCGATCGTATCCTAGCGGATCGGTTGCCAGATTGATATTCATATTGCCCGCCAGGGCATAAGCCACCACCAGCGGCGGAGAGGCCAGCCAGTTGGTTTTAATCAGCGGATGGATACGACCTTCAAAGTTACGGTTGCCCGAGAGCACCGCCCCTACCGTCAAATCACCCTGCTTGATTGCTGTCTCGATAGGTTCCGGCAGCGGCCCGGAGTTACCGATACAGGTGGTACACCCGTACCCTACCAGGTTAAAGCCCAGCTCATCAAGATATGGCGTCAGGCGAGCCTGCGCCAGGTAATCGGAGACCACTTTCGAGCCAGGCGCCAGCGAGGCTTTGACCCACGGCTGACGTTTCAGGCCGAGGGTAACGGCTTTTTTCGCCAGTAGCCCCGCCGCCATCAGGATGCTGGGGTTCGAGGTGTTGGTGCAGGAGGTGATGGCCGCGATCGCAACCGCGCCGTCCGGGAGCTGGTACTGCTGGCCGTTCATGACGTAATCAATAGGACGGCGATCCTTCTGTGCGGTGTTGACCTCCAGTTCAGTGCTGGCGGCAAACGCCTTAGGCACATCCGGCAAAGCCACCCGGTCCTGGGGACGCTTCGGCCCGGCGACGCTGGCTTCAACCTCGCCCATATCCAGCGCCAGGGTGCTGGTGAACACCGGTTCATCGCCCGGATTACGCCACATCCCCTGTGCTTTGGCGTAGGCTTCCACCAGCGCGACCTGCTCACTGCTGCGCCCGCTGAGGCGCATATACTCCAGCGTCACGCCGTCAATGGGGAAGAAACCGCAGGTCGCGCCATATTCAGGCGCCATATTGGCGATAGTGGCCCGGTCTGCCAGCGGCAGAGAGTCGAGGCCGTCACCATAGAATTCTACAAATTTACCTACCACGCCGTGCTTACGCAGCATCTGGGTGACGGTGAGCACCAGGTCGGTGGCGGTGATGCCTTCGCGCAGCTTGCCGGTCAGCTTAAAGCCGACCACATCCGGGATCAGCATCGAGACCGGCTGGCCGAGCATGGCGGCCTCAGCTTCGATCCCCCCTACCCCCCAGCCCAGCACGCCGAGGCCGTTGATCATAGTGGTATGGGAGTCCGTGCCGACCAGCGTATCCGGGTAGGCCACCCACTCCTTATCCTGCAATTCGCTCCACACTGCTTTGCCGAGATACTCCAGATTGACCTGGTGGCAGATACCGGTGCCAGGTGGGACGACGCTGAAGCGACTGAATGCCTGCTGGCCCCACTTGAGAAACACATAACGTTCGTGGTTACGCTCCATCTCCAGACGCACGTTCTCTTCAAACGCATCATCATCGCCAAAATGGTCCACGGTCACCGAGTGGTCAATAACCAGGTCAACCGGGGAGAGCGGGTTCACTTTTGCGGTATCGCCCCCCAGGCGTTTTACCGCTTCACGCATCGCCGCCAGATCAACCACCGCCGGGACGCCGGTGAAATCCTGCATCAGCACCCTGGCCGGACGATAGGCGATCTCCCGGTCGGCGTGGGCGTTCTGCAACCATCCGGCCAGGGCGTGAATATCCTCAGCCGTAACGGAGAGGTCATCCTGCCAGCGCAGGAGGTTTTCCAGTAACACTTTAAGTGACTTGGGTAAGCGCGCAATATCCCCAAGTTCCTTTGCGGCCAGTGGCAGGCTGTAGTAGTGATAGGTTTTGTTCTCAGCCTGCAATGTGTCCTTACTGGCTTCGCGTAGGGTTAACGACATAAGCTCCTCCTTAATTACCGGGATTGCGATGCCCTGACTTTTATCAGGGCCGTAATTAAAGATAACACATCATCATCGTAACGATTTGATAACAACTCAAATGGACAAATTCAGTGTGTAAAGAAGGCATAAAAAAGCCCCGCGGGCGCGAGGCTTTCATCGTTCAGTGTAGGGTGAGCCAGATTAGCTGGCACCAGAAGAGGATCGAGAGGGAAAAGGCGGCCATCCACGACCAGTATTTAGCTCCGGATATATTATTCATCATTGCGGCACCACGCTTTATTAATTTATTGCTCGCTGAGTTTGTCTCAGTTCGGTATTGCTGATGTGTATTTATTAAAGAGTACAAAAGCGCATCGGATTATTATCGCTCAGCGCTGATAATAAGAATTATTGTTTTTTGTCTTCGTCTTCTGCGAAGAGATCAATGAAGGCTTGTTGCACAGGCGACAGCTTCCAGGATGCCGGGACGTTATCTGCAGATCCATTACGGACTTTGCGACGCGTGTCACGCTGCTGACATACAGGCTTCACTGCTTCACTACGCCCCTGAACCGCCATGCTTAACCCCAGAATTTCCAGATAAGTAAAGCCACCACTACCCAAAACAGGGTGGAACCGAGAAACACCGCCAGCCAGGCTTTGCGCTTAAGTCCTGGGTCCCTTTGCGGCTCGTGACGTCCTGACGGCATTGCTAACCCCATACAATCGATTTCGCTTATCATTTGAATACCAAACAATTGGTATAAGTAATCGTAGTTGAGATAAATCCTAAAGAAACTTTAGTCGAAGATCCAGTGAATTTACGAATCGTCTGGTGTGAAATAGTTAATCTTTTGAGCGGAAATATATAAATGAAACGTGGGATTTGCATAGCGGCAAAATATTTTCTATTTTTGTCACATTTTTACAACTGACTCATGAAAAAACGCCGTAACGTTATGGTTATTGTGAGAAATGAAAGCAGATCGGAGGGATTTAATTCAGGTCTTAAGAGAAATAACGGTATCTCTCCCGAAGGAAAGATACCGGAGGTTATTATTTTTCTGGCAGCTTGATATCTTTGAACATCGCTTCGATATCTTCGTTAGAGCGCAGCGCCACCGCCGTATCCACCACGTCACGGGTCAGATGTGGCGCAAATCGTTGAATAAAATCATACATATAACTACGCAGGAAGGTGCTACGGCGGAAACCAATTTTGGTCGTGCTGTGGCCGAATACGCCCTGGGTATCCAGACGCACTAAATCCGGATCGGCAACAGGATCCACCGCCATGCTGGCAATAACCCCGACGCCAAGACCCAGCCGCACGTAGGTTTTGATCACATCGGCATCGGTGGCGGTAAAGACGATCCGCGGCGTAAGCCCCGCGCGATTAAAGGCGGTATCGAGTTCCGAGCGGCCCGTAAAGCCAAAGGTGTACGTCACCAGTGGGTACTGCGCCAGTTCTTCAATGGACACCGACGTTTTTGCCGCCAGCGGATGTTCCGGCGTCACCACAATCGAACGGTTCCAGTGATAGCAAGGCAGCATCACCAGATCGTCATACAGGTGCAGCGCCTCGGTGGCGATAGCAAAGTCCGCATTACCCTTGGAGACCGCTTCGGCAATTTGCGTCGGCGAGCCCTGATGCATATGCAACGAGACGCGAGGATAGCGCTCGATAAAGCCTTTGATCACCCCTGGCAACGCGTAGCGCGCCTGTGTGTGGGTGGTGGCGATATATAACGAGCCTTTATCCGGCCAGGTGTGCTCTCCGGCAACGGATTTAATGGCATCGACCTTCGACAGCACTTCGCGGGCGATGCGGATAATCTCCTGTCCTGCTGGCGTCACCTGGGTAAGGTGCTTACCACTGCGGGCGAAAATCTGGATCCCCAGCTCATCTTCAAGCATGCGTACCTGCTTACTGATGCCGGGTTGCGAAGTGTAAAGACCTTCTGCGGTGGAGGAGACGTTAAGGTTGTGGTTGACCACCTCAACGATATAGCGGAGCTGCTGTAGTTTCATGCCAGACCATCCGATTTAGCGCACACGGGCAATCGCTTAAGACGATTTGATAATAAAGAAAGGGTTAACTATAACCACTATATCACTTATATCTTTGCTGTATAGCCCGGAACAAAAAATAATAACCCGGCAATAAAAAAGGGCCGGAATACCGGCCCTTTTGAGGTAACTTAGCGTAAATTAAAGCTATTTCTTGCCTTCAACCCATTTGCCGTCAACATAAAATGCTGACCAGCCGGTGGCTTTACCCTCTTTCTCAGCAGCGACATATTGCTGCTTGGTTTTACGGCTAAAACGCACAACGGTCTTATTACCTTCTGCATCCTGCTGCGGTGCATCGGCCAGATAACGCAGTTTTTCTGGCAGGCGATCGCGGAAGCGGTAAAGCTCCTCAACCAGCGGCGCACGTGTTTCACGCGATTTCGGGAAGGTGTTCGCCGCCAGGAAGACGCCCGCAGCACCGTCACGCAGAACAAAGTACGCATCGGATTTTTCACACGGCAGCTCCGGCAACGGAACCGGATCTTCCTTCGGCGGAGCCACTTCACCGTTACGCAGGATCTTACGCGTGTTTTTGCAGTCGTCATTGGTGCAGGCCATGTACTTACCAAAACGCCCCATTTTCAGGTGCATTTCAGAACCACACTTCTCGCATTCCACAATCGGACCGTCATAACCCTTGATGCGGAACTCACCCTCTTCAATCTCGTAACCGTCGCAGGTCGGGTTGTTACCACAGACATGCAGCTTACGTTTCGGATCGATGAGGTAGCTGTCCATCGCTGTGCCGCACTTATTGCAGCGGCGTTTGGCGCGTAATGCGTTGGTTTCCGCATCGTCGCCTTCCAGCACGTTCAGCACTTCGTTTTCCGGCACCAGGTTGATGGTGGTTTTGCAGCGCTCCTTCGGGGACAACGCATAGCCTGAGCAACCGAGGAAGACACCGGTCGTGGCGGTACGAATCCCCATCTTACGGCCGCAGGTCGGACAGTCGATGCTGGTCAGCACCATCTGGTTCGGCTGCATACCGCCTTCTTCCGGGTCTTTTTCCGCTTTATCCAGCTGCTTGGTGAAGTCGCTGAAGAAGCTGTCCAGCACCTTCTTCCACTCGGCTTCATGGTTAGCCACCTGGTCAAGGCTGTTTTCCATCTGCGCGGTAAAATCGTAGTTCATCAGCTCGCGGAAGTTATCTTCCAGGCGATCGGTGACGATTTCACCCATTTTCTCCGCATAGAAACGGCGGTTTTCCGCGCGCACATAGCCGCGATCCTGAATGGTCGAGATGATCGACGCATAGGTCGACGGACGACCGATACCACGTTTTTCCAGCTCTTTCACCAGTGAGGCTTCGCTGAAGCGTGCCGGCGGCTTGGTGAAGTGCTGGGCCGGGGTCAGCTCAATCAGGGTAAGTTCATCCCCGGCGTTGACCGCTGGCAGGGTTTTATCTTCATCACCTTTACGCAGCGCTGGCATCACTTTGGTCCAGCCATCGAAACGCAGGATACGTCCACGCGCCTTGAGGCGGAAATCGCCCGCGCCGACGGTCAGCGTGGTGGAGTCATACTGCGCCGGGGTCATCTGACAGGCAACAAACTGGCGCCAGATCAGCTGATACAGTTTTTGCGCATCGGCTTCCATGTCCTTAAGGGATTCCGCCAGCACAGAGACATCAGAAGGACGAATCGCTTCGTGCGCTTCCTGGGAGTTCTCTTTGCTGTTGTACTGATTGGCGCTTTCCGGCAGGTATTTCTTACCGAAATTGTCGCCAATGTAATCACGGACCATGTTGACGGCATCCTGGCTCAGGTTGGTGGAGTCAGTACGCATATAGGTGATGTGACCCGCTTCATACAGACGCTGCGCCATCATCATGGTTTTTTTCACGCCATAGCCCAGACGGGTGCTGGCCGCCTGCTGCAATGTGGAGGTGATAAACGGTGCGCCAGGTTTGCTGCTGGTCGGTTTGTCTTCACGATCCAGTACCTGATAACGCGCTTTTTCCAGCAGCGCTACCGCGGCCATGGTCTGTTCGCGATTTTCAGGACGGAACGGCTTATCGTTCTGGTGCGACACTTCCAGCGGCAAGGTGTCGCCGCCCGGCGTGGTCACGCTGGCGTCAACTTCCCAGAACTCTTCTGGCACGAACGCTTTGATTTCGCGTTCCCGTTCAACCACCAGACGCACGGCAACAGACTGTACGCGGCCTGCGGAGAGGCCACGCGCAATCTTTTTCCACAGCAGTGGAGAAACCATGTAACCCACGACGCGGTCCATAAAGCGGCGCGCCTGCTGAGCGTTGACGCGGTCGATATTCAGCTCACCCGGCTTTTCAAACGCCTGGCGGATCGCGTTTTTAGTAATTTCGTTAAACACTACGCGGCTATAGCGTGTGTCATCGCCCCCGATCACCTCCCGCAGGTGCCATGCAATGGCCTCCCCTTCGCGGTCAAGGTCGGTTGCGAGATAGATGTGGTCGGCTTTTTCCGCCAGCTGTTTCAGCTCGGAGACGACTTTCTCTTTACCCGGCAGTACTTCGTACTGTGCCTGCCAGTTATCCCATGGGTTAACTCCCATGCGATTTACGAGCGCGCTACGTTCATCCTTTTTAGGCTTTTTGGCCCCTTTGGTGGAGGTAGAGTCGGCGCTCTTCTTGGCTGAGCCACTGGTCGGCAGATCGCGGATATGACCGACGCTGGACTTAACCACGTAGTCACTACCCAAATACTTATTGATCGTTTTGGCTTTTGCCGGGGACTCAACGATAACGAGAGCTTTACCCATATTCACCTTTACCTAATTTGTTTCTTCCAGGAATACGTCGCGTGAGTTCACCTTCCACTGGCGACGAGACATTTATATAACGACGCCACGAGTGGATATCAACCCCGTTTGCCGTTCAGTCATAAAATCGACATCACATAAGCAGTTGAGTTGACGCGATTTTTCTCGCTCCAGTATAACCACACGACGAGATTTAGGTCGAATGTCAAGCAAATCTGTTGCCAGAATGACGAAAGCGCACACTCTACCTGATAAAATCCGTTACGCAACTTTATTAGCATGCAAAAGCAAATCACGCCAGCGCTGTACCTCTTGCCCTGGAGGGGGCAAAACGGGGAAAATTTGCTCCCGGGACCGCGGCGGCATAGACTAATATCACTGTTTAAGGAGTGGATAATGCAGCAAAATACCCAACCCATTGACCGTGAAACGTTGCTTGCTGAAGCAAATAAACTCATTCGTGAACATGACGACACCATGGCAGGGATCGAAGCCACTGGCGTTGAACAGCGCAATGGTGTGCTGGTGTTCAGCGGAGAGTACTTTCTCGATGAGCAGGGGTTACCGACCCCGCGCAGCACGGCGGTATTTAATATGTTTAAATACCTCGCCCATGTCTTATCTGAGAAGTACCACCTGGTTGATTGATTGATGCAAAAACGCGAGGCAAATGCCTCGCGTTTTTATTCACAGCAGCGGTTTCTGCCCTCGCTGCAGCCAGCGCAGCAGCAGACGATCCGCGCTCTCTGCGGCGCTGTTAGTAAAGCGGTCCATCAGCTTTTTACGGCGCGTATAGCGCACGCCCACCAGCTCGCGGCCCTCCATCAGCGACAGCAGCAGATCGTCGCTGGTTCCCACCTCGTCCACCAGCCCCTTTTCCAGCGCCTGAGTACCGTACCAGTGCTCGCCGGTGGCGACCTCGTCGATATTCAGCGTGGGTCGCATCTGCTTCACAAACCCTTTGAACAGCTGATGGGTGTCATTGAGATCTTCACGGAATTTCTGTCGCCCCTCTTCGGTGTTTTCACCCAGCAGGGTCAGCGTGCGCTTGTACTGACCCGCCGTGTGAAGCTCGACATCGATATCTTTATTTTTCAGGAAACGATTGAAGTTAGGGATCTGCGCCACCACGCCAATCGAACCAATAATAGAGAAAGGCGCCGCGACAATTTTGTCGGCCACGCAAGCCATCATATAACCGCCGCTGGCAGCGACTTTATCCACCGCCACCGTCAGCGGGATATGTTTGTCACGCAGACGTTGCAGCTGTGAGGAGGCCAGCCCGTAACCATGCACCACCCCACCCGGGCTTTCGAGACGCAGCACCACCTGGTCTTCGGCTCTTGCCACCGCCAACACCGCGGTGATCTCCTCGCGCAGGGAGGAGACTTCATGGGCGTCCATGCTGCCTTTGAAGTCCAGCACATAGACCCGCGGCTTTGCCACCTCCGGATGGAGTTCCTGCTTTGCTTTCTGCTTTGCCGCTTTCGCGTCAAGTTTGTGCTTTTTCTTCTGCGCTTTGTGCCACTGCTTTTGCTGATGCGCATCAAGCAGCGCCACTGACATCTCTTCCTTCATCTCAGTGTACTGCTCGCTTAAGCGGGTAATGCGCAACTCGCCGCGCTGACGTTTGCGCTGCGTCAGGTTAACAATCAGAACGGCGATCACCGCAATGGCAATCACCACCGTCGCAATTTTGGCCAGAAATAAACCGTACTCAGAAAGTAATTCCACGCGTCCACCTTGGTTTAACCACTTGTTTTCACACCCAGTGTACAACAGCCTTCACCAGGCGTCTCTTACCTGACGATACCCTTGCGAGCCCTCTTCAGAAATGTTTATTTATGGATGAAATATTTGCAAATTGTTAATTTTACAGCGAACTCTCCGGTAGACTGATTGTAATCAGCCGCGCTTTCGGGCATAAAGCCGAAAAGAGACCGCACAGCATGGGCCGCGCCAACGCGCGCCAGAGGAGTGACCTTGCACTATCAACCGAAAAAAGATCTACTGCAAAACCGTATTATTCTGGTCACGGGAGCCAGCGACGGCATTGGCCGCGAAGCGGCGCTGACCTACGCCCGCCACGGTGCGCGCCTGATTCTGCTGGGACGTAATGAAGATAAATTGCGCGACGTCGCGCAGGCGATCGCCAGTGAAGGCGGCGCGCCGACCCGCGAATATGTTCTCGACCTGTTAACCTGTACCCCACAGAGCTGCCGGGAACTTGCCGAACGCATTGCTGCTGAGTATCCCCGTCTGGACGGGGTGCTGCATAATGCGGGCTTCCTCGGCGAAGTGCGGCCAATGGAGGAGCAAACCCCAGAGATCTGGCAGCAGGTGATGCAGGTAAATGTTAACGGCACCTTTTTCCTTACCCAGGCACTGCTTCCTTTATTACTGAAGTCCGATTCCGGCTCGCTGGTGTTTACCACATCCAGCGTCGGGCGTCAGGGTCGGGCTAACTGGGGCGCCTATGCCGCCTCGAAATTTGCCACCGAAGGGATGATGCAGGTCCTGGCCGAGGAATATCAGAGCCGCCATCTGCGCGTCAACTGTATCAATCCCGGCGGGACACGCACCAGCATGCGCGCCAGCGCGTTCCCGACAGAAGATCCGCTGAAACTGAAAACCCCTGCCGATATCATGCCGCTCTATCTGTGGCTGATGGGCGACGACAGCCGCCGGAAAACCGGCATGACCTTTGATGCCCAACCCGGCCGTAAACCAGGAATATCGCAATGAGTGATGAACGTCATCAGCAGCGCCAGCAGCGCCTGAAAGAGCAGGTCGATGCCCGCGTTGCCGCAGCTCAGGATGAGCGCGGGATTATTATTGTCTTTACCGGTAACGGCAAAGGTAAAACCACCGCGGCCTTTGGTACGGCGACCCGCGCCGTGGGTCACGGGCAAAAGGTGGGTGTGATCCAGTTCATCAAAGGCGAGTGGCCTAACGGCGAGCGTAATCTGCTGGAGCCGCAGGGTGTGGAGTTTCAGGTTATGGCGACCGGCTTTACCTGGGACACGCAAAACCGCGACACTGACACCGCGGCCTGCCTGGCGGTCTGGGAGCATGCAAAGCGCATGCTGGCGGATACCACGTTGAATATGGTTCTGCTCGATGAGATCACCTATATGGTGGCCTACGACTATTTACCGTTACAGGAAGTGGTTGATGCGCTGAACAACCGACCGGCGCACCAGACGGTGATTATTACCGGGCGCGGCTGTCATCGGGATCTTATGGAGATGGCGGATACGGTCAGCGAGTTACGCCCGGTGAAACACGCCTTTGATGCAGGCGTTAAAGCGCAAATCGGCATCGACTATTAACAAAAAACCCGGCCAGGCCGGGTTTTGTTTTTTTAGCCGTTGTTGTTACGGCTGCCAGAGCGGCGATTATTGCCGCTGACCTGGCTGTGACGTTTGACCGCCCGGCGGATCTGGTTCGCCTTCATACGGCGACGATCTTTTTCTACCGCCACTTTCGAGGAGGTTTCCGGCGCCAGCTGCACCAGCTCACGCAGATAGTTAGTCTGGGTTAAATCCAGCTCGGTATAGCCACCACGTGGCAGGCCCTTCGGCAGAAGAATGTCACCGTAACGGACGCGGATCAGGCGGCTAACCTGCACGCCAACGGCTTCCCACAGGCGACGCACCTCGCGGTTACGGCCTTCGGTCAGGGTGACGTTGTACCACTGGTTAATACCTTCACCACCGGTAAACTTGATGGTTTTAAACGCTGCCGGGCCATCTTCGAGCTGCACGCCCCGGGAGAGTTCACGGATCTTATTGTCGTCAACTTCACCAAACACGCGAACCGCGTACTCACGCTCCACCTCACGGCTTGGGTGCATCAGACGGTTTGCCAGTTCACCGTCGGTGGTGAACAGCAACAGGCCACAGGTGTTAACATCCAGACGACCTACAGCGATCCAGCGCGCACCGCGCAGTTTTGGCAGGCGGTCGAATACGGTTGGGCGACCTTCTGGATCGTTGCGGGTGCAGAGCTCGCCTTCCGGCTTGTAGTAAGCCAGTACGCGGCAGATTTGCTCGGCAGACTCTTTCACCGAGATCAGGTGGCCATCGATACGGATTTTCAGACCTGGTACGATTTCCACACGGTCGCCCAGCGTGGCGATTTTACCGTCCACACTGACACGACCTGCTTCGATAATGGTTTCGATTTCACGGCGTGAACCGTGGCCGGCGCGGGCCAGCACTTTCTGTAATTTCTCGCTCATTGAGCTTCCTTCAGGTGTCGCCTTCACAGGCGTCTGGTATACATTCGAAAACAAGGAGTTAAGCGCGATTCGGCCTTAACTCAATGATCTGTAAATCTTTCACAGCACACATAATGGCAGACAATACGTCTCGCCCAGTGATTCATGGCCGCACATACTACATGAATTTTAGACTAAATGATTCAACAAGTTTTGCGCAGCAGCGTTCTGGTGCTGGTAACCTGAAGCAAACCCAACGATTTGGGCAGGCAGATCTTCTCAGGCTGTAGGACGCTCGTTCCAGGCATCAGTGAACTGAATGTTGCCATCCACGATACGCCAGGTGATTTTTTCATACTGAATACTGACGCTTTCTACATGATTCATTTTATCGTTGCCCGATAATTTTACGTTAGGTACAGCGCAGTTAACGCCAGTGATCTTCACGTTTTCCATCAACACCGTGTAATAGCAGACTTCCTGCCCTGCGTCGTTAATGTGATAAAACCTGATCTCGGCACTTTTCAACGTCTGCCCTGTAGCAGCCGCTTTATAAAGGTAGGGGGTGGAACTATCTACCTCCTTTTCGATCATCATAGATGAGTGCTGACGTGTACCGGTAATTTTACCGTTGGCACTGTCAACAGGCAGGTGGATGCCATGACTCAGACCGATAATTTCGACGCTGCCTTCACGGTTCTGAATATCTACAGACCCTTTAATATCTGCGCCACCATCGTCTTTAAGCCACATATACGGAGGGATTGGCATTTTATTTGCTCCTTAATTTTTTGATTAACTTCATTGTCATAACATAGATAAATATAGCCACAGGTAAGATAGAAATTATGTGAATGTATAAATACAGATCATAAAAATTATCCGCACCGATTTCGTCAGGCCCATAAATAAGATGACCAATGCGTGTGGCTAAATCATCGTTAAACCAGAGTTCAGGATCGCCTATCAAACGGCCTACAACTATAAATAATGTAATAAAATAAATAACTTTACTTAATCTACAAACGAATGTTGTTATAACCACCAGCAACTACCTCCACCCATCCTCTGGCCATCAACGCCCGCATACAGGGGACCTGAACAAGTGATGTATTCATAAGCGCATTATAAATCATCGCAAAATCAGAATTATGGGCGATTGTTATACAGCCTTTTGACGAAGCACCGGGGTGCAACCGGAAGCTACCGCGCTTAACACCCTCTATCCAAGTATTATCGTCTATTCCCCAATCATCTCGCCACAAGGCAAACCAATCCGATTTACCAAAAGGGCTGATATTCAGTATTCTCTTTGTAAAATCTTTAATTTCAAGTTGCTTTTGCGAGAACCAGTTCCCCTCATGCCGATCCACAATCCAATACTTACCGGGCGGAATTGGGCCATTGTCAGGAATATTTCGGCATCCGCCATTGTTACGGCAAACGCCTTTACCTGAATGTGCCATAAACACACCCACACCGTACAAATTAAACGGTGCATAGTCTGCTCCGTTCAGAATTAATGTTCCTCGTAACGCCATAGACAACCCTTTTATCTATAAATATGTGTTCACTTATCGTATATCTACATATTCATGCGGGAATAGGGTTATTCCGGACACGGGCTAATTTTCAGATAATAACAAGATATTAAATGTGCGTGGGAAATAAGCTAAGCATTAATAGCAGGGCCATTATAACAGGAGAATTCATGCTATATAGATGGCCCTAAAAGAATGGAGATTACAAGAAAGGCTTCACATCCCCCACTCCTTCACGCAGCACAACCGGGGCATCTTCCGTTAAATCGATCACCGTGGTCGGCTGTTGGCCGAGATAGCCGCCGTGAATCACCAGCTCAACCTGTTTCTCCAGGCGGTCTTTGATCTCATCGGGATCGGATTCCGTAAAGTCGCTGCCCGGTAGCATCAGCGAGGTGGAGAGCATCGGCTCGCCGAGCGTCTCGAGCAGCGCCTGAGCAATCGGGTTTGACGGCACGCGCATCCCGATGGTTTTGCGTTTTTCCTGCAGCAGGCGGCGCGGCACCTCTTTCGTCCCTTTGAGGATAAAGGTGTAATTACCCGGCGTGTTATTTTTGATCAACCGAAACGCCACGTTATCCACGTAGGAGTAGGTCGATAACTCAGAGAGATCGCGACACATCAGGGTGAAGTTATGCCCGTTAGGCAGATTGCGGATCCGGCAGATACGCTCCATCGCGTTTTTGTCTTCGATCTTACAGCCCAGCGCATAGCCTGAGTCAGTTGGATAGACAATAACGCCACCCTTACGCACGATCTCCACGGCCTGATTAATCAAACGCGGCTGCGGATTGTCAGGATGGATATAAAAAAATTGGCTCATACTACCCTCTCTTCAATTGGCGTTGGCTGCTCCCAGAGTTGCCACACCGGCTCGACGCCAGCGGGTAACCAGAGCTTGCGTCCCAGCTCTATCCAGGGACAAGGCTGATGAAAATCAGAGCCCTGGGAGGCAAGGAGTCCATACTGGCGGGCATATTCAGCCAGCTGACTGCGCTCGTTGGGCGCCTGCTGACACTGAGCGACTTCCATCGCCTCTCCGCCGTGTTCGGCAAAGTAAGCCAGCAGACGTTTCAGCCATTTGGCGGAAAGGTTATACCGCCCCGGATGGGCCAGTACCGCCTTACCACCAGAATAATGAATGACATCAATAGCTTGTTCTATTGTACACCACTGGGGAGGAACGTATCCGGTTTTCCCACGGGCGAGATATTTTTTAAACACATCCGCAATGTTATTTGCTTTCCCGGCTTCAATCAGAAAACGGGCAAAGTGGGCGCGGGTCACCGCCCCGCCATTCGCCAGACGCAGGGCCCCTTCCCACGCGCCGGGAATGTGAGCCTTCTCCAGACGTTCGGCGATCATCTCTGCCCGCTGTACGCGCCGCGTTTTTTGTTCATCCAGGAACGCACAGAGGGTCGGGTTCTCAATATCGATGTTTAACCCGACGATATGGATCTCGTGATTTTCCCAGACGGTGGAAATCTCCACGCCGTTGATTAAGGTCAGAGGCAATCCGCTGCGGGCAATTTCCGCCCGCGCGGCCGCAATGGCCTCGGTGGTGTCGTGATCGGTAATGGCCAGCGTGCCCACGCGCATCTCATGGGCACGATGGACTAGCTCTTCAGGCGTAAGCAGGCCATCGGAGGCCTGGGTATGGCTGTGTAAATCATAAATCACTGCGTAATTCGTGTCGCTCAAAGCGGCTCCCGTCACTGCTCGTCAATATCTGCGCCGCCATCATAACGGCATGTGGTGAAATTCTGAAATCGGGGGTTGACAATAAGCCATCGAACTAGTTAACTAGTACGCAAGTTCACTCAACGAGGTATCTGAAAATGACCGCACATTTCACTCTGCATGGCTGGTGGCGCACTTCCTGATAATCGGGCAGTGTCGTACGTCTGCGTCATGCATACAGATACCTGGCCCGCCACTGAGCGGGCTTTTTTATGAACAGAATAAAGAGAACAACATAATGCAAACAGCCAAACCGAATCTCGAACTGCTGACCCGTGAGGCGGCGTATCGCCATAATCCCACAGCCCTCTTCCATCAGGTGTGCGGCGCGCGACCTGCCACGCTACTGCTGGAGTCGGCGGATATCGACAGTAAAGACGATCTGAAAAGCCTGCTGCTGGTCGACAGCGCCCTGCGCATCACCGCCCTGGGCAACACCGTCACCCTGAAGGCACTTTCTGAAAACGGTGCGGCCCTGCTGTCGCTGCTGGACAATGTCCTGCCCGCGGGCATTGAGAACGAACATCGCCCGGACCAGCGGATCCTGCACTTCCCGCCGGTGAGCCAGCTGCTGGATGAAGATGCCCGCCTCTGTTCACTGTCGGTGTTTGATGCCTTCCGCCTGCTGCAAAACCTGGTGAACGTACCGGAAAGCGAGCGCGAAGCGATGTTCTTTGGCGGGCTGTTTGCCTATGACCTGGTGGCCGGTTTCGAAGAGCTGCCGGAGCTGGAGCAGGGCAATCGCTGTCCGGACTACTGCTTCTATCTGGCGGAAACCTTAATGGTGATCGACCACCAGAAAAAATACACCCGCATTCAGGCTAGCCTGTTTACCCCGTTACTGGCGGAGAAGCAGCGCCTGGAGCAGCGCATCGCCCAGCTGCAGGAGCAGATGAATGAAGCCCCGCCGGAACTGCCGGTGCAGCGCGTGGAGCAGATGCGTTGTGACGTCAGCCAGACGGACGACGAGTACGGCGCGGTGGTGCGCCAGATGCAGAAAGCCATTCGCGCAGGCGAGATCTTCCAGGTGGTGCCGTCCCGTCGTTTTTCCCTGCCCTGCCCGTCGCCGCTGGCGGCCTACGACGTGCTGAAAAAGAGTAACCCCAGCCCCTACATGTTCTTTATGCAGGATAATGATTTCACCCTGTTCGGCGCCTCGCCGGAGAGCTCCCTGAAGTACGACGCCACCAACCGTCAGATTGAAATCTATCCGATTGCCGGTACCCGTCCGCGCGGTCGTCGTGCCGACGGTTCCCTGGATCGCGACCTCGACAGCCGCATTGAGCTGGAGATGCGCACCGACCAGAAAGAGATGTCCGAACACCTGATGCTGGTGGACCTGGCCCGTAACGATCTGGCGCGCATCTGCACCCCGGGTAGCCGTTACGTGGCCGATTTAACCAAAGTCGATCGCTACTCCTTCGTGATGCACCTGGTCTCCCGCGTGGTGGGCGAGCTGCGACAGGATCTGGACGTGCTGCACGCCTACCGCGCCTGCATGAATATGGGCACCCTGAGCGGCGCGCCGAAAGTCCGCGCCATGCAGCTGATTGCCGAGGCCGAAGGCCGTCGTCGCGGCAGCTACGGCGGCGCGGTGGGCTACTTCACCGCCCACGGCGATCTGGATACCTGTATCGTGATCCGCTCCGCCTACGTTGAAGAAGGCATTGCCACCGTCCAGGCGGGCGCGGGCATCGTTCTCGACTCGGTTCCGCAGTCTGAAGCTGACGAAACCCGCAATAAAGCCCGCGCGGTACTGCGCGCCATTGCGACTGCCCATCACGCACAGGAGATTTTCTGATGGCTGACATTCTGCTGCTCGATAATATCGACTCCTTTACCTATAACCTGGCGGATCAGCTGCGTGCTAACGGTCACAACGTGGTGATTTACCGTAACCATGTCCCGGCCCAGACCTTAATCGACCGTCTGGCCACCATGCAAAACCCGGTGCTGATGCTCTCCCCGGGGCCTGGCGCGCCGAGCGAAGCGGGCTGTATGCCGGAGCTGCTGACCCGCCTGCGCGGCAAACTGCCGATCATCGGTATCTGCCTGGGCCATCAGGCGATTGTAGAGGCTTATGGCGGCTACGTCGGCCAGGCCGGTGAGATCCTGCACGGGAAAGCCTCCAGCATTGAGCACGACGGCCAGGCGATGTTTGCCGGGCTGATGAACCCGCTGCCGGTGGCGCGTTATCACTCGCTGGTGGGCAGCAACATTCCGGCGGGCCTGACTATTAACGCCCATTACAACGGGATGGTGATGGCGGTGCGTCACGACGCGGATCGGGTTTGCGGGATGCAGTTCCACCCGGAATCCATTCTGACCTCCCAGGGCGCGCGCCTGCTGGAGCAGACCCTGAACTGGGCGCTGCAGAAACTGGAGCAGACCAACACCCTGCAGCCGATTCTGGAAAAACTCTACCAGGCGCAAACCCTGAGCCAGCAGGAGAGCCACCAGCTCTTCTCCGCCGTGGTACGCGGTGAGCTGAAGCCGGAGCAGCTGGCCGCCGCGCTGGTGAGCATGAAAGTGCGCGGTGAACAGCCGCAGGAGATTGCCGGTGCCGCCACCGCATTGCTGGAAAACGCCGCCCCGTTCCCGCGCCCGGACTACCTTTTCGCGGATATCGTCGGTACCGGCGGTGACGGCAGTAACAGCATCAACATCTCTACCGCCAGCGCCTTTGTCGCTGCCGCCTGTGGGCTGAAGGTGGCGAAGCATGGTAACCGCAGCGTCTCCAGCCGTTCCGGCTCGTCGGATCTGCTGGCCGCCTTCGGCATCAACCTGGACATGAACGCGGAGAAATCCCGCGATGCGCTGGACGAACTGGGCGTCTGCTTCCTGTTTGCACCGAAGTATCACACCGGCTTCCGCCATGCCATGCCGGTGCGCCAGCAGCTGAAGACCCGTACCCTGTTTAATGTGCTTGGGCCGCTGATCAACCCGGCGCATCCGCCGCTGGCGCTGATTGGCGTCTACAGCCCGGAACTGGTGCTGCCGATCGCCGAAACCCTGCGCGTGCTCGGTTATCAACGTGCGGCGGTGGTCCACAGCGGCGGGATGGACGAAGTCTCGCTCCATGCGCCAACGCTGGTGGCCGAACTGCACAACGGTGAAATCAAAAACTACCAGCTTGACGCAGCAGACTTTGGTCTAACCCCGTATCACCAGGAACAACTTGCGGGCGGCACCCCGGAAGAAAACCGTGACATTCTGACCCGCCTGTTACAAGGTAAAGGTGAGCCAGCGCATGAGGCCGCTGTCGCCGCTAACGTCGCCATGCTGATGCGTCTGCACGGCGAAGAGGATTTACAGGTCAACGCGCAAAAAGTGATTGATGTGTTGCGCTCCGGCGCAGCCTACGACCGAGTGACCGCACTTGCGGCAAGAGGGTAAACAATGCAGACCGTATTAGCGAAAATCGTTGCCGATAAGGCCATCTGGGTTGAAGCGCGGAAACAGCAGCAGCCGCTCGCCAGTTTCCAGAATGACGTGGTACCAAGCAGCCGTCGTTTTTATGAGGCCCTGCAGGGCGCGCGCACCGCATTTATCCTGGAGTGCAAAAAGGCCTCCCCGTCGAAAGGGGTGATCCGCGACGATTTCGACCCGGCGAAGATCGCCGCCATCTATAAGCACCACGCTTCGGCTATTTCGGTGCTGACCGATGAGAAATATTTTCAGGGAAGTTTTGATTTTCTGCCCATCGTCAGCGGTATCGCGCCGCAGCCGATTTTGTGCAAAGACTTTATCATCGACCCGTATCAAATCTGGCTGGCGCGTTTTTATCAGGCCGACGCCTGCCTGCTGATGCTCTCGGTCCTGGACGATGAACAGTACCGCCAGCTTGCCGCGGTCGCGCACAGCCTGAACATGGGTGTGCTGACCGAAGTGAGCAACGAAGAGGAGCTGAAGCGTGCTATCGCCCTCGAGGCAAAAGTGGTCGGGATCAATAACCGCGACCTGCGCGATCTCTCCATCGACCTGAACCGCACCCGCCAACTGGCGCCGCGTCTGGGCGCAGGCGTAACGGTGATTAGCGAGTCCGGCATCAACAGTTATGCCCAGGTTCGCGAGCTGAGCCACTTCGCCAACGGCTTCCTGATTGGGTCGGCGATGATGGAGCAGGACGATCTCAGCGCCGCGGTACGTCGCGTGCTGCTGGGGGAGAACAAGGTCTGCGGCCTGACGCGTCCACAGGATGCCGCCGCGGCTTATGAAGCGGGCGCCATTTACGGCGGGCTGATCTTCGTTGATGCCTCCCCGCGCAACGTGACCGAGGCGCAGGCGCGCGAGGTGATCGCCGCCGCCCCGTTACAGTATGTGGGCGTCTTCCGCAATGGTGCCATTGAACAGGTGGCTGCCACGGCAGAGTCGCTTTCCCTGGCCGCCGTCCAGCTGCACGGCAGCGAAGATCAGGCGTATATCGATGCCCTGCGTGAAAGGCTTAAACCGCAGGTGCAAATCTGGAAAGCGCTGAGCGTGGCCGAAAACTTGCCGCCTCGCACACTGCGACATGTTGATAAGTATGTGCTGGATAACGGCCAGGGCGGAACCGGGCAGCGTTTTGACTGGTCACTGCTCAACGGCGAGAAGCTGGATAACGTCCTGCTCGCCGGGGGCTTAAGCCCCGATAACTGCGTTGAAGCCGCCAAAGCGGGCTGCGCAGGTCTCGATTTTAATTCAGGCGTTGAGTCGCAGCCGGGCATAAAAGATGCCAGCAAACTGGCTTCGGTGTTCAAAACGCTGCGTGCATATTAAGGAAGAGAAGATGACCACATTATTAAACCCTTATTTTGGCGAATTCGGCGGTATGTATGTACCGCAAATCCTGATGCCCGCCCTGCGCCAGCTTGAAGAGGCGTTCGTGAGTGCGCAAAAAGATCCGCTCTTCCAGGCTGAGTTCACCGACCTGCTGAAAAACTACGCCGGACGTCCGACGGCCCTGACCAAATGCCGTAACCTGACCGAGGGAACGAAAACCACGCTGTACCTGAAGCGTGAAGATCTGCTCCACGGCGGCGCGCATAAAACCAACCAGGTGCTGGGTCAGGCGCTGCTGGCAAAACGGATGGGTAAAACCGAAATCATTGCCGAAACCGGGGCCGGTCAGCACGGTGTGGCATCGGCGCTGGCCAGCGCCCTGCTCGGCCTGAAATGCCGTATCTACATGGGGGCAAAAGACGTTGAGC
This sequence comes from Leclercia sp. LSNIH8, assembly GCF_002920195.1. NCBI lineage: Bacteria > Pseudomonadati > Pseudomonadota > Gammaproteobacteria > Enterobacterales > Enterobacteriaceae > Leclercia > Leclercia sp. LSNIH8. Next base: position 497,349 of record NZ_PQJY01000004.1, on the reverse strand, counting down.
GCCAGTCGCCGAACGTCTTCCGTATGCGTCTGATGGGTGCGGAAGTGATCCCGGTGCACAGTGGCTCGGCCACCCTGAAAGATGCCTGTAACGAGGCGCTGCGCGACTGGTCCGGTAACTATGAAAACGCCCACTATATGCTGGGCACCGCCGCGGGCCCGCACCCGTTCCCGACTATTGTGCGTGAATTCCAGCGCATGATCGGTGAAGAGACCAAAGCGCAGATCCTCGAAAAAGAGGGTCGCCTGCCGGATGCGGTGATCGCCTGCGTGGGCGGCGGCTCAAACGCCATCGGCATGTTTGCTGACTTCATCGACGATACCCGCGTGGGGCTGATTGGCGTCGAACCTGCCGGTCACGGGATTGAAACCGGTGAACACGGTGCGCCGTTGAAGCATGGCCGCGTGGGCATCTACTTCGGCATGAAGGCGCCGATGATGCAGACCGACGAAGGCCAGATTGAAGAGTCCTACTCCATCTCTGCCGGGCTGGACTTCCCGTCCGTCGGGCCACAGCACGCGCACCTGAACAGCATTGGCCGTGCCGAGTACGTATCCATTACCGATGACGAAGCGCTGGAGGCGTTCAAAACCCTGTGCCGTAAAGAGGGGATCATTCCGGCGCTGGAGTCCTCGCACGCGCTGGCCCATGCCCTGAAAATGATTAAAGAGAACCCGGAAAAAGAGCAACTGCTGGTGGTCAACCTTTCCGGTCGCGGTGATAAAGACATCTTCACCGTTCACGATATTCTGAAAGCACGAGGGGAAATCTGATGGAACGTTACGATAACGTGTTTGCTGAACTTAAAACCCGCAAGGAAGGCGCGTTTGTTCCCTTCGTCACGCTGGGCGACCCCTCTCCGGAGCAGTCGCTGAAAATCATCGACGCCCTGGTTGAAGCGGGTGCCGATGCGCTGGAGTTGGGCATTCCCTTCTCCGATCCGTTGGCGGATGGCCCGACCATTCAGAGTGCCACCCTGCGCGCCTTTGCCGCAGGCGTGACCCCGACCCAGTGCTTCGAGATGCTGGCAACCATCCGTCAGAAATACCCGGCAATGCCCATCGGCCTGCTGATGTATGCCAACCTGGTCTTTAACCGCGGTATCGATGAGTTCTACGCCGAGTGCGCGCGCGTGGGCGTGGATTCCGTGCTGGTCGCCGATGTCCCGGTCGAGGAGTCGGCTCCGTTCCGCCAGGCGGCGATGCGACACAACGTTGCGCCGATCTTTATCTGCCCACCGAATGCCGATGATAACCTGCTGCGCCAGATCGCCTCCCACGGTCGCGGCTATACCTACCTGCTGTCCCGCGCCGGGGTGACGGGTGCGGAGAACAAAGCCGCCCTGCCGCTGCACCATCTGGTGGAAAAACTGACGGAGTACAATGCCGCACCGCCGCTGCAGGGCTTTGGTATTTCAGCGCCTGAGCAGGTGACCGCGGCGCTGGGCGCCGGGGCGGCCGGGGCGATTTCCGGCTCGGCAATCGTCAAAATTATCGAGAACAATGTCGATAAGCCTGAACAGATGTTGAGCGAGCTGAAAGCCTTTGTCAGCGCCATGAAAGCCGCAACCCGCCCGCAGTAAAAGAGTCGCCGTCTGGTTTTTTACCAGGCGGCTTCACGCATAAATTGATCCCTTCGATCTTTAACGCAGTTAATCCTTTTCAAACGCGATTCCCGGCGTATCATCCTCACGTTTTATAACACTTCCTCCTTAAACCTTCTGAGTTCAGAGGTTTAACTATGTCATGGCAATATTTTAAGCAGACTTATTTAATTAAGTTCTGGTCACCTGTTCCTGCCGTTATCGCTGCCGGGATCCTCTCCACCTACTATTTTGGCATCACCGGCACTTTCTGGGCGGTTACGGGTGAATTTACCCGTTGGGGCGGACAGTTGCTGCAACTGGCAGGTGTTCACACCGAAACGTGGGGTTACTTCAAACTCATTCACCTTGATGGCTCCCCACTGACACGCATCGACGGCATGATGATCATCGGGATGTTCGGCGGCTGTTTTGCTGCCGCACTTTGGGCCAACAACGTCAAGCTGCGCATGCCGCACAGCCGGATCCGCATCGCCCAGGCGGTGGTTGGCGGTATCATCGCCGGGTTTGGTGCGCGCCTGGCGATGGGCTGTAACCTCGCGGCTTTCTTTACCGGGATCCCACAGTTCTCTCTCCACGCCTGGTTTTTTGCGCTCGCCACCGCCGTCGGCTCGTACTTTGGCGCGCGTTTTACCCTGCTGCCCCTGTTCCGTATTCCGGTCAAAATGCAAAAAGTGAGCGCCGCCTCGCCGTTAACGCAGAAGCCGGATCAGGCCCGTCGTCGCTTTCGTCTTGGTATGCTGGTCTTCTTCGGCATGCTGGCCTGGGCGCTCTGTACCGCGCTAAACCAGCCGAAGCTCGGGCTGGCGATGCTGTTCGGTGTCGGATTTGGTCTGCTTATCGAGCGGGCGCAGATCTGCTTTACCTCCGCGTTTCGCGATATGTGGATCACCGGACGCACCATGATGGCGAAGGCGATTATCGCCGGGATGGCGGTGAGCGCCATCGGGATCTTCAGCTACGTCCAGCTGGGTGTCGCGCCTAAAATCATGTGGGCCGGGCCGAACGCCGTGATCGGCGGGCTACTGTTTGGCTTTGGGATTGTGCTGGCGGGCGGCTGCGAGACCGGGTGGATGTACCGCGCGGTGGAAGGCCAGGTGCACTACTGGTGGGTTGGTCTGGGTAATGTGATTGGCTCGACCCTGCTGGCTTACTGGTGGGATGATTTATCCCCAGCGCTGGCAACGAACTGGGACAAGGTTAATCTTCTCAACACCTTTGGCTCGCTGGGTGGATTGCTGGTGACCTACATTTTGCTGCTGGTCGCCTTTTTGCTGGTGCTGGCGCAGGAGAAACGCTTCTTCCGCCGCGCTGCCATGAAAACTGACATTCGTGAGGAAGCCGCATGAAAGCGATCATTCCCGACTACCGCCTCGATATGCTGGGCGAACCTTGCCCCTACCCGGCGGTTGCCACGCTTGAGGCGATGCCGCAACTGAAAAAGGGCGAGATCCTGGAGGTGGTGAGCGACTGCCCTCAATCCATCAACAATATTCCCCTGGACGCCAGAAACCACGGCTATACGGTACTGGATATCCAACAGGATGGGCCCACCATCCGCTATCTCATCCAAAAATAATAAGAGGGTGGCGCCAGGCCACCCTTTCTTAAGTATTAATCCCATTTTCTCCAGGATATCCCTATTGAGTCTATGCTTTACATTGACTACAAAAGGAGAACGTTATGTCAGACCAAAATCTTGATAATGATGCACAATATGCAGGTGAAAAAGCGAAGAACAAACTGGATGAATTCGCCGGCGCTGCGCAGCAGCAGTTTGGCGAGGCCGTTGATTCGCCAAAACATCAGCTGAAGGGTGCCGGGCGCAAATATGCTGCACAGGCAAGCGACGTTGTTACTGATGTGACCGACGCAGTGAAAAATAACCCCCTTACCGGCCTGATTGCCGCGGGTGCGGTGGGTATTGTTCTTGGCCTGCTGTTAGGGCGTAAGTAAATAAAAAAAGGCCCCTCGGGGCCTTCTTATTTTCAGAAGCGGTATCCCGCCGAGAACATAAACACCCACGGATCCAGACGGGTATTTATATTTTGCTGCTGATCCCCCGCCTTAAAGCGCACTTCGGTGTCGATATCCATGTACCAGACCGACATATTAATCAGCCAGTCACGGTTGATGAGGTAATCCAGCCCCACCTGCCCCGCCATACCCCATGAATCTTTCAGGCTCAGATCGGAAAGGCCAGCCGCTTTACCGGTGTCGTTAAACTTCTCATCAAAAAACGTGGTGTAGTTGACCCCGGCGCCAACGTAGGGGCGAACCTTGCTGCCAGCATCGCCGAAATACCACTGAGCCATCAGCGTCGGCGGCAGATGGTGAACCGTGGCGATATCCCCGGTTGGGCCCGTACCTACTCTGTGGCGAAACGGCGTGGCCGCCAGCAGTTCAACGCCGACGTTATCAGTCGCCATCCAGGTAAAGGTCATCCCCGCCTGGGTATTGTTACTGACGTTAAAACCGCCCAAACCGAGCACATTGTCCGAGCCTTCCGTAGGACGCACCGTCGCCGTCCCGAGACGGAAAAAGAACTCACCTGCTTCGTGGGCCATTGCGCCGCCGGAAAGCGTGCTCAGAATCAGTGCTGCCACCGCTGCTTTTTTCATATCCATTCCCTCGTTATGGTTTTATTCAGGAACGGAATATACCTACAAATGATTAATAAGTGATCTTGCATTGATCACACTAAATTCAGTGATTTAACATTCATTGATCTAAATTAATTTTTTTCACAACTAGCAAAAATTGATAGGCAGGGTCTGGATCAATTTTGCCGTTTCGGACACAAAACGCCCCGCTTGCCTACAACCGCGCAAAATGGCAGCGACGCATTACGGGCGCTTTACAAAGATATGCTTTTCCATACAAGGCTTGATACTGCCACCGTACACTTATCCAGGGTACAATTGCCCGCTAATTAACACCTGCAATACTCAAGGAGAGTGCATGTCTATCACGGCGAAGTCTGTCTACCGTGACACGGGGAATTTTTTCCGCAATCAGTTCGTTACCTTTTTACTGATCGCCTTGTTGTGCGCATTTATCACGGTGGTACTTGGTCATGCTTTTTCGCCGAGTGAGGAGCAGATTGCCAGCCTGAGCGAAGGCGATCAAATCGCCAGCAGCGTTGGTCTGTTTGAGATGGTGCAGAACATGACCCCGGAACAGCAGCAGATCCTGTTGCGGGCTTCTGCGGCCTCGACCTTTTCCGGACTTATCGGCAATGCCATTCTGGCTGGCGGCGTGCTGCTGATGATCCAGCTGGTTTCTGCCGGGCAACGCGTCAGCGCGCTGCGGGCGATAGGTGCCAGCGCGCCGCTGCTGCCCAAGCTGTTTATTCTGATCTTTTTAACCACCATGCTGGTGCAATTAGGGATTATGCTGGTTGTGGTGCCGGGCGTGCTGTTGGCGATTGTGCTCGCCTTCGCCCCCGTAATGATGGTGCAGGACCGCATGGGCATTTTTGTCGCCATGCGTAGCAGTATCCGGCTTGCATGGTCTAATATGCGTCTGGTCGCGCCAGCGGTAATGAGCTGGCTGCTGGCGAAAACTCTGCTGCTGCTGTTTGCACCTAATCTTGCCGTTCTGACGCCTAACGTCGGTGCTGTTGTGGCAAATACCCTGAGCAACCTCATCTCCGCTGTCTTGCTCGTTTATTTGTTCCGCCTGTACACGTTAATTCGCCAGTAATTTTTCTGACGGCCTGTTCAGAACGTACAGGTCATCGCTGATAGATGGAATCGAAGAATGAAGCAGTTTCTTGATTTTTTACCCCTGGTTGTCTTTTTTGCTTTTTATAAGCTGTATGACATTTACGCCGCGACCACTGCCCTGATCGTCGCCACCGCAGTCGTGCTGATTTACAGCTGGGTGCGCTACCGCAAGGTTGAAAAAATGGCCCTGATCACCTTTGTGCTGGTGGCCGTCTTCGGCGGGCTGACCGTCTTTTTCCACAACGATGAGTTCATCAAGTGGAAAGTGACCGTCATTTACGTGCTGTTTGCGGGTGCTCTGCTGTTCAGCCAGTGGGTGATGAAAAAGCCGCTTATCCAGCGCATGCTGGGTAAAGAGCTGGCGCTGCCGCAGGCGGTCTGGTCGCGCCTGAATATCGCCTGGGCGGTGTTCTTTATTCTCTGTGGTCTGGCGAATATCTATATCGCTTTCTGGCTGCCGCAGAACATCTGGGTCAACTTTAAAGTCTTTGGTCTGACCGCCTTAACGCTGATTTTCACCCTACTGAGCGGCATCTATATCTATCGCCACATGCCGCAGGACGACAAGCAGTAATCCTTCCGCCAGGCTTAATAAGCCTGGCGTTTTTCTTCTGTTCTCTCCGGCAGCAAATCATAGTAGCATCCCGCCTGAAGTCCTCCGTAATAAGTAGAGTTCATAATGACAACAACGAACGCCCCGCAGGGCGAACTGGTTTTACGCACACTTGCAATGCCCGCCGACACCAATGCGAACGGCGATATTTTTGGCGGCTGGTTAATGTCGCAGATGGATATGGGCGGGGCGATCCTCGCTAAAGAGATTGCCCATGGCCGCGTGGTGACGGTCCGGGTTGATGGTATGACCTTTCTGCGGCCTGTCGCGGTGGGTGATGTGGTCTGCTGTTACGCGCGTTGCGTGAAACGGGGAAATACCTCGGTGTCGATCAATATCGAAGTGTGGGTGAAGAAGGTCTCTTCGGAACCGATCGGCCAGCGCTATAAGGCCACCGAAGCGCTCTTTATTTACGTGGCGGTGGATAGCGAAGGCAAACCGCGCGCATTACCGCAAGCATAAAAAAAGCCTCCCAGTTGGGAGGCTTTTTTTATTATTCCATCTGCGCCCCGCCGTTGAGGCGGAAAACGATATTGACGATGAGCCCACTGCCTGGCTTACCGGCTTCGTAGCGCCACTTACGCATCGCGTTTTTCACATCACGCTCGAACATGTTTGACGGCTGCGCGGAGAGGATCTGGATATTATCCACACGTCCGTCGGCGGTGACGTCAAATTTCACCCGTACACGTCCTTCAATACGCAGAGCCTGCGCCCGCGACGGATATTGCGGCTGGTTACGGCTCAACGCACGTGGACCCGCCGGTGCCGCTGGAACCGGCTTAGCGGTAACTGGCGCGGAGTTCATGACCGGGCGAGCCGGAGCCGCACGCTCAACTGGCTGGGTGGTACGAGGCTCAACCGGGCGCTCTTGACGCTTCGGACGCTCTTCCACCTTTTTCACCGGCTTCGGTTTCGGCTTCGGCTTCGGTTTTGGCTTGGGCTCCGGTTTGTGGATCACCACAGGCGCTTCTTTTGGCGGCTCAGGAACAACTTCAGGTTCTGGTTCCGGCTCGGGTTCGGGCTCTGCAACAGGCTCCGGTGGAGGCGCGACCTGCACGGGCTCCAGCTCCGCAGGCGTTACCATGGTCACCGAAATCGGCTGCGCGGGCGCTGGCATTTCAATAACCTGATGTACCGATGTGTAAAGCAGACCCGCCACCACGGCTCCGTGAATTCCGACGGACAACAGTGTCGGCCAGGGAAAGCGGCGAGGTAAATCGAGGGTCATTGAAGTCATAATCGTTTCAGTTAAAAAGCCAGGCCCTGATTTTAAATGCAAATAGCAATCATATTCAATAAGCCAGTTAAACTTCGCCCGATTTTACCGTCCAGCTGGTGAAAAAAGGCCCATCAGGCGCAAGGTTTTAACAATGTTGCCATCTTTACATTGCAGTCACCTGCACTTTCACATAACGTAATTCCCACTTTTATCGGTTAAGGAGCTCCGCTGTGCTTTACGTGATTTTTGCTGCAGATGTCGCTGATTCTCTGGAAAAACGTCTCTCCGTACGCCCTGCCCACCTTGCGCGCTTACAACTGCTGCATGACGAAGGCAGATTACTGACCGCAGGGCCAATGCCTGCTGTCGACAGCAACGATCCGGGTGCGGCTGGCTTTACCGGCTCAACGGTGATTGCCGAATTTGAATCCCTCGAAGCGGCACAGGCCTGGGCGCAGGACGACCCGTATGTGGCGGCAGGCGTGTATGATAACGTCGTGGTGAAGCCGTTTAAAAAAGTTTTCTAAGATAAAAATAGGCTCCGTACCAGGAGCCTTTTTTATTAGTTCAGCGATGCCAGCCGCGCCGCAAAGCCAACAAACAGTAATCCTATTAAACCATTTCCCAGCTTCGCCAGTTTCTTTTTGGTTTTCAGATAGCGCGTAACAAACGCGCCGGAGAAGATCAGGAAGCTCATATAGATAAAACTGATGATTTCCAGCGTGACCGCGAGGATCATAAAAGCGACGCCGGTGTGCTTCGCGTGAACGTCAATAAACTGCACAAAGAATGAGACATAAAACAAAATCGCCTTCGGGTTGGTCATACTCAGCACCAGCGAGCGTTTCATTATGGTTTTAGCCGGTTCGAGACCGCCAGCATCGCCCTGCTGTGTATGCCTTATTACCGACCAGAGCATTTTGCCGCCCAGCCATAACAGATAGAACGCCCCGAGATAGCGCACAATATTAAACAGCATCGGCGTGGTCTGGATCAGCGCCGCGACCCCTGCCCATGCCAGAAACATCAGTACCGCATCGCCAATAAATACGCCACTGGCGGCAAGATAGCCCTTTTTCACACCGTGACCAATACCGGTTTTTAAAACGAATAAGGTATTAGGCCCAGGAACCAGAACAATAAAAATAGCCCCGACAACATAGGTCCAGAAATTCAGTACACCCAAATCCGCAAACACCTCATCCTCCTTTTTGATGTAGCGAATAAAAAACATCGGGCACCTCTGTGGGTGCCCTTGTGTCATTCAGTAATCCTGAATGGCGAACAGCAACGCATTGCGATGACGGTTCATACTGCATTTTCTGATGGCGTGGATACGCATATTACGGCGGGATTGAGCTTCCAGCCAACGCGCTTTGCGACGACTTGTCTGTCGCAACATGCGCCAGCGCCCTACTTCTGTTCTACTGCGCTTCATGTTACCAACTCTTCACAAAACAGAGCGTTCATTATAGTCCCTTGCCTGCGGCAGACCAGCGCTTTTATCTGGCGTTTTTATTTGCCAGAAAAATCCTGACGCGTAAACTCTTAACAATACGCTTTCAAAAGGATTTTTTATTATGACAACCTTCTACACCGTGGTGAGTTGGCTGCTCATTCTGGGATACTGGCTGTTGATCGCAGGGGTGACGTTACGCATCCTGATGAAGCGCAGAGCCGTTCCCTCTGCCATGGCATGGCTGTTGATTATTTATATCCTGCCGCTGGTCGGCATCATTGCGTATTTATCCTTCGGTGAGCTTCACCTCGGTAAACGTCGGGCCGAGCGTGCCCGGGCGATGTGGCCCTCCACGGCGAAATGGCTGAACGATCTGAAATCCTGCAAACATATTTTTGCCGAAGAGAACAGTGACGTCGCCGCGTCGTTATTTAAGCTCTGTGAACGCCGCCAGGGGATTGCCGGGGTGAAAGGCAATCAGCTGCAATTGATGACCACCTCTGATGACGTTATGAACGCCCTGATCCGCGATATTCAGCTGGCGCGGCATAATATCGAGATGGTGTTCTATATCTGGCAGCCGGGCGGGATGGCCGATCAGGTAGCTGAATCCCTGATGGCCGCGGCACGCCGGGGGATCCACTGCCGTCTGATGCTCGACTCCGCCGGTAGCGTGAACTTTTTCCGCAGTAACTGGGCATCCATGATGCGCAATGCCGGTGTAGAAGTGGTCGAAGCGTTAAAGGTTAACCTGATGCGTGTGTTTCTGCGCAGGATGGATCTGCGCCAGCACCGCAAAATGGTGCTCATCGACAACTACATCGCCTATACCGGCAGCATGAACATGGTCGACCCGCGCTTTTTTAAACAGGATGCCGGTGTGGGCCAATGGATCGATCTGATGGCGCGTATGGAGGGCCCTGTCGCAACCGCGATGGGGATCGTCTACTCCTGTGACTGGGAGATTGAAACCGGCAAACGCATTCTGCCCCCACCGCCGGATGCCAATATCATGCCGTTTGAACAGGCCAGCGGGCACACTATTCATACTATCGCCTCCGGACCGGGCTTCCCGGAAGATCTGATCCATCAGGCGTTATTGACCGCCGCCTATTCCGCCCGCGAATACCTGATCATGACCACCCCCTATTTCGTGCCGAGTGACGATCTGCTCCACGCTATCTGCACCGCCGCCCAGCGCGGGGTCGATGTCAGTATTATCCTGCCGCGCAAGAACGATTCGGTGCTGGTGGGCTGGGCCAGCCGGGCCTTTTTCAGCGAACTGCTGGCGGCCGGGGTGAAGATTTACCAGTTTGAAGGTGGGCTGCTGCACACCAAGAGTGTGCTGGTGGATGGCGAGCTTAGCCTGGTGGGAACAGTGAACCTCGATATGCGCAGTCTGTGGCTCAATTTTGAGATCACGCTGGTGATCGACGATACCGGTTTTGGGGGCGATCTGGCGGCCGTGCAGGATGATTATATCTCGCGCTCCCGCCTGCTGGATGCCCGTCTGTGGATGAAAAGGCCGCTATGGCAGCGAATTGCCGAACGACTGTTTTACTTCTTTAGTCCGTTGCTGTAAAACGTGCCCAACGATGTTAAACAGGTAGTCATCATGGAAATGGATCTGAACAATCGCCTGACCGAAGACGAAACGCTCGAGCAGGCCTACGATATCTTTCTGGAACTGGCCGTCGATAATCTCGACCCGGCTGACGTGATTCTCTTTAATTTGCAGTTTGAAGAGCGTGGCGGCGCCGAGCTGTTCGATCCGTCTGAAGACTGGGCTGAACATGTCGATTACGACCTGAACCCGGACTTTTTCGCCGAGGTGGTGATTGGCCTGGCGGAGACCGACGGCGGAGAGATCAATGATATCTTTGCCCGCGTTCTGCTGTGTCGTGAGAAAGACCACAAGCTGTGCCACATACTTTGGCGCGAATAAAAAAAGGCTGCGATTGCAGCCTTTTTTATTGCCTGTTACCCGGTCAGAGCGGGTCAACCTTCAGGCAGGAGACCGCATGGCGGAAGCTGCCCTCCAGTACCGGACGCGTCTTCGCGCACTCCGGCCCGGCAATCGGGCAGCGGGTACGGAACACGCAGCCAGATGGCGGGTTGATGGGCGACGGCAGCTCCCCTTCCAGCAGCTGAATGGTCTTATTCTGCTCCAGGTCAGGATCCGGCACCGGCACGGCAGACATCAGCGCTCTGGTGTAAGGGTGTAAGGGATTATGATACACCTCGTCATAGGTGCCCAACTCCACCGCATGGCCGAGATACATCACCAGTACGCGATCGGAGATGTGCTTCACCACCGCCAGGTCGTGGGCGATAAAGATCAGCGACAGCCCCATCTCACGCTGCAGTTTCTGCAGCAGGTTAACCACCTGCGCCTGAATCGACACGTCCAGCGCCGAGACCGGTTCGTCACAGATAATCAGTTTCGGCTCGAGGATCAGCGCGCGGGCAATCCCGATACGCTGGCACTGGCCGCCTGAGAACTCGTGAGGATAGCGGTTGATAAGGTTCGGCAGCAGACCTACCTTCATCATCATCGCCTTGACGCGGTCGCGCACTTCGGTACGCGGCATCTTCGGATGATAGGTACGCAGCGGCTCTGCGATGATCTCGCCAATGGTCATACGCGGATTCAGTGACGCCAGCGGATCCTGGAAAATCATCTGAATGTCGCTTCGGACCTCGCGCCACTCTTCCGGCTTCATCCCCAGCAGATCTTTACCCAGCCAGGCGACCTTGCCGCCAGTGGCTTTCACCAGGCCGATGATCGCGCGGGCAAAGGTGGATTTGCCGCAGCCCGACTCCCCCACCACGCCAAGAGTTTCCCCCTCGTAGAGACGCAGGGTGACGCCGTCAACCGCTTTCAGGGTTTTCGCCGGCTGCCAGAACCACTGCTTGCCGTCTTTGATGTCGAAGTGCACTTTCAGATCGGCGATTTCAAGCAGAACATTTCTTTTTTCGTCAATGGCTGTCATACCAGCTCCTCGTACGGCTTAAAGCAGGCACGCAGACGGCCTGGTGCAAACTCTTCCAGCGGTGGCGCGCTGTTGCAGATTTCCATCGCGTGCGGACAACGCGGCTGGAACGGGCAGCCTTTCGGCAGACGCAGCAGGTTAGGCGGGTTGCCAGGAATGGTCAGCAGCGACTCCCCTTCCGCATCAAGACGCGGTACCGCATTCAGCAGGCCAATCGAGTACGGGTGCGCCGGATGGTAGAAGACATCACGCGCTTTACCGTACTCCATGGTACGCCCGGCATACATCACCAGCACTTTGTCGCAGATCCCGGCCACGACGCCCAGATCGTGGGTAATCATGATGATCGCGGTATTAAACTCGCGCTTCAGCTCGTTTAGCAGGGTCATGATCTGCGCCTGAACGGTCACGTCCAGCGCAGTAGTCGGTTCATCGGCAATGAGCAGTTTTGGCCGGCACAGCAGCGCCATCGCGATCATCACGCGCTGGCGCATCCCGCCAGAAAACTCGTGCGGGAACATGCGCATACGCTTACGCGCTTCCGGCATTTTTACCGCATCCAGCATCTTAACCGACTCTTCAAACGCTTCGGCTTTGCCCATCCCTTTGTGCAGCATCAGCACTTCCATCAGCTGCTCGCCCACACGCATGTACGGGTTCAGGGAGGTCATCGGATCCTGGAAAATCATAGATATCTGCTCGGCACGCAGCTTGTTAAGCTCGTTCTCCGGCAGGTTAAGGATCTGCTTACCGTTAAAGGTGGCAGAGCCGCCGATAACGCCGTTTTGTGCCAGCAGCCCCATCAGCGCGAACGCCGTCTGGGATTTACCGGAACCGGATTCACCCACGATACCCAGCGTTTCGCCAGCACGCAGGCTGAAGTTAAGATCATTTACCGCGGTCACATCGCCATCAGGCGTTTTAAAGGTGACGCGCAGATCTTTTACATCCAGCAGGAGATTACCCTGCTGATGCGCTTGTGGGGCCGATGCCGTTTCAATAATAGTCATGGCGGCACTCCTTAACGGTCTTTCGGATCGAGGGCATCACGCAGGCCATCGCCGATAAAGTTGAAACAAAACAGTGTCACCACCAGGAAACCCGCCGGGAACAGCAGCAGCCACGGTGAAACTTCCATAGAGTTGGCGCCATCGCTCAGCAGCGCACCCCAGCTGCTCAGCGGCTCCTGGGTACCCAGGCCGAGGAAGCTCAGGAAAGATTCAAACAGGATCATGCTCGGAACCAGCAGGGAGGCATACACCACCACCACACCCAGCACGTTTGGCACGATATGACGGACCACGATATTACCGGTTGAAACCCCGCCCACCTGCGCCGCTTCGATAAACTCTTTGCGCTTCAGGCTCAGGGTCTGGCCGCGCACGATACGCGCCATATCGAGCCAGGAGACCATGCCGATAGCCACAAAGATCAGCAAAATGTTCTGGCCAAAGAAGGTCACCAGCAGGATGACGAAGAACATAAACGGGAAGGAGTTAAGGATCTCCAGAATACGCATCATCACCGAATCGACCTTGCCGCCGAGATAGCCGGAGAGCGATCCGTATAACGTCCCCAGAATCACCGCAACAAAGGCTGCTGCGATCCCTACCATCAACGAAATGCGTCCACCGATGGCCACACGGACCAGCAGGTCACGCCCGGAAGAGTCGGTACCAAAGTAGTGGCCCGATTCGGTATCCGGCGCGCTGGACATCATGCCCCAGTCGGTGTCGAAGTAGGTGAACTGCGACAGCATCGGCGCCAGCGTCACAAACAGGGCGATAAGGACCAGGACAATCAGGCTGGCAACCGCAGCACGGTTATGCATGAAGCGACGGCGTGCATCCTGCCAGAGGCTGCGCCCCTCCACTTCCAGTTTTTCACTGAAGTTTTCCAGCGCCTCGCTGTTTTTCTTACTTAACATCATGGCGAGCTCCAGTGTCAGTAGCGGATTTTCGGATCGATAACGGCATAGAGCACGTCGACGATCGCGTTAAAGAAGATGGTGAGCGCGCCAACGAGAATGGTCAGACTCAGTACCAGTGAATAGTCGCGGTTAAGGGCGCCGTTAACGAACAGCTGGCCGATACCCGGCAAACCATAGATGGTTTCGATAACCATTGACCCGGTGATAATCCCGACGAACGCAGGGCCCAGATAAGAGAGCACCGGCAGCAGCGCAGGTTTTAACGCGTGACGGAAGATGATGCGGCGCATCGGCAGCCCTTTGGCCCGGGCAGTACGGATGAAGTTCGAGTGCAACACTTCAATCATTGAACCACGGGTGATACGCGAAATACTGGCGATATAGGCGAGAGACAACGCGACCATCGGCAGGATCATAAATTTCAGCGCCCCGCCATTCCAGCCGCCGCCGGGCAGCCATTTCAGGGTGATGGCAAATATCATGACCAGCAAGGGGGCCACGACAAAACTCGGTATGACGACACCGGTCATTGCCACCCCCATAACGGTGTAATCCCATTTCGTATTTTGATTAAGAGCAGCAATAACGCCCGCCGTGACGCCAAGAATAACGGCCAGTAAAAACGCCGCGGCGCCTAATTTCGCCGAAACGGGGAAGCTGGACGCCACCAGATCGTTTACGGAATAATCTTTATATTTAAACGACGGACCAAAATCACCGTGGGCCAGCTGTTTCAGATAGTTGAAATACTGGGTGGAGATAGGATCGTTTAAATGATATTTCGCTTCGATATTCGCCATAACTTCTGGCGGCAGCGTACGTTCACCGGTGAATGGACTTCCCGGCGCGAGACGCATCATAAAGAAGGAGATCGTGATAAGAATAAATAGCGTTGGGATCGCTTCAAGACAGCGACGTAGGATAAATTTCAACATTGCCCGTACCTTCTGGCGTGTGCCTATATAATATTACGATGAGTAGACACCGTGGGGCAGACAGCGCCCGCCCCACTCATTGCCATTAATGCTTGATAATATACAAGTTTTTAACGTAGATATTATCCATCGGGTCTTTCCCGGTATATCCACCTACCCACGGTTTCACCAGACGGGCGTTCACGTAGTAGTAAACCGGTACGATCGCAGAATCTTTGTCGAGCTGCTGTTCCGCTTTCGCGTACAGATCGACGCGCTGCGCTTCGTCAGTCACTTTCAGGGTATCGCCGATCAGCTTATCGAACTCTGCGCTCTTATAGTGCGCGGTGTTGTTCGAGCTGTCGCTCAGCATGGTGTTCAGGAAAGAGGTCGGCTCGTTGTAGTCCGCACACCAGCCAGCACGGGCCACATCAAAGGTGCCCTGATGGCGGCTATCCAGGAAGGTTTTCCACTCCTGGTTTTCCAGCTTCACGTTCACACCCAGGTTTTTCTTCCAGATGGAAGAGACTGCGATAGCCAGTTTCTTATGCAGATCGGAGGTGTTATACAGCAGGCTGAAGGTCAGCGGCTTGTCTGCGGTATAACCCGCTTCGGCCAGCAGCTTCTTCGCTTCTGCATTACGCTGTTCCTGGGTCATTTTGAACCATTCTGGCTCGGTCAGCTTCGCACCATCGGTATACGGTGGCGTGTAGCTGTACGCTGGCAGGTCGCCCTGGTTTTTCACCTTGTTGACGATGATATCGCGATCCAGCGCCAGCTTCAGGGCGGTACGAACGCGAACGTCAGTGAATGGCGCTTTCTGGTTGTTGATTTCGTAATAATAGGTGCAGAGGTACGGGTCAACGTGTACTTCAGCAGGGATCTCTTTCTTCAGCTTCTGGAAGAGTTCAATCGGCATGTTGTTATAGGTCATGTCGATTTCGCCGCTGCGGTAGCGGTTAACGTCAGTCACTTCAGAAGAGATTGGCAGGTAGGTGACCTGATTAATGACGGTTTTCGCGTTATCCCAGTAGTTGGTATTACGCTCCAGGTCGATACGTTCGTTAACGACCCAGGCTTTCAGCTTGTAGGCGCCGTTGGTCACGATATTGGCAGGCTGAGTCCACTTATCGCCAAATTTTTCAACCGCGGCTTTTGGAACCGGGGAAACGGACGGGTGAACCAGCAGCTTATAGAAATAAGGTACCGGCTCGCTCAGGGTAACTTCGAACGTATTGTCATCGATCGCTTTTACGCCGAGATCGGTAATCGGTTTTTTGCCGGTGATGATGTCATCGATATTGGCGATGTGGCCATACTGCAGATAGCTCGCATACGGCGAGGCAGTATTAGGATCTGCCAGACGCTGCCAGCTATAAACGAAATCGTGGGCGGTAACCGGGGAACCATCGGACCATTTCGCGTCTTTACGCAGGTGGAAGGTCCAGACTTTAAAGTCCTTGTTTTCCCATTTTTCAGCTACACCCGCAACCGGGTGGCCGTTTACGTCAGTGACCAGCAGACCTTCGAACAGATCGCGGTTAACGTTAGACTCCGGTACACCTTCAATCTTGTGCGGATCCAGAGACTGAACCTCAGCACCGTTGTTACGCACCAGCGTTTGCTTCTCCGCCAGTTGAACTCCAGCAGGGACGTCAGCAGCCATTGCAACGTTACCTGCGATTAGCGCAGTTAAAATCCCCGCAGCTACCAGACTTTTTTTTGTGATGATGGACATTGTGTTGATACTCCACTCTTTATAATTACTGGTTTTTACCAGCCTGTTTAATTCCCCTTTTTAGGGGTTCCCTGACAACGTAGGAGTTTATGCTGCCGTCAGGCGTTTTTTACTTCTCGCTATCACCGACTTTACTATTACTGGCGGCTCGTCTGGCCACCTTGCGTCGATTTGTGACATGCCTCCCCTGCCGAGGCATGTATTAATTCTTATAGGTCAGAATCGTTAATGAAAAAGATTCTCATCTATAAGAAGTACGCTGAAATGGAATGGCCGGAAAGTACCAAATGAGTTACTTAGGTGCCAATACATTTTGCAAATTTGTTAACCAATTCTCTTTTACGGAAGAGACCGTTACGCCGTGGGCTGCCATGCCGCGCATCGAATGCGAAAAAAGTGCCTGTCATTCAATGAGATGAAGAAAGTGTTTTCGATGAGCGTACCGCGATGCCAGAAGCGATCTGTTTTTTGTACAAAAAATTAACAACTGTCTATTATTTAGCACATTCATCTAAATCATTCAGCAAATTACTAATATCATCTCAGTAATCTTGCAGCAAGCCCCAGAGTATTGTGTGAGTAAAATAACAGACGCTTTGCGCGGTTTATGACCAGATGAACGGTATGTGGAAAGGCAACTTATTGAAAGTTAACAAAACAAAATTATTAATAAAATTTATTATAGTTAAAGCGATTTTCAACTTTCATTATATGATTTGCTGATAATGACAAAAAAAGCGGAGCCCAGTGCTCCGCTTTTTCATTTGAAGGATTACCCTAATAACCCCGGAAAAATTGATTTCAGACCGGTAACAATAAATTCAATCCCCAGCGCCATCAGCAGCAGACCCATAATACGGGTGATAACGTTAATGCCTGTCTGGCCCAGCAGGCGTACCAGCCACGGCGCAATACGGAACACCCCCCAGCAACAGAAGGCAAACAGGGCAATAGCTATCGAGAAGCCAATCAGATGCATCAGGTTATGGTAACGCGTTCCCCATACGATGGTAGAACTGATCGCCCCTGGCCCTGCCATCAAGGGCAATGCCAGCGGCACCACGCCGATGCTCTCTCGGATGGCGGTTTCTGATTTCTCCTGCTTGTTCTGTTTGTCCTCACCCAGCTTGCCGCTGATCATTGACATGGCAATGGTGACCACAAGGATCCCGCCGGCTATTCTGAACGAATCGATCGAGATGCCAAAAATCTGCAATATTGAATCGCCAAGATAGAGCGACGTCAGCAGGATGATCGCCACGGATAAATTTGCCGTCAGGTTGGTTTTATTCCTGGCAAGGGCGGTTTGATAGCTGGTCATACTGATGAAGACGGGAATAATGCCCACCGGGTTCACCAGCGCGAACAGACCAATAAAGAACTTAAAATACGTTGGGAAATCAAAGAGCGATAGGCTCACTGTTAGCTCCGCTGATTAGCAAGTCTTAATATAAAATGTGGCATCCACAATAACCCGGCAGACGATACGCCTTTTATGCCTCTACTTCATCACAATAATGCTAAATATGGTGATGTTACGCTGTAAAATATTTGTGTACTTTATGCGTTGTTATGGTTCAATTAGTTTTGCAATTATTTAACAATCGATGAAATGCCCTAAAATACCCCTGCTGAAAGGTATCAGCTTATGGATAAATTGATACAGATCATGTTTTCGGTACTCAGAAGTGAGTAATCTTGATCACGCCACCAGGGAGACTCAGAGTCTGAACGTAGGCTACTGATGGAAGGCTCTTTTAGTAAATCAGGGGAACGATAAAGACGTTAACATCTTGTTTTTACGTAAGTTAAGCAAGTGGCAATGACGCTGACTATACTGTTTTCGTGTCGAGCAGCTGATTTACTAAAAGAGTTTAACATTATCAGGAGAGCATTATGGCTGTTACTAATGTCGCTGAACTTAACGCACTTGTAGAGCGCGTAAAAAAAGCCCAGCGTGAATATGCCAATTTCACCCAAGAACAGGTTGATAAAATCTTCCGCGCCGCCGCTCTGGCTGCTGCAGATGCTCGAATCCCTCTCGCTAAAATGGCCGTTGCCGAATCCGGTATGGGTATCGTTGAAGATAAAGTGATTAAAAACCACTTTGCTTCTGAGTATATCTACAACGCCTATAAAGATGAGAAGACTTGTGGCGTTCTGTCTGAAGATGACACGTTCGGTACCATCACCATTGCTGAGCCAATCGGCATCATCTGCGGTATCGTTCCAACCACCAACCCAACTTCTACTGCTATCTTCAAATCGCTGATCAGCCTGAAGACGCGTAACGCAATCATTTTCTCTCCACACCCACGTGCTAAAGATGCAACCAACAAAGCTGCAGATATCGTTCTGCAAGCGGCGATCGCTGCGGGTGCACCGAAAGATCTGATCGGCTGGATCGATCAGCCTTCCGTGGAACTGTCTAACGCTCTGATGCACCACCCGGACATCAACCTGATTCTGGCAACTGGTGGCCCAGGCATGGTTAAAGCGGCCTATAGCTCCGGTAAACCAGCTATCGGCGTAGGTGCGGGTAACACCCCAGTTGTTATCGACGAAACTGCCGATATTAAACGTGCTGTTGCTTCTGTACTGATGTCTAAAACCTTCGATAACGGCGTAATCTGTGCTTCCGAGCAGTCCGTTGTTGTTGTTGATTCCGTATACGATGCCGTTCGCGAACGTTTCGCCAGCCACGGCGGTTACCTGCTGCAGGGCAAAGAGCTGAAAGCGGTTCAGGACATCATCCTGAAAAATGGCGCACTGAACGCCGCCATCGTAGGTCAGCCAGCGTATAAAATTGCTGAACTGGCAGGTTTCACCGTCCCAGCCAGCACCAAGATCCTGATTGGCGAAGTGAATATCGTTGACGAAAGCGAGCCGTTTGCACACGAAAAACTCTCTCCGACGCTGGCAATGTACCGCGCGAAAGATTTCGAAGATGCGGTTGATAAAGCAGAGAAACTGGTAGCGATGGGCGGTATCGGCCATACCTCCTGTCTCTACACTGACCAGGATAACCAGCCTGAACGTGTGGCCTACTTCGGTCAGATGATGAAAACTGCACGTATCCTGATCAACACCCCTGCTTCTCAGGGTGGTATCGGTGACCTGTATAACTTCAAACTCGCGCCTTCCCTGACTCTGGGTTGTGGTTCATGGGGTGGTAACTCCATCTCTGAGAACGTTGGTCCTAAGCACCTGATCAACAAGAAAACCGTTGCTAAGCGAGCTGAAAACATGTTGTGGCATAAACTTCCGAAATCTATCTACTTCCGCCGTGGCTCCCTGCCAATCGCGCTGGATGAAGTGATTACTGATGGCCACAAACGTGCGCTCATCGTGACTGACCGTTTCCTGTTCAACAATGGCTACGCAGACCAGATCACCTCTGTTCTGAAAGCGGCTGGCGTGGAAACTGAAGTGTTCTTCGAAGTTGAAGCTGACCCAACCCTGTCTGTTGTTCGCAAAGGCGCAGAGCTGGCAAACTCCTTCAAACCAGACGTGATCATCGCGCTGGGCGGCGGCTCCCCAATGGACGCAGCCAAAATTATGTGGGTAATGTACGAGCACCCAGAAACGCACTTCGAAGAGCTGGCGCTGCGCTTTATGGATATCCGTAAACGTATCTACAAGTTCCCGAAAATGGGCGTGAAAGCGAAAATGATCGCCGTCACCACCACTTCCGGTACCGGTTCTGAAGTGACACCGTTTGCTGTTGTTACCGACGATGCAACAGGTCAGAAATACCCACTGGCAGACTACGCTCTGACCCCGGACATGGCGATTGTTGACGCCAACCTGGTCATGGATATGCCGAAATCACTCTGTGCATTCGGTGGTCTGGATGCGGTAACTCACGCCCTGGAAGCTTATGTTTCTGTACTGGCGTCTGAGTTCTCTGACGGCCAGGCTCTGCAAGCACTGAAACTGCTGAAAGAGAACCTGCCAGCCTCTTATAACGAAGGCTCTAAAAACCCGGTTGCCCGTGAGCGTGTGCACAGTGCTGCCACCATCGCCGGTATCGCGTTTGCTAACGCCTTCCTGGGTGTGTGTCACTCCATGGCGCACAAGCTGGGCTCTCAGTTCCACATTCCTCACGGTCTGGCGAACGCCCTGTTGATCTCTAACGTTATCCGTTACAACGCTAACGATAACCCGACCAAGCAGACTGCATTCAGCCAGTACGACCGTCCACAAGCGCGTCGTCGCTACGCAGAAATCGCTGACCACCTGGGCCTGAGCGCTCCTGGTGACCGCACTGCTGCGAAGATCGAGAAACTGCTGGCATGGCTGGAAAGCCTGAAAGCTGAGCTGGGTATTCCTAAGTCTATCCGTGAAGCTGGCGTTCAGGAAGCTGACTTCCTGGCACACGTAGACAAGCTGTCTGAAGATGCCTTTGATGACCAGTGTACTGGTGCGAACCCGCGCTACCCATTGATCGCAGAGCTGAAACAGATCCTGCTGGATACCTACTATGGCCGCGAATACACTGAAGGTGTGGTTGCTGCACCTGCAGCTGTTGAAACCCTGGTAAAAGCGGATAAGAAAGCGAAGAAAAGCGCTTAATTAATCGCTCAATAAAAAAACCCGCTTCGGCGGGTTTTTTTATGTCTCTTTTCCAGCGTAAATAGGGACAGACTCTGCCAGACCGTTAACGACGACTGGCTTCCTGAATCGCTGTCAGAGAGCCTACCACCAGCGCCTCTTTATAATGCTTACGACATACGGATACATAGCGCTCATTGCCGCCAATCACCACCTGTTCGCCTTCTGCATAGGGTTTTCCTGCCTGATCAAGACGCAGCACCATACTCGCTTTACGCCCGCAGAAGCAGATGGTTTTTAATTCCACCAGTTTGTCTGACCAGGCCAGCAAATACTGGCTACCGACAAACAGCTCGCCGCGAAAATCCGTTCGCAGCCCATAGCAAAGCACCGGAATATCCAGCTCATCAACCACTTCAGAAAGCTCATGAACCTGCTGACGCGTTAAAAACTGGCTCTCATCCACCAGTACGCAATGGACTGCCTGGTCAGCGGCCTCTGCACGAATTTCATCCAGCAGATTGGTTTGGGGGTTAAATAACCTGGCCGGAGAAGAGAGGCCAATTCGGGAGCTCACTTTTCCGGCACCAAAACGGTCATCGATTTCAGCGGTATAAACCACCGTACGCATCCCACGCTCCTGGTAATTGTAGGAGGATTGCAGTAACGCGGTCGACTTACCTGCGTTCATTGCTGAATAGTAGAAATACAGTTGTGCCATTGGCCGTTAAACCCTAATCAATGTGTATTATTACCGATACGCGATTGTACCATATTTTGTCGGGTCTTCCGTGCTGCGGCGCGGAAGACCCGCGTTACGAGAGATTTCATCCTTCGCCAGGATATAGGACAACTTACGAGGGAGCAGATGAAAAGGACGTAAAAACTCATGGTTTTATAAACGCTAAGTTCTGGAAAAATCTGTTATTTTAAGTCGATACGGGGCTTGAAATGATTCAGGTGTAATTAAAAATTCCCTTGGGCAACCGTGTTTTGAGTACTAATACGAAAGGTTGATATTTATCCGGAGAAACAAAAACCCCCATGAAAATTGTCTGCAAAAAAAGAGTTCACCGTCAGGTTTACAACGCATCTTTTGATAACGCCGCCCCCCTTTCACCTCGCCAAATTTAAGTTCTGATAATTAATAATAGTCCCGAATATTAGGTATTTTTGAATTCCTTACATTCTGGCCTATTGCACATATCAATTTATGCCTCTATTATTACCTCAACAAACCCCCACATTATAAGTTTGAGATTACTACAATGAGCGAAGCACTTAAAATTCTGAACAACATCCGCACTCTCCGTGCCCAGGCGAGAGAATGTACTCTGGAAACGCTTGAAGAAATGCTGGAGAAATTAGAAGTCGTTGTTAATGAGCGTCGTGAAGAAGAAAACGCCGCTGCTGCTGAAATCGAAGAACGTACACGTAAACTGCAGCAATATCGTGAAATGCTGATCGCTGATGGTATTGATCCTAACGAATTGCTGAACAGCATGGCTGCCGCCAAAACCGGTACTAAAGCTAAACGTGCTGCGCGTCCGGCTAAATATAGCTACATCGATGAGAACGGCGAATCTAAAACCTGGACCGGCCAGGGTCGTACTCCAGCTGTTATCAAAAAAGCAATGGATGAGCAAGGTAAACAACTGGACGACTTCCTGATTCAGGAATAAGCCAGTAAATATCCGAAAAATCCCGCTTAATGCGGGATTTTTTATGCCTGTATTTTATCTCGTGTGACATTCTGTTACACGTGCTCATATAACGATTACATCACACTATTACCCTACCCTACGTGAGTGACACCCTAAAAAAGTTATAAAAAAACCGGTGTAGCATGGCTATCACCGGTTTTGCTTAGGGCGTTAACGCCGTATTAGTTTTTAATGCCCAGCGTCTCTTTCAGCCAGCCCTTAAATTCTTCGCCCAGGGACTGGTGACGAACACCATATTCAACGAAGGCCTGCATGTAACCGAGTTTATTACCGCAGTCGTGGCTCTTCCCTTTCATGTGGTAAGCCTCCACGGTCTCTTTTTCGATCAGCATGTCGATGGCGTCGGTCAGCTGGATTTCACCCCCGGCACCTGGAGGCGTTTTCGCCAGCAGCGGCCAAATCTCTGCGCTCAGAACATAACGCCCTACTACAGCGAGGTTAGACGGCGCTACGTCAGCTTTTGGCTTCTCAACCACGCCAACCATTGGCACGCTGTCGCCCGGGTTCATCGCCACGCCTTTGCAGTCGACAACGCCGTATGCGGTCACGTCTTCAACCGGCTCAACCATGATCTGGCTGCTGCCCGTTTCGTCGAAACGTTTAATCATTTCAGCCAGGTTATCCTGGGAAAGATCGGATTCAAACTCGTCGAGAATAACGTCCGGTAAAATAACCGCTACCGGCTCGTTACCGACTACCGGATGAGCACACAGGACTGCATGACCCAGACCTTTTGCCAGCCCCTGACGGACCTGCATAATAGTCACGTGCGGCGGGCAAATAGACTGCACTTCCTGAAGAAGCTGACGCTTCACGCGTTTTTCCAGCATGGCTTCAAGTTCAAAACTGGTATCGAAATGGTTTTCGATAGAGTTTTTGGATGAATGTGTTACCAGCACAATTTCAGTAATGCCTGCAGCAATACATTCGTTAACCACATACTGGATTAATGGCTTATCAACGAGTGGCAGCATCTCTTTTGGAATTGCCTTCGTTGCTGGCAGCATCCTGGTTCCCAACCCGGCAACCGGGATAACGGCCTTTCTCACTTTCGAATTTACGGCAGCCATTGAAACTCTCCTGAAATGTTCATGTTTTGAACTTTAGTCTGCATTAATAACGCGTTTAGTATATCAGCCTGGGGAGGATGTCCGGGTCTGAAAAGGACGCGCTACCGCTTAATTAGGATAAATACGAATAAAAACAGGCACCGATAGTAGCATTGCCCGTAAAACGACGGTAAAGCTATCTACCGTTTAAATTCCAACTGACTATTCTGTGGACAACATTAAGCGCAACCGCCCCCCTGTACCCCAAATTTGGCATTGCCATGAGGTGCAGCGATGGCTTATTTGATTCAGATAAGTATTTCCTAAGGTTCCTAACGGAACGCCTTTGCTGACCTGAATATGATGCTCACCCGTATTAAGCGTGGCATTAAGTCCGGCGGAGACTAAAATCAAATTTTTCAGGCCGCTATGGTAATAACCGACCAGTAATGGGAATTGTCCTGGCAAACTGGCCTGGCGCAGCAGCTGGTTAACCTGTTTCAGCAGGCTACCTAACTCAGGCAGGCGCTGACCCTGATGAGAAAGTTGTTCCTGAAGCAAGCCATTAAATAATGCCCGCAATAATAATGCCGCCAGCACACCATTATCGCCCGCCCGGGTAACATCCAGACAATAAAACGCCAGATCGTTATCGGATAATGGTGCGATATCCAGCACCAGACCCGGTTGATCGGCAGCCATCAGCTGGCGGTAATTAACTTTGCAGCCGGAAAATGTCTGCTGAACCGGCGGCTGAAGCTCCTGTAACAGTTTTGCCGCCGCAGAGGGGTTATTCACCAGCGCATCCCAGTCCTGAAAAAGCCGCTCTTCCTCTTCAACACGCGAATTAAACATATTGGGATAGAGGCAGGCGAGAACGGTTTCACGCAAGCGATTCAAATCTTTAACTGGCTTAAGCAATACGTCCTGGACACCCAGGCGTAACGCTTTTGCGATATCGGCCATATTTTCGGTCGCAGAAATGACCAGAATGGGGATCTGGTCACCGGCATTACGTAAATGCTCCACCAGCTTCAGGCCATTCATCCGCGGCATGGCGATGTCGCAAATCATCAAATCGGGCTTAATGCCCACCATTTTTTCCAGGGCGTCGATCCCATCACCTGCAAGTGCAGTCGTCGCCCCCAGCGATGATAGCCATGAATCCAGTAAGGAGCGGAAAACAGGCTCGTCTTCAACTATCAGAATTTGTTTCCCGGCTAATGGCTGTGTCATGGTCTCTCCCGGCGCTGACAATAGATAAATAGTGGCATGCTATCGGCACTATCGCCTGTCAGATTTTGCTGAAGTAATCAAAAAAAGGGTGCTCAGGCTGTTGCCCGCACTAAAGGTAATAATTCGTCCATTTTCTTTTCGACTGCCTGCGCGCCTGCGGTAATGGCCGCTTCAGCACGATGGAAATCGAGCGTTGAAATTTGTGGACAAAAAGGTTGAATCAATATATCCGGCGGGTCACCCGCCATTCGATTACGCTTCAGGCGATTTTCCAACACCTGAATCGACGTCGTCATGATTTCCATGGCGGTTGGCGCAGCAACCAGCTTGCGGGTGGTTCGCGTGAAACGTCCTCGCAGGCGTTTATGCCACGCGAGATCCTCCAGAGCGTACTCATCCGACTGGGTGTTAACCGGCATCAAATCCTGCTGCATCAGGTGGGCATCATGTTGGAGATCGACGGCAATCACGATATCGGCCCCCATCGCACGGGTCAGTGAAATGGGAACAGGATTCACAACGCCGCCGTCAACCAACCAGTAACCGTTGTGCGGAACCGGCGCCATCAGACCCGGCATACTGCAGGAGGCACGGACGGCAAGATGAATATCGCCTTCGGTAAACCAGATCTCCCTGCCGGTGCTGAGGTTGGTTGCAACCGCACCGAAAGGCATCTGACAGCTGGAGAATTCGGTCAGGGGCATCACCTGGCGAAAACGGTTAAAGACGCGCTCTCCGCGTAATAACCCGCCACGTTGCCAGGAGAGATCCATCAGGCGCAGGACGTCCCAGTAGCTAAACGATCGTACCCAGGTTTCCAGCTCGGGAAGCTTGCCACACGAGTAGGCGGCTCCCACCAGTGAACCTATTGAACAGCCTGCAACAATATCAATTTCGATACCCAAACGTTGTAAGGCGTTGATCACACCAATATGCGACCAGCCCCGGGCTGCACCTGAGCCCAATGCCAGTCCAATTTTTACTTTTCTCATTATCCCTGTTTAGCGTCCCCTGGATTCCTGCATAGCGTCATTGCGACCGCTCAGTTAACATAGTGCCACCCTGGCGTTATACGCCATTCATTTTTTAATTTCAGGAAGAGAATCGTGTCTCAACTCTGTCCCTGCGGTAGCGCACTCGAGTATAGCCTATGTTGCCAACGATATCTTAACGGTGAGCAGGTTGCACCGGACCCGGCATCACTTATGCGCTCCCGATATGCCGCTTTTGTGACGCGGGACGCAGACTACCTGATCAAGACCTGGCATCCATCCTGCCATGCTACTGATTTTCGTCAGGAGATCGAGGCCGGATTTGCAAATACGCAGTGGCTCGGCCTCACTCAGTACGAAACGGCAGCAGGCCGGGATGAAAACGAGGGGTTCGTCAGTTTTGTTGCGCGCTTTACCGAGCAAGGAAGAGCGGGCGCGATCATCGAACGCTCGCGTTTCTTAAAGGAGGGTGGAGAGTGGTACTATATTGACGGCACGCGTCCACAGTTTGGTCGTAATGACCCCTGCCCTTGTGGTTCAGGCAAAAAATTTAAAAAGTGTTGCGGGCAATAAGGCCTGACAACACGGTTCAAGCAAACACGTAAGGATTTTCCGGCAATGCAATCAACACAACGTAAAGTGCTGCGCACCATTTGTCCCGACCAGAAAGGGCTGATCGCCCGTATCACCAATATTTGCTACAAACATGAACTGAATATCGTGCAGAACAACGAGTTTGTTGATCACCGTACCGGCCGCTTCTTTATGCGTACCGAGCTGGAAGGGATCTTCAATGACGCGACGTTGCTTGCCGATCTGGACGGCGCGCTCCCGGAAGGTTCCGTGCGTGAACTGAACCCTGCCGGTCGCCGCCGGGTGGTGATCCTGGTTACCAAAGAGGCCCACTGTTTGGGCGACCTGCTGATGAAAGCCAACTATGGCGGGCTGGATGTTGAGATCGCCGCGGTCATTGGTAACCACGAGACGCTGCGTACGCTGGTTGAGCGTTTTGATATTCCGTTTGAGCTGGTCAGCCATGAAGGCCATACCCGCGAAGAGCATGACAATTTAATGGCGCAGGCCATCGAAGCGCATAACCCGGATTATGTGGTGCTGGCGAAATATATGCGCGTCCTGACGCCGTCATTTGTTGCCCGCTTCCCGAATAAGATTATCAACATTCACCACTCGTTCCTGCCGGCCTTTATCGGCGCGCGTCCTTATCACCAGGCGTACGAACGCGGCGTGAAAATCATCGGCGCAACGGCACACTACGTGAATGACAATCTGGATGAAGGTCCAATCATCATGCAGGACGTGATTCATGTCGATCACACCTACACGGCGGAAGATATGATGCGTGCCGGCCGCGACGTTGAAAAAAATGTCTTAAGCCGTGCGCTGTATCAGGTGCTGGCGCAGCGCGTCTTTGTCTACGGTAACAGAACGATTATTCTTTAATCCTTTATAAAATGAATTGATTAGCTTTGCGTCTTTATGCGTAAAAATCAGGCAAACGATTCATTTATGCAAAGGAAGTCTTTACAGGGGCGCGTCATTTGATATGATGCGCCCCGCTTCCCACAAGGAAGCAGGCCAGTAAAAGCATTACCCCGTGGTGGGGTTCCCGAGCGGCCAAAGGGAGCAGACTGTAAATCTGCCGTCATCGACTTCGAAGGTTCGAATCCTTCCCCCACCACCATTATTCACCACAGCGATGTGGTAATACCGATGAGATGTAGCGATGTTTGCACTTATCGGGAAGGGTGAGAACCTTCGATGAAGGTTCGAGTCAAGCGAAAGCGAGACAACGTTGCCAAAGGCAACGGCCCGAAGGGTGAGGAGCGAAGCGACGAATAATCCTTCCCCCACCACCATCTTCAAGTTTCACCTCAAAATCTGAATTACCCCTGGTGGGGTTCCCGAGCGGCCAAAGGGAGCAGACTGTAAATCTGCCGTCACAGACTTCGAAGGTTCGAATCCTTCCCCCACCACCATCACTTCCAGATAGTTTCAAACCTCTTACTCCGCACTATGTTCCATATTCTTCCAATGCAGGGAAGGATGAGAAGCTTCGACCAAGGTTCGATTCGAGCGTAGCGAGAAAGCGTTGCCGCAGGCAACGACCCGAAGGGCGAGGCGTAGCCGAGTTATCCTTCCCCCACCACCATCACTTCTCTCAAAAAACAATCCAAAATAGAGTGATATTCTTCCGGTTCCGCACACCAGTTTTCCCCGGTGGCGCTGCGCTTACCGGGGCTACAAAACCGTACCATACTCGTAGGCCGGGTAAGGCGCAGCCGCCACCCGGCGAAATCCCTTACAACGGGGGCAACCGACGGGTCACCGGTGAACTCTTCACAATCGATGAATTGCACTGCGCATGTTCTGCCAGTCCATCCAGCAACGTATCCAGTTGCTCGATGGAGCGCACCACCAGCCGGATAACGAAACAGTCCTCGCCGGTCACTTTGTCGCTTTCAATACACTCCGGCATCTGCTGGATGTATTTATCCACTTTATGCAATAACCCCGGTAACGGTCGCACGCGCACCAGCGCCTGCAACGTGTAACCCAGTGCGGCCAGGTTTACCCGCGCGCCATACCCCTGAATGATGCCTCGCTCTTCCAGCCGTTTTAAACGCTCTGCCGTACTGGGTGACGTGAGCCCAACCCGGGCGCTTAACACCTTCAGCGACATACGCGCATCCTCTACCAGACAGCGCAGAATATGACGGTCGATCTCATCGATAAGGTAATCCATAGCATTCACCTAATTTATAAAACTAAACCTCGCCTTTTACCTTAATTCAGCGCTGTTAAACCGGACACATTTTTTTAACAATAGAGGCAATAATCAGGAGGTGTACGATGCGCGACATTCAACAAGGCGTCTGGCAGATGAGCCTGGCGATGCTGATATCCGGCTCTATCGGGGCTTTTGTGTTGCTTTCCGGCTTGCCGGTCATTGACGTGGTGTTCTGGCGCTGTCTGATTGGCGCCATTGCGCTGTTTCTTTTTATTCGTTTGAGTAAACGCCCTTTTAGCCCGTTAACCAAAGTGACCCTGGGTCTGGCCATTCTTGGCGGCATTGCGCTGGTCATTAACTGGCTGCTGCTCTTTGCCGCGTTCGAACGTATCTCCATCGGACTTTCGACGGTGGTCTATAACACCCAGCCCTTTATGCTGGTGTTGATGGGCATGCTGATGGGCGAGCGGGTGAGTCTGGTGAAATGGGGCTGGCTGTTCCTCGCCTTCGGCGGGGTGGTGATTTTGCTCTCCAGCGAGCTGACCGGCGGACACAGCGCACAATGGCTTGCGGGAATCGGCCTCGCGCTGGGTGCCGCTTTCTTTTATGCCCTCACTGCCATTATCACACGCAAATTACAGACCATTGCACCGCAGCACATCGCCTTTATCCAGGTGTTAACCGGCGTGGTGATGCTGCTGCCGCTGGCGCATATGCCGACCTTCTCCAGCGATTTCCCGTGGGGGATTCTGCTGACGCTGGGCATCGTGCACACAGGGGTGATGTATCAACTGCTGTACAGCGCCATTCAGAAGCTCCCTACCCCCATCATCGGCTCGCTGTCATTTATCTATCCGGTCGTCGCGCTGATTGTCGACAACCTGGTGTTCGGGCACGCGCTCAGCCTCACCCAGCTGGCTGGCGGAGCGCTGATTCTGTTTGCCGCGGCGGGTAATAACCTCGGCTGGGGCGAAAAAAAACCCCGCCAGAGCGGGGTTGAGATGAAAACGGCGGATTAGCGACGGGCGCGCACAATCTGGTATTTGCGCGTCATGTACTCCACCGGCGCGCTCCAGATATGCACCAGACGGGAGAACGGGAACAGCAGGAACAGCGTCATGCCCAGTACCAGGTGCACGCGGAAGATAAACGCCACGCCGTCAAGATGCTCAGACGCACCGCCATGGAAGGTCACTACCGACTGTGCCCACCCCACCAGCTTCAGCATTTCGCTGCCGTCCATATGCTGAGCCGAGAACGGAATGGTCAGCAGACCCAGCGCGCACTGCACCATCAGCAGGGTGAGGATCAGGATATCCGCCCCGGTGGTGGTAGCGCGCACACGTGGGCTGAACAGACGACGCTTCAGCAGCATCAGGCCGCCAACCAGGGTCATCAGGCCGCAGGCACCGCCGGCAATCATCGCCATCTTCTGCTTCACGTCCA
Source organism: Leclercia sp. LSNIH8 (assembly GCF_002920195.1). NCBI lineage: Bacteria > Pseudomonadati > Pseudomonadota > Gammaproteobacteria > Enterobacterales > Enterobacteriaceae > Leclercia > Leclercia sp. LSNIH8. The sequence continues at coordinate 467,399 of NZ_PQJY01000004.1, read as the reverse complement.
TCGGCAGGAAGGATTCATACATCCAGTGCGGGGTCAGCATTCCGAGGAAGTGACCGGCAAAAATCCCCAGGATCCCGAAATGGAACAGGTTGGATGCCATGTTCATCCCTTTGCGATCCAGCATCTGGCTGGAGGCGGCGCGCCAGGTGTACTGGCCGTAGTCGTAACGCAGCCAGCTACCAATCAGAAATACCGAACCCGCAATGTACGGATAGATATCGAAGAAGAACATATTCAGGAAGTGCATTATTGCTGTCCTCCGTTAGAGATATTCAAATATTGCGGGGCAACGGCACCGGCAAAACGACGCTGGTGAGCAGAGATTTCCGACTCGCCGCAGCTCTGGTCAGCAAAGAACTTCACCTGTTCCTCTTCCCAGACCGCATCCAGCGCCTGTGGGGTGTCGTCGCGCGCTTCATCGGCGATTTTCTCCGCCACTTTTTCACTGTCGACCGAGGCGTTAGCCAGCTTCACCAGCAGTTCGAACAGCACCGCATAGCGGCTTTCACGCTGTTGCAGACGCGCGCTCAGCAAGGCCAGGATCGGGGCGATATCCTGCAGGCCGCCCAGCGCCTCTTCTTTTGGCAGCTGTGCCAGATACTCCAGGTAGAGCGGCAGATGATCCGGCAGCTCGCGGCTGTCGAGATGCAGGCCGTGCTGCTCATACTGGGCCATTAAGTCCACCATCGCCTGGCCGCGATCGCGGGACTCGCCGTGAACGTGTTCAAACAGCAGCAGCGAGGTGGCGCGGCCCCGGTCGAACAGCTGGCTGTAGTCAGACTGCGCATCCAGTAGATCGCGCGCTAACAGATCGCGGAGGAAAACGCCCAGTTTCTGGGCATCCTCTTTATCCAGGTTTTCCGATGACGCGAGTGCATCGAAGAGTTCCTGTTGATGCTGCGCCAGCGCAGCATCCGGGTACTCGAGCAGACGCGAAACAATGACGAGTTCAATCATTGGTGCGGCTCCGTTTTGCTGGTCACATCCATCGCGTCGATGCGGCGGCTGTTGAACAGGTTGAATTTGTTGTCTGACCCGTGGCAACCGTCGCCGAAGGTAAAGCCACACCCGCTTTTCTCCGGGAAAGCTTCACGCGCCAGCTCACGGTGGCTGCTCGGCACCACGAAACGGTCTTCGTAGTTGGCAATCGCCAGGTAGCGGTACATCTCCTGGGCCTGGGCTTCACTTAAGCCCACCTCTTCCAGCGCGCGGGTATCGATGACGCCGTCAACGGTTTCCGCACGTTTGAAGTGGCGCATCGCCAGCATACGTTTCAGGGCCAGCAGCACCGGCTGGGTATCCCCTGCGGTCAGCAGGTTCGCCAGGTACTGAACCGGGATACGCAGGCTTTCGACGTCCGGCAGGATACCGTTGCTGCCCAGCTCACCGGCATCCGCCGCAGACTGAATAGGCGACAGAGGCGGCACGTACCAGACCATCGGCAATGTGCGGTATTCCGGATGCAGCGGCAGAGCCAGCTTCCAGTCCATCGCCATTTTGTAGACCGGCGACTGCTGCGCGGCGTCGATCACGCTCTGCGGAATACCGTCCTTCAGCGCCTGAGCGATCACCTTCGGATCGTTCGGATCGAGGAACACATCCAGCTGACGCTGATAGAGATCTTTCTCGTTTTCGGTGCTCGCCGCGTTCTCAATCGCGTCCGCGTCATAGAGCAGTACGCCGAGGTAGCGAATACGGCCTACGCAGCTTTCGGAGCAGACGGTTGGCATCCCGGCTTCGATGCGCGGGTAGCAGAAGATGCACTTCTCAGACTTACCGCTCTTCCAGTTGAAGTAGATTTTTTTGTACGGGCAGCCGGTGATGCACATACGCCAGCCGCGGCACTTGTCCTGGTCGATCAGCACGATGCCATCTTCTTCACGCTTGTAGATGGCACCGCTCGGGCAGGTGGCGACACACGCCGGGTTGAGGCAGTGTTCGCACAGGCGCGGCAGGTACATCATGAAGGTGTTTTCGAACTGGCCGTACATCGCCTTCTGCATGTTCTCGAAGTTCTGATCTTTGGCGCGTTTTTCGAACTCGCCGCCCAGAATCTCTTCCCAGTTTGGCCCGCTGGTGATCTTGTCCATGCGCTGACCGGTGATCAGCGAGCGTGGACGGGCGATCGGCTGGTGTTTACTTTCCGGCGCGTTGTGCAGGTTCTGGTAGTCAAAATCAAACGGCTCGTAGTAATCATCGATGCCCGGCAAATGCGGGTTAGCAAAGATTTTACCCAGCAGCAGCGCGCGGTTACCCATGCGCGGCTGCAGCTTGCCGTTGATTTTGCGGATCCAGCCGCCCTTCCACTTCTCCTGGTTTTCCCAGTCGGTCGGGAAGCCGGTGCCCGGCTTGCTTTCCACGTTGTTGAACCAGGCGTACTCCATCCCTTCCCGGCTGGTCCAGACATTTTTACAGGTGACTGAGCAGGTGTGACAGCCGATGCATTTATCCAGATTCAGCACCATGCCGACTTGTGAACGAATTTTCATTTTACGCTCTCCTGTACCTGGTCATTACCTTCGCCGTCTAACCAGTTAATGTTCTTCATCTTACGTACCACCACGAACTCATCGCGGTTCGATCCTACGGTGCCGTAGTAGTTAAAGCCGTAGGCCAGCTGGGCATAACCGCCGATCATATGGGTTGGTTTCGGCGTAATACGGGTCACAGAGTTGTGGATCCCGCCGCGCTGCTCGGTGATCTCAGACCCCGGCAGGTTCACGATACGTTCCTGCGCGTGGTACATCATGGTCATCCCGGCCGGTACGCGCTGGCTCACCACCGCACGCGCCGTCAGGGCACCGTTGCTGTTGAAGACTTCGATCCAGTCGTTATCTTCGATCCCCAGATCTTTGGCGTCCGCTTCACTCATCCAGACAATCGGGCCACCACGGGACAGGGTCAGCATCAGCAGGTTGTCGCTGTAGGTGGAGTGGATACCCCACTTCTGGTGCGGCGTCAGGAAGTTCAGCGCCTTCTCCGGGTTGCCGTTTGATTTCGCACCCATCACCGCTTTCACCGAACGGGTGTCGATTGGCGGACGGTACACCAGCAGGCTTTCACCGAAGTCACGCATCCACTGGTGATCCTGATACAGCGACTGACGACCGGACAGCGTGCGCCATGGGATCAGCTCGTGAACGTTGGTATAACCCGCGTTGTAAGAGACATGCTCATCTTCGAGGCCAGACCAGGTCGGGCTGGAGATAATTTTACGCGGCTGGGCCTGAATATCACGGAAGCGGATCTTTTCGTCTTCTTTGTTCAGCGCCAGATGGGTATGATCGCGGCCAGTAAACTCGCTCAGCGCCGCCCAGGCTTTCACCGCCACTTGGCCGTTGGTTTCCGGCGCCAGGGTGAGGATCATCTCTGCCGCATCAATCGCGGTGTTGAGCATTGGCTGGCCTTTCGCCGGGCCATCCGCCTTGGTGTAGTTGAGCTTACGCAGCAGATCCATCTCGCTCTGGGTATTCCAGGCAATGCCTTTCCCGCCGTTACCGATTTTTTCCATCAGCGGGCCGATAGAGGTAAAGCGCTCATAGGTCGCCGGGTAGTCACGTTCAACCGGAATGATATGCGGCGCGGTCACGCCCGGGATCAAGTCGCATTCGCCTTTTTTCCAGTCCTTCACGTCCAGCGGCTGCGCCAGTTCGGCAGCGGAGTCGTGCTGGATGGGCAGCGTCACCACGTCGGTCTCTTTGCCCAGGTGGCCTACGCAGACTTCGGAGAATTTCTTCGCGATGTCTTTGTAGATATCCCAGTCGCTTTTCGATTCCCACGCCGGGTCAACGGCCGCAGAGAGCGGATGAATAAACGGATGCATATCCGAGGTATTCATGTCGTCTTTTTCGTACCAGGTGGCGGTTGGCAGCACGATGTCGGAGTAGAGACAGGTGCTGGAGAGACGGAAGTCGAGGGTCACCACCAGATCCAGCTTGCCGTCGAGACCGTTATCTTTCCACTCCACCTCTTCCGGCTTCACGCCGCCCTGCTTGCCAAGATCTTTGCCCTGAATGCCGTTTTCGGTACCGAGCAGGTATTTCAGCATGTACTCGTGCCCTTTACCGGACGAGCCCAGCAGGTTGGAGCGCCAGATGAACAGGTTACGCGGATGGTTTTTACCGTTTTCCGGCTGTTCTGCCGCGAAACGGATGGAACCCTCTTTCAGGGATTTGACGGTGTAATCCACCGGGGTCATGCCCGCTTTCTTCGCCGCTTCTGCAATGCGCAGCGGGTTGGTGCCCAGTTGTGGCGCAGAGGGCAGCCAGCCCATGCGTTCAGCGCGGACGTTGAAGTCGATCAGGTGACCGCTGTAGCGGGATTTATCCGCCATCGGCGACAGCAATTCCTGCGCGGTAACCGTCTCGTAGCGCCACTGGCTGGAGTGGTTATAGAAGTAGGAGGTGCTGTTCATGTGACGCGCCGGACGCTGCCAGTCGAGGGCAAACGCCAGCGGCTGCCAGCCGGTCTGCGGACGCAGTTTTTCCTGGCCCACGTAGTGTGCCCAGCCGCCGCCGCTCTGACCCACGCAGCCGCAGAAGATCAGCATGTTGATCAAACCGCGATAGTTCATATCGAGGTGATACCAGTGGTTCAGACCGGCACCGACGATGATCATTGAACGACCGTGGGTCTTATCGGCGTTATCGGCAAACTCACGTGCGGTACGGATGATCTGCGCCCGTGGAACGCCGGTGATCTGCTCCGCCCAGGCCGGGGTGTAGGCTTTTACGTCGTCATAGCTGGTGGCGCAGTTTTCATCACCGAGACCGCGCTCCAGACCGTAGTTGGCCAGAGTCAGGTCGTAAACGGTGGTGACCAGTGCGGTTGAGCCGTCGGCGAGCTGCAGGCGTTTCACCGGCAGTTTGTGCATCAGGACGTTCTGCAGCTCCACCTTGTTGAAGTGCTCGGAGCCTTCGCCGCCGAAATACGGGAAGCCAACATCGGCGATCTCGTCCTGGCTGCCCAGCATGCTGAGGCGCAGTTCGGTCTCTTCGCCCGTCGTGCCGTTACGCTGCTCGAGGTTCCATTTACCTTTCTCGCCCCAGCGGAAGCCGATAGAGCCGTTCGGTGCAACCAGCTCGCCATTGCTATTACAGGCAACGGTTTTCCACTCCGGATTGTTTTCCTGGCCCAGCGCATCCACCAGATCGGCGGCACGCAGCATGCGGCCTGCGGCATAGTAGCCGTCACGCTCTTCGAGCATGACCAGCATCGGCATGTCGGTGTAACGACGCACGTAGTCGGTGAAGTACTGGCTTGGCTTGTCAACATGGAACTCACGCAGCATGACGTGGCCCATCGCCAGCGCCATGGCCGCATCGGTACCCTGCTTCGGCGCCAGCCACAGATCGCAGAGCTTGGCAATTTCGGCATAGTCCGGGGTCACGGCTACGGTTTTGGTGCCTTTGTAACGCACTTCGGTAAAGAAGTGGGCGTCCGGGGTACGGGTCTGCGGCACGTTAGAGCCCCAGGCGATGATGTAGCTGGAGTTGTACCAGTCGGCGGATTCCGGAACGTCGGTCTGCTCACCCCAGGTCTGCGGAGAGGCAGGCGGCAGGTCGCAGTACCAGTCGTAGAAACTCAGGCAGGTGCCGCCGATCAGCGACAGATAACGCGCGCCAGAGGCGTAGGAGACCATCGACATCGCCGGGATTGGCGAGAAGCCAGCCACGCGGTCCGGGCCGTAGGTTTTCACGGTATAGACGTTGGAAGCGGCAATCAGCTCATTCACTTCCTGCCAGGAGGAGCGAACAAAGCCGCCGCGACCGCGAGCCTGTTTGAAGCTCTTCGCTTTGTCGGCGTCTTCGATAATAGAGGCCCAGGCCAGAACCGGATCGCTGTGCTGCGCTTTCGCTTCACGCCACATTTTCATCAGGCGTTTACGCATCAGCGGGTATTTCAGGCGGTTAGCGCTGTAGAGATACCAGGAGTAGCTTGCGCCACGCGGGCAGCCGCGCGGTTCGTGGTTTGGCATATCCGGGCGGGTGCGCGGGTAGTCGGTCTGCTGCATTTCCCAGGTCACCAGACCATTTTTGACGAAAATTTTCCAGCTACAGGAGCCGGTGCAGTTTACGCCGTGGGTCGAACGTACGACTTTGTCATGTTGCCAGCGCTGACGGTAACCGTCTTCCCAGTCCCGGTTAGTCTCCAGAACCTGGCCGTGCCCATCGGCAAATGTTTCGCCCTTCTGTTTGAAGTAGCGAAACCGGTCCAAAAATTTGCTCATCGGGTATCTCCTGTATGGAGCCTGTGGCTCTCTAAATCGACATTGCTGATTTGCAGCGAAGGTAACGCTCTGAAAGAGGAGGAGAATTGATAACGATCAAGGGGAGTTGGGGATGTTCAGAAGGGGAAATTTTCGACTACCACCAAAGCGGTACAGAATATAATAATGTAACTTACTGTTTTATATGGTCATTATTTATTTATCCTACAAAAGCGCGCGTAACATTTAACCCCAGCGGTATTAAGGGGTAGGTAAGCCTGATTAGCGATGGCGATCACAGTGGCCGCATGCTAACAGCGGCTTACGCTTTGAGTATGTTGTAACTAAATGCAGCGCAAAAAAAGCGCGGCACCAGGCCGCGCAAACGGATAATCAAACTTACTTTTTATTAGAATTCCGTCCGTATACCAGCCAGGTGACAAACACGCAGACGATATAGAAAACGAGGAACACCTTCATCGCACCCGCCGGCGAGCCGGTCAGATCCAGTGAGATACCAAAGGCTTTAGGAATAAAGAACCCGCCAATCGCGCCGATCGCTGAGATAAAGCCCAGCGCGGCTGCGGTGTCGGTAGCCGCCTCACGCATCGCCTGCTGCTCAGTGCCGCCCTGCGCTTTAACGCGATCCATCGTCAATTTACGGAAGATCACCGAAATCATCTGGAAGGTGGAAGCACTCCCCAGCCCGGCAGTCAGGAACAGCACCATAAAGACCGCGAAGAAGGCGCCGAAGTTGCCGCCCACACCGTTTACCGGCAGGGTCATAAACAGCAGGGCACAGAAGAGAGCCATCACCACAAAGTTCACCAGCGTCACGCGGGTACCGCCCAGACGGTCAGAGATCATCCCGCCGGTAGAGCGTGCCAGGGCGCCAATAAACGGCCCGAAGAAGGCGTAGTGCAGGATCTGCACATCCGGGAACTGGGTTTTGGACAGCATCGCAAACCCGGCAGAGAAGCCGATAAACGAGCCGAACGTTGCCAGATAGAGCAGCGCCATGATCCACAGGTGGGCGCGCTTCAGCACCGGCAGCTGTTCGCTGAGCGACGCTTTCGATGCCGCCAGGTCGTTCATGCCAAACCATGCCGCCAGGGTAAAGACCACCAGGAACGGCACCCAGATCCACGCGGCGTTCTGCAGGAACAGCAGCGAGCCGTCGGCCTGTTCAACGCCAGCGCCACCAAACGCGGCGAAAATAGAGACCGAGATCGCCAGCGGCGCAATCAGCTGCATTACGCTGACGCCCATGTTGCCCAGGCCGCCGTTGATCCCCAGCGCCCCGCCCTGCTTCTGTTTCGGGAAGAAGAAGCTAATGTTCGCCATGCTGGAAGCGAAGTTTGCCCCTGCAAAGCCGCACAGCAGAGAGATGATTACGAAGGTGCTAAACGGTGTAGAGGTATCCTGTACCGCAAAGCCCAGCCAGACGCACGGGATGATCATGATCCCGGTACTGAACGCGGTCCAGCGGCGTCCGCCGAACACCGGTACCATAAAGGCATAAGGGACACGCAGCAGTGCGCCGGAGAGCGCAGGCAGCGCGGTTAACATAAACAGCTGGTCGGTGGTAAACTTGAAGCCCACTTTCGGCAGGTTAACAGCGACGGCGCTGAACAACATCCAGACGCAGAACGCCAGCAGCAGACAGGGAACGGAAATCCACAGATTACGACTTGCTACTCGTTGGCCGCGCTGTTGCCAGAACGCCGGATCTTCCGGACGCCACTCGGTAATGACTGCGCCAGAATCCCTTTCGGGGGTAGTAGAGTGACTCATAGACACCTCTGATTCTTAAAAGTTGCCACAAAGATCAGGGTTTTAAGCCGACAGGAAGTTGATATAAATCAATGGGAAGGTGGGCAATTTTATGGCCTGAAAATCGCTATCCCCCAAAGTGAGTAGCGCTTATCAGTGAAAAAGGTGTGGTTTTTCACGGTACTGCTTCCCCCGCTTACCCCTCTCCTCCCATTCACCTCTCCAATGGCAATTAGTAGGTAATCCTTTTGAGGTATGGGTATACTCCAGGGGTTGCCTGAGAATAGAGCCCTTGCCGAGTCCAGGCATTGTCAGGAGCCAGACTGCCCTATGTTTAAACGCTGTTTTTCACCACTCACGCTGGTTAACCAACTGGTGCTGATTGTCATGCTGTCTACCGGGATCGGGGTGACAGGGATGGCGATCTCCGGCTGGCTGGTTCAGGGCGTTCAAGGCAGCGCACACGCCATTAATAAGGCCGGTTCACTGCGTATGCAGAGCTACCGCCTGCTGGCGGCCATCCCCCTGGAAGCCAAAGACCAGGCGTTACTCGATGAAATGGAAGCGACGGCGTTCAGCCCCGAACTGGAAATCGCTGCCCGCCGCGATCGTCAGCAGGCGCAGCTGAAGGCCCTGCAGACTTACTGGCATACCCAGTTAATGCCCGGGCTGCGACAGGCGCGTAATCCGGATGCGGTAGCCCAGGATGTCTCCGGCTTTGTCAGCCGTCTGGATACTCTGGTTTCGGCGTTCGATCACAGCACCGAGCTGCGTATCGGCCGGGTGGTACTGCTGCAGCAGGTGATGGCGGTCTTTATGGGGCTGCTGCTGGTCTTCACCATCCTCTGGCTGCGCGCCCGGCTGCTGCACCCCTGGCGCCAGCTGCTGGCGATGGCCCGCGCCGTGACCCAGCGTGATTTTACCCAGCGCGCCCACATCAACGGACGCAATGAGATGGCGATGCTCGGCGAGGCGCTGAACACCATGTCCGGCGAGCTGGCTGAGAGTTATGCGGTGCTGGAACAGCGCGTGCGCGAAAAAACTGCCGGGCTGGAGCAGAAAAACGAGATCCTCTCCTTCCTCTGGCAGGCCAACCGCCGCCTGCACTCCCAGGTGCCGCTGTGCGAGCGCCTCTCGCCGGTGCTTAACGGCCTGCAGAATCTGACCCAGTTGCACGACATCGAATTGCGCGTATACGACCTGGAAGATGAAGAGAATCATCAGGAATTTACCTGTCAGTCGGATGCCAGCTGCGATGAAATTGGCTGTCGCCTCTGCCCGCGCGGCCTGCCGCCGCTGACCACCAGCGGGACCACCCTGAAGTGGCGCCTGGCGGATAACCTGACGCAGTACGGCATTTTACTGGCGACGCTGCCCGCCGGACGTCATCTCAGCCACGATCAGCAGCAGCTGGTCGATACGCTGGTGGAGCAGCTGACCGCGACCCTGGCCCTCGACCGCCATCAGGAAAAACAGCAGCAGCTGATTGTGATGGAAGAGCGCGCCACCATTGCCCGCGAATTGCATGACTCCATCGCCCAGTCGCTCTCCTGCATGAAGATGCAGGTCAGCTGTCTGCAGATGCAGGACACGGATCTGCCGGAGAGCAGCAAGCAGCTGCTGAGCCAGATCCGCAACGAGCTGAACACCTCCTGGATACAATTGCGGGAACTGCTAACCACCTTCCGCCTGCAATTAACGGAGCCCGGCCTGCGTCCGGCGCTGGAGGCCAGCTGTCAGGAGTTTAGCGCCCGGCTCGGCTTTAACGTCTCGCTGGACTATCAGCTGCCGCCCCGTTTCGTACCCTCTCACCAGGCTATTCATCTGCTGCAGATCGCCCGGGAGGCGTTAAGCAATGCGCTGAAACACGCCGGGGCGACGGCGGTCTCGCTCACCGTGAGCCAGCACGAAAACCAGGTCAGACTGGTGGTGCGTGACAACGGCTGCGGGATCCCGGAAAACGCCGAACGCAGCAACCACTATGGTCTGATTATTATGCGAGACCGCGCACAAAGCCTGCGTGGAGATTGTCAGGTCCGTCGGAGCGAATCGGGCGGAACTGACGTTATCGTCACCTTTATTCCCGAAAAGCCTCTTTTCACTGCCCAAGGAGAACACCATGTCTAATCAGGAGCCCGCTACAATCCTGTTGATCGACGACCATCCGATGCTGCGCACCGGTGTTAAACAACTTATCAGCATGGCGTCGGATATCACCGTCGTGGGCGAAGCCAGCAACGGCGAACAGGGGATTGAACTGGCCGAGGCCCTCGATCCTGATTTGATCCTGCTCGACCTGAATATGCCCGGCATGAACGGCCTCGAAACCCTCGATAAGCTGCGCGAGAAAACGCTCTCCGGTCGCGTGGTGGTCTTCAGCGTCTCCAACCATGAAGAGGATGTGGTCACCGCCCTGAAACGCGGCGCCGATGGCTACCTGTTAAAAGACATGGAGCCGGAAGATCTGCTGAAATCGCTGCAACAGGCGGCGGCTGGTGACATGGTGTTGAGCGAAGCGTTAACCCCGGTACTGGCGGCCAGCCTGCGCGCCAACCGTGCCACCTCCGATCGCGACGTGAGCCAGTTGACCCCGCGCGAGCGCGATATCCTGAAGCTCATCGCCCAGGGGTTGCCAAACAAGATGATCGCTCGCCGTCTGGACATCACCGAAAGCACGGTCAAAGTCCATGTGAAGCATATGCTGAAGAAGATGAAGCTGAAGTCACGGGTCGAAGCGGCGGTCTGGGTACACCAGGAGCGCATTTTCTGAGTTTACTCGTCCGACAGCAGCGTCCAGCGCGGATCCTCCTCTGGCAGCGCCAGTAGCGGCTCCGTCAGGGCAAGCGTGATCTCATTGGAAGAGACACGCTGCCCCGCTTCATCTTCCACCACCACCGACAACCGCCAGCGGTTGCTTGCCCCCTCACTGCTATCCCACGCCGGCAGGATAATGCTCCAGCCTTCGCTGTCACTGGCCTTCGCCGGTGAGGTCAGGCTCAGCGCCTGCGTATCGCCCTGCCAGTGCAGGGAACGCACCCCGTTACGGCTGCGAATATCCAGCTTCAGCATGACCGTTTCGCCCGGCTTGAGATCCCACGGCGGCGTCGCCAGCCATACCGAGAGCGTTTTACGCTGACGGAACTCCAGTACCGGCAGGTTCTGACGTTCAGGTGGATCGTAGCGGCTTCCCCGCAGGGAGCGGCTTTCGGCCACTTCGCTGGCGGAGAGCTGTTTTTTCAGCGGCACCCCGAAGCGGTAGTTGAGTTTCAGGCCGAGGTTGTTCTGGCTCACCCCGCTCTCCCCCTGCTTATGCCCGGCGGAAAGGGTCACCAGCGGCACCGGGGTGTAGTTCAGCCCGAGGTTGACCGCCAGCGGATTGTGGTACCCGGTGCCGGTGTGAAACAGATCCACGCTGTCGCCAAAATATTGTTCAAAGCTGATGCTGGTGTTGAGGTGATGATAAAAGGGCAGCCTGGCGTTGGCGCTGATATCGTACCCGCGCGCCATGCGCTGCTCCTGCACCTCCGAGCTGTCACGCCAGCTGGCAAACGGCTGATAGTAGTTGGCCGACAGGCGCAGGTATTCGCCCCAGGCTTCGGCGCCGAGCCCGGCGCGCTGGAGGTTTTCATCGAGCAGATTGTCATAAAAGGTGTTGTAACCCAGCAGCCATTTGCCCGCCACCCAGCGCTGGCCGATACCCGCATTGCTCACCAGACCGTCCTCCTGCTGGGTCAGGCCGAGCTGACTCCAGGTGAGGTAGTGGTTGTTATCCTGCCAGGGTATAAACCAGCTCCCCTTGCTGCCGGTGAAGCGCCCCTCGTCATTGACCAGCAGATCGACGCTGGCATTACCCCACGGCGAAAGCCAGGACTCAATATGCTGGTTCACTTCCTGGCTGACGGCGTCCCGCACCTTGCCCAGGGCAAACTGCCGGGCCTGCTCCTCGGTGGTCAGGCCGTTGTCGGTCATGCTGGCTTCGCCGAACGCTTTCGCCATCTCCGCCAGATGCTTCTCACCTTCCCCCGTCGGGGTCGCCATGCCTAAGTCCGGCAGGCTGTCGCCATTATTATCGAACGGATTTTGCGCCTGATGGATAAACGAATTCGGGGCAGCGTGAACGGCTCCGGCATAACAGAGGAGAAGAAACAGCGAACGAATACGGGGGGAAACAACCATCACCGTCGTGTAAGGGTGCCTGTGTTGAAAGAAAACGGAGTTAACACCTTAGCGTGCCTGAGAAAAAATTTCAGCCCTAAGGTAAATTTCAGGAATATCCTGAAGATTGCCGGGTGGCGATAACGCTTACCCGACCTACGATCCTCCAGGCCTGATAAGCGCAGCGCCATCAGGCATTTACACCTTCACCCCCAGCATACCCTTCAGCTCCGGCACACAGGAGCCGCAGTTGGTGCCGCAGCGCAATTTTACCCCCAGCGCTGCCGCCGAGTCGCATCCCCCCGCAATGGCCTCGCGGATAGCGTTTTCGCCGACGCTAAAGCAGCTACAGATGATGCGCCCCGGATCGCTGAGCTCGCCAGGATCCTGCCCGTCAAGCAGGGCGTGACGCTCCGCCAGCGCGACCGGTGCGGCGTGAAACGCGGCTTCGATAACGCTGTGCGCCAGCGCCGGTACGCCGGTGCCTTGCCAGAATCCCAGCATCAATGCCCCGTCATGCCAGGCCAGGAGGCTGCTGCGCTCGCCCGTCTGCGCGATTTGCAGCTGCCAGCCCTGCCCGGCGCAGTGTGCCAGCAGCCACTCCAACAGCGGCTTGTCCCCCGCCAGGGTCAGGCGCGACACCCCATTTGCCGCTTTGCGCCACCAGTGGACGTACGTCGGCAGGGTCAGTTCCTCCCGGCTGTAAAGCTCCCCCTGCCATGCGGGCTGCCACGGCATCAGCCGCACCGCGGTCTGTTTGCTCTCCGGCTGGCCGGAGTGGGGATCGCAGCGCCCTTCAACCAGGGCATTTACTTTGCCCTGGCGCGAAAAACAGCTGTTCCAGTGCATCGGGACAAACAGCTCCCCGGGGCGCTGCCCATCGTTTATCCGCGCCCGGGCCACCATCAACCCGCGCGGGGCGCTGATGCGCGCCAGTTGTCCGTCGCGCAATCCCAGCCGGGCGGCATCCTGCGGCGAGATCTCTACCGTCGGTTCATCGCGGTGCTGCATCAGGCGCGGCACGTAGCCGGTGCGGGTCATGGTGTGCCACTGATCGCGCATACGTCCGCTGTTGAGGGTAAAGGGATAGAGCAGATTCGGCGTAGCGCCATGCGGCTGCGGGTTGACTGGCACCCGGTGGGCGCGGGTTAATGCCTCGCGGTTGATCGGCCACTGCCAGGGCGTCAGACCATCCCACTGCGCACGGGTCAACTGCGTCAGGGCCGCGAGGTTAAGCTGCCGTTCGCCATGGTTCTCAAAGGCCGTCAGCGCGGCGTGTTCGGCAAAGATGGCGTGAGGATGATCCCAGGCGAAGGCCGCGCCGTGGCCCAGTTTCTCAGCAATACGGGCGATGATCCACCAGTCGGGTTTCGCCTCGCCGGGCGCGGGCAGAAAGGCGCGCTGGCGGGAGATGCGCCGTTCGGAGTTGGTCACCGTCCCCTCTTTCTCCCCCCAGCCGAGCGCCGGAAAACGGATGTGGGCGAAGCGGCTGGTGTCGGTGTCGCGCATCACTTCGGAGACCATCACCAGCGGACAGGCTGCCAGCGCCTGGCAGACCGCATGGCTGTCCGGAAGCGACACCGCCGGGTTAGTACCCATGATCCACACCGCCTTCACCTCGCCGCGGGCAATGGCCTCAAACAGCTCCACCGCCATCAGCCCCGGCGTCTGCGCCAGCCGCTCCGTACCCCAGAAGCGCGCCACGCGGCTCAAATCGTCCGGCGTGAAGTTCATGTGCGCCGCCAGCTGATTCGCCAGCCCGCCCACCTCGCGCCCGCCCATCGCATTGGGCTGACCGGTCAGCGAAAAGGGTCCGCAGCCTTCGCGCCCAATTTTTCCGCTCGCCAGATGGACGTTGATAATGGCATTGCACTTGTCGCTGCCGCTGGTGGACTGGTTGATCCCCATGGTGTAGAGCGTCAGCGCGCGCGGGGCGGCGATAAACCAGGCGTAAAAAGTGGCGACATCGTCGGGCGGCAGGCCGCAAAATTCGGCCACCCGCTCAGGCGGCCAGTCGCTGGCCTGACCGGGGTCGACCGCGTTGAGCAGCCCCACGAACAGCCCGGCGTCGCTGCCCGGCGTCAGGGCCAGATGCAGATCGGCAATGTCGCAGGTTGCGGTACGCCGCGGATCGATCACCACCACCTTCATCGCCGGATTATCAATCTTCGCCTGCGCCAGGCGCTGATAGAGCACCGGATGGGTCCAGGCGGCGTTCGAGCCCACCAGCACCACCAGATCGGTCGTTTCAATATCCTCGTAGCTGCACGGCACCACATCTTCGCCAAAGGCGCGCTTGTAGCCCACCACCGCCGAGGACATGCAGAGCCGGGAGTTGGTGTCGATATTGGCCGCGCCGATAAAGCCTTTCATCAGCTTGTTGGCGGCGTAGTAATCCTCGGTCAGCAGCTGGCCGGAGGCATAAAAGGCCACCGCCTGCGGCCCATGTTTTTCAATAATCTCCCCCAGCCGCGCACCCGCGATATCCAGCGCCTGCTCCCAGCTCACCGGCTGGTTGTCCACCTCCGGGTGCAGCAGGCGGCCCACTAAACCGGTGGTCTCCCCCAACGCCGAGCCTTTGACGCACAGCCGACCGAAGTTGGCTGGATGGTTGTTGTCGCCGCGCACGCTCACCTCGCCGTTTTCGACGCGGGCGATCACGCCGCAGCCCACACCGCAGTAAGGACAGGTCGTTTGGGTTTCCGTCATGAGGCCTCCGCGCGCATCACCAGCTCTTCGCTGCCTACCAGCACCCGGTCACCGTCAACCTTGACCGGCCAGGCGCGCACCGCCACTTCCCCGGTTTCAACATGGCGCCCGTCGCGCAGGCGGATCCGCGTTTTATACAGGGGGGAGATCACCACCGGCTCGCCCCCGGCATCGCCGAGAATCCCGCGCGACAATACGCTGGCGCTGCCGCCCGGCTCGCGATCCTCCAGGGCATAAATCGCCTTGCCGAAGCGGAACAGCGCAATGGGCTGCGTACCCAGACGGGCACCAATGCCCGCCTGTTCCGGGATCTCGTCCAGAGTACAGATATCCTGCCAGCGTTTTGCGGATGCTGGCGCGGCGTCGAGGGTGCGGAACTGCGCCAGGCGGCCCGGGTCCTGCAAAGTGGTCTGCCATTCGCACTGATAGGTATCCACCACCCGCTGCATCTCCTGCTCCAGCTCGGCGGCAATGCCGAGGCTGTCGTCGATGATCACCTCGCGCAGGTATTCCAGCCCGCCCTCGAGGTTATCCCGCCAGGTGCTGGTGCGCTGCAGGCGGTCGGCGGTGCGGATATAGAACATCAGGAAACGGTCGACGTAGCGCAGGAGCGTGGCCTCATCGAGATCGCTGGCGAACAGATCCGCGTGGCGCGGCTTCATCCCGCCGTTGCCGCACAGATAGAGGTTCCACCCTTTGTCGGTGGCGATCATCCCCACATCCTTGCTCTGGGCTTCGGCGCACTCGCGGGTGCAGCCGGAAACAGCCATCTTGATCTTGTGCGGGGCGCGCAACCCCTTGTAACGGTTCTCCAGCGTCACCGCCAGCCCGGTCGAGTCCTGCACGCCGTAGCGGCACCAGGTGGAACCGACGCAGGATTTCACCGTGCGCAGGGATTTGCCGTAGGCGTGGCCGGTTTCAAACCCGGCGTCGATCAGCTGCTGCCAGATCTCCGGGAGCTGTTCCAGCCGGGCACCAAACAGGTCGATACGCTGTCCGCCGGTGATTTTGCTGTAGAGCTGGTAGCGTTTGGCGATCTGCCCGATGGCGATCAGCCCGTCGGCGGTCACTTCGCCAGCGGCCATGCGCGGCACAATGGAGTAGGTGCCATCTTTCTGGATATTGGCAAAGTAACGGTCGTTGGTGTCCTGCAGCGGCAGGTGGGCCGGTTTCAGCAGATATTCGTTCCAGCAGGAGGCCAGCACCGATCCCACCAGCGGCTTACAGATCTCACACCCGTGGCCCTGGCCGTAGCGGCTGATAAGCTGATCAAAGGTGTGGATGCGGTTGACGCGCACCAGGTGGTAGATCTCCTGCCGCGAGTACGCGAAATGCTCGCAGATGTCCTTTTTCACCTCCACGCCCTGGGCCGCCAGCTGGAACTCCATCACCTGTTTCACCAGGGCGCTACAGCCGCCGCAGCCGGTAGCCGCTTTGGTGCACTGTTTTACCGCCCCGATGTCGGTGGCGCCGTTGCTGACCGCCTGGCAGATATCGCCTTTGCTGACGTTGTGGCAGGAGCAGATCTGCGCGCTCTCCGGCAGAGCCGCCACGCCCAGCGCTTTCGGGGCGCTGCCCGCCACCGCAGGCAGGATCAGGGTTTCAGGATCCTTAGGCAGGCGAATGTCGTTGAGCATCATCTGCACCAGGGTCGCGTATTCGCTGGCATCCCCCACCAGCACCCCGCCGAGCAGGGTTTTATTGTCGGCACTGACCACGATCTTCTTGTAGATCTGCTGCGGGCCGTGGGTCCACTGGTAGCTCTGCGCCCCTGCGGTGCGGCCATGGGCATCGCCGAACGACGCGACATCTACACCTAACAGTTTCAGCTTGGTGCTCATATCCGCACCCATAAACGCGTTCTCTTCTCCCGCCAGCGCGGCGGAGGCCACCCGCGCCATCTGATAGCCCGGGGCCACCAGACCGTAGATTTTGCCTTCCCAGAGGGCGCATTCTCCGATAGCGAAGATGTCCTCGTCGGAGGTGCGGCACTGGTTGTCGATAGCAATCCCCCCACGCTCGCCTAGCACCAGGCCGCAACTCCGGGCCAGCGCATCCTGCGGGCGGATCCCGGCGGAGAAGACCACCATATCGGTCGCCAGCTCGCTGCCGTCGGCAAAGCGCAGTACCATCCCGCTGTCGGTTTCTGCGATTTCGGTGGTGGCCTTGCTGGTATGCACCCCCACGCCGAGGGCTTCAATTTTACGGCGCAGCATCGCGGCGCCGTCGTTATCGAGCTGCACCGCCATCAGGTTCGGGGCAAACTCCACCACGTGCGTATCCAGCCCAAGCTGTTTCAGGGCGTTGGCGGCTTCCAGCCCCAGCAGGCCGCCGCCAATCACCACCCCGGTGCGCGAATTTTTTGCATGGGCGGCGATGTTATCCAGGTCGTCGAGAGTACGGTAGACAAAACAGCCCGGCAGATCCCGGCCCGGCACCGGCGGCACAAACGGGTATGAACCGGTCGCCAGCACCAGCTTGTCCCAGTGGGTTTCATGCCCTGCTCCCGTGCGAATCACCCGGGCGTCGCGATCGATGGCGACCACCGGCTGGGAGAGGCGCAGCTCAATGCCGTTATCGGCAAAGAAATCTCCGGCCACCATCGACAGCGAGTCGGCGCTGCGTCCGGCAAAATATTCCGACAGATGGACGCGATCGTAGGCGGCATAGCGCTCTTCGCCGAAGACCACAATCTGATACTGCTGATGCAAACCGCGATTGACGCAGTCTTCAAGAAAATGGTGGCCGACCATACCGTGCCCAACCACAACCAGAGTAGGTTTTGTCATAGCGTTCTGTCCTGCAACCTGCGGCTGCGTAGTGAATCGATCGAACAGCCAGTCCGCCTGAGCGGGTTCTGACGTTGCCAGTAAATCGGTGAGGGTGGCCGCGCTGCGACACTCCCCCATCAGCAGCACGCCTGCCAGCGTGCCGTTGCGAACCAGTAGACGGCGGTAGTGGCGGGTCAGCGGGTCCCAGCTGGTCCACACCGCATCTTTTTCCTGCGCGATAACCTCACCAGCGCTGAACAGCTCAATACCGGTCACTTTCAGGCGCATGCCGTTTTGCGCGGGGATAAAGGGGGCGACGCACTCCCCCGCGAGACGGGCGGCGAGGATCTCCGCCTGGGCGAGGCACGGCGCCACCAGCCCCCAGGTCTCGCCGTTTAATTCACAGCACTCGCCGATGGCGCTGATACCCTCTATTGCGGTGCGCATCTGGTTATCCACCAGGATCCCCCGGCCGCAGGGCACACCACTGGCCTGTGCCAGGGCGATATTGGGCAACACGCCCGTCGCCAGTACCACCCGGGTGGCGGCCAGGGTGCGCCCGTCGCTGAGGGTGACGCTGTCGGGGGTGATCTGCGACAACCCGGCGTTCAGTTCACAGCCGATACCCCGCTCGCAAAGCGCCTGCTCCAGCAGCAGACCCGCCTGCTGATCGAGCTGCTGCTCCATCAGCCACGGACCGCGGTGGACTAACGTGACGTTGTCACCATGCTGTCTTAACGCTGCGGCGGCTTCCACGCCGAGTACGCCGCCCCCCAGCACCACCGCCGGGCCGGGCGTCGCCAGAATAGCGGCCACATCCTCCAGAGTGCGAAAGGTGAAGACGTGGGGCAGATGGCTGCCAGGGATGGGCGGCACGAACGGCTGGGAACCGGTGGCAAAGACCAGTTCATCCCATACGAGCTGTCGGCTGTCGGTACGCAGCGTTCGGGCGCTAAAATCCACTGCCCGCACCCGCTCGCCGCACACCACGGTGATGCCGCGCGTCCGATACCAGCTCTCATCATGAAGCTGTGTCGCCGCCGCCTCTTTCTCGCCCCCCAGCACCGGCGAAAGCTGTATGCGGTTGTAGGCGTGTACGCGCTCCTCGCCGATGAGGGTGATCTCAAAGCGGCCAGGCGCGCGCTCGGTCAATGACTCAACCAGCCGCGTTGCCGCCAGTCCGTTTCCAATGATGACCAGGCGCATGGTTATGCTCCTCAGGCCGCTTTCGGCTGTTTTTCATAGAGGAAGTGCAGGATCTGCTGGCGCATATGGTGATAGCGGCTCTCCTCCGCCAGCTGCACCCGGTTGCGCGGGCGCGGCAGATCGACGCGCAAAATCTCGCCTACCGTTGCCGCCGGGCCGTTGGTCATCATCAGCACCCGATCCGAGAGCAGCACCGCTTCGTCCACATCGTGGGTGATCAGCACGATGGTGGTGTTCAGCTCCTGCTGAATGTGCATCACCGAATCCTGCAGATGGGCGCGGGTCAGGGCATCCAGCGCGCCAAACGGCTCATCCATCAGCAGCACTTTTGGCTTCATCGCCAGGGCGCGGGCAATCCCCACCCGCTGCTTCATGCCGCCGGAGATCTCCCCCGGCCGCTTGTGGATGGCGTGCCCCATCTGCACCCGCTCGAGGTTGTGTTCGATCCACTCCCGCCGCTCGGCTTTGCTCATGCTGCGGCGGAAGACCTGATCCACCGCTAGCGCTACGTTGTCAAAACAGGTGAGCCACGGCAGCAGGGAGTGGTTCTGGAACACCACCGCCCGCTCCGGTCCTGGCCCGGCGATCTCGCGGTTATCGCAGAGAAGCCCGCCTTCTGTCGGCAACGTGATGCCGGCGATCAGATTCAGCAGCGTCGATTTGCCGCAGCCGGAGTGGCCGATCAGGCTGATGGTCTCCCCTTCGTGAATATCAAAAGAGACGTTCTGCAACGCCAGGAACTCGCCGCTGGCGGTGGAAAAACGCTGGCTGACGGCCTGGACCTGAATGAGAGGTTTCATCATGTGCTCCTTATTTTTCCTGCCAGCTGAAACGGCGGGCGATCAGCATCAGCCCCTGCTCCAGCAGCAAACCCACCACGCCGATAATGACGATGGCGATGAGAATGTTTTCAACGTTGAGGTTGTTCCACTCGTTCCAGATCCAGAAGCCGATCCCCAAGCCCCCGGTGAGCATCTCAGCGGCGACAATCACCAGCCACGCGATGCCGATGGAGAGCCGCACCCCGGTCAGGACCGCAGGCAGCACGGCCGGGAAGAGAATGCGGCGCATCACCGTCCACTCGGAGAGCTGCAGCACCCGCGCCACGTTGAGGTAATCTTCCGGAATGCGGCGCACCCCTTCGGCGGTATTGATGACCATCGGCCAGATCGAGCAGATAAAAATGGTCCAGCTGGAAGCAGGCTCCGCCTTCTGGAACAGCAGCAGGCCGATGGGCAGCCAGGCCAGCGGGCTGACCGGGCGCAGCAGCGCAATCAGCGGGGTGAACATGCGGGACATAAAGGTGAACCGGCCAATCATAAAGCCCAGCGGGATGCCGACGATCGCTGCCAGGCCAAAGCCGATAGCGACACGCTGCAACGAGGCCAGCACGTTCCAGCCCACCCCCATATCATTGGGGCCATCTCGGTAGAACGGATCGGCAAATAGCGTGATGGCCGAGTCCAGGGTGCTGAGCGGCGTCGGGAACCCTTTGCTGTTGATAGCCGCCAGCTGCCAGGCGATCACCAGCAACCCCAGGCCAAGCAGCGCCGGAATGATGCGCTGGAGCAGATCGTTGGTCCGGCGGGCAAACCCCGGAGTGCGGCGGCGAACCTGCACCGGCGGCAGGGTAATCACTTCCCCGCTGACCGGCTCGGCGGGTACGGCGGGTGCGGCTTTAATGTTGACGTTTTTCATATCAGGCCCCTGTACGGTGAATGGCGAAACGGTTGGCGTAACCCTTCGGATCGGTGCCGTCCCAGACGGTGCCGTCCATCAGGGTGCTGCTGCGCAGCGGCGATGAAGGTGCGCGAATGCCGCCCACGGCAGTGGCGGCATCCTGCCAGATGTCGGTGCGGTTGATGCGCTGGGCGATAGCGGCGTAATCCGGGTCGGTTTTCAGTAGTCCCCAGCGGCGGAACTGGGTCAGGAACCACATTCCGTCGGAGTGCCACGGGTAGCTCACCGCCCCCTCCTCAAAGAAGCGGATCGGGTTGGCATCCTGCCAGCGGTTGCCGGTTCCGCTGGCGTATTCGCCCAGCATCCGGCCCGTGAGGTACTGCTCTTTGGTGTTGAGCCAGGCGCGCCGGGCCAGCAGCTGCGCGGTCTCCTCTTTGTTCTGCGGTGAGGCGTCGATCCAGCGCTGGGCCTCCAGTAGCGCGCTGACCAGCGCCCGGGCAGTGTTCGGGTATTGCTCTACCCACTCGTGGCGGGTGCCGAGCACTTTTTCCGGGTGTTCCGGCCAGATGGACTGGGAGGTGGCGGCGGTAAAGCCGATGCGATCGTTAATGGCGCGGGCGTTCCACGGCTCGCCGACGCAGAAGCCGACCATATTGCCGATGCGCATGTTCATCACCATCTGCGGTGGCGGCACCACCACGGTGCGCACGTCGTCGAAGGGATTGATACCCGCGCTCGCCAGCCAGTAGTAGAGCCACATGGCGTGGGTGCCGGTGGGAAAAGTGTGGGCGAAGGTGTAGGTGCCCGGAGCCTCCCGGGCGATGAGCTTCTTCAGCCCCTCGACGTCGCGCACGCCCTGCTGAGCCAGATCGCTCGACAGGGTGATCGCCTGCCCGTTCCGGTTGAGGGTCATCAGGTTGGCCATCGGTTTGGCTTTACCGGCGATCCCCAGCTCCAGGCCGTACAGCAGGCCATAGAGAATATGCGCCGCGTCCAGCTCCCCAGCCACCAGCTTGTCGCGTACCGCCGCCCAGCTCGCCTCTTTGCTCGGCACTAGGGTGAAGCCATATTTCTTATCGAACCCTTTCCAGGCCGCGATCGCCAGCGGCGCGCAGTCGGTCAGGGGGATAAAGCCGACGCGCACCGTGTCCAGCTCCGGTTTATCGGAGCCCGCGGCCCATGCGCCCTGCATCAATCCCGGCAACATCAGCGCCCCGCCCGCCAGCGCACTGGCCTGTAAAAAACGCCGTCTTGTCCATTCCACCATGCTCACTCCTGAAAAAATGGCAAAAAAAAGCGCCCGGCAGTGCCGAAGCACCGCAGGACGCCTTTATCCTCAAGAACGACACACCGCCGTTGGCGCGTCGTTAAAATTGTTATGTTGATTAATGCAAGGGTGATGCCAGGTTTTAAATGCTTAAAGGACGGGGCTTTTCTGCCTTCCGACAGCGAGAACGCACCTCAACCATGCAGGCGTTGCCCATCCGGGGTGCATTTACGGCTGCCACAGGGCTTTGACCGTCAGCAACGCGCGGGCGATATCTACCATCCGTTGATTTTTATCCATCGCCATCTTGCGCAGCTGGCACCAGGCCTGCTCCTCACTCATCTGCTGATGGGTCATTAACACGCTTTTGGCCTTCTCGATCACCTTGCGCTCCTCCAGCGTGTCGCGCATCGAGGCCAGCTGGCGGGAGAGCTGCTCAATCTCCTGCGCCTGCTGGCGCACCAGCGGCAGCAGCGGTTTTTGTGGATAGAGAGCCAGCGGCTCTTCCGTCTGCGGCTCTGCACGCGGCTCGTCGTCAGCCCGGCTAATCAGCGCCTCCACCGCCAGCATCAGATCGGCAATCTGCATCTCTTCCAGGGTGCGCAGATGTTCGAGGCGTTCGGTTTGCAGCGAGAACCAGTGCAGCGCCAGCACTCCCTGATCCGCGGCGGGTTGCCGGGTGCAGGCCAGCCGCCGCAACTGTTCGACCTCCGCCCCCGGTACGCTGAGATTGAAAGGATCGTGCAGGCTGGGAGGGGTCAGGGAGAGAAAGACCTCGAAACAGGTTTGCTGGCCGTCGATTCTGTCTACCAGCGTCTGGCGCATCTCATCGCTGAAAAAGCCCTGGGTAAAGCCTATCGCCCCCAGCGCCCGCTCCTGCCCCACCAGCTCTTTGCCCTGCATCAGGCTGTAGAGCGCGACAAATCTGCCCGCGATTTGCGGGTCATCAATGCTGTCATTGAGTTGCGGCACAATACTGAGCAGGTTTCGCAGCATACGGCTATAACGCTCCATCGCCGCCGTAGCGGGCAGCGCGCAAGCCGTAATCGTCTCACGCAGCGCGGGAAGCTGCTCCAGACTTTGCAGGGCGTTGGCCACCCGCTCGCACAGGGCACCACTGGCCATCATCGGCGAGCCGAGCGCCTGGTGCAGCGCCTGCACATGCTCGTCGACCAGCGCGCGGCTGGCTTTACACTCCAGGGCATAGAGCGCCCCTTCGGAACAGAGCCAGATGTTGGAGGCGCCCCGCTCGCACTGTAGCATGTGCGCAAGATGGCTGATCCGGCTCACCAGCGTACCCAGCTGTGCCAGCTTGCACAGCTGCTGTTTACGCAGCAGCCTGGCCTGCTGGAACCATTCCGTGGCGCCGGGTGGACGGCCTGTGTTTATCGTCATGCTTACTCTCCCGGGTCAGTGTCTGCCGAAGAGAGAAGCAATTTTCATGCCTTTTCATTATTCAGGAGTCAACATGCAGAAGATTGTGATTGTCGCTAACGGTGCGGCCTATGGCAGCGAATCGCTGTTCAACAGCCTGCGACTGGCGATTGCCTTACGCGAGCAGGAGAGTGACCTGGATCTGCGCCTGTTTTTAATGTCCGACGCGGTCACAGCCGGACTGCGCGGGCAAAAACCGACGGAGGGCTATAACATCCAGCAGATGCTGGAGATCCTGACGGCGCAGAACGTGCCGGTGAAGCTGTGTAAAACCTGCGCCGATGGCCGCGGTATCAGCGCCCTGCCGCTGATCGACGGGGTGGAGATTGGCACCCTGATGGAGCTGGCGCAGTGGACGCTATCCGCGGATAAACTATTAACTTTCTAATAATCCACAAGAAAAAATATTTTTTTCTTATGAGCGCGGTTCCAGCTTCAAGTTTGCCTGCCCGATGCCGATAGGCTTTTTACAACAACACAGCAGGTATTTCATTATGTTCAGGTCAATTCGCGCTCGTATTATTGCGGCGACGGTCGGATGTCTGATCGCCGCGCTTTTACTGAATACCGTGATTAATTTCCAGGTCACGCGTCAGGATAATCAACAGTCCCAACGTTCGATACTGGCCAGCACCAGCGCCAGCCACAGCATGGCGATTGCCGACTGGGTCAGCAGCAAGACGCTGGTGATCAACTCCCTGCAGAACGTCGTCCTGACCGACGATCCGGTACCGATGTTTAAACAGCTGGCGCAGGCGGGCGGGTTTATCAACGTCTATGCCGGCTACGCCAGCAAAACCGCGAAGTTTTCCAATCCTGAGGGGGTACCTGCCGACTACGATCCAACGGTGCGTCCGTGGTATCAGCAGGCGGTGAGAGAGGATCGCGCCATTGTCACCGCCCCGTATGTGGATACCGGCACCAAAAAGCTGGTGGTCACTTTCGCCGTGCCGGTGAAAGAGAACGGCGAGCTGAAAGCAGTGCTGGCGGGCGATGTGGCGATGGACAGCGTGATCGCCAACGTGCGTGGCATCCATCCGACGCCAGCCAGCAGCGGGCTGCTGGTTGACAGCGAGGGTTCGGTCATTGCCGCCAGCGATCCCGAGCTGACCTTAAAGCCCTTTAAAGCGGTCATCAGCGGCGTCGATCTGGCTGCGCTGAAGAATGGCAACAGCGCCGAGGGGGAGTACAACGGCGTGGCGAAAACCTTCTCCGCAACCCCGATTGCCGGTACCCAGTGGCAGCTGATTGTCGCGCTTGACAGCGATGATGCGACGACAGGTATGCGCACCCTGCTGAAAGCCTCCTCCCTGTCGCTGGTTGTGCTGGTGCTGCTCAGCGCGGTGGTTGTGCATTTCGTGATTGCCCGCCTGCTGAAGCGCCTGTCGGATATTCGCGATGCGATGCACGCCATTGCCAACGGCACCAACGATCTCTCCCAGCGTCTGCCGGAGAAAGGTGACGATGAGGTGGCGCAGATCGCCCATGCTTTTAACGCCTTCAGCGATAAACTCGCGGTGGTGATGGTGCAGTTGCGCGACGCCAGCGCCTCGGTGAAGAACGCCGCCCAGGAGATTGCCGCCGGGAACCAGGATCTCTCTGGCCGCACCGAGCGGGCCGCCTCCAGCCTGCGTGAAACCGCCAGCGCCGTGGAGCAGATCACCGCCTCCGTGGCGCAATCCACCGAATCTGCCGCCGTGGCGAACGCGCAGGCGGGCAAAGCTGCCGAGGCCGCGACGCGGGGCGGCAACGTGGTGTCGCAGGCGATCACCACCATGCAGTCCATCGAAGCCGCCTCGACCAAAATTGGCGACATCACCAGCGTGATTGACGGCATTGCTTTCCAGACCAACATTCTGGCGCTGAACGCCTCGGTTGAAGCGGCGCGTGCCGGTGAGCAAGGGCGCGGCTTTGCCGTGGTAGCGGGCGAAGTGCGCAATCTCGCCAGCCGCAGCGCCCAGGCGGCAAAAGAGATCAAAAGCCTGATCGACTCCACTACCGACAGCGTGGCGACCGGTTCGCGCTATGTGCATCTTGCCGGGCAGAGCATGAATGAGATCGTCACCAGCATTGGCAGCATGTCGGGGATCATGCGGGAGATCACCGTGGCAACCAGCGAGCAGATGAAAGGCATTCAGGAGATTAACCGCGCGGTGCTCAATCTGGACAGCATGGTGCAGCAAAACGCCGAACTGGTGGTGCAGTCGGCTGCCGCCGCCAGCGCCCTGCAGGGTCAGGCAGGCGACCTCGCTGAAACCGCCGGTCATTTCCGCATTTAATTTTAATCCGCTGCCTGAAAGCCGCGTAAAGCGATGTCCGCTGCGCGCTTTCAGGCATTTTGTCATTTTTGTTTAAGGCTTATGCCATTTTTTGATCAAAATCAGCACTCCGACCCCTCCCCTTTGGTGTTATGCCATGAGTGAATTGTGAACAACATCACGCTCAGGATTAGCCGCAAGGAGAGCGTTGTTTCCGGATACGGGGTAAAAAAATGGCACTGGTAAAAGCAAGTCTGAAGTTGTTTGGCGGGGATACGGTCGTGGTGCGCTGCTCAGAGCGTTGTCATATTCATCTGATGAGTAACAAAGCGCCACGTAAAACGCAGGCAGATATTTTAAGCGTACAGAACAGGGACAGCGCCTGGCTCACGGTGCCTTATACCGGAACCTGGGAGGTGCTCATCGACAGCCACAGCCAGTCGCTTGAGCACTCCATCAGCTACGTTGCAGCCTGATCACTCTTCGCCCGGTGGCGCAATGTCACCGGTTTTTTTTTCAGGCAAAGCCGGGGCGCAGCTGACTTTCCGGCGATTCGTTATCCAGCAGTGCCCGCACCCGCGACACCAGCTCGTTCAGACAATCATCCTGCATGCCGAGACGCGTCAGCTCCTGATCGAGCGAGAAGAGATATTGTGCGTTGGTGCCAAGCGGGCCGCTGGCGGCGGCGATCAGCGGGGCGATGACCTGCGCGCGCGTGTCGGCCTCAAACAGCGGATGGCGCGGGTCCATAATAAAGACCAGGGCGTTAACGGTGCGTCCATCATCCAGCTCCAGCCTACACCAGCTCGGTATATAGCAGCCCGTGATCATCTCACGCTTCCATAGCAGCGCCAGCTCCTCTTCAAGGGTCGCATCCGGCAGACGGTAGGCCACGCCGGTGGTGCGTCCGCCCTCTTTTAGTGCAAGCATACGGCCTGGCTGGCAGGCGCTGCCGCGTCCGGCGGTCAGGCGCAAACAGAAGGCACGATGCCAGCCCGGAAGCGTCCCGGTTGCCGATTCAACATACTCCAGCGCCGGGTTCCACATCAGGGAACCATAGCCGAAGAGCCATACCGGACCGTTGTCCGGACGGCAGGCCAGGGTCGCAGCCAGCGACGCTGCGCGCTGCTCGGCTGACCACAGAAGCGACTCTTCGATCGCACCAAAGGCCGTTCTGCAGTCGGCCTTCATAAGAAAATCTCGCGTTAACATATTGCACCTCCGCCACTGCCTGCATCCCTGCCCTCACTTTATGAACCTTCCGGGTCCTTTTACTGCTCAATTAGAAAGCAGTAGGGTGACGATATGCAATAATCTCGCCGGGTGCAACAGAGCGCGAGGCCGACCGCCTTAAAAGTCAAAGCCGACGGTGCAAACTATTAAGCACAGCTAACTAAGCAATGACTATTTCTTCTTATGCCACTTATCATCGTCTCCCTTTTCGTAGTCCTGCTTCACCGCCGCCCAGGCCACCTTGTGAGCGGTCTCCTCACGACTGTCATCGCCCCGACGGTCCTCTTTATCTTTGTACTGATCCCAGGCGCTGTTAAAGGCTTCTTTGTAAATATCCTGCGCGTGGGCAGGCAGTACGTTCTTAACGTTATCCGGTAAATCAGTTTTCGATTTGTATGGCATAGCAACCCCCTCTTTTTATTCACTTAATAAGTGTGGTCGACAATGCCGCAGGCTTCCAGTCGAATCGATAATCCTGGATTTAATTTTCTTAATGCACTGTTATTAAGACCCTATTTAACAAAAATATATTATTATGACGCTCTCGTGAAATAATTCCCCTGTACCGTAAAATTAAGTAAAAGATACTCAGAGATTAACGGCGATCTGTTAATTTAACCTCCTCTTTTTCTATCTATAATTACAAGCACCTGCCAAAACGGAGAAATACATGACAACCGCACACGAGACGGTGAAAACCCGTCATAAGGAGACGTCTCTCATTTTCCCGGTGCTGGCCCTGGCCGTGCTGCTCTTCTGGGGAAGCGCGCAGTCACTGCCAGTGGTCATCGGGATTAATATTCTGGCCCTCGTGGGTATTCTGAGCAGTGCTTTTAGCGTTGTACGCCATGCCGACGTGCTGGCCCACCGCCTGGGCGAACCTTACGGTTCCCTGATTTTAAGTCTTTCCGTCGTTATTCTCGAAGTGAGCCTTATTTCCGCCCTGATGGCGACCGGTGACGCGGCGCCTACCCTGATGCGCGATACGCTCTACTCCATCATTATGATTGTCACCGGCGGGCTGGTCGGCTTCTCGCTGCTGCTGGGCGGGCGCAAATTCGCGACGCAATATCTGAACCTGTTTGGTATTAAGCAGTACCTGATCGCTCTCTTCCCGCTGGCGATTATCGTGCTGGTATTCCCGATGGCGCTGCCGGGGGCCAATTTCACTACCGGTCAGGCCCTGCTCGTGGCGCTGATTTCTGCGGCGATGTACGGCGTGTTTCTGCTGATCCAGACCAAAACGCACCAGAGCCTGTTCGTGTATGAGCATGAAGATGAGAGCGACGACGATGACCCGCACCACGGCAAGCCGTCCGCGCACAGCAGCCTGTGGCATACGGTCTGGCTGGTGGTGCATCTGATTGCGGTCATTGCGGTTACCAAGATGAATGCGGCGCCGCTGGAGACGCTGTTGACGGCGATGAACGCGCCGGTGGCCTTTACCGGCTTCCTGGTGGCGCTGCTGATCCTCTCCCCGGAAGGGCTGGGAGCACTACGTGCCGTGCTGAACAACCAGGTGCAGCGTGCCATGAACCTCTTCTTTGGCTCGGTACTGGCGACCATCTCCCTGACCGTGCCGGTGGTGACGCTGATCGCCTTCCTCACCGGTAACGAGCTGCAGTTCAGCCTGGGGGCACCGGAGATGATTGTGATGGTGGCCTCGCTGCTGCTGTGCCAGATTTCGTTTTCCACCGGGCGCACCAATGTGCTCAACGGTGCGGCGCACATGGCATTGTTTGCGGCCTATCTGATGACGATATTTGCGTGACGCAGTATTACCACCGAACCCGTAGGCCCGCGCAAGCGCAGCGCCGCCGGGCATAAAAAAACCCGCCTCGGCGGGTTTTTTCTTTCATCAAATTAGTTGGACGTATCCAGCTCTTCAAAGCTCTTGACCAGATCGTCAATCGCCTTGATCTGCTTCAGGAACGGCTCCAGCTTATCCAGCGGCAGCGCGGATGGGCCGTCGCATTTCGCGTTGGCTGGATCCGGGTGGGCTTCAATAAACAGACCCGCCAGACCGGTTGCCATACCGGCGCGCGCCAGTTCGGTAACCTGAGCACGACGGCCGCCGGAAGCTGCGCCAAACGGGTCGCGGCACTGCAGGGAGTGGGTCACGTCGAAGATGACCGGCGACTGGTTAGAGACATTTTTCATCACGCTGAAGCCCAGCATGTCGACCACCAGGTTGTCATAACCGAAGTTGGAACCACGGTCGCACAGGATCACCTGGTCGTTACCGCCTTCGATAAACTTATCGACGATGTTCCCCATCTGGCCTGGGCTGACGAACTGCGGTTTTTTCACGTTGATCACTGCGCCGGTTTTCGCCATCGCTTCGACCAGATCGGTCTGACGGGCAAGGAACGCGGGCAGCTGGATCACGTCAACCACGTCTGCCACAGGCTGCGCCTGGCTTGCTTCATGGACGTCGGTGATCACTTTTACGCCAAAGGTCTGCTTCAGCTCCTGGAAAATTTTCATCCCCTCTTCCAGGCCCGGGCCGCGGTAAGAGTGAATAGAGGAGCGGTTGGCTTTGTCAAAAGAGGCTTTGAACACGTACGGGATACCCAGCTTCTGGGTCACGGTCACGTAGTGTTCGCAGATACGCATCGCGAGGTCGCGGGATTCCAGTACGTTCATGCCGCCGAACAGCACGAACGGCAGGTCGTTCGCCACGTTGATATCGCCAATGCTAACCACTTTTTGTTTCATAGGATCGCCTTATTCAGGTGTGAATCGGAATTAAGATTAATGCAGTGTAATCTGTTTGTGCGCGATGGAATTAATCTGCGCGCGGATCATTTCGCTGATCGGATCTTCCGGACACTGCTCAACAAAATAACTCAAATCATTCAGCGCAACGTGGTCACACTCAAGCTGCACGTAGATAAGGCCGCGGTCGCGGATCTCGTACGGATCTTCCGGGTTAAACTGCAGCAGCACCTCACTGGCACGCAAGGCCAGCTCCATCTGCCGCTCTTCCATCAGGGCTGACTTCAGCGTATCCAGCAGCTTGCGGACCACCTCGGCGTTATCCGCTTCGTCCAGATCTTCGTTGTAGAGCTCCGCCATCGGGCTGATGTTGCCCTTCAGCCAGACATCCAGCGTGTGATCGTCGAGCGTGTCGCCATTAAAGGGATTGATTAACCACATCTCGCCGTCCAGCCACTCGGCGCGCAGCAGCATCTGCGTCGGGAAGATGACCGGCACCAGCGGAATATCAAGACGGTGCGCTACCCATAATAAAATCGCCCCCAGGGAGACAGCGCTGCCCTGACGGTTTTTCAGTACCTGATCGAGCCACAGCGCGTCGGAGAGCCGATACACGCCACGCGTATCGCAAAAGCCCCACTCGCCATAAAAAAGCTCAATCAGTTTCTCCAGTTGCCAGTCCTGAGGGCGCGCCTGATTAATCTCTTCACGCGCCAGACTCACCAGTTTCTCCAGTTCATCGTAGACGTATTGTGAAATGAAATCATCGCGGATCATCTCTGATACCTTAATCATTCCATCGCACAGCGGCACTTTGTTAAATTCGAAATCGGCCAAGGACTCCATGACTTACCCCAGTATCGGTATTCTTGTGGTGGCGAGTTTAATGATGATGTACAGCACCACCAGCCCCAGCAGAAAGGCAACAAACCCCGCCTGCTGGCTGCGCGGACGGTGACGTCCCAGCGCAATAAAACCCAAAACGATGTAGATGATAACGCCAAACAGCTTTTCAGTCAGCCATGACCCTTCATCTGTAAACGGCAGATAACCGGTCACCCACATCAACCCCGCGCCGGAAAGAAACAGCACGGTGTCGATGCAGTGCGGCAGCACCCGCACCCAGCGCGCGTTGATAAGGGCGTTATTGCTGTAACGCCACCAGTAACGCAGCGCAAAAAAACTGACGGTCAGGACGACTGCCGTCAGGTGCAGGGCGATCAGTACAGAGAAGCTATTCATGCCATTTGCCCACGGTCAGGCGCTCGTTGCCGCCATAGTCACAACAGGTTTCGACCTGGGCAAAACCGGCCTGCAGGAAGAGATTGCGCACCGCTTCGCCCTGCGTCCAGCCATGCTCCAGCAGCAGCCAGCCATTGCTGACCAGGTGTTGGCGAGACTGGATAATAATATGGCTGAGATCTGCCAGTCCGTGATCCGCCGCAACCAGCGCGCTGCGCGGTTCAAAGCGCACATCCCCTTCGCCGAGATGCGGATCGCACTCATCGATATAGGGCGGGTTACTGACGATCATCTCGAACTGCTGGTCAGCAAGAGCGGTAAACCAGCTGCTCTGCTGCACCGTCACGTTCTTTAACGCCAGGCGCTCAAGGTTACGCTGTGCCAGCGCCACCGCATCGGGCATGAGATCTACTGCCGTCACCTGACAGTTCGGACGCTCGCTGGCCAGCGCCAGGGCGATGGCCCCGGTGCCGGTGCCGAGATCCAGAATGCGCGCGGGGGTGGCGGGCAATCTCGCCAGCGCTTGCTCCACCAGGCATTCGGTATCGGGACGGGGAATTAACGTTGCCGCAGAGACATAGAGCGGCAGCGACCAGAACTCACGCTCGCCCACCAGGTGCGCCACCGGCTCACCGGTTTTGCGGCGCGCCAGAAGCGCGTCAAGCTGAGCCTGCTGGTCAGCAGTCAGCTGCGTTTCGCCAAAGGCGAGAAGATAAGTGCGTGCTTTACCCGTCACATGCTCCAGCAGGATCTCCGCATCGCGACGGGGGCTTTCGCCCCCCGCCAGCGTGCTTATCGCCTGCTGTAGCCAGTGCTGAAAATCCATTAATCCTGCTCTGCCAGCGCTGCCAGCTGGTCGGCCTGGTACTCCTGCACGATAGGTTCGATCAGCAGATCCAGTTTGCCTTCCATCGTCTCATCCAGACGATAGAGGGTCAGGTTGATGCGGTGATCGGTCACACGACCCTGCGGGAAGTTATAGGTGCGGTTGCGATCGCTGCGATCGCCGCTGCCCAGCAGGTTGCGACGGGTTGAGGCTTCCGCCTGCTGGCGTTTCGCCATCTCTGCGGCGTGAATACGGGCACCCAGCACCGAGAGCGCTTTGGCTTTGTTTTTGTGCTGGGAACGTTCGTCCTGACACTCCACCACGATGCCGGTTGGCAGGTGAGTAATACGGATCGCGGAGTCGGTGGTGTTAACGTGCTGACCGCCCGCGCCGGAGGAGCGGAAGGTATCGATACGCAGATCCGCCGGGTTGATATCCGGCAGCTCAGCTTCCGGCAGCTCAGGCATGACCGCCACGGTGCAGGCGGAGGTGTGGATACGCCCCTGGGATTCGGTGGCCGGGACGCGCTGGACGCGATGGCCGCCGGACTCAAACTTCAGGCGACCGTATACGCCCTCGCCGCTGATTTTGGCGATCACTTCTTTATAGCCACCATGTTCGCCTTCGTTGGCGCTCATGATCTCCACGCGCCAGCGGCGGGATTCAGCATAGCGGCTGTACATACGGAACAGATCCCCGGCAAACAGGGCCGCTTCATCCCCGCCGGTTCCGGCGCGGACTTCGACAAAGGCGTTGCGCTCATCGTCCGGATCTTTTGGCAGCAGAAGCACCTGAAGCTGCTGCTCCATCTCTTCGGAGCGGACTTTCGCTTCCTGCAACTCTTCCTGCGCCATCTCGCGCATTTCCGGGTCGTCGAGCATCATCTGCGCGGTTTCAATATCTTCCTGAACCTGTTGCCAGGCGGTAAAGCAGCGCGCAACGTCACTTAATTGTGCATATTCGCGCGACAGGGCGCGGAAACGTTCCTGGTCAGCAATGGTCGCGGCATCGCCGAGCAGCGCCTGAACTTCTTCATGGCGCTCGTGCAGCGCTTCCAGTTTGGCGACAATAGAGGGCTTCATAGGCGTAAGTGCACCTTTTAATTATAAAATGGGTATGGCGCGCTATTCCAGCCCGAGGCTGTCGCGCAGAATATTCAGGCGTTCGTCGTCCCCGTCACGGGCAGCCTGTTGAAGTGATTTGGTTGGGGCATGGATCAAACGGTTGGTCAGTTTCCATGCCAGTTCCTGCATGATGACCTGCGGATCGCCGCCCTGCTCCAGGGCCGCCATCGCTTTGGCAGTCAGTTCATTACGTACCTGTTCCGCCTGACCGCGGTATTCGCGAATCGTCTCGCTGACGCTTTGCGCGCGCAGCCAGGCCATAAATTCGCTGGTTTCCTGCTCGACAATCGTTTCGGCCTGCACCGCCGCCGCTTTGCGCTGGGCGAGGTTGTGGGAAATGATGCTTTGCAGATCGTCCACGCTGTAGAGATAGGCGTTCGCCAGCTTGCCCACTTCCGGTTCGACATCACGCGGAACGGCGATGTCCACCAGCAGCATCGGCTGATTGCGGCGGGACTTAAGGGCGCGCTCTACCATACCTTTGCCGATAATCGGCAGCGGGCTGGCGGTGGAGCTGATGATGATATCCGCCTCGTTCAGACGGGCGTCGATGTCGCTGAGGGCAATCACTTCCGCGCCGACCTCATCCGCCAGCGCCTGGGCGCGTTCACGGGTGCGGTTGGCGATAATCATCTTCTTCACTTTGTGCTCGCGCAGATGACGCGCGACCAGCTCAATGGTTTCGCCTGCGCCGACCAGCAGCACAGAGACCGTCGAGAGGGATTCAAAGATCTGTCGCGCCAGCGTACAGGCGGCAAACGCAACGGAAACGGCACTGGCGCCAATGTCAGTTTCGGTTCGCACTCGCTTGGCGACAGAGAAGGATTTCTGGAACATGCGCTCCAGCTCGCTGGCCTTAAGGTGGCCTTTTTGCGAGTCGGCAAACGCTTTTTTAACCTGCCCGAGGATCTGCGGCTCGCCGAGTACCAGCGAATCAAGGCCGCTGGCCACACGCATCAGATGGCTGACCGCATCGTTATCCTGATGCCAGTAGAGGCTGTTACGCAGCTCTTCTTCGTTCAGGTTGTGGTATTCGCATAACCAGCGGATCAACGCTTCGTGTAGATTATCCTGCTCTTCCACGCTGAGATAGAGCTCAGTACGGTTGCACGTCGACAGCACCACGCCCCCCTGCACCATCGGCTGGGCAAGCAGACTTTCCAGCGCCTGGTCGAGCGTATCCGGCGAAAACGTGACGCGTTCTCGCAGTGAAACCGGGGCCGTTTTGTGGTTAATACCGAGTGCTAAAAGGGTCATATGAGCGGGAGTAGTACCAGCGTTAATAGGGTTAGCAGGGCGCATCATACAGGATGCGCGAGATCAATAAAAGAGACTGCCCCCTTTCGGAGTAATAGGTTACCAGTTCATATTAACCAAAAAAGTTCGCGATGCAGCCAACGCGGCTGAACCTGAAGTAGCATGGTTAATTCTATGATTTAGGATAACTTGAGCGTAGACGCTGCCGCATACGGGCGCTAGCATTAAGAACTATAACCGCCACGTATCTCAAGGATTTGTCATTATTATGACCAGACTGATTCGCCTCCTGCCCCTCGCCGCGCTGGTACTTACCGCATGTTCCATTACGCCGCCCAAAGGGCCAGGCAAAAGCCCTGACTCACCGCAGTGGCGTCAGCACCAGCAGGAGGTGCGTGGTTTAAGCCAGTACCAGACCCGCGGTGCCTTTGCGTATCTGTCGGATCAGCAGAAAGTGTATGCCCGCTTCTTCTGGCAGCAGACCGGCCAGGATCGCTATCGCCTGCTTTTGCTCAACCCGGTGGGGAGCACCGAGATGGAGCTGATTGCCCAGCCAGGCAGCGCGCAAATCACCGATAATAAAGGGCAGAAATATACCGGCACCGATGCCGAAGAGATGATCGGCAAGCTGACCGGGATGCCAATTCCGATTACCAGCCTGCGCCAGTGGATCCTTGGTCTCCCGGGCGACGCCACCGACTACAAACTCGACGATCAGTACCGTCTGAGTGAAGTAAATTACAGCCAGAACGGTAAAAACTGGCACGTGGTCTACGGCGGCTACGACAGCAACACCAAACCGGCTCTGCCAACCAGCCTGGAACTGACCGAAGGCGGCCAGCGCATCAAGCTGAAGATGGATAACTGGATTGTCAAATGATGACCCACTGGCCTTCACCCGCAAAACTTAACCTGTTTTTATACATCACCGGCCAGCGTGCAGACGGCTATCACACCCTGCAGACGCTGTTTCAGTTTATCGACTACGGCGACACCATTTCGATTGAGCCACGTCAGGATGGGCAGCTTCGTCTGCTCACCCCGGTGGAGGGTGTGGCCGATGAAGATAACCTGATCGTGCGGGCTGCACGGCTGCTGATGGCGGCGGCGCAGCAAAGCGGACGTCTGCCAGCAGGCAGCGGCGCGGATATCCGCGTGGAGAAACGGCTGCCGATGGGCGGTGGGCTCGGCGGTGGCTCGTCAAATGCCGCCACCGTGCTGGTGGTGCTTAATCACCTGTGGGGCTGCGATCTCTCGGTGGATGAACTGGCCGCGCTCGGGTTAACGCTCGGGGCCGACGTGCCGGTGTTTGTCCGCGGGCATGCGGCCTTTGCCGAAGGGGTGGGCGAGATCCTCTCCCCGGCCGAACCTGCGGAAAAATGGTACCTGGTTGCCCACCCGGGCGTCAGCATTCCTACCCCGGTTATCTTTAAAGATCCGGACCTTCCACGCGATACCCCCGTCCGGTCAATAGAAACGTTATTAAAATGTGAATTCAGCAACGATTGCGAGGATATCGCAAGAAAACGTTTTCGCGAGGTTGATGAAGCGCTTTCCTGGCTGTTAGAATACGCGCCGTCGCGCCTGACTGGCACAGGAGCCTGTGTCTTTGCTGAATTTGATACGGAATCCGCTGCACGTCAGGTGCTCGAGCTGGCTCCAGAATGGCTGCATGGTTTCGTGGCGCGCGGTATGAATATCTCCCCGCTACAGCAGGCCATTCTGGCGCAATCTGAGTTTCGGTGACAACGTCACCTTGTTCCAGACGTTGCATCGCGCTCTTTAATACACCGCCTGGATAGCATTCGCCTGGCCCGCACAGTTTACGGCGAACTATCCACCACTGGACGCATGCCTGAGGTTCTTCTCGTGCCTGATATGAAGCTTTTTGCTGGTAACGCCACCCCGGAACTAGCACAACGTATTGCCAACCGCCTGTACACTTCTCTTGGCGACGCCGCCGTAGGTCGCTTTAGCGATGGCGAAGTCAGCGTACAAATTAACGAAAATGTACGCGGTGGTGATATTTTCATCATCCAGTCCACCTGTGCTCCAACTAACGACAACCTGATGGAACTGGTTGTTATGGTCGATGCCCTGCGCCGTGCTTCCGCTGGCCGTATCACTGCTGTAATTCCTTACTTTGGCTATGCCCGTCAGGACCGTCGCGTCCGTTCCGCACGTGTGCCAATTACCGCAAAAGTTGTTGCTGACTTCCTCTCCAGTGTTGGCGTTGACCGTGTTCTGACGGTTGACCTGCATGCCGAGCAGATCCAGGGCTTCTTTGATGTTCCGGTTGATAACGTATTCGGCAGCCCAATCCTGCTGGAAGATATGCTGCAGCTGAACCTGGACAACCCGATTGTGGTTTCGCCGGACATCGGCGGCGTGGTTCGCGCTCGCGCTATCGCCAAACTGCTGAATGACACCGACATGGCGATCATCGACAAACGTCGTCCGCGCGCTAACGTTTCTCAGGTGATGCACATCATCGGTGACGTTGCTGGCCGTGACTGCGTGCTGGTTGACGACATGATCGACACCGGCGGCACTCTGTGCAAAGCCGCCGAAGCGCTGAAAGAGCGTGGTGCTAAACGCGTATTCGCTTACGCAACTCACCCGATCTTCTCCGGCAATGCCGTGAACAACCTGCGCAACTCCGTTATTGATGAAGTTGTGGTGTGCGACACCATCCCACTGAGCGACGAGATCAAAGCGCTGCCAAACGTGCGTACTTTGACCCTGTCCGGGATGCTGGCAGAAGCGATTCGTCGTATCAGCAACGAAGAATCTATCTCTGCAATGTTCGAACACTAATCGGACGCAGTCAGAAAACCCGCTACGGCGGGTTTTTTTGTCTGTAGTATTTATTTGTATGATTAATGCCTCCTTCACCTGCCATTGATATGACAGATGATGCGCACATGGATGATGATTGTGAAAAACGCTTCCTCTCATGTTCTTCCCTTCCGCGCCCTCATCGACGCCTGCTGGAAAGAGAAATATACCCTGTCACGCTTCACCCGTGACCTGATCGCCGGGATCACCGTCGGCATCATTGCCATTCCGCTGGCGATGGCGCTGGCCATTGGCAGCGGCGTAGCGCCGCAGTATGGCCTCTACACTGCCGCCGTCGCCGGGATTGTGATTGCCCTGACCGGTGGGTCGCGCTTCAGCGTCTCCGGGCCGACCGCGGCCTTTGTGGTGATCCTCTATCCGGTTTCTCAGCAGTTTGGTCTGGGCGGATTGCTGGTGGCGACCCTGATGTCCGGGGTATTTTTGATTTTGTTCGGTCTGGCGCGCTTTGGCAGGCTGATTGAGTACATTCCACTTTCCGTGACCCTGGGCTTCACCTCCGGGATCGGCATCACCATCGGCACCATGCAGATTAAAGATTTCCTTGGCCTGCAGATGGCCCACGTGCCGGAGCATTACCTGCAAAAAGTGGGGGCGCTGGCGATGGCGCTGCCGACGACAAACCTGGGCGATGCGGCGATTGGCGTGGTGACCCTGGGCACGCTGATCCTCTGGCCACGGCTGGGCATCCGCCTGCCTGGACACCTGCCCGCCCTGCTGCTGGGCTGCGCGGTAATGGGGATAGTCAATCTACTGGGCGGCCACGTCGCCACTATCGGCTCGCAGTTCCACTATGTGTTGGCGGATGGCTCCCAGGGTAACGGTATCCCGCAGCTTCTGCCCCAGCTGGTGCTGCCGTGGGATCTGCCCGGCTCCAGCTTTACTTTAAGCTGGGACTCTCTGCGCGCCCTGCTGCCAGCCGCATTTTCGATGGCGATGTTGGGGGCGATTGAGTCGCTGCTCTGCGCCGTGGTGCTGGACGGCATGACCGGCACCAAACACAAAGCCAACAGCGAGCTGGTCGGTCAGGGGCTGGGGAATATCATCGCGCCGTTCTTCGGCGGCATTACCGCCACAGCGGCCATCGCCCGTTCCGCGGCCAACGTGCGCGCAGGCGCCACGTCGCCGGTCTCGGCGGTGGTCCATTCGGTTCTGGTGATCCTCGCCCTGCTGGTGCTGGCGCCCTTGCTCTCCTGGCTGCCGCTCTCGGCCATGGCCGCCCTGCTGCTAATGGTGGCATGGAACATGAGCGAGGCACATAAAGTCATCAACCTGCTGCGCCGCGCCCCCAAAGACGACATCATCGTAATGCTGATCTGCATGTCGCTGACGGTGCTGTTTGACATGGTCATTGCGATAAGCGTCGGGATTGTGCTGGCATCATTACTGTTTATGCGTCGCATTGCCCGTATGACCCGCCTGGCCAGCGTCAATGTCGCCACGCCGGAAGACGTGCTGGTGCTGCGAGTCATCGGCCCGCTGTTTTTTGCCGCCGCGGAAGGATTGTTCAGCGAGCTGGAGTCGCGCATTGCGGGGAAACGTGTCGTGGTGCTGAAATGGGATGCGGTCCCGGTGCTGGATGCCGGCGGGCTGGACGCCTTCCAGCGCTTTGTCCAACGCCTGCCGGAAGGCTGTGAACTGCGGGTGACCAATCTCGAATTCCAGCCCCTGCGCACGATGGCGCGCGCAGGGGTTCAGCCCATTGCGGGCCGTCTGGCGTTCTATCCTGACCGTGAGGCGGCGTTAGCGGATCTGTGACATCCGCCGCTGCATCATGATACCGATCGCCTGCTGAAGCCACTCGAGCACAGCAGGCGTCATCCAGGTCCCTTTCATCAGATGCGGCTCCTGCTGCATCGCCTCGCGGAATTTTTGCTGAGTTGCAGGATTATCCCCTGCATAAGACTGGAACAGCGCCAGCCAGTTTTCCGCCAGCCGCTGTGCTTCCGGGCTCTCTGCCTGCACCCCTTCCCGGCTTGCCTGATGCAGTTTTGCCACCAGTGCAGGCCACTCCATCATGCGATCAAAATAGTGCGCACGGGTAAACGCCATCTCCTCGGGGGTCAGGTAGCGCTGCCAGATAGCCAGCTTGCTCTCGGCGAAGGCCCGGGTGATGAAATCGAGGATGTCAGCGTCGATTCCTGTCTGCTCACGCATTTGCGGCTCCATGCTGTGCATCTCATTCAGGCGGGTCAGGAAGTCGGGGTTGCCCGCAGTATCCTGCTCAAGCTGCGTCATCCAGCGCGTAGCCAGCCCGGTAGCGCGTGGGTCGGCAACGTCCACCTTCTCCGTCAGCATGCGCCGGGCTTCGGCCACCAGCCCGGCCCAGATCTCTGCCAGAGTGTCACTCTGCTGCGCAAACGGTAATGCCTGTAACTCTTCTTTACTGAACCAGCGATCGTACATCGTCATTAACTCCAGCGTCTGTAACCAGGATTCCAGATCGGGCTCGGTGCCTGCGGCCAGCGCGCTATGCAAACTCACGAGCTGCTCGCGCAGCGTCTGAATGCTGCGCATCTGTTTATCCAGCAGCGCGATTTGCGCGTCCAGGAGATCCACCATGGAACGCGGATCCCGATCGAGAACCTCTTTAATTTCGGCAAGCTCCAGCCCCGCTTTGGCTAACACCTGGATACGGTGTAGCCGCTGTACATCCGCGAGGGTATAAAGACGGTAACCTGCCGCACTTCTGGCAGAGGGCAGCAGCAAGCCGGTTTGCTCATAATGGTGTAATGTCCGAACGGTGATCCCCGCTCGCTTCGCCAACAGGCCAACCTGAATTAACATCGCTGCTCCTTTTATCTCGCCATCGCGGTCACTCTGGTGCCTTACGTTACGTGAGGGTCAAGAAAAAAGGCAAAAAAAAACGGCTTCCGAAGAAACCGTTTTTCGCGCTGTCACAGGTTAGCTGTGCTTATGCTGTTCGCGACGGCAGCGTTTATCGTAATGGCGTACCCACCAGTAGCGATCGCAGACCTGTTCGTGGCCACTGACGCGAGCCCCGGCCAGCCAAAGCACCGCACCCAGGAAGATGCTCAGCACTGCGCCATGGGCGAAGTATTGTGGCAGGTCAAGTTGCGGAAGCTGGTTTAAAATGGAATAACCGACGCCGACAACCATGACGACTAATCCCAACCCCATCAACACGTTACCGAGTAGCGAAGCGTTTTTGCGTTTCATATAGCACCTCCGGAACTTTGGGTTGTAAGGGAATAATCTCCCTATTCCTTGTGTGTAAAGTATAGACACCACCCGTTTTGCGGATTGCGTCAACGATCACAAATACGTACTTCGGTGCAACAAAACTTTACAAATAAGCCTTTGAGTAGCATGAAATTCTAATGATTCAGCTCCGGTATTATTCAGTTTCTACGTGTCGCTTAGCAGAATTTTGTCAACCGACGCGGCAGACAGTACACTACGCGCCAGACTTAGCACTTTCAGGAACAAAAACGTGACGATTAAACTGATTGTCGGCCTGGCTAACCCCGGCGCGGAATATGCTGCCACCCGCCATAATGCTGGCGCCTGGTATGTTGATCTGCTGGCCGAGCGGTTACGCGCCCCTCTGCGTGAAGAGCCTAAATTCTACGGGTTTACCTCTCGCGTTAACCTGGCTGGCGCCGATGTGCGTCTGCTGGTGCCCACGACGTTTATGAATTTAAGCGGTAAAGCGGTGGCCGCGATGGCGACCTTTTATCGCATCAATCCGGATGAGATCCTGGTGGCGCACGACGAACTGGATCTGCCGCCGGGCGTGGCGAAATTCAAACTTGGTGGCGGCCACGGCGGGCACAACGGCTTAAAAGACATCATCAGCAAACTGGGCAATAACCCTAACTTCCATCGCTTACGCGTGGGGATTGGCCATCCGGGCGATAAAAACAAAGTTGTTGGTTTTGTCCTGGGTAAGCCACCGGTTTCCGAGCAGAAACTGATCGACGAGGCGGTAGACGAAGCGGCGCGTTGCACCGAAATCTGGTTGCAGGATGGTTTAACCAAAGCCACCAATCGTCTTCACGCTTTCAAAGCGCAATAACCGGCGCGAAACGGCTTTTTTGCCCCGCAGGCTGCGGGTTACGTGTATAATAGGCGTAGTTATTTACTTTTCTTCGACTCGTTAATGTTAACGTGTTGAATATCAAGACATTAAGGTGATTCAGAAATGGGATTCAAATGCGGTATCGTTGGTCTGCCTAACGTTGGCAAATCCACCCTGTTTAACGCGCTGACTAAAGCGGGCATCGAAGCGGCTAACTTCCCGTTCTGTACCATCGAGCCAAACACCGGTGTCGTACCCATGCCCGATCCGCGTCTCGATCAGCTTGCGGAGATCGTAAAGCCGCAGCGCATTCTGCCAACCACCATGGAGTTCGTGGATATCGCGGGCCTGGTAAAAGGCGCCTCGAAAGGTGAAGGCCTGGGTAACCAGTTCCTGACCAACATCCGTGAAACCGAAGCGATCGGCCACGTTGTGCGTTGCTTTGAGAACGACAACATCATCCACGTGAACAACAAAGTGGACCCGGCGGATGATATCGAGGTCATCAACACCGAGCTGGCACTGGCTGACCTGGATACCTGCGAGCGCGCCCTGCAGCGTGTGCAGAAGAAAGCCAAAGGCGGCGACAAAGACGCGAAAGCGGAACAAGCTGCGCTGGAAAAATGTCTGCCACAGCTCGAAAACGCGGGCATGCTGCGCGCGCTGAAAAACCTGACTGACGAAGACAAAGCGGCGATCAAATACCTGAGCTTCCTGACCCTGAAGCCGACCATGTACATTGCCAACGTCAATGAAGACGGTTTTGAAAACAACCCATACCTGGACAAAGTGCGTGAAATCGCAGCGGCGGAAGGTTCTGTGGTCGTGGCCGTGTGTGCGGCTGTCGAGTCTGATATCGCCGAGCTGGACGATGCCGACCGTGAAGAGTTCATGGCTGAGATGGGTCTGGAAGAGCCAGGTCTGAACCGCGTGATCCGCGCCGGTTACCAGCTGCTGAACCTGCAGACCTACTTCACCGCAGGCGTGAAAGAAGTACGCGCCTGGACTATCCCTGTCGGCGCGACGGCACCACAGGCGGCGGGTAAAATCCACACCGACTTTGAGAAAGGCTTTATCCGTGCCCAGACCATCGCCTTTGAAGACTTTATCACCTACAAGGGTGAGCAAGGCGCGAAAGAAGCCGGCAAGATGCGTGCAGAAGGGAAAGACTACATCGTTAAAGATGGCGATGTGATGAACTTCCTGTTTAACGTTTAATAAATTAAGCGAGCCTGTCTCGCTGTTATTTATCCAGATATAAAAAATCCACGCTGTTGCGTGGATTTTTTATTGCAAGGAGGCCTACCCGAAGTACAGCCGGAATGAATATGCTCCGCCTACTCTAGCACCATCTGCATACGCCTCTCCTTTAGTATATTTATTATCAGTAGAAGGCCCAAATTCATTAAATAGAAAGACAGGCGCTACAAATTCTTTTTTTACTGCCGACCAGGTGATGGCATTATCTGGTGTACACTCATCGCATTTTAATCGTAATGCATATTGCTGATTCTTGATAACCTTTACTTGCTTAAAATCAAACCATGCGTATGCATTATCTTTTAGTGTTTCCATGCTGACGACCTGAACAGCAATAACTTTGCCCGACTTGTCCAGTAACTCCAGTGTTAATGGACCATGATTTTTCCGTGCGAACGTTGCCAGCATCAGCTCAACGCCTCTTAGTGTATCCGTCTCAGCCATAATCGATTGTTCAAAGGTACGTCCTTGAGTAAGGTAACCATAGCCGGTATTAAACACAGGCTGTTCAATAATGGTCATCGACGGCCACGTTTGTAAGTCTAAAAGTTTCACACCCGCTGGGTAAGTCGCCGTACTTAAACCCGCCACCATCACTGCGGCAATAAGGCTTTTTATGATTTCATTGCTTCGTTGGGAAATTACCTTAGCAATTACCAAACAACATACGGGCAAAAATCCGAAGAAATACCTGGCTTGCATTGCACCCGTATAGCCTGTTTTTAAATGCAGATCTCTGATGGTAAAAAAGTAAATTATAAAGAAGATAAAAAACGCAACGATGAGAGAGAATATCATCCTAGAGCAAGGATCATTTTTGACAATTTTTTGTACTGACAGGTATCCAGCCATCAGGGATAACATCAGCAAAATAGTTTTTACAACGACTACCCGCACTTCACTGTCAGGCATGTAGACGTACCCATAAGGTTTAGTCAGACTGAAAAGATTACTGTTAAGGAAATAGCTAACAAAATCCGCAAAGGCCATCCTCTTTGTATCAGGATGTTCAATAAAAAACCACAAAGCGGGCGTACCTTGCGGTGCGGGATAAAACCCACCATATATTTTATGTACACTACAGTAATAGGTAATCACAACCGCTACTGATGCTATAACGATTGCCAACTGTTTTATAGACAACCCTTTTATGAGCTGCAGCAAGCGGGAATAATTGAATACCGCAACACAGACCAGCATGCAAACAATCGCCAGGGAACCTGTAGCTTTGCTGAGCGCTGCAATAATACCCCCAGTACAAATACAAATAACATACGATGTTAATGGTTGCTTGTCCTTATCGTTTTCCATTAACCCCAGTACGCCATAAATAACTAAAGTACAGCCAAGCACATTAATTTGATCGTTATTGACCGCACTTCCTAATAACACAAACATAGGAATCACTAATAAAAAAGCGCTTCCCAAAAAACTCGCAAGCAAGGACTTCGTCGTACGGTATAAAATCCAACAGGTCAACCCAATTATAATAACTGAAATGCCCATGTTTATGAATCGCCCCACATTTGCAAACATATCCTGCAAATGTAACAACTTTGTCAATTCGCCAACCACCAGATAATAGAGTGGCGGATGGTTCAGGTAATTGAGTTTATTGCTTGAAAAAACCAAACCTTCATTATAATCCGGGAAATTGTCTTTTATGACATCGACAACATACCCCATATGTGCAAATTCATCAGGAAAAAAACCCGGATTGTACGAGAATAAATATCCCAATCCTAATAACAGATAAAAAAATGAAAGAAAAAAAATAATTAAAATCAAGCTGAGTTTTTGTTTACTCATCATAATCATCTCAAGCTAAGAGAGTACAGGTAAAATACACAATCGCCAACAACCGTGGTCATTCGACTTAAAATCACCGCTACGACAATGTCAATTTCAGCAAAGAAAGGCTTTAACATTAGAATCAGCAAAAATTCTCTGATGCCTACTCCGGCGGGTGAACCCGGAGTGACAAGGCCTGCAAGCCACGCGATGACATATGCACCGATGAGAGGCAGTACCTGGACCAAAGTCAGCGTCCAGCTATCGGCTATTGAATACAATACGCATAAGAATACGGTCCCGGAAATGAACAGGAATAAGAAATATCTTGCTATGACCATGATTAACCCGGCATGGCCTCGCCATTTCAGCCCCCAGGCAATGAGTGCCG
Source organism: Leclercia sp. LSNIH8 (assembly GCF_002920195.1). Lineage (NCBI taxonomy): Bacteria > Pseudomonadati > Pseudomonadota > Gammaproteobacteria > Enterobacterales > Enterobacteriaceae > Leclercia > Leclercia sp. LSNIH8. The sequence continues at coordinate 423,198 of NZ_PQJY01000004.1, read as the reverse complement.
CCATGATAATAAAAACTGACAGTCCGTAAACGGCGCTAAATGCAGGGTATAGCAGAGGCGACATCCAGAGGGTAAATCCAGCCCCCGTAAGAACCAACAGCAGTAGTTCCAGAAAAGCGCTTTTAGCAATCGCTTTGCCGGAAAAGCCGTAAGACATAGCCAGTAACTGCCTACCCGCAAACTGGAAAATATTGCCCGGGACGTATTTAGCTAACTGTGTCAGGCCATAAATTCTGGTGGCTGTCCGGCCGCTAATAGCCTGTCCCAGACTTTTCATCAGTATCCGCCACGCAGAGGCAAGGAGTGCATTTGCCGCGCCATAAATGGCTGCAAGAAGCATAAGTAATGCCAATAATTTTAACGTAAAGGTGTCATCTGGAATCTGAGCCCAATAGACATGGATCCTATGCGCCACAAACAGGACACTCAGCAGAGCAATAATACTTCCTGTATAATTCAGTGCCTTACGTAAATTACTTTTTGTCATGCGGCACGCACATTAACATAGTCCAGGGAAAGGGAGAAGAAACCTCAATAACCTTAAAATACCTTCCTGTGAACGTAACAAAGGCCCTTTTTGACCAGTGCTGTATATGGCCGGGCGTGTTCCCGAGATTTTTCAGATACTTTCCGCGAGCCATATTCAGCACGCACCATACGGGTTCACGTGGAACGCTGATAATGAGATAGTTTTTAACCAGACTCTGTAAGACTTTCATTGCCCGATCTGGATCTTCCAAATGCTCCATTACCTCACAGCACACGATAAGATCTGCACTATCGGTTTCAGGCTTGAGATCGTAGATACTCTTTGCGCTAAAGACATTAGAGTCAAGCCCTGCATTTGCCGCATTCTCTTGAGCAAGAGAGATCACCTCGTAAGAAAAATCACTGCCAACAGCCCGCAAGCCCTGACTATTCCATTTATTTACCCAAAAACCCTCGCCACAGCCAACTTCATGGATCGTTTCCGGGTTTGCTCGTACCACAAAATTTTCAAGAGAAGTGTCAAATCCCTTCATCATCCATTTAACAATAGGATTTTTAGAGCCATACTTGTCAAAAGCATTTCCAAAAACGACTCCGTCTTCCGATTGTCCACCTGATACTTTAAAACCCATAATCACCTCTTCTTATTTGCTCTTAATCATTATTATCATTTTTTGTCTTCGGCCCTGACTCAAGCTGTGCGACCTTGAATCGCAAATCTTCAAGTAGCTTTCTGTTTGCCGATAAAAGATCGGTCACAAATGCGACAAGGATAGTTTGGAACCCCATACCCATCAGTATCGATGCGAGAATTAATGATTGAACATAACCATTCCCGTCGCCAGTGAGGTATTTAAAGAGAAAACGTACGCCCAATAAAAACCCAGCCAAAAATAACACCGCGCCTATACTGCCAAAAAAGCGGAATGGTCGATAAATAACAAAAATACGAACAATGGTAATAATACTTCTTTTAATATAGGATGAAATGCTTTTTACCAAGCGCGAAGGACGAAGATCTTCGTTGACACGAACTGATACTGAGGTAATAGTAATGTTTTTTTGGCCAGCCTGAATAATTGTCTCTAAGGTGTAGGTATAGTCATTAGAAACCATCAATTTTTGTGCAGTCGCTCGCGACATAGCCCTGAAACCACTTGGTGCATCGGGAATATTAGTGTTACTTGCCACCCGAACAACCCAACTACCCAATTTTTGCAGATATTTTTTTACAGGAGAGAAATGTTCTATCGACGAGATGGGGCGCTCTCCGATAACCATTTCAGCGCGATGTTCAAGTATGGGGGCTACTAAAAGGGGAATGTCATCGGCACTGTATTGGTTATCTGCATCGGTATTGACAATGACATCAGCATTCAAATTCAGGCATGCATCGAGGCCAGTCATAAAAGCTTTTGCCAGCCCTTTATTTCCTGCATGCTTCACGATATGGTCAACACCATGTTGTCGGGCTACATTGACGGTGTTGTCAGTACTGCCATCATCAATTATTAGCCATTCTACTTTATCAAAACCAGTAACGTGTCTGGGTAGGGCATTCAAAGCAATAGCAAGCGTTTCAGCTTCATTAAAGCAGGGAATTTGTATGATTAATTTCATTACCCTTCACCTTACATTTTTTGATTGAATTTTACTGCTTCCTTATCGACCGTTACACTTTATATACAAAAACTTCTGTTTACAAATTTCGCTTTTAAAATGTTGTTGTTTTTAAAAGCCTGCCACATCCCCTGCCGCAGAGATATATTCTTATGAAACATAATTGATTTATTTATAGAACTTATGCAAAGGAAAAGATTGTTAAATCAACTACCTAAAGCAGTATATAATCACCTTACATCCGGTCATACCCCATATCCTTTTACCAAACTCACTCCACGGGCGCAGCAAACCCTCTCCTGTATGCCGCAGGCGTCGTCGACAGCTGATTTTTGAAATGATGGCGCATCGTCGCCACGCTGCCAAACCCCACCTCCTCCGCGATACGCTCAATCGACAGCTGGCTATTCTCCAGCAGATCCTGGCTGCGGCTCAGGCGGGCATGGAGCAACCACTGGGCGGGCGTCTTGCCGGTAGTGGCGTTGAAACGGCGCAAAAAGGTACGCGGGCTCATCCCGACAAATTTTGCCAGCGACTCAACGGTATGCGGCTCGGCAAGTCTGGCGTGCAGGTAGTCGAAGAGTGCCCCAAGCCGATGGCCTTCATAAGCGACAGGCACCGCCTGCTGAATAAACTGGGCCTGGCCGCCGTCGCGATGGGGCGACACCACCAGCCGACGCGCGACGCGGTTGGCCGCCACGCTGCCATAATCCCGGCGCACCAGGTGCAGACAAAGATCGATACCCGCCGCGCTGCCTGCGGAGGTCAATACATCACCGTTATCAATATACAGCACGTCAGGTGTGACCTTGATGGCGGGATAACGCTGTTGCAGCAGGTCGGTATAACGCCAGTGGGTGGTAGCCTGCCGGTTGTCGAGTAACCCTGCGGCGGCCAGCACAAAGACCCCGGAACAGATAGAGAGGATCCTCGCCCCACGTCGATGTGCCGCGACAAGCTGCTCGCACAGCGCGGCGGGCACCGGAACATCCGCCCCTCGCCAGCCGGGCACGATGATCGTTCCGGCCTCACTCAGCAATTCCAGCCCGCCATCCACCACCAGCCTGAAGCCGCCCGTTGCGCGTAACTCACCCGGGTCAACGCCCGCCACCGCAAAGCGATACCACTCCTCGCCCATCTCGGGGCGGGGCAGCGCAAAAATTTCGACAGCAATACCGAATTCAAAGGTACAGAGACCGTCATAGGCCAGCACAACCACCAGAGGATTATTCATCACCGCACTCAATGGGTTTTGTCATGATCTTGATGTTATCTGGCATTTCTGCCAGCTGTCAAAGCCGCGTCTCCGCCGTAGAGTAAAGACTCATTCCTGGAGGTGTTTATGAGCTATGTAACTGATTATCCTGCTGCGTCGCCAGATGTCGCAGCAAACCATTTTTTACAGCGACTGAGCGTGGAAACAGACTGCGACGATGTGCATACCGCGTTTAAAGAGGGGGATGTCGATTTTGTGTTGCTGCATGTGGTCGGCAGTCCAGAGGCGTTCGCCCGCCGTCATATTCCTGGGGCGCTGCACCTGCGACATCGCGATATGACCGAGCAAAGAATGGCGGAGTGGCCCTCCGATACAGTGTTTGTGGTCTATTGCGCCGGGCCGCACTGCAACGGTGCGGATCGCGCCGCGCTGAAGCTGGCGCAGATGGGCCGCCCGGTGAAAATTATGATTGGCGGAATGACCGGCTGGGCCGACGAAGGTTTTGCTTTTACCGCCCGGTAAAAGAGCCGCGATCCCGTTTGACCTGCGGGATCGCTGACATCTCTTTCACCTGCCCGACGCCGGATAGATCGTCTCTGTCGGCAGCACCCGCCGATCAAAACGCCGCAAGCCATAATAGAGCGCTGCGGTGCAGAACCACCCAATCACCCACGAGACATCGTTGTCGGCAAACAGCCAGGTCAGTGAGCCGTGGTAGAGCGGGTTTTCAATAAACGGCAGCTGGATCAACACGCCAACAATATAGACGCTGATGGCAAACATGTTCCAGTGCCCGTAGCGACCACGGGAATCGAACAGCGCCGGAATATCTACCGCTTTATGGGAGATAATAAAGTAATCGGTCAGGCTGATGGCGCTCCACGGTACGAAAAAGGCCAACAGGAACAGCAGGAAATGGGTGAAATGCTTCAGGAACGCCGGTTCGCTCAGCAGCGCAATCACGCATGAGAGGGTCACCATCAGGACCACGAAGGTGACGCGGCTTTTCTGGCTCAGCGTCGTCTGTCGACGAAAACCCGAGACAATGGTGGTCAACGACATAAAACTGCCGTAGGCGTTGAGGGTGGTAAAGGTGATTTTGCCAAAGCAGATCGCAAAGTAGATCACCATCGCCATCGCCTCGCTTTTACCCAGCCCGACAATGTAACTCACCTCATGCCCCTTGAAGGCGCTGCCGGCGATTGCCGCGGTGATCACCCCGAGGGTCATGGACGCCTGGGTGCCCAGCACCGTACCGCTGAAGACGGAGAGAAAGGTCTTCACCCCTGAGACGTCCCGCGGCAGGTAGCGGGAATAGTCGGAGACGTAGGGACAAAAGGCGATCTGCCATGAGGAGGAGAGCGACACCGCCAGCAGGAACATCGGCATCGAGAAGTGGTTATTCTGCATCACAGCGCCCACATCGCTCGCGATCAACAGAGCGATAAACAGATAGACAAACGCCAGCACCCCCACCACGCTCGCTACCTTGCCGAGCTTGTGGATCACCTTATATCCCAGCACCGCAATCACGATAATGATCGCGCTGAACAGGATCATACCGGCCACGTTCGAGACCGACAGCAGCCTGGCCATCGCCTGTCCTGCCAGCACTGTCCCGCTGGCGGAGAAGCCGACATACATCACGCACACCAGCGCCAGCGGGATCACCGCGCCCAGCACACCAAACTGGGCGCGACTGATGATCATCTGCGGCAGCCCGAGGCGCGGACCCTGCAGGGCATGAAATGACATCACCACCGCGCCCAGCACCTGCCCCACCAGCAAGCCAATGATGGACCACACCACATCCCCGCCCAGCACCACTGCCAGCGCCCCGGTTACAATGGCGGTGATCTGCAGATTGCCGCCAAACCACAGCGTAAACTGGCTGAAGGGGTGGCCGTGCCGTTCATTATCCGGGATGTAATCGATGGATCGTGTTTCCGAAATTCGCGTCCCGCCGCGCTTTGACTGCGCTTCTGAAGATGAAAAAGACGACATAGTTTCCTCTCTGAGTGGATGATTAATGCCCGTCAGAGACCCTGCTATACCCATGCAACGCCATATGACAGAACATGTATATACAACCATTAACATCCACCCACACGCATCTGATGATGGATTTGTGAACTGAACTGTGAATAATTTGTAATTAAGATGAAAACTATATGTGATTGAGATGGGTTTCGATCGACAGTCAAATCAGGCATCGCCATTACTAATACCCGCTTAAGACAGGAGTGCAGATGAGCAACAACAGACGAGCGGTACCCGGCATTCGCCATTACGCCGGTCCTGCGGGCGGCTGGGGCGCCTTAAAAGCCACGGCGATTGCCGTGCGTACGCAGATGGACACCTTCGACGCCCCCGCCACGCTGCTGCGCACCAACCAGCCCGATGGCTTCGACTGCCCGGGCTGCGCCTGGCCCGACAGAGAACACAAATCCACCTTTCAGTTTTGCGAGAACGGCGCCAAGGCGGTGACCTGGGAAGCGACCACAAAGCGTGTCACCCCGGAATTTTTCGCTGAGCACACCGTCAGTACCCTGTGGTCAAAAAGCGATTTTGAGCTGGAAGGATATGGACGCCTGACCCATCCCATGAAATACGATCCACAGAGCGACACCTTTCGCCCGGTGGCGTGGGACGAAGCCTTTGCCCGTATCGGCGAAGTGCTGCGCGGGCTGGCCCCTGATGAGGTGGAGTTTTACACCTCCGGGCGCGCGTCAAACGAAGCCGCCTTCCTGTATCAGCTGTTTGCCCGTCAGTTGGGCACCAATAATTTTCCCGACTGCTCTAACATGTGCCACCAGGCCACCAGCGTCGGCCTGCCCCGCTCCATCGGGATTGGCAAAGGCACCGTCTCGCTGGAAGATTTCGACCATACTGAGCTGGTGATCTCCATCGGCCATAACCCGGGCACCAACCATCCACGGATGATGGGCACCCTGCACGAGCTCTCCCGCCGGGGCGTACCGATTATCGTTTTTAACCCGCTGCGCGAAACGGCGCTGGAGCGCTTCGCCGATCCGCAAAATGTCAAAGAGATGGCGACATACAGCGCCACCAATATCGCCTCGACGTACTATCAGGTGAAAGCCGGGGGCGATGCCGCGGCGTTAAAAGGTATCGCAAAACATCTGCTGGTGCTGGATGCGCTGGATCACGACTTTATCACCACCCACACGCAAGGGTTTACCGACTTTGCCACCGATATCGCCGCCACGAGCTGGGAGGCCATCGAGCGCGAGTCTGGCCTGAAGCGCGCCGATCTGGAGAACGTGGCGCGCCTCTACGCTAAGTCCAGCGCCACCATCATCACCTACGGCATGGGGATCACCCAGCACAACAAGGGTACCGCCAATGTGCGTTTGATCGCCGATCTCCTGCTGCTGCGCGGCAATTTTGGCAAACCCGGCGCGGGCATCTGTCCGTTACGCGGCCACTCCAACGTGCAGGGAAACCGCACCGTGGGGATCACCGAAAAACCGACCGCGGCCTTTCTGGACCGGCTGGGCACGGTGTTCGGCTTTACCCCACCAGCCACCCACGGCCACGACGCGGTACAGGCGGCGCAGGCGATGATCAACGGCGAGGCCAAAGCGCTCCTCTGCCTCGGGGGGAATTTTGCGGTGGCGATGCCCGATCACGACAGGGCGTTTGCGGCGCTGAAACGTCTCGATCTCAGCGTACATGTCGCCACCAAGCTGAACCGCACCCATCTGCTGGTCGGGAAAGAGACATATCTTCTCCCCTGCCTGGGGCGCACCGAACTGGATATGCAGCAGAGCGGCCAGCAGTCGATCACCGTGGAAGACTCGATGTCGATGGTGCATGCCTCCCGCGGCAAGCTCAAACCGGCCTCTCCCTGGCTACGCTCGGAGCCCGCCATTGTCGCCGGTATCGCCCACGCCACCCTGCCCCACACCAAAACCGACTGGCTGGGTCTGGTGGAGGATTATGACCGCATTCGCGACGCTATCGAGCAGACACTGCCGGGCTTTGAGAACTTCAACGCCCGCATCCGGGTGCCGGGCGGATTTCGAATGCCGCTGCCGCCCACGGAGCGTGTCTGGCCCACCGCCAGCGGCAAGGCGATGTTTTCGCTGTTTGAGGGCGTGAGTGAGAACAGCCCGGGCGAAGGCGAGCGCGTGCTGCGTCTGGTTACACTGCGTAGTCACGACCAGTACAACACGACCATCTATGCCCTGGATGACCGCTATCGCGGGGTGTTCGGTCGGCGCGACGTGCTGTTTATGAACGAAGAGGATATGCAACAGTTGGGGCTGGAGCATGGCGATCGGGTAGATATTCATACCGCCCTCCCCGGCTCACAGCAGCGTCTGGATGACATCACCGTGGTGGCTTACAGCATTGCCCCTGGCACGGTTGCTGGCTACTACCCGGAAGCAAACGTGCTGGTTCCGCTGGATTATCTCGATAAAGAGAGCGGTACGCCGTCGTACAAATCGGTGCCCGTCCGCCTGAGTCTGCGCTCAAAAGAGATCCGCGCCCTCTAATCTCTTCTCACGCCGTCACCGATCCGGTGTGTTGCCCGGATCGGTGATGCTCTCTCTGTTCAATTCGACGTCGGTCAGCAAATAAAAAGGTCAGGTGGGTTCAGCATCTAACACTGACGTTCCGTAGGAATTGTCGATGGTACACAGCCAGCGGTCATTTTCCAGACGGAATACATAGGTTGCACGCCGGGTTATCTCTGTTGTAACGCCCTGGTCATCCGGGTAAAAAAGCTGGGATTCCATGATCACCAGCGCATCGCCTCCGCCTTCAATGATCTGGATATCGCCCTGCTTCACGACGAGCTGATCCTGAAAATAATCAGAGATGGAAATAAAGGCGCTACGGATATTGTCTTTACCTTTAACGATCATACCGGGCTTAATCACCAGCGCGGCGTCGTCTGCGTAGTGCTCCATCAGCGAGTCGAAATCTTTGGCTGAGATCGCCCTGTCACACGCCTTAATGATATTGCGAAGCGGGTGTTCGTACATGTGCATATTCCCTGTTCAGTGATTGCCTCTATTCACTGTATCACCAGCCGGCGCAATGTGTAGGCCAGGCAAGCGAAAGTGCCCGGCAGGCCTTTCTGGAAGAGGTCTCGCAAAGCCAAAAGTAAATCCATGTAATACCAGATTGTGGGTTTTCATACTTCAATCACGGTCATAAAGTGACCGCATTGCGGCACATTTGCCATTGTGCCAGGGAACTATCAGGCGTTGTATGCAGGGAGCAATAAGTGCGTATAGAAGAAGAGGTTTTTCTTGTCGATTATGGTATGAGGAGAAAAAGATTCGTCTACGATCATCGGGTTCATCACAGCTACGTCTTTGTTGCTGGTCACGAGGTATATACCGTGATTGTGGGCAGTCTGTTAGATGAAGCGACATTTACTCAGATCGGATATGAAATGCCGCCAGCCATTCCATTCCCGATCAATGGAATGGCTGAAGTCTGTTTGATACTTTCGACGGTATGGGGGGCCTGGCTGATTTTCGTCATATTAAATTCAAAGGATTAGGCAGCGCTGTTGTTTTGCAATCAGTTTCCCTGGCCCTAATCGCTCACGCAGAGAAACTTCACATTGGGGGATTTGTTTTTCAGGCGGCTTCTGGAGGCGTGGTGGATAAGGGGCGCCGCACTTCTGTGGAAGAGATCTATGACGTTCTGCTTGGGTTAAAAAATGTACCGCGCTAAAATCCGCACACAGGGTTGCCAAAAAGAACGCCGCGACCGCTGATACAGGGAGATTTCCATGCCTACAAGAGAGTTACAGAAGGGAGAGCCTGCTATGTCGTATTGCAATAAGCATGAACATTCCGCTCTTCTTGCCCCTGGTGACAGGGAAAAGAGAGTATTTCAGGCATTAACATCTGCGGAGTTGCACACTCACGGCATCAGTGCAGAGGCATATATTCACGATCTTAAAGCCGAACTGGCTGCAGTTAAAAAACGATCTTCTGCCACCCTACTTCGCAAAAAACTAAATGCATCATCTGGGCGAGAATAACCCGACATCTGAGCGTAGCTTCCAGCAACAGGCCCAACAATCGGGCCTTATTTTTTGCAGATTAAGTGCCTAAAAAGTACCCCGCCGCGCAAAACGCCACCACTCCCGCGATCACCGTGGCAAATAATCCGCGGGTAAGAATGCCCACCAGAGTGGCAAACGCCGCCGCCAGCAGCGAGATGCTGATCCCCGAATCGGTCATTGCAGGTTTACTCATCAGTTCGGCGGCAACCAGGGCGGCCATGATGGCGGAGGGGATAAAGCTCAGCCACTGCAGCAACACTTCCGGCAGCCGAAAGCGGGATAAGAGCAAGATCGGCACGGTGCGCATCAGCGCGGTGACCAGCGCCGAGGCGAGGATCGCCAGCAGAATATTTCTTTCCATCTTATTTTCCTTTCCGGGCGCGTAACAGCAGCGTCGCCAGCGTGGCGGCCAGGGATGCAGCCAGAATGACCACCAGACTGAGCGAGCTACTCCCGGCAGCCAGCAGCGTGATCGCCACCGCGACGACAATATTGATGGTTTCGAGGATCTTCCTGCGGCTGGCAAACCACATCATCAGGATCAGGCCGATAAACATAGACACCAGGCTAAAACCCAGCCCCTCCATCAGCGAGGCGGGCAACGTGGTTGCCAGCCATGCTCCGGCCACACAGGCGATGATCCAGTTCAGCCAGGCGGTAATATTCAGCCCCAGCATCCAGGGGTAGCTGATTTTGCCCTGCGGGCTGGCGCGCTGCACCGCCACGCCAAAGGTTTCGTCGGTCAGCAACAGCCCGCTGACCACTTTCTGCAGGGTGGTGTAGTCACGAAAAAAAACGCTCATGGAGGAGCTCATCAGCAGGTAGCGCAGGTTGACCAGCAGCACGCTCAGCACCACGGAGGCCATTTCCGCCCCTGCGGCCCAGAGTGAGTAAAACAGGAACTGCGCCGAACCGGCGTAGAGCGCGCTGGCCAACAGCGCGATTTGCCCGGTGGTAAACCCGGAGAGTGTGCCTATCGCCCCCGCAGCAAAGCCAATGCTCCAGTAGCCCGCAATGGTGGGGAGACAGGCAGCAATACCGGCCCGAAATTCGTCCGTGGCGGACGCGGGATGGCCGGTATTTATCTTCATCAACATCGTTTCTTCCCTTATATTACTTAGCTCAATAACTATCTTAAGAATCAACAGCAAACGCTATAGTAAAATCCCGCTTAGCAGTGAAATTTCTTCAGGTTGTGGGAGACGCGAAGGTGGCACGACAAAACGGCATTGCTGCCGCAGCTCGGTAATGCTTATTGCTCCCGGCGAATCCCGTACCGGCGAGGCGTTCCAGCGGGATGAAGCAGAGCAACGACCCGCTGGAAAAAGAGTATGTGATGTACCCGCACCGGTTGGGCATTACGACGAGCGCACCGTGAAAGGCTCGCAACAACTCTTTTTGCGGGCCGATATCCGTCAGGCAAAAGGCTTTTTACGCTGCCATTTCGCCCAGGCCCTGACGGTAAAGGAGATTGCGCAGGCGAATTCTATTTTATGCGCACCTTTCCTTCTGATCATCGACGCGTCCTCTGACGCGTCTCTCCTTGGGTTCAAACCCGATAACGCGGCTTCAGAATGAAGGTTCTTTTTCTGAGCTTTTTAACATTACAACTAGTGCTATGCTGCCCAGGATAACAAGCGCAGCCAGTAACACCATCTCCTGAAGACCAACCCTTGCCGATACCTGCCCACCGGCAAGTGCCCCCGTACCGATGGCTGCATTGAAAATGGCGACATAGATGGCTGGTGCAGGCTGTGCGGCCTCTTTCGCGCAACGGAGCAGCCAGGTCTGCAACCCAACGAACACAATTGCCATAGCGGCGCCCCAGATGGCCAGAAGCATGCCAGTGAGCCAGAGCGAAGGTGCGGCAACACTCTTCATACCAAGCATCCCCAACACACCTGCGCTGAGGAGCAAAGCGATCAAAATCAGCAACTTAATGTGTCGATCGATAAGTTTACCGGCAACAACATTCCCCAGCAGTCCGGAGAGGCCTGAAATCAGTAACAGTCCAGAAACGGAAGCCATCGGGACATTCCGGGTTTGGGTCAGCAGAGGCTCAAGATAGGTGAATGCCGCAAAGTGCGCCGAAATAATAGAGGCAGTCGCGCCATAGAGAGTGAGTAGCACCGGATTTTTAACCAGCCCACGATACACATCCAGCCTCAGTGGTTGGGGCGCCTTTATTGTCGGGAGCGTCCAGAATAAGAGAGAGGCGGCAGCCAATGACAGCAGGGAAATCATCGTAAATGCATGGCGCCAACCGGTCATGTTTGCAACAAAACTGGCCAATGGAACGCCCATCACGCTGGCCGCCGAAACGACGCCAAATATCACGGAGGTAGCCAGACCAAGCCTCTCTTGCGGAACAAGCTGTACAGCCACTGCGCCGATCAACGCCCAGAAAACACCGTGGGCCAGCGCCCCCGCCATACGTGCCGTCATAAACAGACTCATCGTGTGAACCTGGGTCACGGCCAGGCAAGAGAGCGCCAGAAACAGTATCAGTCCAACGAGCAGAGCCTTACGCGATATGCGTGACGGCATCGCGCCGGACAACAAGGCGGCCAGTGCGGCAACCCAGCCATAAGCCGTCACCGCAAGCCCCGCCCCGGATTCAGGCTGATTAAAATCCTCCGCCAGCGCGCTGAGCATACCTACGGGTGCAAGTTCGCTGGTGACAATCGAAAACGCGCTTATCCCGAGCGCAGCTACTGCTAACCAGGTGCGCGCTGGCACCGGATTTACCTGTAATACGGTATCGTTCATCTCATAAATACTCTTCAAAGAAAGCGGGGAAATATCTGAAGCGGTGCGGGGAGGAGCAGAATCAGGCTCCCACGCCTTTCATCCCTTCTGGCGTATAGCGTTCTCCGACAACCGGGAGAGTGGATAGCGCGATCCGCAACGCGTCCAGCTCGTCACCGCTGAGCTGGAGATCAAGCGCCGCGGCGTTTTCGCTAAGATGCTGGAGATTGCAGGTGCCCGGGATGGGTACAATGTTGTCTGCCTGCGCAAGTAACCAGGCCAGCGCAATCTGTGAGGGTGTGCAGCCTTTACTGAGGGCAAGGGCGGTTATTACCTCCACCAGTGAGTGATTTTTTGCCAGGTTCTCTGCCTGGAAGCGAGGAAGCGTACTGCGAAAATCGCCATTCTGAGGTACCGGCTCATGTTGAAATCTGCCCGTCAGAAAGCCTCGTCCAAGGGGCGAATAGGCCACAAACCCTATCCCAAGCGTTTTACACAGTGGAATGACACTGGCCTCGGCCTCACGACTCCAGAGGGAATACTCTGTCTGAACCGCCGCGACAGGATGAACCGCGTGAGCGCGCCGGAGCGTCTCAGCACTGACCTCACATAATCCGATGTGGCCAATTTTCCCCTCCTTAACCAGCTCCGCCAACCCGGCCATCGTCTCTTCAATCGCGGTTTTGCTGTCAATACGATGCACGTAGTAGAGATCAATATGCTCCACCCCAAGGCGTTTAAGCGACGCTTCGCAGCTTTTGCGCGCGTAGTCGGGTCTGTTGCAGAGCTCTCTTTTGTATTCGCCGGGCTGTCGCACAATGCCAAATTTTGTTGCCAGCTTCAGGGCGGGCTGACGTGTTTTAATGAATTTTCCCAGTAATTCCTCGTTGTGCCAGGGGCCATAGGTATCAGACGTGTCGAGGAAATTCATTCCCAGGTCCAGCGCTTTATCCAGCACCGCTAACGACGCCTCGTCGTCACGTGGCCCATAGAATTCGCTCATACCCATACAACCCAGACCAAGCGCAGAGACCGTGAGGGAGGAAGTCAGATTACGTTTTTGCATGTTTATCTCCTTGTGAGGATTGCAGTATCATCCTGCGATAAGTGATAAAACAGAGCTGAAAACGGAGAGCCGTTTTCCATAATCGGAAAATATGAAAGCAGATTTCAACTGGGACGATACACGGGTATTTCTGGCCATTGCCCGCGCGGGGACGCTGAGTGGCGCAGCGGAGGCCATGAATATGGGTATTGCCACGCTCTCAAGAAGACTGGATCGGCTTGAAAGCTCGCTGGCAGTACCGCTATTCAGCAGACATCAGAGCGGCTATCGGTTAACGGATGACGGGGAAGCGCTTCTGGAGCGGGCAGAGGCGCTTGAAAGTGCAGGGCTTGCCTTCGGGGAGTCTGCAAAATTACAGGTTAACGTCGCCGGGCTTGTTCGGCTGGCAACATCCGACAACCTGGCCACGCATTTTATTCTTCCTTCGCTGACAGGGCTGCTGGATAGCTACCCCGATCTGCGGGTTGAAGTACTCAGCGGCGTGTCGTCGGTCAATCTGCATCGCAGGGATGCCGATTTAGCGATACGTATGGTTAAACCTGACAGCGGAAATCTGACGCTGAAGCGGCTTGGCACCGTGGGATTCGGGCTTTACGCCGACCGGACATACTTAAAAAAATGGCAAGGTGATGCCACTGAGTTACTGCTCAGTCATGGGCAGTATATTGGCTGGTCGGAATCTCATCAGCACCTGCCCGCTGCGCGGTGGATAACACGGATGCTGCGGGGCAGGCCCTGCCGGGTTGAAGCGAATACGCTGGCAGCACAATTATCGGCCGTTTCGGCGGGTCTGGGGCTTGGGATTTTGCCGCACTTTATGGCGAGGGAAAACGCGCTGCACTGCGTAAATTCAGATATTGGCGTGGATCAGACATTATGGTTAGTTATGCACTCAGACCTGGCACACTCCCGGCGAGTCAGAGTCGTTGCCGATCACTTGATAGCGTTATTTGAAGAGATGAACGATCGTCTCGCGATGCCCTGACCTTGTGCACTGTATATCTCAGGAGGAGCGCAAGTCTCTCCCCTGAACATAAACAGAAACCGGGCCCGCTTACTGCGGACCCGGCTCTTTCACTCTACAAACCCTTATTCCATCACCCGCGCTCGCTTCCCTCGCTGCTCTTCCTCGCTTTCTGCCGCCTTCACCAGCGTAAAGTTAAAGTTCACCTCCGTATGCTCCCCTGCGAGATCGCGCGCCTGCGCCACAGCCGCGTCCGTTACCTTCACCGGGTCCGCAATCAGCTCCGCGCGGGTCGCGAAGGCAAAGTCATCCCAGAGATACTCATCCCCGTTGAGGTTGATCTGGGTGGTCAAGTGTTTGTACCCCGGCGCGGATACAAAGAAGTGCACGTGGGCCGGGCGGTTGCCGTGGCGGCCAAGCGCAGTCAGCAGCTTCTGGGTCGGGCCATCCGGTGGGCAGCCGTAGCCGCACGGCACGATGCTGCGCACGGCGTAGCGGCCATCTTCCCCGGTGCGCACGCGGCGGCGCAGGTTGTATTCGCTCTGGGACTGGTCGAAGAACGAATAGCCGCCGAGGGTGTTAGCATGCCAGATATCCACAATCGCGCCCGCCACCGGCTTACCGTTCAGATCGGTCACCTGGCCCTGCAACCACATGACTTCGCCCTGCTCTTTCCCGTCGTCCATACGGGCAAAGCCTTCGCTCAGCGGGGCGTTGGCGACATATAGCGGCCCTTCGATGGTGCGCGGAGTGCCCACGTCATTGCCGGATGCGGCTTCCTTCTCGTCGGCACGCATATCCAGATAGTGCTCCAGACCCAGTCCCGCCGCCAGCAGCGCCGCTTCCTGGCGTCTGCCCAGCTCGTTAAGGTAGTTCACCGCAATCCAGAACTCTTCATCCGTGACGTCGAACTGCTTGATAGTCTTGCACAGGTCGCTCAGCAGCTGGTGCATGATGTTCTTTAAACGATCGTTACCGCCGGTGGAATTTAAGCCGCTGCTGATCGCCAGTAAGGATTCCAGTTCGGTTTGATGCGCAGGATTCACAGACATTGCATATTCCTCTTTGTAGGGTACGTTTGTTGTTATTGCGAGTGATGAATGGATGAGGGATGCGTACACAGAGGCTGCACGCTGATCTCCATCCACGGGTAGAGCGGCAGCGCGGTCAGGATATCGTGCAGCTCCTGGTTGTCCGCCACGTCAAAAATGCTGACGTTGGCGTACTGTCCGACCACGCGCCAGATGTGCGGCCACTTACCTTCACGCTGTAAGCGCTGGGAGTAGGCTTTCTCTTTTGCCTTGATCGCTTCCACTTCTGCCCCGGGCAGCGAGGACGGGATATTGACCGTCATTTCCACTTTAAAAAGCATCGCGTTTTCCTTTTATTGACGTGCGTAATGACGCAGCTTGTCTTCATCGATTTCAACGCCTAATCCCGGCCCCTGCGGTAATGTCACCTCTCCCTGGCTGAACGCGAGCGGACGGACCACGATGTCATCCTTCAGCAGCAGCGGGCCGAACATCTCGGTGCCCCACTGCATCTTCACCGTCGACCAGGCGTGCAGCGAGGCGACGGTGCCGAGCGTCCCTTCCAGCATGGTGCCGCCGTACAGCGCCACACCCGCCGCCTGCGCCACATGCGCCAGCTTCAGGGCCTGCGCCGGGCCGCCCGCTTTGGCGATCTTCAGGGCATACGCCCCGGTAAAGCCGCCGCTCGCCAGGGCGTAGCCGTCATGGCTGGTCGCCACCGCTTCGTCGGCGAGGATCGGCACCGCAAAGCGCTGGCTGAGGGCGATAAGCCCTTGCCGATCCCACAGCGGGATCGGCTGTTCCACCAGGTCGATACCGCCCGCCTGTAGCTGCGTCATCCCTTTGATGGCGGTGGTCAGATCCCAGGCCTGGTTGACGTCCACTCGCACGCTCACCTCGTCGCCCAGCGCGGCCTTGATCGCCAGAGCGTGGCGAACGTCCTCCTCCAGCCTACGGGCACCGATTTTCAGCTTGAAGGTGTTGTGTCGCCCCTCTGCCAGCAGGCGTTTGCCCTCTTCAATGTCTTTCTGCGTGTCGCCGCTCGCCAGGGTCCAGAGTACCGGCAGGCGCTGAGTCAACGCCCCGCCCAGGAGTGAACTCACCGGCAGCCCCAGCGCCTTGCCCTGGGCATCGAGAAAGGCGGTTTCGAGGGCGGATTTGGCAAAAGTGTTGCCCTTCACGTGGGCGTTCATCCTGTCGGCGAGCTGCGCCACGCCGCTGAACGACTGGCCACACAGCAGCGGGGTGAGATAGGTTTCAATGGCGGATTTGATCGCTTCCGGGCTTTCCGGGCCATAGCTCATGCCGCCGATGGTGGTGGCTTCGCCCCAGCCGGTAACGCCGTTCGCGCAATCCATTCTGACGATGGTGAGCGTCTGGCAACCCATGGTGGCCATCGACAGCTTGTGTGGGCGGATGGTGGGAATGTCCACCAGCCAGCAGGCCAGGGATTCTATGGTGAGGGTCATGTCATGCTCCTGCGGGTTAAAAAGGTCAGCACCTGCTGATTAAAGGCTTCCGGGCAGGCGACGTTCGACAGGTGCGAGGCGGGTAACGCCACATACTCTGTCTGCTTCGCCTGAGCCGCGATCCACTGGGCGTCCGACACGGTGGTGACCAGATCTTCCTCCCCTGCGATAGCCAGCATTGGGCGCAGCATGGCAGCCACGTCACTACGCAGATCGGCAGCGGCCAGCGCTTCGCAGCAGGCGGCGTACCCCTCGGCGGGGGTATCGGCCAGGCTGTCAATCAGCAGCGCCACCTGGCCGGGATTACCCTCACGGAATACCGCCGTGAACCAGCGTTCTGCCGCGGTACTGGCGACAGGGGCCATCCCCTGCTGGCGCACCGTCCCGGCACGCTGCAGCCAGTCTCTGGACTCGCCGATTTTTGCCGCGGTGTTCGCCACCACGATGCGATCAAAACGCGATGGGGCGTGGCGGTTGAGCCACATCCCGGTCATCCCACCGAGGGAGATGCCGCAGAAAAAGGCGCGCTCAATATCCAGATGATCGAGCAGGGCAATCACGTCCTGCCCCAGCGAGTCGAGAGTGATTCCCCCAGCCGAAACCGGGGAGCGGCCATGCCCGCGCGTGTTGTAGCGCAGCACGCGAAAATGGCGGGTAAAGTCGGTCATCTGTTCCTGCCACATCTCCCAGGTGGTACCGAGCGAGTTGGAGAGCACCAGCAGCGGGGCCGCTTCCGGGCCGTCGAGGCGATATTCGAGATCCATTCACGCCTCCTCGGTTTCGGCGTTAAGGGCAAAAGTCAGTGTCACCGGGGTGACGGACTGGAGGTATTCCGCCGTCACGTCGCCGAACAGCTCGCGCACCACAATACCTTCGGCTGTGATATCCATCACCGCCATGTCGGTGTAGATCCGGTCGATACAGGCCATGCCGGTGAGTGGATAGGTGCAGGCTTTGACGATTTTGCAGTCGCCCTGGCGGGTCAGATGTTCGGTCATCACATAGACGCGCTTCGCGCCAATCGCCAGATCCATCGCCCCGCCGACGGCGGGAATTGAAGAGGGCTCGCCGGTGCTCCAGTTCGCCAGATCGCCGCGCTCGGAGACCTGATAAGCCCCCAGCACGCAGATATCCAGGTGGCCGCCGCGCATCATGGTGAACGAGTCGCCGTGATGGAAATAGCAGCCGCCCGCCAGCAGCGTCACCGGCTGTTTGCCAGCGTTAATCAGCTCCGGATCTTCACAGCCCGGTTCCGGCGCTGGCCCCATCCCGAGAATGCCGTTTTCGCTGTGCAGGAAGATCTCGCGATCGGCGGGGAGATAGTTGGCAATCCGCGTCGGCAGGCCGATCCCCAGGTTGACGTAGGCCCCTTCCGGGATGTCGCGGGCAATGCGTTCGGCCAGCTGTTGATGGGTCAGTTTATTCACGGGCTCTCCTTATGCGCTCTGCGGCAGACGTTGCGGCGCGATCGTCACCACGCGCTGGACAAAAATCCCCGGCGTCACCACCGCCTCCGGGTCGAGCTCGCCGAGGGCGACAATCTCGCTCACCTGGGCAATGGTGCAGCGGGCGGCGGCGGCCATGATCGGCCCGAAGTTGCGCCCAGTTTTGTCGTAGACCAGGTTGCCCCAGCGGTCGGCCTTCAGAGCTTTGATCAGGGCGAAATCGGCTTTTAACGGGTACTCGAGGACATAATCTTTGCCGTCGATATGGCGGGTCTCTTTGCCCGCCGCCAGCTCGGTGCCAAACCCGGTGGGGGTGAAGATCGCCCCCAGCCCGGAGCCGCCCGCCTGAATACGTGCCGCGAGATTGCCCTGCGGGACCAGCTCCAGCTCGACTTCGCCGCGGCGGTAGAGATCGTCAAAGACCCAGGAGTCGGTCTGGCGCGGGAAGGAGCAGATCACCTTCTTCACGCAGCCAGCTTTCAGCAACGCCGCCAGGCCATAGTCACCGTTCCCGGCGTTGTTGCTGATCAAGGTCAGATCCCGCGGCTTGCGGCGGATCAGGGCATCGAGCAGTTCGGCGGGCTGTCCGGCGGCGCCAAATCCGCCCACCATCACCACCGCGCCGTCAAAAATATCCGCCACGGCACCGTCGGTGGCGGCAATCCGTTTATCAATCATTCGCTTACCTCGTTATTTTTATGGGAGGACGGCAGGCTGCGCAGGGCGATCCACGCCAGCAGGGCATAGGCCATCAGCAGCAGGGAGATCGGCCAGGAAGCGTCGAAATGCATCAGCAAGGCCACCGCCAGCATCGGCCCCAGGCCGCCGGAGAAGATCGAGCCCACCTCATGCCCCAGCGCCAGGCCGGAGTAGCGCACGCGCACCGGGAACAGGTCGCTCATGATGCAGGGCTGGGTGCCGATCATCGCCCCGTGGCAGAACGGCAGGCCGAGCAGCATCGCCAGCATGATCCAGCCGTAGTCGCCGGTAGAGAGCAGCCAGAAGAACGGAAAAGCCATCACCAGCAGGCCGATGACGCCGATGTAGTAGACCGGCTTGAGGCCAATGCGATCCGAGAGCGCGCCCCAGAAGAGAATGGAGAAGAACTCCACCAGCATCGCCAGAGTCACGGCGCTGATGATCTCCCCGGTGCCGATACCGATGTGTTTGGCGTAAACCACCGAGAAGGTGAAGAAGATATAGGAGGCGCCATTCTCCGGCAGGCGCAGGGCGATAGCCTGCATCAGCGCTTTCGGGTGCTCGCGCACCAGCACCATCAGCGGGATCTTCTCGTGTTTTTCTTCCGGTTTTGCCTGAGTAAAGGCTTTGCTCTCGCGGATGTTTTTACGGATATAGACCCCGACCAGGAAGATGACGATGCTCAGCAGGAAGGGCACACGCCAGCCCCAGCTCATCAGCTCCGCTTCCGGCAACTTCTGCACCAGGTAAAAGGCGAAGGCGGAGAGGACAAACCCGCCGGAGACCCCCATCTGGCTCCAGGCGGTAAAGTAGCCGCGACGGGACGCGGGGGCATTCTCGCTCAGCATCAGCACCCCGCCGCCCCACTCGCCGCCCGATGCCACGCCTTGTAAAAAGCGCAGCGTGATCAGGGAGAGCGGCGCCCAGATGCCGATCTGCGCGTAGGTCGGCAGCAGGCCGATGACAAAGGTGGTGGCCCCCATCAGGGTCAGGGTCATGATCAGGGTCATCTTGCGACTGTAGCGATCCCCGAGATGACCAAAGACGATCCCGCCCAGCGGACGGGCGAGGAAGCCCACCGCAAAACCGGAGAAGGCCAACAGCGTGCCCTGCATCGGGTCGCCGCCCACCGGGAAGAAGAGCGGGCCAAACACCAGCGCCGCAGCGGTGCCGTAGAGGAAGAAGTCATACCATTCCAGGGCATTACCCAGTACCGAGGCGAACACCAGCTTGCGCATCTGCCCGGCATCGTGTGGAACGGCAGCCGCAGCGTTGCGGTTTTCAGTCACGACATTGCTCATCAGCGTTACCCTTATAGTTGGTTTTACGCTTCCACATCATGCCCGATGGCATGGTAGCGACGGTTGAAGTAGACCAGCCCGCGCGGCGCTTCGCTGATGCGTATCGCCTGCACCTGGCAGTAGAAAACGGTGTGGCTACCCACTTCATGACAGGTGTCGATCAGGCAGTCGAAGCTGGCGACCGACGAGCTGAGCACCGGCGCGCCGCTGACCATCACCTGCCAGGAGTCATACGCAAAACGCTGCTCGGAGCGCAGGCTGGCGTTGGCGAAGACCCCGGAGAGATCCTGGTGGTCGCTGGAGAGGACGTTGACGCACAGCGCCCCGTTCTGCTTGAAGTGTTCATTGGCAAAGGAGTTGCGGTTCATGCAGACCAGTAGCGTCGGCGGCGAGTCCGTGACGCTGCAGACGGCAGAAGCGGTAAAGCCAAATTTACCCGCCGGGCCGTCGGTGGTGATCACCGAGACCGCACTCCCCAGCTGTGCCATCGCGTTACGAAATTCGGTTTGCAGTGTCATAAGGGTTTCCTCACAGATCGATGACTAAACGGGCGCTTTTCGCCCGGGAGCAGCACAACAACATCTGGTCGCCGTCGGCTTTCTCTTCGTCGGTCAGGTAGCTGTCGCGATGGTCCGGCTCCCCTTCCAGCACGTCGGTCAGGCAGCTGCCGCAGATCCCCTGTTTGCAGGAGACGCACACCTTCAGCCCGGCCTGGGCCAGCGCCTCGACGATAGTCTGGTTCTCCAGCACCTGGACGGTAATGCCGCTTGCGGCGGCGACCACCTCAAAGGCCGCACCACCGGTGACAACTTCGGCGCTGAAGCACTCCTGATGCACCTGCTCCGGGCGATAACCGAGGCGGGCCGCCTCCTCAGTGACGGCATCCATCAGCCGGGTCGGACCGCAGGTGTAGACGTGGGTATTGGCCGGGACGTCGCTCAGCACCGCTTTCAGATTGAGGCGTTGCGTGTCGCTGAAATGCAGATGCACGCGGTCGGCCCAGGCCGCCTGCTCGAGCCGGGCAATAAATGCCGCCCCGGCCCGGGTGCGGGCGCAGTAGTGCAGGCTGAAGGAGCGGCCGCTGGCGTGCAGTTCGGCGGCCATTGCCAGCATTGGGGTGATGCCGATCCCGCCGCCAATCAGCAGGCAATGGCTGGCGGTCTCCTCCAGCGCAAAGAGGTTGCGCGGATCGCTGACCTGAATGAAATCCCCAACATTCAGCGCATGAGCGGCAAGGGAGCCCCCCTGTGACTTTTTGTCTTTCAGAATGCCGAGCTGGTAGTGGCGACGATCCTGCGGGTCGCCGCACAGGGAGTACGGACGCACCAGGCCGTCTGCCAGATGCAGATCGATATGTGCCCCCGCGTTGAAGACCGGGAGGTCGATCCCGTCAGCATGGGCCAGCGTCAGCAGGAGCACATCGCCCTGCAACTCCCGCCTGATAACCTGTAATGTCAGCATGTTGGCTCCTTAACGCATAAACAGACCGCCGTTGATGTCCCAGGTCGCCCCGGTGACAAACGACGCCTGCTCTGATGCCAGCAAAGCCACCGCCTGGGCGACAAACTCTGCTTCGCCTAACTGGCCGACCGGGATCATCCCCAGCAGCCCGGCCATCTTCTCTTCCGGCACCAGGGCGTGAACCATCGGCAGATCCAGCGGGCCCGGGGCGATGGCATTCACCGTCACGCCGGATTTGCCGAGCTCGCGGGCAAAGATTTTGGTCAGGGTCAGGATCCCGCCCTTCGAGGCGGCATAGTGGGCACCGGAGGCGGTGCCGCCGTTCTGCCCGGCTAACGAGGCCAGGTTGATGATGCGGCCATAGCCACGGCTCGCGAAGTAACGCCCCAGGGTCTGGCAGCCTATAAAGGTGCCGCGCAGGTTGGTGGCGATCACCCGGTCAAACTCCTCCACCGTAATTTCCATCACCGGGGTGGCGAGGGTCAGGGCGGCGTTGTTGACCAGCACCTCCAGGCTGCCGAAGCGTTCAATGGTTGCGTCCAGTGCCTGCGCAAAATCCTGCGGCTGGCAGATATCCAGCCCCAGCGCCAGCACTCTGCCCTGGCCGTCATCGAGACGATCCGCGGCTTCCCGGGCGCGGGCCACATCAACGTCGGTCAGCACCACCTGATACCCCTGCGCCAGCAGGTGAGTGGCAATCACGTTGCCCAGACCGGCGGCCGCGCCGGTCACTAATACGGTTTGCGTCATGGGGGGGTCCTCAGAGGATGTAGCCGATGCTGTGCAGCACATCGTCGCTGTTGACCAGGCGGATCACCTTCCGGGTAATCAGCAACCTGCCCTCCTGCGGTGTCAGGTGCCAGGTGATATCCGCGGCGTAGTGGCGGCTGTGGCCTTTGCGGTGCTCCCACAGGGACTGCGCCCCGCGCACCACAATCAGATCCTCACTGGACTCCAGCAGGCGGAAGCGCGACAGGGTGCGCAGCGTTCTGGCGCGCGGCGTGGTGGAGATGGACTCCCCGCTGTAGAGGCGCTTCACCCGCTTCTCCCGCATGTGGTGATCGTCGCAGGCGTAGTTGAGGGTGTTTTTAAAATCGGTTTCGTTCGGGTCGATAGGTACCACGTACAGGCCGTCGCGCTGCCACAGTTCCAGCCAGGCGTTAAACTCGCCCTGGTCCAGCAGATCGCCTTCGAGATTGATTACGGACATCGCCGCAAACAGCACAGAATCTGGCGTCATCATTTTTCGCTCTCCGTCATCAATTTTTTCCACTGCTGATAGGCCGCCCGCATCCCGGTTTCGGCGCTGACGTCGCTGCGCAGGCCGTCGTCGGTGCGATACTCCCCCGCCAGGCCGCGGTTGAGCATGATCCACAGCTCATCCCCCGCGGTGGCCCCGCGCTGCACGCGCTCCCAGGCCTCGGAGTCGTCCGGCGTGCCAAAGCCCATCGGCCCCTGGAAGTGCTCGTGCAGACGCAGGCGCGCCTGGTTCGCGATCTCCGGTCCGCCGTCCATGGTGATCACCGCATGATGAATCTCGGTCTCCATCACTGAGATGGGCTGCAGGACGCGGAAGAAGGCCATTGAACAGGCGATGTTCGGGAACAGGTTGAGGTTGAAGCCGGAGCCGCCCACCGCGCGCACGATGCGCCTGACCTGCTCTTCGTCGTGATCTTTTCGCAGTTCGTCCGCCAGCTCGACAAAGCGCTCCGGGATTGGCGCATCAAGGTTGGCTTCCAGATCCACCAGTTCAGGGATCATCACCATGACGCTGTGGCCGTTGCCGAGATCTTCGACATAGCCGCTGCCGTCCACGAAGTTGAGCATCTCTTCGGTCTGCTTATCGACCGAACTCAGGAAGGAGCGGTGCACCACCGGGAAGTGATAGCCGTCGGTGGTGTTCTCCAGCTGGATCTTCCAGTTGCCCGGGAAACGGAAGCGGTGCGCAGGCCCGGTTTTGATCGGGTAGCCCGCCCCCTGCTTCATAAAGAGATCCATCCACTTCTTCGCCGCGCCGAGGAAGTCCTCCAGCGGTTCGATCTGCTCGTTAAAGGTGGCGAAAACCATGCCCGCATACTGCTCGGTACGCAGCGACACCAGCCCCAGTTCGTTCTTCTCCAGTTGGTCTGCATAGCTTTCCGGGTGCGGCACGCCGCGCAGGCTGCCGTCCAGGGCGTAGCCCCAGCCGTGGTAGGGGCAGACGAAGCTGTTGGTTTTGCCGCTGCGGTGTTCGCAGACGGTAGCCGCGCGATGGCGGCAGCGGTTCAGCAGGGTGTGGATGGTGCCCTTGCGGTCGCGCACCACGATCACCGGCTGGGTGCCGATCTCGGTGGTTTTGAAGCTGCCGGTCTCCGGGATCTCGCTGACGTGCGCCACCCAGACCCAGGTTTTGCTGAAAATACGCTCCAGCTCCAGCTTGAACAGCTCGTCAGAGGTGTAGAGCGAGGTGTGGACGCGGTCATGTTTGACCAGGGCCGCAATCTCTTCCCGGCTCGGGGCCGTTGGCGTCGTGGTATCGATATTTTTGACATTGATGATGTGGTCACACTGCATAATCTTTCTCCTGCTCGTGGTCGGCGTTTTAGTTTTTGTCCGGTACAGGTAGCGCATCCGCCGCATGCCAGTGGCTTACCGGCCTGCTGAACAGGTTGCGGGTGGTAAAATGGTGCATGGTCATCTCCCCGGCTTCGCGACGGAAAATAATCTGGATCTCTGCCGCGTTCAGGTGCGCCCCTCCGGCGGTAAAGGCGGAGGTTTGCAGCATCTGCCAGCGGCCATGCAGTTCGCCTTCGGTATCGTGCCAGAGCGCCTCGGAGCATAAAAAATGGCCATTCAGGGCGAAGTGCGCGGGCGAGCGGACGTAGCCCGCCATCATCGCTTCAATCGCTTCGCGCCCCTGATATCTTCCCAGCCGGGTGGCGTAAGGCTCGCCCAGCCCTTCCCAGCAGGCGTCTGCGCTGAACAGCGCGCCAATGGCCTGTACCGTCTCCATGCTGTCGAGGCGATCGCACAGCCGCATGTAGGTGCTGATACAGACCCGGGCGGCCTGCTGATCCTCAAGCTGCTGTAAACGCAGCGCATCCTGTGGGCTCATGGTGTGCTCCGTTACTGAATGATCAGTTCGCGACCGACGCGGGCTTCGATCTTGCAGTACTTCCACAGCTTGTACTCGCCGTCGCCCACCGGGGTGGTACGGAACAGGTTGCAGGCGGCCACCACGCTGTCGAGGCTGTCGGCATCGGCCAGCACGTAGGTGGTCCAGGGCGAGGTGGTGGACGGCCCGACCATCAGGCGGTCATCGTCCATATTGCCGATCACCCGGATGCCCTGGGTTTCGTCGATGCCTTTCATCATCACGCCGAACGCGCCCCACACCTGTTTGGCTTCTGCCGGGGTGGCATCAAAAAAGTTCTGGTTCACGCCGATGCAAAACAGCACGCGTAAGGTTGTTGTCTGGCTCATCTGTTGCTCCTTTGGTGAAAATTACAAATAACCCGGCAGAGGCTGGCCACCGAAATAGACCGTACCGGCGTTGAGATAAGAGAGATCGCCCATAAAGGCGTGCTGGGTGATCACCAGGGTGTCGCGGACGTAACGTTGCAGCGGACTTTTCATAGTGATGCCGCCCATGCCGTTCAGCGCCAGCGCCTGGCGGGTAACTTCAGCGGCCACGCGGGTGGCGTGGGTGGAGGAGAGCCGCAGGGCGTTGATCTGCGCGCAGGCAGGATCATCCCCGGCAAGGATGCACTGCCACACCTCGTCGATGGCCTCGTAGAACCAGGCCCGGGCGGAGCGCAGTTCCGCTTCGCAGCGGGCTATCTGCATCTGCGCCTGCGGACGGTCGGCCAGGCGCGGCGCGCCGGTCACCGACTGCTGGCGATGGGCAATGGCATAGATTTCATTCAGGGCGGCGCGGGCGACGCCGAGCGCCACCACCGAGAGCACCTGGGTGGCAAGGGAGAGCACCGGATAGCGATAGAGCGCCCCCTCCAGGTTAAGGGCGCCGCCGCGCACAAAGGTCCACTCCTGCGGCACAAAGGCATCGTTGACCACCAGATCGTGGCTGCCGGTTCCGGCCAGGCCGACGGTGTTCCAGACCGGATCGATCTGCACGCTATCGCGGGGCAGCACCGCCATGCGCGGCAGCGCTTCGCCGCTCTCCGGCAGAATACCGACGCCAAATACCGAGGCCCCCATGCTGCCGCTAGCAAAGCCCCAGCGGCCGGAGACGCGGTAACCGCCATCCGCCAGCACCGCTTTCTGCGGCGGGAAGATGCCGCCCGCGAAGACCACGTCCGGGCCGTCACGGTAGAGTTCTTTTAAGGTATCCGGCGGCAGCGCCCCAAGATAGAAGGGGCTCATGCCGAAGCTAGCGACCCAGCCTGCGGAGCCATCGGCGGTGGCAATCTGCTCGATCAGCTCACAGAACTGCGCCGGGGAGCACTCTTCGCCGCCGTAGATTTTGGGGACTAACGCACGATAGACGCCAACCTGCTTAAACCGGGCGATGATGTCGTCTGAGATATGACGCTGTTGCTCAAAATCGGCGCTGCGGGTGGCGACTTCATTCAGCAGTGGAACGAGTTCCTCACGAACATGAACGGCAGACATAGCTTCCTCCCAAAAGAGTGTGCGGCCCGCAGAGAGACGCGTGCTGCCGCAATGAGTGGTACTCACTGAGTTAGTGTTGATACTGTCGGTAAAGCGGGATGGTTAGCGGCGTCGTCGCTCAGAGAGCCATTCAGCCGCCTGCACCAGCAGCCCTTCGTGACCTTTGGCGGCAACGAGTTGCAGCGCCACCGGACGGCCATCAAGCGTGCCCGCAGGCAGGGTCAGCGCCGGGTGGCCGCTGAGGTTGAACGGGCGCACCAGCCGGGTGAGATTGACGACGCTCAGCGGATCCTTCGCCTCTTCCAGCGTGGGCGGCAGTTCCGGCAGGGTTGCCAGCGCCAGCAAGGGGGTTTTCGCCAGCTGGTCATCCACCTGGGCGGTAAATGTGCGGCGGATAGCCTCTGCGGCCTCAAGGGCACGGGCATCGATCCCGGCTCCGGCACGGATGCGGGTGGCGACGTCGGCAGAAACCCTGTCGTCACTCAGTAGCGTTTTAAAAGCCTGCCAGTTTTCATGGCTGATGAGGGTCAACCCGGCGCGATGGGCATCCCCCAGCAGCGGCAATTCAGCCTGACGCGGTTGCAGGTCGGCCTGGGCGAGGAAGTTCAACAGCAGGGAGTCGATGCTGATGAGCGCCGACGGGATAAAGCCGATGGCGGGCATTCTGTGCAGCGGCGCGTCAACCGGCAGCGCCAGACGGGTCAGCACGTCACGCAGAACGCCCGGCTCGCGGGCGAAGATCCCCACACAGTCCAGGGAGCTTTGTGCGGGCATCACCCCTGCCCGGCTCAAGGCACCGTAAGTGGGTTTTAAGCCGAGGATGCCGCAGCAGGCGGCGGGCATACGCACCGACCCACCGGTATCGGTGCCGAGCGCAAAATCCACCTCACCAGCAGCCACCACTGCGGCAGAGCCGCTGGAGGAGCCGCCGGGGATCAGGTCAGGAAACAGCGGGTTAACCGGCGTGCCGCCCCAGGGGTTGATCCCGGTGACGCCAAACGCCAGCTCGTGCAGGGTGGTTTTTCCGGTCAGGATGCACTTCTGCCCGAGAAGGGTTGCGACCACGTGGGCATGCTGTTCCGCCGCCGGGTTTGCGGCCAGCGCCGGGCAGCCTGCACGGGTGGGAAAGCCTGCGATGTCGAGGGTGTCTTTTACCGCGAAGCGGAGATCGCCCTCGCCGAGGGTACATCGGGTGACAAAACCATTGCTCTCAGTAACAGGCTGCATAATTTGCACCTTAACCAGAAAAAACGAATCATATTAGGGTGACGCACTCTTCGCTGCGGTTCGACCCACGTTTGTTCTGGTCAATCATGGAAGATTTAGATGAATATTCAAGTAATATTTCACGTTAATTTTACGAAAAAATAACACTGAAACATTTTTCTAACAATGCATCGGGAGAGGCTTAGGATGATGATAAATAACAATAAACGCGGCGCAGAAATGAAAAAAGAGCCGCTCTGGTCATCAGAACGGCTCTTTTATAATGTTATATTTTACAGTGAGTTATTTTGAATTTTTAAGGCTGTCACAAATCCGCAATTCTCTGCGGGAACTGTTCAGAGCTCGTTGAGGTTGTCGAGTACTTTCGACAGCGAGAGGTTCATTTTTTCCCGCTGGGCTGCGGTCATGCCCTTAAAACCCTTCTCGAAAACCTTGCTGGTAAGACGGTGTGCCTCGGCCACTTTTTCGCGTCCGGCATCGGTGAGCATCACTTCGGTCACCCTGGCATCCTGCACGCTGCTGGCGGTGGTCACCAGGCCATCATCCCGCAGGCGACCAACGATTTTGGTAACGGTGGGCATTTTGGCCATGGCGTATTCGGCGATCTGCGAAATGCTGGCCTTACCGTACTGCTCGGTAATCATCAGCACCCGAAAGCGGGACACATCAAGCTGCACCTTTTTCAGTGTGATTTCCATCACTTGCGTATAACGCGCGTAGACGTTAACTATCCAGTAGAACGGGAACTCTTCGCGGTGAAAAGTGGGGCCGCTGTCTGACGATGTGTTCGTATGACTCATGAAATGACGTTCCAGAAGTAATGCATTGACCGCAATTATACCCGCTATTTATCCCCCGCTATAGCCCGATCGCACCCTGCCCCCTGCTGTTAACAATTCTCTTCGCCGCAAAAGCCGATCGACATCGCATTATGATTCGAAAACGCTACTAGATTAACAATTACGTATCATTTTTTAAACAGAACATTGACGTCCATGCCTGCGGTTTCCTATACGTTAGCGCACGTGTTTGCATCGCGTGCACCGGGTAATCCTCTTGCCCGCTGGTTCTCGGCTTTTTTTTAAAATTTACCTGCTTATCAATTAATTATAAAAACACCCCCGACTAAAACGGGGATTACATTACCTCTAACCGTTATGTGGAGCATTTCATGAACGACAGCCCATCGATGGAGCAAACACGTGCTAGCGTGCTGGCTCCGCCTGCGTCTGCTGACGACACGCTCGATCCGCGTCAACAGCGGGTAATCAAGAAACTATTCCGGCGATTGATCACTTTTTTGTTCATTTTGTTCGTCTTTTCGTATCTGGATCGCATCAACATCGGCTTTGCCGGCCTGACGATGGGCAAAGATCTGGGCCTCACCAGCACCATGTTCGGGCTGGCGACCACGCTGTTTTACGTGATGTATGTCATCTGCGGGATCCCCAGCAACGTGATGCTGAGCATCGTGGGTGCCCGTCGCTGGATCGCAATTCTGATGGTGGTGTGGGGGATCGCCTCCACCGCCACGATGTTCGCTACCGGCCCTAACAGCCTGTACGTGCTGCGAATGCTGGTGGGAATTGCCGAAGCGGGCTTCCTGCCAGGGCTGTTATTGTATTTAACGTTCTGGTTCCCGGCGCACTACCGCGCTCGCGCCAATGCGCTGTTTATGATTGCCATGCCGGTGACCATGGCGCTGGGTTCGCTGGCCTCCGGGTATATTCTCAACCTCGATGGGGTGATGAACCTGAAGGGCTGGCAGTGGCTCTTCCTGCTGGAAGGCTTCCCGTCGGTCATTCTGGGCTTTGTGGTTTGGTTCTGGCTGGACGACAGCCCGGATAAAGCGCGCTGGCTGACCCAGGATGACAAGGCCTGCCTGAAGGAGATGCTGGAAGCGGATCGTCTCAACGCCCAGAGTAACCAGCTGCGGGAGCAGGCCGCGCTGGCGCCACAGCAGCGTAGCCTGGTGCGCGAGCTGTTCACGCCCACCATTATGCTCTACACCCTCGCCTATTTCTGCCTGACCAACACCCTGAGCGCCCTGAGCGTCTGGACGCCGCTGATCCTGCGCAGCATCAGCGAGGAGAGCAGTAACGTAACCATCGGTATCCTGAGCGCCATTCCGCAGGTCTGTACCATTGTGGCAATGGTCTGGTGGAGTAAACGTTCCGACAAGCGCAACGAGCGTAAAGTCCACACCCTGCTGCCGTACCTGTTTGCCGCTGCAGGCTGGATCCTCACCGCCACCAGCACCGATCCGGTGCTGCAGTTCACCGGTATCGTGATGGCCTCGGCCGGTGCCTTTGCCGCCATGGTGATCTTCTGGACCACCCCGGATCGTTCCATCTCCCTGCGCGCCCGTGCGTTGGGTATTGCGGTGATCAACGCCACCGGGATGACCGGCGCCGCGCTGGGGCCGCTGCTGATGGGCTGGATGAAGGATGTCACCGGTAATTTCAACGCCGGGATCTTTATGGTGGCCGGTTTCCTGGTGCTGGGTGCGGTGGTGATTGCATTGATTCCGATGAAACAGGCTGAACCACAGCGATAGTTCTTCCCCTTACCAGCCCGGCGCAGCAGCCCTGTGCCGGGCTTTTTTGTCGATATCCTCGCCCTGCCTCGCATAAGCCCTGCCTGCAAAAGATCATTCTGAGTGATACATTGCCACTTTATTATTGATAAAAACTATTAAAAACATATTATTGATCACTTTTAATTATATAAAAGCCAGAATAATGATATTCATCACGTTTTCTTTCTTTAATTAAGTGCATATTTAGCAGCATAAGAATTTGCTTAAAAAAATATAATTCACTGCAAAAGTGAACGTTATTCGCGCGTATTGTTATTTTTGTAGATTTTATTAAGAGGGTTAGTTTATGAGCGCTGAACTGATTAAGGAATCGGTTCTGAATACAATGGTTGATGCGGGGAGAATGTTCTTAGAGCAATATGAATTTATCTCGCCTGAGCTGGAAGAAAAACATCAGGGCCTGATGGCGTTAGACAAGGCGGATGATACTGAAAAAGATGCGCTGTTCTGGATGAATCAAACAGGAAACATGTTCTATGTCTCGACATCTCCTGAATTGACCATACGAACCAAAAAATTATTTGCTAGCGTGGCGATGTTGTTCGCAGCGATGACCAGCGCAATGGATCAGGCGGGTAAATCACTTTTTGACTATGAGGCGTGGTTGTCACTGGTGGACAAGTCTGGTTTTTTTGTTGAAGTGGAGAAAACCAGCAGCATGCTGCTGATTAAAAAGAGTGACGTCGCCGTTAATATCCAAATCATTCAACAGCTCATCCCAGGCCTGAGTACTGACAGCGCAATGGCGATAGCCAAAGGGGTGTTAAGTACGATCCATGGCGAATTACAGGCAACTGAACGCGATGAAGAGGCTAATGTGGGTCACCTTCTTTTCATCTGTGAAGAGCTCTTCGGGGTACCGAGCATAACGATTCGTCTGTTCTATGCATCCCAAAAATCTCACCGCGCCGTCATTCAGGCACCTTGCCACACGTCGGCTACCTCTACGTTTGAGCAATTACAGAACGCGCATACTTTTCTGTTTGCTTCACCCGATACGATATCTGAATATGCGAATCTCTTTACAGATCAACCTGAGGAGTATAGGAATCTGATTGAGCATCTTAAAGAGTTAATTACAGCCAAAGACTAATCCCGTTCCCCTGCTGAATTAAGCCATCTTCATTTGGTCCATTATTATACGAGAGTACTGAAGCGGCACGGCTATCTTAAAACAGGTGTCCATTGACATTAATCTGGCTAACCCAGATACCCTCTGCGGTTAGCCATTTTGTTCTTCGGCTATGCCTCCGCGGCCACTGGCACCAGACCAAAGGCATAACCCCACAGCAGAGCCAGCGCGCTGGGCACCACGCCGGCAAACTCTCTGAGCGAACTGCGGATGCGGCTGGCGATAAAGTATATCGGGCAGGAAAAACAGGCGATTGAAACCGTGGCGTTGCGTCTCGGCTACAGTTCGCTGGCGGCGTTCAGCGTGTTGTCGGCCAGTCGCCGGGGCATTGCGTGAAGCCAGTCAGACCCCAGAGGAGATCTGACCGGTTCGCTTTACAGGAGAGATTAAAGCCAGCTCTGCTGAACAGGTGCGCCTTCTGTGCGCTCCGTGCGAGGCATTTCAATTGCCAGCGTTGACAGGTGTTTAGCCCACAGGTCAGCCACCCATTTCACGCCGCGGGCGGTAAAGCGTGCCTGAGACCAGGTGCGCTCGTTTTCGCCCACCCCGCTGTGCAGGGTAAAATAGCCCGCATCGATGTGGTGCTGCGGCGGAACCAGGTTACCGCCGACGCGCTGCATGATATTCCGCTCAAGCAGGAACTCCCGGAACTGGGGCTCTTTCGCTTTGAGGATCTTACAGAGCTGACGGAAGCCCAGCGACTCCTTGACCTGAACAAACTGATCAAAGAACGCCGCCTTTGGTGCCCAGAGGGCTAGCTGCTCCTCAGCACGCTGGCGTTTTTCATACTGCTCGGCCCAGGCGCGCGCCGCCGCCGCCGGGTTGGTGAAGTCCGGGATATTGACGTTTCTCTCCTGCTCCTGCCAGCGATCGAGCATAGCGGCAGTAAAGCCCGGGGAGATACGTGAAACCGTCAGCAGGGAGTCCCGTTTGTTCAGCAAAAACTCCTGCCGCATTTCACCTTCGCGCTCATACAGGCTGGCCGTTACCGGCTGCGAAAGACGCTGCGCCGTTTCCAGGCTTTTTACCATGCGCTTCACCTCGGTATGAGCAATACCGGTCAGCTTCGCGATTTCGCGGCTGCTGATGGTGGCAAGCTGGCCACTGGACTGGAAAGTTTCAACAGGAATTACCATAGGTTTCACCCCTCACTCATACATTACTCGGGTAATTTGCTCTAATAGTATACAAATACCTGTTCAAATATCCAGTATAATTTTTAAACGATCTTCTCCCAAAGCAGGCCACGCCTAAGTTGCGGTAATTAGAGCTGTTTTGACTCTGTCGCCAGGCTCTCCAGTTCCCGTGCGTCATGGCTACAGAAAAAAGTGATGTCGTGGGGGTGCGCGCAGGAGAGCTCCCGTAGCCGCTGTTGGTTGTGCCGCCGGGTACCGTTGTCCATCGCCATCATCCACTGGTAAAACCGCAGCCCCGGTGTGCAATGACGTTGCGGCTGGCGCATCTCATCCCGATAGAACCAGGCGTCGCCACCGTGCAGCAACCACCCCGACGGCTGGCTGATGGCGATCCCCGCATGCCCCGGCGTGTGCCCGGCCAGCGGCACCAGCAAAATTTCCGGCGGCAATCCGTTCAGCGCCGTCACCGCGTCGAAGCCAAACCAGCGCTCGCCCTGCACCTGATAGCCCTGCCAGCCAGAGGTGCCGCTCCACTGCCCGGGACGATAGCGCTCCCGCTGCAGCCAGCTATGGCGCCGTTGCGCCGTGTCGATCTCCTGCTGCATCAAATGGATGCGCGCGTGAGGGAAATCGCTCAACCCACCCGCGTGGTCGAAATCCAGGTGTGTAAGCACGATATGGCGGACATCCGCCGCGCTAAAGCCCAGCGCCTCGACGCGAGCGCGCGCCGTAAGCGACTCCCGACGCTGGATATTGTTCAGCGCCCGGAAAAAGCCCGACAGCCTTGAGGGTTCACGTATATCCCCTTGCCCAAAACCGGTATCCACCAGCACCAGTCCGTCGCGGTCGGTTTCAATAAGCAGGCAGTGGCAGACCAGATGCGCATGTAACCCCTTGCTGAAACCGTCGAACAACGCGCCGCCCAGCGGGCACATACAACCACAGTTAAGATGATGAATCTTCATATCGTCTCCTCATCAGGGCGTGTGTTTCTGCTGACTCTGCTCGGACGTGCCGAAATGGGTGGTGTCCCCATGCCCGTGTTCACCGCTGCCCTGCACACGTTTAAGCTGAATGACCTCGCCGCGCTGCCAGGCATTTGCCCCTTCCGCTACCGGATGGGCCACGATGTCGGCACGCTGGGCTTTGATCTGCTGCGTATCGATCCCCAGGCGACGATCGCGATCCGCCAGCAGCCGGGGATCGAGCTGTCCCTCGCCGGTAAAGCCCATCATCAGCGCAGGTATGCCGAGCGGCAGGGTCTTGTCCCTGTCCGTATGCCAGGTATGCCAGGTTTTGCCGTAGGTGTTGACGATTTTATTCATCAACGCTTTGTCAGCGACCGCAGGCAAGCCGGGCGCCACCAGGCTGCCCGATTTCACTTCATACTGGTGGCTGTGCCAGAGCTTTTTCTCCTCCGGCGGCAGGCTGTTAAACAGGCGTTCGCTGATGATGTACTCCACCCCCATCAGCCGGGCATCCTTTGTATTGCCGTCATAAATGACCGCCTGCATGACCTCTTCATTGAGTACCGTCACGTAGTGATGCGCCTCCATCTGCCCGTTTTTATCCCCACTATAAAAATGAAAACCGTCAAGATAGGCGCTGATGGCCTCTACCGGCGGACGGGACTGGATCACCTGGGCGCCCGTCTCCAGGGTGCTCAGGGTGGCGGAGGTACTTTTACCGGGAACAGGTGCCTGAGGCGGGGTGTTATTCGCCCCGCAGCCGACAAGCAGCACAATGGCTGGCAGGATCTGAGGTAATGATTTCATTGGCACTCCCTTTCATTATAACCCGTTATGAAGGTAGTGCAGATGTGGCAAGCCAGCCAGACCGTGCCGGAGGTCTGGCTGGCATGCGATCAGAAGTAATATTTAAAGCGGAGGCGGCCACCGTAGCGGGCGTCGGTATCGCTGTTACCCTCTTTCGGCTGGGCATCTATCCACGACGCATAGGCCCCGAGATAAACGTTGAAGTTTTTCATTTTCATTACGTTAGGGAACAGATACGACGCGTGAAGCGTATGGATGTCGTAATCGCCCGGATGGGTGATCCAGCAGTCACCGTCGCAGTCGTCATTCAGCCCGGCAGCGTTAAATCTGTCGATCTCGTTATGGGCGTAGATATAGCCCAGCTCAATATTCTTCCACAGACCATTCACCCCGGCGGTGAAATCAGTTTCGTCGCTGGCGTCCATGTAGGCGGTGTTGAGGTTGACCACAACGCCGTTATCCGGGTCGGTTTTTTGCCCGTTCCAGTTCATTGTCAGGCCATAGCCGGTGCGATCGGACTGATCGATCCAGTGGCCTTCTGCATCCCGATAACCGTAAGCGTTGTTCACCAGGTTGCTCTCCATGGCCAGCGCCGTGGTGAAGCGCCCCTCTGACCAGGCGATAACCGGGCGCACATAGGCCACGTTTTTATCGTTATCCAGATCCATGCCATGGTACTGCTTATCGACAAAGAGCGAGCTGCCGTTTTCCAGCAGGGTGTTGACCTCAAAATACCAATTACCGAGGTTTTTACTCAGCAGGAAGTTACCGCCGCTGTCGCTGCGCCCGCGCCCCTCTTTCATCATGTAGATGTAGCCATAACCGTCACTGTAGAGATCGTTCGCCGTGTTGCCGGAGTACTCGATAAAGGTGTCCTGGTTAAGAGGAAACATGTCGTAGGCTTCGAAGCGCCCGACTTTGATTTTCCAGTCGTTCTCCTGGCCGAAGAAGAAGACCGCGTCATCCAGATTCATCTTGCCGGTAAGATCCGCCAGCGGCTGCACCGAGAAACCGGCAAACTGGCCGTTGCCCATTCGCCGATAGCCGTCAAACCCCAGCAGGAGACGGCCATTGATATCCCAGCGCTCGTTATTTGACGGCGCCCAGTCCTTATTGGCGCTGGTGCGCATGGATGTAAGGCTGCCGCTGCGGCTGGCGGCGTCCATATTAAACTCCACATCGCCATAGAAGCGCAGATCGCCATAGCCTGACAGGGTTAACTTCGGCGCTGGCGACGTCTGGGGTTCAGCTGAGACCACATTTACCGCCGGAGCCTGTTGCGCCTGCTCTAAGCGCGCAATCTGGGCTTCGGCTTTTGCCAGACTGGCTTCCAGCCGGGCGATTTTCTCTTCCATGCTGTCCGTTTGGGTGGCCGCCAGCGTGGTCGCCGGAATACAGGCGCCGACCAGCAGCGCAATATAATGAATACGCATAGATTCCATCCTGTGAGTTTATTGTTGATTCCACTGTTACATTAGGGTCTTGCAAATTTTCCGTTATTTAGATCAGTCACCACGGTATTCATTACCTGTTCATCGAGGCGGTAGAATTTAATTGCCAGCGCGGTCAACAGATAAAAGAGCGAGGGGATAAGGGTAAATAACCAGACAACCCCCTGCACCGCCTGAGGGGATTGCACCGCTGCGCTGGCTTGATATTCAAACCCGGCCAGAACCCAGCCCAGAATAGCGCCGCCGACAGCCACGCCTAATTTAATGACAAAAATATTGGCCGCGACATTCATGCCGGTAATTCGCCGCTGGGTTTTCCACTCGCCGTAATTATTGGCGTCGGTGATCATGGACCACTGCAGCGCACCGTTTCCGCCCTGCACCGTCTGGGTAAGAAAATGGGCCACCAGCGGAATCAGCCAGTATTGCACCGGCAACCAGAAGCAGACGATGCCCAGCCCGGCGTTGAGCAGGTTTATCCAGAATGAGAGTTTGATTTTGCAGAACCGGGAACCCAGCGGCTGCGCCAGCGCCGAGCCCAGCATTGAGGCGATCATCCCGCCCAGCATAAACAGCGAGATAATAGTGGAGCCCTGACGCAGCACGGTATTGACGTAATAGACCACCGCGCCGCCGCGGATCACCACCGCCACCAGCATCATGAAGTTGTAAATGGACAGAATGCGCCACTGCTCATTGCGAAACAGAATTTTGACGTCACGGACGACATTCAGATTTTCTTCTTTGATGGGCTGGACGCGCTCTTTGGTGGTGGCGAAACAGATGATAAACATCAGGCAGCCAATCACCCCGAAAATGGCCATCGCCATCTGAATGCCGCTCGCGCGATCCTGAGGATAGAGATAATCCGCCAGCGGCAGAATGCAGGCGGTGCCCAGCGCGCCGCCCAAGGGGGTGATGGCAAAACGCCAGGATTGCAAAGAGAGGTTTTCCCGCGGATCGGAAGTAAGTGCCGCGCCCAGCGAGCAGTAAGGAATATTGATGGCGGTATACATCAGGGTCATAAAGATATAGGCCGCCACGGCATAGACCACTTTACCGCTGTCAGAAAAGGACGGGATGGTATAGACCAGTACGCAGCTGACCGCGAACGGGCCGCAGATCGCCAGCAGCCACGGACGAAAGCGTCCCCAGCGTGAGGAGGTAGCATCTGCAATCGCTCCCATTATCGGGTCGGTGATGGCATCCAGCAGCCTGACCAGTAAAAACATTGTCCCCATCACTGCGGGCGGCAGCCCGTAGATATCCGTATAGAAATAGGCGAGGATCGCCACTGAGGAGTCAAAGACGATATGGCTGGCCGCATCGCCGAGGCTGTAGCCTATTTTCTCTTTTACCGTTAATTTTTCCGTTGCCGACATTTCAGGTCTCTCCCTGTATTTTTCAGTCAGTTTGATGTTGCTGCCGACATAATTTCCATATCCCTTCCAAAGCAATCTATTATGTTTTCTCGCTAAGAAGTTATGATTTTCGCTTTATGTGATCCGCGTGTTTAATGGTTATTTACGCGATAAATAGATCGCACCGCTTATATATTTTTCGCGTGAATTCCGCCTCCTGAATACGCAACGGTAAATAGTCTGGTTTTGTGCAAAGTGTTACCTCCGACACGCGAAGTGACAAATATTCGTCTAAGGTTTTCAGGTGATTGATGGCAGCGGTCGCGCTGCCCAAAGAACCCAGGAGAACAACCATGATGAGACCTCAGCAGCAAACAGCATTGCGGCTGGCGATTGGCGGCATCCTGCTTGGGATAACTGCCTTTAGCTATGCGGAAGAACCGTCCGGCGCCCGGAAACAACCACCAGACATTCTGTTTGGCCCGCTGTTTAACGATGTGCAAACCGCCAAACTCTTCCCGGATCAAAAGACCTTCGCCGATGCGGTACCGAAAAACGATCCCCAGACGATCCTTGCCGACTACCATATGCAGCGCAAACAGTCCGGCTTTGATCTGCGCCACTTTGTAGAGGTGAACTTCACCCTGCCGACCGAGAAAGAAAAATATGTGCCACCTGCCGGGCAGAGCCTGCGGGCGCACATTGACGGTCTGTGGCCGGTGCTGACGCGCACTACCTCCAGCGCCGGAAAGTGGGATTCCCTGCTGCCGCTGCCGAAGCCTTACGTTGTGCCGGGCGGACGTTTTCGCGAGATCTACTACTGGGACAGCTACTTCACCATGCTGGGGCTGGCCGAGAGCGGCCACTGGGACAAAGTCTCCAGTATGGTGGACAACTTCGCCTACGAACTGGACAGCTGGGGTCATATCCCCAACGGTAACCGCAGCTACTACCTGAGCCGCTCCCAGCCGCCGTTCTTTGCCCTGATGGTGGAACTGCTGGCGACGCACGATAAAGAGGCGCTGAAAAAATACCGTCCGCAGATGGAAAAAGAGTACGCCTACTGGATGGAAGGGGTAGATGCCCTTCAGCCGGGCCAGGCCAGCCAGCGGGTGGTGAAGCTCGACGATGGCGCCGTGCTCAACCGCTACTGGGACGATCGCGATACGCCGCGCCCGGAATCATGGCTGGATGACATCAACACTGCGAAAAAATACCCCAGCCGTCCGGCAACCGAGATCTACCGGGATCTGCGCTCCGCCGCCGCCTCCGGCTGGGACTTCAGCTCACGCTGGATGGACGATCCGCAGCAGCTGGGAACGATCCGCACCACCAGTATCGTGCCGGTGGATCTGAACGCCCTGATGTTCAAGATGGAGAAACTGCTGGCGAAGGCCAGCCAGGACGGCGGTGACAGCGCCGCAGCCAGCCGTTACGAGGGCCTGGCCTCCGATCGTCAGAAAGCGATGGAGCGCTATCTGTGGAACGACAAAGAGGGCTGGTACGCCGATTACGATCTGAAAACCAAACAGGTACGTAATCAGCTGACCGCCGCGGCGCTGTTCCCTCTCTACGTCAAGGCCGCCTCGCAGGAACGCGCGGACAAAACCGCCTCTGCTGCTGAAGCCCAGTTGCTGAAAGCAGGGGGCATTTCGACCACCACCGTTAACAGCGGCCAACAGTGGGATGCCCCTAACGGCTGGGCGCCGTTGCAGTGGGTCGCCACTGAAGGATTGCAGAACTACGGGCAGGATAAAGTGGCGATGGACGTGACGTGGCGCTTCCTCACCAACGTACAGCACACCTACGATCGCGAGCAGAAGCTGGTGGAGAAATATGATGTCTCCACCACCGGCACTGGCGGCGGCGGCGGTGAATATCCGTTGCAGGACGGCTTCGGCTGGACCAACGGCGTGACGCTGAAAATGTTGGATCTGGTCTGTCCGCAGGCGAACCCATGCGACAAAGTGCCCGCCACGCGACCCGCGGCTAATGAGGGTTCGGTAACCACCACCCCATCGACTACCGGCGCACAACCTGCGGCGAATGGCACATCCACCACCAGCGACCAGCCAGCGGCGACAAGCACCCCGTCGACAACTAACCCGTCAACGACCACAACGCCACCGGCTTCTAATGACACGTCGACAACCACGACGCCTCCGGCCTCCAATGACACGTCGACAACCACGACGCCACCGGCCTCCAATGGCACGTCGACAACCACGACGCCACCGGCCTCAAATAACTCGTCGACCACCACCACGCCACCGGCCTCAAATAACTCGTCGACCACC
Source organism: Leclercia sp. LSNIH8 (assembly GCF_002920195.1). Classification (NCBI taxonomy): domain Bacteria; kingdom Pseudomonadati; phylum Pseudomonadota; class Gammaproteobacteria; order Enterobacterales; family Enterobacteriaceae; genus Leclercia; species Leclercia sp. LSNIH8. Next base: position 384,045 of record NZ_PQJY01000004.1, on the reverse strand, counting down.
ACCACGCCACCGGCAACCACCGACCAGCCAGCGGCTAACGATGATCCGACAGAAACGCAGAAAAGTGTCGGCCAGCAGTAACCTCCAGGCCGGGTTAGGCGAATCCGCCACCCGGCATACTGTCCAGGTTCTGCCCATAAAAAAACGGCTCTTGTAAAAGAGCCGTTTTATCGGTTTCAGGCGCGTCGTACCATCCTGTAGATAAGTAGTACCAGAATGGCACCCACCACAGCCACCAGAAAACTTTGCAGGTTAAATCCGGATACACTGCCGCCGATGCCAAACATGGTTGCCAGCCAGCCGCCGACAACCGCACCGATGATCCCAAGGATACAAGTCACAATAAAGCCGCCGCCATCACGTCCCGGCATGATGAACTTTGCGATAACGCCAGCAATCAGACCAAATACAATCCAGGCGATGATACCCATAGTGTTGCCCTCTTGCAGAGTTAAGCTTGCGCAGGACACCCGCCCGCGCAGGTAATAGTAAGTATAGGCAATCGCCGGAAATCAGTTTTACTACACCGACTTAATTGCGATTCAGGCGAAAAAAAATTGCCGGTTTGTATTAAGTTCCGCGGCCCGCTGCCGATAACGCATCCACAGACTGTCATCTATCGAGGAGCCCTGGGGCGTGAGTAATTACAGTGAGCAGTTCCTGAAAACTAATCCGCTGGCTGTATTGGGTGTTTTACGCGATCTGCAAAAAAATGACGTTCCCGTCCGTATCAGCTGGGGGAACAACCAGTTCATCAGCAAAATCCTGGATGCTACCCCGGAACGGCTGATCATGGATTTGGGCAGTCAGGAGTTTGAAAACCGCTCGGTGTTACGCGCTGAGAATATCACCGTGGCCGCCGATACCCAGGGGGCCAAAGTCGAGTTCGACCTGCCGAAGGTGGAACAGGGTGACTACCAGACGCTGCCTGCTTTTATCTCGCCGCTGCCGGCCTCCGTATGGTGCATTCAGCGCCGGGAATATTTCCGCATCAATGCCCCGCTGCATCCGGCCTACTTCTGCAAAGCCAGAATGCCTGATAAGAGCGTTATTCGTTTCCGTCTGCACGATCTGTCGCTGGGCGGCATGGGCGCGCTGATGGATACCGCCAAACCCGAAGGCCTGGTGGAGGGGATGCGTTTTTCGCAGATCGAGCTGGATATGGGCGGCTGGGGTCGCTTCTTTTTCGATGCGCAGCTGATAACCGTGAGCGAACGTAAAGTGGTGGACAGCAAAAACGAAACCATCACCACGCCGCGTCTGAGCTTCCGTTTTCTCAACGTCGGGCCGGGTCCTGAGCGTGAACTGCAGAAAATTATCTACTCGCTGGAGCGTGAAGCGCGGGAACGTGCCAACAAAGTGCGTTAATCGCCACCGGGCAGCACGTGGCTGCCCGGCAACAGATTACATGGCGTCCATCGCTTTCTGTACTTTCCAGATATAGCGCGGAGCCTGCGGGGCGGGATGGTTATTGACGACATGATCAAAGAACTCGTCTTTATCCATGTCATTGATTTCGGCAATCGCTTTTTTGCGATCCGACGAGAAGGTGCGCAACAGCGCGCCCGCGCCGTTCACGTATGAAACCACCAGCGCATACTGCATCACCTCCGGATCCTCAATACCGTTCAGGATCCCGTGCTCCAGAATGCTCAGGTAGGCGGTACCCATCGAGATGTTGCGTTCCGGATTCTTCAGTTCGCTGGTGGAGGGTTGCCCGCTCCAGCCCATGTGCCGGTAGACCTCACGCCCGGCGGTGGAGGCTTTCAACTGCATCAGACCCACCGCGTTCGACTTACTCACCAAGTTCGGGTTCCCGCCCGACTCCACCGCAATGATGGCGGTGATGAGCCGCGGGCTGACTCCCCAGGCCTCACCGGCTTTTTCACTGATCGGCATCCACTGCATCGCCCGTTTGACCGGGACTTCCGGGTTCCATTCCGGTTTCTGGTAATCCTGCTTTGAACTACAGCCTGCAAGTAACACAATCAAAAAAGCAAACCATCTCAATTTCACGTCATCTGTCCTTATGGTCATTCATCGCTGTTACTCTATCCTCCGCTTGATGAAGGACGCGCTCAGGCGGCATGATATATACATTCAGCTTTATAAGTCAGCAAGGAAATGCCATGTCTCAGTTTCATCTCATTGCACCATCAGGGTACTGCATTAATCAGGAAGCGGCGCAGCGGGGCGTGGCGCGGTTACTGGACGACGGCCATCAGGTAAAAAATCAGACGATTATACCCCGCCGCCAGCAGCGATTTGCCGGCACCGAGGCAGAGCGCCTGAATGATATCAACGCTCTTGCCCACCTGCCGGGCGCCGACCAGATAGTGCTGCCGGTGCGCGGCGGATACGGCGCCAGCCGCCTGCTGGAACAGATTGACTGGCAGGGACTGGCGAAACGCCAGCAGCAGGATCCGTTGCTGATTTGCGGCCACAGTGATTTCACCGTGATCCAGCTCGGCCTGCTGGCGCTGCACAACGTCATCACCTTTAGCGGCCCGATGCTGGCGGGCAATTTTGGCGCCCCGGAGCTGAACGCCTTTACGGTAGACCATTTCTGGCGGGCGCTCGGCAACAGTACCTACTCCGTTGAGTGGCAGGGCGATGGCCCGTCGTGCGCGTGCGAAGGCCAGCTGTGGGGTGGCAATCTGGCGATGGTCGTGTCACTCATCGGCACCCGCTGGCTGCCCGCCATTGAGAACGGCATCCTGGTGTTGGAGGATATCAATGAGCATCCGTTCCGCGTCGAACGCATGCTCCTCCAGCTGCATCACGCGGGCATTCTCGACCGTCAGCAGGCGATTGTGCTTGGCAGCTTCAGCGGCGCGACCCCTAACGATTACGATGCCGGATACGATCTGGCGACCATGGTCAATTACCTGCGTTCCCGGGTATCGGTGCCGGTTATCAGCGGGCTCGACTTCGGCCATGAGCAACGAACCGTTACCCTGCCGCTCGGTGCGCAGGCGACGCTGGTTCATGCGCCGGGCAGCAGTCGTTTAACCCTGAGCGGGCATCCGGTGCTTCGGGCGTAAAAAAAGCCCCGGTAGTACCGGATTTCCGCCCTGCAAGGGGTGTTAATATGGTAGGGTTTTACTAACAGTCATCGCGTCAGGCAGGGAGTACGCACACATTGGATGCCGCAGCAATAATCAGTCTTTTTATCCTGGGTTCAGTTCTTGTAACCTGTAGTATTTTATTGAGTTCGTTTTCGTCACGTCTCGGCATCCCCATTCTGGTTATTTTCCTCGCCATCGGCATGCTGGCGGGGGTTGATGGCGTCGGGGGTATTCCCTTCGACAACTACCCGTTTGCGTACATGATCAGTAACCTCGCCCTGGCGGTGATCCTGCTGGATGGCGGCATGCGCACCCAGGCCAGTTCGTTTCGCGTGGCGCTGGGCCCGGCCCTGTCGCTGGCGACGGTCGGGGTGCTGATCACCTCCGGACTCACCGGGATGATGGCGGCGTGGCTGTTCCACCTTGACCTGATGGAAGGGTTACTGATTGGCGCGATTGTCGGGTCTACCGATGCCGCGGCGGTCTTCTCCCTGCTGGGCGGCAAAGGGCTGAACGAACGTGTCGGCTCGACGCTGGAGATTGAATCCGGCAGTAACGATCCGATGGCGGTGTTTCTCACCATCACCCTGATTGAGATGATCCAGCAGCATGAAACCGGCCTGAGCTGGGTGTTCGCCTGGCACATCATTCAACAGTTTGGTCTGGGTATCCTCTTTGGCCTTGGCGGCGGCTATCTGCTGCAACAGATGATCAACCGCATCTCGCTCCCTGGCGGGCTCTATCCGCTGCTGGCGCTGAGCGGCGGGATTTTGATTTTCGCCCTCACCACGGCGCTGGACGGCAGCGGCATTCTGGCGGTCTATCTCTGCGGTTTCCTGCTCGGCAACCGTCCAATCCGCAACCGCTTTGGCATTCTGCAAAACTTCGATGGCCTGGCCTGGCTGGCACAGATTGGCATGTTCCTGGTGCTGGGGCTGCTGGTGACGCCGTCGGATCTGCTGCCGATTGCCGTTCCGGCGCTGATGCTGTCACTGTGGATGATCTTCTTTGCCCGTCCGCTGTCGGTCTTCGCCGGGCTGCTGCCTTTCAAAGGTTTTAACCTGCGCGAGCGGGTGTTTATCAGCTGGGTTGGGCTGCGCGGTGCGGTGCCGATCATCCTCGCGGTGTTCCCGATGATGGCCGGGCTGGATAATTCCCGTCTGTTCTTCAACGTGGCGTTCTTCGTGGTGTTGGTGTCGCTGCTGTTCCAGGGTACGTCGCTGTCGTGGGCGGCGAAAAAGGCGAAAGTGGTGATCCCACCGGTGGGCTGGCCGGTCTCCCGCGTGGGGCTGGATCTTCACCCTGAAAATCCCTGGGAGCAGTTTGTCTATCAGCTCAGCGCCGACAAGTGGTGCGTGGGGGCCTCGCTGCGGGATCTGCACATGCCTGCCGAAACGCGTATTGCCGCCCTGTTTCGCGATAACGCCCTCCTGCACCCCACCGGCAGCACCCGGCTGCGCGAGGGGGATATCCTCTGCGTCATTGGCCGCGAGCGCGACCTCCCCGCCCTTGGCAAGCTGTTCAGCCAGTCGCCGCCGGTGGCGCTGGACCAGCGCTTCTTCGGCGACTTTATCCTGGAAGCTGGCGCCAAATTTGCCGACGTGGCGTTGATCTACGGCCTGGACGTCGGGCTGGAGTATCGCGATAACCAGCAGACCCTGGGTGAGATCGTGCAGAAGCAGCTCGGCGCCGCGCCGGTCGTGGGTGACCAGGTAGAGTTTGCCGGAATGATCTGGACGGTGGCAGAGAAAGAGGATAACGCGGTGCTGAGGGTGGGCGTGCGCGTGGCGGAGGATGCCGAAGAGTAGGCCGGTTTGCCGGGGGGCGGCTACGCCTTACCCGGCCTACGGGTTTTGTAGGCCCGGCAAGCGTAGCGCCGCCGGGCGATGTTACACAACGACGATCGGTACTCGTGGCGCTAACGCCGTTAACAACTCATATCCGACGGTGCCCGCGGCGGCGGCAACATCGTCCACTTTCACCTCGTTGCCCCACAGCTCAACCGGCGTACCGATCCCCGCATGCGGGCACGGGGTCAGGTCAATCGCCAGCATATCCATTGACACCGTGCCGACCGTGCCGGTGCGCACGCCGTCCACCCATACCGGGGTACCGGAAGGGGCAACGCGCGGATAGCCGTCGGCATATCCGCCGGCGACGATGCCGATCCGCTGTTCGCCCGACGCACGATAGCGGCTGCCGTAACCCACGGTATCCCCCGCTTTCAGCGTCTGGACACCAATGATCTCACTGCGCAGGGTCATCACCGGCTTCAGGCCGCTGTTGGCGATATCCTGCCACTGACCCGACGGCGAGGCGCCGTAGAGGATGATCCCCGGACGCACCCAGTCAAAATGCGCCTCCGGATGCCAGAGCGTCGCCGCCGAGTTGGAAAGCGAACGCGGACAGGCCAGACCTTCCGCTGCCTGCTCGATGCGCTTCATCGGTTCGACAATGCCCTCCGTCTTTTCCGCATCGGCAAAATGGGCCATCAGGGTCATTTCGCCGACGTTCTTCAGCGCCCGCAGCTGTTGCCAGACGCTGTGCACGCGCTCCGGCTGGAAACCGAGCCGGTTCATCCCGCTGTTCATTTTCAGGTAGATATCGAGCGGAGCATGCAGCTTCGCATTCTGTAGCGCCTTGACCTGCCAGTTGCTGTGCACGCTGGTGGTCAGGCGGTACTTATCAAACAGCGGCAGTTCATCGCTGTGGAAGAAGCCTTCAAGCATCAGAATCGGCCCTTTCCAGCCGCGCTCGCGCAGCAGGATCGCCTCTTCAAGGTTGAGCAGCGCAAAACCATCCGTTGCGCTTAACGCGCTCCAGATGCGGTCCAGACCGTGGCCGTAAGCATTGGCTTTGACCACGGTCCAGACGCGTGAAGCGGGCGCAGCGCGACGGACAATTTGCAGATTATCCTTCAGGGCCTGCAGATCCATCTGAGCCAGAACAGGACGGGACATGACGACTCCTTGTTAGTTATGCGCGCCGTGTAAATGTTGTGGACGTGACGGCGTGAAACCCGGACGGTAGCGCGCGACGCTTAAATCATCAAACGGAATAGCGGGTGTGCGCCCGGAGATCAAATCACTGAGTAGCTGCCCTGAACCGCAGGCCATTGTCCAGCCCAGCGTACCGTGTCCGGTGTTTAGCCACAGGTTTTTAAACGGTGTCCGCCCGACCACTGGGGTGCCGTCCGGCGTCATTGGACGCAGCCCGGTCCAGAAGGTCGCCTGTTCGATAAAGCCGCCGCGCGGGAAGAGATCGCCAACGACCATCTCCAGCGTTTCCCGACGCGGTTTCAGCAGCTCAGTGTTAAAGCCGACGATTTCCGCCATTCCTCCCACGCGGATCCGGTTGTCAAAACGGGTGATCGCGATTTTGTAGGTTTCATCAAGGATAGTTGAAACCGGGGCACCACTCTCCTCTTTTACCGGGATGGTGAGCGAATAACCTTTCAGCGGGTAGACCGGAATGTCCACAATCCCTTTCAGCATGGCAGTGGAGTAAGAGCCAAAGGCCATCACGTAGGCGTCGGCTTTCACCACCTCATCGCCGCAGAGTACGCCGTAGATATTCTCCCCTTCGTACAGAAGCTTATCCACTGAAGTGTTGTAGCGGAATTTCACCCCTGCCTGTTCCGCCATCTGCGCCAGATTCTGCGTGAAGAGCTGGCAGTCGCCGGTCTCGTCATTAGGCAGACGCAGACCGCCGGTCAGCTTATGCGCGACCTCAGCGAGGGCCGGTTCCACCTGCGCCAGCTGGCTCGCTTCCAGCAGTTGATACGGGACGCCCGCGTCCTCGAGTACAGCGATATCACGGGTGGCGTTTTCGTACTGCTGAGCGGTACGGAACAGCTGCAGGGTTCCTCCCTGACGGCCTTCATACTGGATACCGGTGGCGGCACGCAGCGCTTTCAGGCAGTCGCGGCTGTACTCTGCCAGACGCACCATCCGTCCTTTGTTTTCCATGTAGTGCGAAGTGTCGCAGTTGCGCAGCATCTGCCACATCCACTTCAGCTGGAACGGGGTGCCGTCGAGACTGATCGCCAGCGGCGCATGGCGCTGGAACATCCACTTAATCGCCTTCAGCGGTACGCCCGGTGCCGCCCAGGGCGCCGCGTAGCCGGGAGAGATTTGTCCGGCGTTCGCCGCGCTGGTCTCCAGCGCCGGGCCCGGCTCCCGATCGATGACGGTCACATCGTGCCCGGCCTGACTTAAATACCAGGCGCTGGTCACGCCAACGACGCCACTTCCCAGTATGACAACACGCATAGCCACTCCCTTTATAAGCAAAAGAACAATCTTCTGATTACATATTGATAACCCAGCCGAAAATATTATTCAACATAGGCCTTTTTTATGGTGACACATCTCACACCTTCCCCTGCTGACGCGGGTAGCGCGGTTTTGGCATCTCCTGCTGCGCGGCATTTTTAACCAGCATATTATTCTGCAAGGCACCCCTTTTTCGTCACGGGGAAAACGGTAAATCGCAAAGAAAAAAAATAGCGTGCCAGCACGCTTTTGAATGGCGTGTTCTATGCTTGAAAAGAGGTTCTCCAGACAGAGAGAGCTACCAACAACGAGGGCGCGCTAATGGCTACTATTGATTCCATGAATAAGGACACCACTCGTCTGAGCGATGGACCCGACTGGACATTCGAGCTGCTGGACACCTATCTGGCGGAAATTGACCGGGTGGCAAAACTCTACCGTCTGGACGCCTATCCCCATCAAATCGAAGTGATTACCTCCGAGCAGATGATGGACGCCTACTCCAGCGTCGGGATGCCCATTAACTATACCCACTGGTCGTTTGGTAAAAAATTCATTGAGACCGAACGGCTCTACAAGCACGGTCAGCAGGGGCTGGCCTATGAGATCGTCATTAACTCTAACCCCTGTATCGCCTACCTGATGGAAGAGAACACCATCACCATGCAGGCGCTGGTGATGGCGCACGCCTGCTACGGGCACAACTCGTTTTTCAAAAATAACTACCTGTTCCGCAGCTGGACCGATGCCAGCTCGATTGTCGATTATCTGATCTTCGCCCGAAACTACATCACCGAATGCGAAGAGCGCTACGGGGTGGAAGAGGTCGAGAAGCTGCTGGACTCCTGCCATGCGCTGATGAACTACGGCGTGGATCGCTACAAACGTCCGCAGAAGATCTCCTTGCAGGAGGAGAAAGCCCGGCAGAAAAGCCGCGAAGAGTATCTGCAGAGCCAGGTGAATACCCTGTGGCGCACCCTGCCGAAGCGCGAAGAAGAGAAAGCGGTACCTGAAGCGCGCCGTTACCCTTCTGAGCCGCAGGAGAACCTGCTCTACTTTATGGAGAAGAACGCCCCGCTGCTGGAGCCGTGGCAGCGTGAGATCCTGCGCATCGTGCGCAAGGTGAGCCAGTACTTCTACCCGCAAAAACAGACTCAGGTGATGAACGAGGGCTGGGCGACCTTCTGGCACTACACCATCCTCAATCACCTCTATGACGAAGGCAAAGTGACCGAACGCTTTATGCTGGAGTTCCTGCACAGCCACACCAACGTGGTATTCCAGCCGCCCTATAACAGCCCGTGGTACAGCGGCATTAACCCCTATGCGCTGGGCTTTGCCATGTTCCAGGACATCAAGCGTATCTGCCAGAACCCGACGGATGAGGATAAATACTGGTTCCCGGATATCGCCGGTTCCGACTGGCTGGAGACGCTACATTTCGCGATGCGCGACTTCAAGGATGAGAGTTTTATCAGCCAGTTCCTGTCGCCGAAGGTGATGCGTGATTTCCGCCTGTTCACAGTGCTGGATGACGATCACAACAACTATCTGGAAATTTCGGCTATCCACAACGAAGAGGGATACCGTGAGATCCGCTCCCGCCTCTCGGCCCAGTACAACTTAAGCAACCTGGAGCCGAATATTCAGGTCTGGAATGTGGATCTGCGCGGGGATCGCTCGCTGACGCTGCGCTATATCCCGCATAACCGCGCGCCGCTGGATAAAGGGCGCAAAGAGGTGCTGAAGCACGTACACCGTCTGTGGGGCTTTGACATTCTGCTTGAACAGCAAAACGAAGATGGCAGCGTGGAGTTGCTGGAGCGCTGCCCACCTAAAGGCAATATCCTTTAGGTCGGTATAGCCTGTTTGCCGGGTGGTACTTCGCTTACCCGGCCTACATATAAAAAAATCTCTCAAGCGAGAGGTTTTTTATTTTATCGACCGTGGATGGAGAGATCGCCCGGCAGGGTCTTCTGCATCCGGTGCCAGATCTCGCCGCTGTCGCGACCGTAGCGACGCACGGTGTCATACACCTGATCGTGCTGACCTTCGGCGCAGAGTTCACTCAGCTTGTGATAGAAGCCAAGCGCGAGGCTGCGGGCTTCCGGATTGGCGAAGTAGTGACGACCTATGCGGGTATAGAGCCCTTTCATGCCGTTGAGGATCAGGCCGTAGATTGGGTTGCCGGAGGCAAACGCCAGCCCGCGGAAGACGTTGTAATCCAGCAGCGCAAAGGCGTCGGCATGATCTTCAACCGCCGTGGCGCGGGCGAGCACCTCCTGCGCCTTATCCGGGTGCTGGCGAAACGCCGTACGGATAAAGATGGTGGCGATGTTGGTGCGCACGGAGAGCAAATTGTCGATCAGCTGCGGCACGCTCTCGTGATCGAGGCGTGCGAGCGTTTCAAGGATATTCAAACCCGACGTTTCCCAGAAGTTATTCACTTTGGTCGGTTTGCCGTGTTGGATCGTCAGCCAGCCGTCGCGTGCCAGTCGCTGCAACACTTCACGTAAGGTGGTACGTGTGACGCCAATCAGTTCAGAGAGTTCGCGTTCTGCGGGAAGAATCGAGCCTGGGGGGAAACGATTGTTCCAGATGCTTTCGATAATGTACTCTTCCGCGAAACCCGCCGGGCTTTGCGCCTTTATGACCATAGTGAATTTTCCATTAACTGCTTTTTACAAAATTCACTCATCATACCAGAGGCAGACAGAGGCAGATAGCGCAGCGAGGCGAGAAAAAAGGGATCGCCGTTTTATTTTTATCATTTAAAAAAACGCGGCCTGCACTCCTTCCCCGGCGCCATTTGCGTATACTTAGTGCGTAATTATGTGACGGGCAAGGGAATCTGTTGTGGAAATGTCGTATCGTCGCGCCCTGTGGCGCAATTTTTTAGGTCAGTCCCCCGACTGGTACAAACTGGCTCTGGTTATCTTCCTGGTAATCAACCCGCTTATCTTTATGGTGAGTCCTTTTGCCGCAGGCTGGTTGCTGGTGGCAGAGTTCATCTTTACCCTGGCCATGGCGCTGAAGTGTTACCCCCTGCTGCCGGGCGGCCTGCTGGCTTTCGAGGCTGTTGCAATAGGGATGACCAGTGCGGAGCACGTGAGAGAAGAGCTGGCGTCCAACCTGGAGGTACTCCTGCTGCTGATGTTTATGGTGGCCGGGATCTACTTTATGAAGCAGCTGCTGCTGTTCATTTTTACCCGCCTGCTGTTGAGCATCCCCTCAAAAACGCTGCTGTCGCTGGCCTTCTGTCTGGCAGCCGCTTTTTTATCCGCCTTCCTCGATGCCCTGACCGTGGTGGCGGTGGTGATCAGCGTCGCCGTCGGCTTTTACGGGATTTATCACCGGGTGGCCTCTTCCCAGCCAGAAGCGGGCATGCAGGATGACAGCCAGGTGGATGCCCAACAGCGCGACGTGCTGGAGCAGTTCCGCGCGTTTCTGCGCAGCCTGATGATGCACGCGGGCGTGGGTACTGCGCTGGGCGGCGTCATGACCATGGTCGGCGAGCCGCAAAACCTGATTATCGCCAAAGCCGCGGACTGGAACTTCGTCGAATTTTTCCTGCGCGTTGCCCCGGTCAGCGTGCCGGTGCTGGTGTGCGGCCTGCTTACCTGCTGGCTGGTGGAGAAGTTCAGGTGGTTTGGTTACGGCACCCTGCTGCCGAAGCAGGTGCGTGATGTGCTGCAACGCTTCGACGAAGAGAGCCGCAGCCAGCGTACCCGTCAGCAGCGGCTGGCGCTAATTTCCCAGGGCATCATTGGCGTCTGGCTGATTATCGCCCTAGCGTTTCATCTGGCGGAAGTGGGGCTGATTGGTCTGTCGGTCATTATCCTGGCGACCACCTTCTCCGGCGTGACGGATGAACATGCCATCGGCAAAGCCTTTACCGAAGCGCTGCCGTTTACCGCACTGCTGGCGGTCTTTTTCGCGGTAGTGGCGGTGATCGTCGATCAGCACCTGTTTGGGCCGATCATTAACTTCGTGCTGCAGGCCGCGCCGGATGCCCAACTGACGCTGTTTTATCTGTTTAACGGCCTGCTGTCAGCCATCTCCGATAACGTGTTTGTCGGCTCGGTCTATATCAACGAAGCGAAAGCGGCGATGGAGAGTGGTATCATCGACCGGGAGCAGTTTGAACTGCTGGCGGTGGCGATCAACACCGGCACCAACCTCCCTTCCGTGGCCACGCCAAACGGTCAGGCGGCCTTCCTGTTCTTACTGACCTCCGCCCTCGCCCCACTTATCCGCCTCTCTTATGGCCGGATGGTATGGATGGCGCTGCCCTATACCGTTGTGTTAACCGCAGTGGGTTTGCTGTGCGTCAAAATTACCCTCATTCCTTTTACCCAATGGATGCTGCAGGCAGGTATACTGGCGACGCATTAAATGAGTCGGCCGGGCGGTAAAACGCCCGGCTGCACTTATGGATGATAAATGTCCGATTACGTTATATTTGCGCGCTGAGGCTGGTGCGCAAAGTGATTTCGTTTACACTGCGCTTTCTATACCTGCTCCAGGGAAATGATTATGTTGAAATTTTTGAACCAGTGCTCGCGCGGTCGCGGGGCGTGGTTGTTGTTGGCCCTGACCGCCTTCGTGTTAGAAATGGTGGCATTGTGGTTCCAGCACGTGATGATGCTGAAACCGTGCGTACTCTGTATCTATGAACGTTGCGCGCTCTTTGGCGTAATGGGCGCGGGTCTGGTGGGCGCCATCGCCCCAAAAAGCCCGCTGCGCTATGGTGCCATTGCCATCTGGCTTTACAGCGCCGGTAAAGGCCTGCAACTGGCCTGGGAGCACACCATGATCCAGCTGCACCCGTCGCCGTTCCAGACCTGTGACTTTGCCGCCAGCTTCCCGAGCTGGTTGCCGCTGGACAAGTGGATGCCGCAGGTCTTTGTGGCTACCGGTGACTGCGCCGTGCGTCAGTGGGAATTCCTGACCCTGGAGATGCCGCAGTGGCTGGTGGGCATTTTTGCCGCTTACCTGATCGTGGCGCTGCTGGTGCTGATTGCCCAGCCGTTTAAAGCGAAAAAACGCGATCTGTTTGGCCGTTAATGCCCGGCGGCGCTTCGCTTGCACGGGCCTACGGGTAAGCGCAGCGCCACCCGGCAAAAAAGCCGCACATTAAAAAACCCGCCTCGGCGGGTTTTTTATTATCAGCGGTTGGGATGATTCAGAATATGGTCTTCCCAGTCGCGCACCTCGGACTCTTTCACCGCGATATGACGCACGGAGATCCGCTCGCCATGCATTGCCGCTTTTGAGCCGGTCAGCAGCGGGTGCCACTTCGGCAGATCCTTGCCTTCCGCCAGCAGGCGATAGGCGCAGGTCGGCGGCAGCCATTCGAAGGTCGGCAGGTTCTCACGGGTCAGCTTGATGCAGTCCGGCTCCAGCTCGAAACGCCGCTCGTAGTTACGGCACTGGCAGGTTTTGATATTCAGCTGATTACAGGCGACATTGGTGAAATAGATTTCGTCCGAGTCTTCATCCATCAGCTTATGCAGGCAGCACTGCCCGCAGCCATCGCACAGCGATTCCCACTCGGCGTCGGTCATGTTGTCGAGAGTTTTGCTTTGCCAGAAAGGGATTTCGCTCATAAGGATGTCCACACGTCAAAATAAAGCGCACCTTATAACCAGTCTGGCACCTCGATGCAAGTTTTGCCGCCCGAAAAGGGCGGCAAGAGAGGGTTACAGCACGCGGGTTTTCAGTGACAGGCCGTTGACGGATAGGTCCAGCTCATCGCCGCTGTTAAGCGGCCCCACCCCTTCCGGGGTGCCGGTGAGGATCACATCGCCCGGTTTCAGAGTGAAGTAACGGCTCATATAGGCAATCAGTGGCACAATTTTATGGATCATGTCAGAGGTAGAGCCCTGCTGACGCACGTCGCCATTGATTTTCAGGCTCAGGGTCGTGTTCTGCGGATCGTCCTGGAACTCCGCCGCCGGTACGAACCCGGAGATGGGACAAGAATTATCAAAGCCTTTGGCTTTCTCCCACGGCTGGCCCGCTTTTTTCATTTTGCCCTGCACCTCGCGCAGGGTCAGATCCAGCGCCACACCATAACCGGCAATCGCCTTCTGCACATGATCCTCAGAGGCCTGGCGCAGCGTGGCGCCAATCAGCACTGCCAGCTCCACTTCGTGGTGCACCGATCCCAGCCCCTGCGGGATCACCAGCGGCTGGCGGATATCGCAGAGTGCGGTTTCGGGTTTAATAAACAGGACCGGCTCGTCCGGAACCGCACTGCCCATTTCCTGAATATGCTTTGCGTAATTACTGCCCACACAGACGACTTTACTGACCGGATAATCCAGCAAGGCGCCTTGCCAGTTATGATGCTGATACATAATGAGCCCCTAAAGGTTAATGTAACGCTGACAGATTAATCTCAAACTATTTTTTTCCCAGCGACTCAAGATGCTGTTTGAGTAAATTCTCTTGCGGCGGAGGGAGTTGTAAATAATAGCCCTGTTCGGCTAACGCGCTTTTTACTTTTTCCAGATCGGCGTTCTTCAGCTGCTTACGCCCGTCAAGCGGCATGAGCATCACCATCTGCGGTTTACCGAAGCTCTTCATCAGCGCCTCAGGCACACGGGAAAAATCGTCCTTTTTTTCGACATAAAGATAGGTCTGGTCGCGCTGGGTACTTCTGTAGATCACACAAAACATATATTTACTCAGAATTAACGGGGAGGGTGACTTGCCTCAATATAATTGTGACTATAACATGCCTGATACTCTTCGGAATATCACGACGCACACGCCGTGGTAAAAAGCAAATTGAGTAAGGCCAGGATGTCAAACACGCCAATCGAGCTTAAAGGCAGTAGCTTCACCTTATCAGTGGTTCATTTGCATGAAGCAAAACCCGAGGTTATTCGTCAGGCGTTAGAAGACAAAATCGCGCAGGCGCCCGCATTCCTGAAACATGCGCCCGTCGTCATTAACGTCAGCGATCTTGAAGCGCCAATTAACTGGCAGCAGCTGCAGCAGGCGGTCTTAGCCACCGGGCTGCGGATTGTCGGCATCAGCGGCTGTAAAGATCCTGAACTGAAAGCCAAAATCGACGAGGCGGGTCTTCCGCTGCTCACCGAAGGCAAAGATAAAGCCCCGCGCGCAGAGCCCCCTGCCCCGCCTGAACTCCCTGTTACACCCGCCACAAAAACGCGCTTGATCGACCTGCCGGTGCGTTCCGGACAGCGTATTTATGCGCCAAATTGTGACCTTATTGTAACAAACCACGTCAGCGCAGGTGCAGAGCTGATCGCCGATGGCAATATTCATATCTATGGCTCAATGCGAGGCCGTGCGCTGGCAGGTGCCAGTGGCGATCGCGATGCGCAAATTTTTTGTACCCACCTGGAGGCGGAGCTGGTCTCCATCGCAGGTGTTTACTGGCTGAGCGATAACATCCCGGCCGAATTTTCTGGCAAAGCAGCACGTTTGCGTCTGGCAGACAACGCTTTGACCGTTCAACCGTTGAATTGATCCCTTTTTAACAAGGAATTTCTATGGCACGCATTATTGTTGTTACTTCGGGTAAAGGAGGCGTTGGCAAGACCACCTCCAGCGCGGCCATCGCTACTGGTTTGGCCCAGAAGGGAAAGAAAACTGTCGTTATCGACTTTGATATCGGCCTGCGTAACCTTGACCTGATTATGGGTTGTGAACGCCGCGTGGTTTACGACTTTGTGAACGTGATTCAGGGTGATGCCACGCTGAATCAGGCAATGATTAAAGATAAGCGTACCGACAATCTCTATATTCTTCCCGCTTCCCAGACGCGCGACAAAGACGCGCTGACCCGCGAAGGCGTGGAAAAAGTGCTCGATGAGCTGAACAAGATGGACTTCGATTTCGTGATCTGCGATTCACCTGCGGGCATCGAAACCGGTGCGCTGATGGCGCTCTACTTCGCCGATGAAGCGATCATCACCACCAACCCGGAAGTCTCATCCGTGCGCGACTCGGACCGTATTTTAGGTATTCTTGCCTCAAAATCCCGTCGTGCAGAGAATGGCGAAGAACCGATTAAAGAGCACCTGCTGCTGACCCGCTATAATCCGGGTCGTGTCAGCAAAGGTGATATGCTGAGTATGGAAGACGTGCTGGAGATCCTGCGCATCAAACTGGTTGGCGTTATCCCGGAAGATCAATCCGTGCTGCGCGCCTCTAACCAGGGTGAACCGGTTATCCTCGACGCCAACGCAGACGCGGGTAAAGCGTATGCGGACACTGTGGATCGTCTGCTCGGAGAAGAACGTCCTTTCCGCTTCATTGAAGAAGAGAAGAAAGGTTTCCTCAAACGCCTGTTCGGAGGATAAGTTATGGCATTACTGGACTTTTTTCTCTCGCGGAAAAAAAACACCGCCAACATCGCTAAAGAACGACTGCAGATCATCGTGGCGGAACGCCGCCGCAGCGACGCTGAACCGCACTACCTGCCGCAGTTGCGCAAAGACATCCTGGAAGTGATCTGCAAATACGTGCAGATTGATCCGGAAATGGTCACCGTGCAGCTGGAGCAAAAAGACGGGGATATCTCGATTCTGGAGCTCAACGTCACTCTGCCGGAAGCGGAAGAGTCGCGTTCATAAACGTGCGTATTGCCGGGCGGCACTGCGCTTGCCCGGCCTACGGTTTGTCGTTTTGTAGCCCCGGCAAGCGCAGCGCCGCCGGGTGTTACAGATCGCGCTTACTGCGGATACTCTGCCAGTAACGCATTCAGGCGATCGGCCATCAGTTCCCCGCGCCATCCGGCAATCAGTTCCGGCGTGCCGTTTTGCGGTTTCAGCTTCCAGTGCGCGTTCAGCAGCTGGTTGATCTGGCGACGTGAGGCCAGCAGCTCGGCGCTGACTTTACTCTCTGCCGCTACCTCCTGCACCAGGGCCTTGATGGCCTTAAATGCTTTGCGATACCCCGGCATATCCATCAGATTCAGCAGCGGCTCCGGCAGCGCCTCATCCGGCAGTTGTTGAGCTTTTGCCACCAGCGCCAGCAGCGTTTTCCCGTGGAAACGGATCTCCGAACCCGAAAGCCCGATGCTATCCAACTCGCCCAGGCTGCCCGGCATGTACCGCGCTACGGCCCAGAGATGCTCCTCACGCACCACAAAGTTCACCGCCAGGTCACGCTCGCGCGCCTTACGCAGACGCCAGTCGGCCAGCAATTGCAGACAGGCCAGCTGACGAGTGCGCAGCTGCCAGGCGTTGGTGATGTCGCGCCACGCCTCTTTCGGGTCGGCGATCTCCTGACGACGCTGCTGCGTCATCTGGCACTCATTCAGCGCCGCAGGCAGCCAGCCGGAGGCTTCGGCCTCTTTCATCAGCTGACCGGCGATGGGCAGAAGATAGAACACATCCGCCGCCGCGTAGTCGAGCTGACGTTCGGTCAGCGGACGCGCCAGCCAGTCGGTGCGGGATTCACTCTTGTCGATGACAAGGCCGGTGTACTCTTCCACCATGGCGGCAAAGCCCCATGACAGTGGACGCCCCGCAAACGCGGCGAGGATCTGGGTATCAATCAGCGGCTGCGGCATGATGCCGAAGGTGTTGAGGAAAACTTCCAGATCTTCACTGCCGGCATGCAGATATTTGGTGATGGCGGTGTCCAGCAGCAGCTCACGCATCGGCGTCCAGTCGGTGATCCCCAGCGGATCGATAAGCGATACCCGTTTGCCGTCATACATCTGGATCAGACCCAGTTGCGGGTAGTAAGTGCGAGTACGAACAAACTCGGTGTCTAGCGCAATGGCGGAAGCATCGCGGGTGAGATCGCACAGCGAAGCCAGTTCGTCGTTGGTGGTGATCATCTGGTAATTCAAATCATTTTCTCTATGGTTTGCGCCCATAAAAAAACGCTGGCCAGGCCAGCGTTTCTGGGCGACTAACACGAAGCTCAGCCTTTATTGTCTACTTTGGCGCGCGCTTCGTCACGTAATTCTCGTCGTAATATCTTCCCGACGTTCGATTTTGGCAGTTCGTCGCGGAACTCCACCAGCTTCGGCACTTTGTAGCCGGTAAGATGGCGACGGCAGAAGGTGATCAGCGCCTCTTCGCTCAGGGCAGGATCTTTTTTCACCACAAAGATTTTTACCGTTTCGCCGCTGCTGCCTGCCGGTACCCCTACTGCTGCCACTTCCAGCACGCCGTTGTGCTGCATCACTACCTCTTCGATCTCGTTGGGATAGACGTTGAACCCGGAGACCAGGATCATATCTTTCTTACGATCAACGATACGTAAGAAACCTTCATCATCCATCACCGCGATGTCGCCGGTGTGCAGCCAGCCATCCTTGATAATTTCGTCGGTAGCGTCCGGGCGTTGCCAGTAACCCAGCATCACCTGCGGCCCTCTTACGCACAGCTCGCCAGGCTCGCCATGCGGCACTTCGTTATCGTCGTCATCCACCAGTTTGGCTTCGGTGGAGGGCACCGGCAGACCAATGCTGCCGCTGTGATAGTCGATATCATGCGGGTTCACGCTCACCAGCGGGGCGCACTCGGTCAGGCCATAGCCTTCAAGCAGGTACTGCCCGGTGAGCTTGACCCAGCGCTCGGCCACCGCCTGCTGCACCGGCATCCCGCCGCCCGCCGACAGATGCAGGGTGGAGAAATCGAGCTGCTGGAACTCTTTATTATTGAGCAGCGCGTTAAACAGGGTGTTCACCCCGGTCATGGCGGTAAACGGATATTTCGCCAGCTCTTTCACCAGCCCCGGAATGTCACGCGGGTTGGTGATCAGCACGTTCTGCCCGCCGAGTTCGATAAACAGCAGGCAGTTCATGGTCAGGGCAAAAATGTGATACAGCGGCAGCGCGGTAATAACCAGCTCTTTGCCGCGATGCAGCAGCGGCCCGTAGGTGGCATTGACCTGTTCGAGGTTCGCCAGCATGTTGCGGTGGGTGAGCATCGCCCCTTTCGCCACGCCGGTTGTGCCGCCGGTATATTGCAGGAAGGCCAGATCCTGCGAGGCGATCTCAGGCTTAACGTACTGCATCCGGTAGCCGGTGTGCAGCGCCTGGCGAAAAGAGATGGCATCCGGGAGGTGATATTTCGGCACCAGACGTTTGACATATTTGACGACGAAGTTAACCAGCGTCCCTTTGGCGGTGGAGAGCTGGTCGCCCATCCGCGTCAGGATGACGTGTTTGACCTGGGTCTTATCAACCACTTTTTCCAGCGTGTGGGCGAAGTTGGAGACAATCACAATCGCCGCGGCACCGCTGTCATTCAACTGATGTTCCAGCTCACGCGGGGTATAGAGCGGGTTGACGTTAACCACGATCATCCCGGCGCGCAGAATGCCGAACAGCGCCACCGGATACTGCAGCAGGTTGGGCATCATCAGCGCCACGCGATCGCCCTTCTGCAGGCCTAATCCCTGTTGTAGATAGGCGGCAAAGGCCCGGCTGCGCTCTTCCAGTTTACGGAAGGTCATCACCTCGCCCATGTTCACAAACGCAGGCTGATCGGCGTAACGCGTTACGGAGTTTTCAAACAGTTCAACCAGGGATTGATAACGGTCAGGATTTATCTCTGCGGGAACATCCGCAGGATATCGGTTAAGCCAAACCTTCTTCACTACATCACCTCTGAAATGCGTGTTCGTCGTCATCACAACCCCGGTTAATAAACAAGTCGTTAACATAATATTAACTCAGCGTACCAGTTTATTTATTGTCCGGATTTAAGGTTGCGAAGCGCGTCACTATTTATTTTTCTTATTACCGTGGAAAAAACAAAACAGCGGACAGGCCGCTGTTTCTTAATTAAGAATAACAGTGACTTACTCTGTTACTATCGTTCGGACCTGAGCCGGACCGGGGCCATAGCCTGGCCATCCGCCGTAGCCGTAACCATAGCCATAACGCCATGGATGCGGTCCCCAGTACCAGGGATCGGGTGGCGGCATCATCACCTGCTGCTGCACCCGCCAGCGTTTATAGCCGTTGGCCTGCATGGCCATGAATTTATAAGGCGTGTTGCCGACCTTACCCTGCTCTGCGCCGGTGATCGGTCCCACTACGGTGATCAGTTGCCCGCGGAAATCCACCGGATCGAGGAAGCCGTTAACATCGGCGTAGATACGGCCTCGTGAGGCTTCACCCAGCACCGGACGCGCGCCGCTGTCGAGGGGAACGGTGGCAATCTCCAGACGGGTTTTCCCCTGCTGGTTGAGCACCTCCACGACTTTGCCGCCAAAACGCGCTTCCTGACCTACGTAGAGTTCCGGAGCGTTCATCACCCGGACCAGATCCTGCTGCGGCGTGGGGCTGCTGCCCTGGATGGCATCAGGTACGGAGACACATCCCGTTAACGCCAGGGCCAGCGCCCCGACGGTCAGCAGACGAACGACATATTTTTGAACCGCCATGATGCGACTCCTTTTTCTCAGGCTCTTATACTGAGATTCACTCCCGGCCCGGAAGTTTCTTCCACGCTACGGTGTTTCGCAAATAAACCGGCTCGGCTTTTTCCACCGGCACGGTTTGCCCTGCCTCCAGCATCTGACAAGCGATGGGCAGCATATCTTCTGCGGCAGGCAGCAGCACTTTGCCGTCCACCAGCGTCAGACCGCTCTCCTTTGCCATGTCAGGCCAGGCTGGCCAGCCGGTCCCGACGGTTGCCCACTCACCGGAAAGCTGCTTCATGCGCTCACCTGCCGCTTCCGGCGTGAGCACCGCTTCACTCTCTTCCCCGTGCCAGACGCCCTGCTCGTCACGGGTATATTCCGCCCAGTAGACTTCGCCCATGCGGGCATCGATAGCTGCCAGTACGCGGGTCGCACCGGTGCTGCGCCACGCCCCCTGCGCCATGGTCGCCAGGGTCGAGACGCCAATCATTGGCAGTTCAGCGCCCAGCGCCAGCCCCTGGGCAATGCCGATACCGATGCGAACGCCGGTAAAGCTGCCCGGACCACGGCCATAGGCCAGCGCATCGAGGTCAGTGAGAGAGGTATTGCCCTCGGTGAGGATCATCTTCACCAGGGGCAGGATACGTTGGGTGTGTTCCCGGGGGCACTCTTCGAAATGAGCAAAGGGAGTACCGTCATTCCACAGGGCAACGGAGCAAGCCTCTGTGGCGGTATCGATAGCCAGAATTCGCATGTATTGTCGCGCTCTCGCAGTGGTCAGTCACAAAAAGGGGCGCATTTTAGCACACCCGTCAGCAAATTACTGCGCCTGCGACGCAGCAAGGAAACGCACGGCGCGATCGATATCCCGGGTACGTGGTGCCGGCGGCAGGCTGGCGATAAAGGTGGCCCCGTAAGGACGCATTACCAGGCGATTATCGCAGATCACCAGCACCCCGCGATCGTCCACGTCACGGATCAGGCGCCCCACCCCCTGCTTAAGGGTAATGACCGCATCCGGAAGCTGCACCTCATCAAACGGATCGCCTCCCCGCAGGCGGCAATCTTCCATCCGCGCCTTCAGCAACGGATCGTCCGGCGAGGTAAAGGGCAATTTGTCGATGATCACCAGCGACAGAGTATCGCCGCGCACGTCGACCCCTTCCCAGAAGCTGCTCGTGGCCACCAGCAGGGCATTACCGTGGCTGACAAACTGCTGCAGCAGCTGGCCTTTGCTGGTTTCACCCTGCAACAGCACCGGCAGCGTCATGGTGGCGCGGAACTGCTCTGCCAGGTCGCGCATCATCGCGTGGGAGGTGCAGAGCATAAAGCAGCGGCCATTGTTGGCCTCAATCATCGGCTTGAGCATCGCCGCCAGATGGCGGGCGGCACCGGGCTGATTGGGTAGCGGCAGGTTGCGCGGCACGCAGAGCAGCGCCTGGGTGGTGTAATCAAACGGGCTCGGCAGCAGCAGGGATTTGGCCTCTGCGATGCCGAGACGTTCGGTGAAATGGTGCAGATCGTCGTTAACCGACAGCGTGGCGGAGGTAAAGATCCAGCTGCCCGGCTTCTGCGCCATCACATCCTGGAACTTATCGGCCACGGTGAGCGGCGTCAGCGCAAGGGTAAAATGGCGCGAGTTGCATTCGTACCAGTAGCTGTAGCCGGGCTGGTTAAATTCTTTCAGCCGTTTCAGGCGGGCGCGGTAGAGCGTGGCGCGTTCAAAGGCGGCATCCAGCAGCGCCGAGCGGCCGAGGGAGAGCTTCGCCACGTCGTAGCAGAGCTCCAGGGCGTCATCGAGCAGCAGCAACGCGCGCTGAATATGCTGATCCGCCAGCAGTTCGCGCAGGTTGCCACGAAAACCCGGATCGCCAAGCTGCATGCGAAAATCCTGCGTACTCTGTGCCAGGCGGTCGGCGCACTTCTGCAGCTGCTGGGTATCTTTCAGTTCGGTGCGGTAGGCGATGGTAAAATCTTTCGCCAGATCCAGCAGCTGGCGGCTGGAGAGCGACTGGCCGAAATACTGGCTGGCGATATCGGGGAGCTGGTGGGCTTCGTCGAAGATCAGCACCTCGGCTTCGGGGATCAGCTCGCCAAAACCGCTCTCTTTCACTACCATGTCCGCCAGGAAGAGGTGGTGGTTCACCACCACCACGTCGGCTTCCATCGCCGTTTTACGCGCTTTGACCACAAAACAGTCTTTATAGAGCGGGCAGTCGCTGCCCAGACAGTTGTCGTTGGTGCTGGTGACCAGCGGCCAGGCGGGTGAGTCTTCGGCGACGCTGGCACAGGTACTGATATCGCCATCCTGGGTCTGGTTAGCCCAGCTGCGAAGGATGATCACATCGCTGAGGGTCTGTACCGGCAGATCGCCCCCCGCCAGCGCCTGCTGTTCGAGCCGCTCAATGCAGAGATAGTTGGAGCGCCCTTTCAGCAGGGCCAGACGGCCTTTGTATTTCAGGGCTTTTGCCACGGTGGGCAGATCGCGGCTGTAGAGCTGATCCTGCAACGCTTTCGAACCGGTGGAGATGATCACCTTCTTCTTCGTGCGCAGCGCCGGCGCCAGATAGGCGTACGTTTTACCGGTGCCGGTACCCGCCTCTACCACCAGCGGCTGGGCGCTGTCGATCGCCTCGGCTACCGCGTGCGCCATCTGGCGCTGCGGTTCGCGCGGCTTGAAGCCGGGAATTGCCTTTGCTAACTGTCCGTCTGCTGCGAAATCGTCTGCCACTCTGCCCCCTGTAATTTTGCACAGGGATTATGTCAGGCCGATCGTCCTGGCGCCAGTCGAGAGTGACGCAGGCAAAACAATATGGCAGTCTTGCCCGCAGAAAGTCACCATAACGAGGAAACGTGTATGACAATTGTGCGCATTGATGCCGAAGCCCGCTGGTCAGATGTTGTGATCCACAACCAGACCCTCTACTACACCGGCGTACCGGAAAACCTGGATGCCGACGCCTATGAGCAGACCGCCAATACCCTGGCGCAGATTGACGCAGTGCTGGAAAAACAGGGCAGCGACAAATCCCGCATTCTGGATGCGACCATTTTCCTGGCCAGTAAAGAGGATTTTGCGGCGATGAACAAAGCCTGGGATGAGTGGGTGGTGGCGGGTCACGCGCCTGTCCGCTGCACGGTACAGGCGACGCTGATGAAGCCGCAGTATAAGGTTGAGATTAAGATTATCGCTGCGGTGTAAGGGGCGTTACTCCTCTTCATCATCCTCAAAACGCGCCACGATCCGCTCGCCGGTATGGGTGGCGCGAAGCTCTTCTGCCACCTGAGAAATTGCCTGCCCGCTGCTCATCCCCTGGGACATCAGCTCCTGTATGCGCTCGACGGCCTTTTGCTGCTGCTCGTGGCTCAGTGAAGGTAAACCTGCAAACATCGTCAACTCCTGCTAAATTATTGGCGCTAATTATTTCACGCTGCCCGGTTGTTTACCACCCATGAACTCGTTATCCCCCGCTGTTATGAGATTGCCGTGGCGTCCTGACGCCGCAGAATTCTGGTTTGCTCCGCTCAGCCATCTGCCGTGGGCCATGCTGCTGCACTCGGGCCATGCGGATCACCCCTACAGTCGCTTTGATATTCTGGTGGCCGACCCGCGCACCACGCTGGTGACCCACGGGGCGGATACGCTGATCGACGGGGTTCATTCTGACGCCTGCCCGCTGAGTTTGTTGCAGCAGGCCCTTGATGAGATGGGCCTGCCCTGCACGCCTGACCCGGACCTCCCCTTCCAGGGCGGCGCGCTGGGGCTGTTCGGCTATGACCTTGGTCGCCGCTTCGAAAAGCTGCCGGAACGGGCCTTGCGTGATATCACCCTGGCGGATATGGCGGTGGGCCTGTATGACTGGGCGATAATCGTCGATCACCACAAACAGCGGGTGTCGCTGGTCTGTCATGGCGATGCAGAGGCGCGGCTGGTCTGGCTTGAAACACAGCGCCCCCCTGAGAATATACCTGCATTCCGGCTGACCTCCGGCTGGCAGGCCAATATGACCGCGGCGGAGTACCAGGAAAAATTCGATCAAGTGCAGGCCTTCCTGCACAGCGGCGACTGCTATCAGGTGAATCTGGCCCAGCGTTTCCAGGCCCGCTACGAGGGCGACGAATGGCAGGCGTTTACCCGGCTGAACGCCAACAACCGCGCCCCCTTCAGCGCCTTTTTACGTCTTGAAGAGGGGGCGATCCTGAGCCTCTCCCCGGAGCGTTTTATCCACCTTGCGGAAGGCACCATCCAGACCCGTCCCATTAAAGGCACCCTGCCGCGGCTGGCGGATGCCGAGGCGGATCGCCAGCAGGCTGAGAAGCTCGCCGCCTCGCCGAAAGACCGGGCGGAAAACCTGATGATCGTCGATCTGATGCGCAATGACATTGGCCGGGTGGCGGAGCCGGGAAGCGTGCGGGTGCCGGAACTGTTCGTGGTGGAGCCTTTCCCCGCCGTGCATCATCTGGTGAGCACCATCACCGCCCGCCTGCCGCAAACGCAGACCGCGTGCGATCTGCTGCGCGCCGCCTTCCCCGGCGGATCGATCACCGGCGCGCCGAAAGTGCGGGCGATGGAGATCATCGACGAACTGGAGCCGCATCGCCGCAACGCCTGGTGCGGCAGCATCGGCTATATCAGCCTCTGCGGCGGCATGGATACCAGCATCACCATTCGCACCCTGACGGCGGTGGAGGGGCAGATCTACTGTTCCGCAGGCGGTGGCATTGTGGCTGACAGCCAGGCCGGGGCGGAATATCAGGAAACCTTTGATAAAGTGAATCGTATTCTGCAACAACTGGAGTGCTAACTGGTGAATACCCACGACCTGACCCTCGACCATTTTTTATCGCGTTTTCAGCTGTTGCGCCCGCAGGTGAACAGTACGTCGCTGAACCAGCGTCAGGCGGCGGTGTTGATCCCGGTGGTGCGCCGGGAGCAGCCGGGCCTGCTGTTGACCCGACGTTCGGCGAAGCTGCGTAAACATGCCGGTCAGGTGGCCTTTCCCGGCGGCGCGGTGGACAGCACCGACGCCTCGTTAATTGCCGCCGCCCTGCGTGAAGCCGAGGAAGAGGTGGCGATCCCGCCGCACAAGGTCGAGGTGATTGGCGTCCTGCCGCCGGTGGACAGCGTCACCGGTTTTCAGGTCACGCCGGTGGTGGGGATTATTCCGCCGGATCTGCACTATCACGCCAGCGAGGACGAAGTGGAGTCGGTATTCGAAATGCCGCTGGCGGAAGCCCTGCGTCTGGGCCGTTATCATCCGCTCGATATTCATCGCCGTGGCCACGATCATCGGGTATGGCTCTCCTGGTATGAGCATTATTTTGTCTGGGGCATGACGGCGGGAATAATTCGTGAGCTGGCGCTGCAGATCGGCCTGAAACCTTGACTATACTTTACATTCGCCTCTTTTTTGCGCCTTTGCGATCCGCCTCCCGCTATTAGTTTATCAGGCGTTAATCATTAGTTTAATTCATGTGAATAGTTGAGCTGACGACAGGGTTCCCTCTTACACTATGCGAAGTTATTACATCGTTACTGGAAACCCGGTAACCCTGTCAGGAGTGTTAAAGTGATTAGTATATTCGACATGTTCAAAGTGGGGATTGGTCCCTCTTCTTCCCACACTGTCGGGCCGATGAAGGCCGGTAAACAGTTCGTCGATGACCTGGTCGAAAAAGGATTACTGGATAGCGTTACCCGCGTGGCTGTAGACGTTTACGGTTCACTGTCGCTTACGGGTAAAGGCCACCACACCGATATCGCCATTATTATGGGTCTGGCCGGAAATATGCCGGACACCGTAGATATTGACGCCATTCCGGCGTTTATTCGCGACGTGGAAACGCGCGGTCGTCTGCTGCTGGCGAATGGCCGGCATGAAGTGGATTTCCCCCAGGACGACGGCATGCGCTTTCGCAGCGACAACCTCTCCCTGCATGAAAACGGGATGCAGATCCACGCCTTCAACGGCGAGAAAGTGGTCTACAGCAAGACCTACTACTCCATCGGCGGCGGTTTTATCGTCGATGAAGAGCATTTCGGCCAGGACGTCACGGGCGACGTAAAGGTGCCTTACCCGTTCAAATCGGCGACAGAGATGCTGAATTACTGCAAGGAGACTGGCCTGTCCCTCTCCGGCATGGTGATGCAGAACGAGCTGGCGCTGCACAGCAAGAAAGAGATTGAAGACTATTTCGCCAACGTCTGGCAGACCATGCGCGCCTGTATCGATCGCGGTATGAATACCGAAGGGGTACTGCCTGGCCCACTGCGCGTGCCGCGTCGTGCCTCTGCCCTGCGCCGGATGCTGGTCACGACGGATAAGTACTCCAACGATCCGATGAACGTGGTGGACTGGGTCAACATGTTTGCCCTCGCGGTGAACGAAGAGAACGCCGCCGGTGGCCGCGTGGTGACCGCGCCAACCAACGGTGCCTGCGGGATCGTTCCGGCAGTGCTGGCCTACTACGATCACTTTATCGAATCGGTAAGCCCGGATATCTATATTCGCTACTTCCTCGCCGCAGGCGCGGTGGGTGCGCTGTATAAGATGAACGCTTCCATCTCCGGCGCCGAAGTTGGCTGCCAGGGTGAAGTGGGCGTGGCCTGCTCCATGGCGGCAGCCGGTCTGGCTGAGCTGCTGGGCGCCAGCCCGGAGCAGGTATGCGTGGCGGCGGAGATCGGCATGGAGCATAACCTTGGTCTGACCTGCGATCCGGTGGCCGGTCAGGTGCAGGTGCCGTGTATTGAGCGTAACGCGATTGCCTCTGTGAAAGCGATCAACGCCTCCCGTATGGCGATGCGCCGTACCAGCGAACCACGCGTTTCGCTGGATAAGGTGATCGAAACCATGTACGAAACCGGTAAAGATATGAACGCCAAATACCGCGAAACGTCCCGCGGCGGTCTGGCCATCAAGGTACAGTGCGACTAAGACGCTGAAAGCGCTTCTGCGACTTTCGTCTTTCATGCTTTAAACGCCCATCTGATAGGGATGGGCGAATTTCATCCACTTTCCTCGTTACCTGAAATAATGCCGACTACACTAGCCAGGTTGCCATGGGCATCTGCGCCAGTGGCTCTTCGGGTGACCGTGGCATGCAAACAACGCACAGGATAATTAAAAATTATCGCCGCAAACGGGTAATCGTCTGCCTCGTGCTATCCCTTTCCACTCTCGTTTGCACGCTAATTATCGGCTTTATTTCACAGCGCAATTTAAATCAGCAGACCACCGTGGCCTTTGTCTCCCATGCTGTCGATACGCTGGAAAAGATCCTGCAACCGCTGGAGACGGGACGCGATGTGGTACAACCGCTTATCGGCCTGCCCTGCGTGGAGGTCAACTTTTTACTGCGCAAGCACGCCGCCTCCCTGCAAACCGTGCGCTCAATCGGCCTGATTAAAGACGGCATTCTCTATTGCTCAAGTATGTTTGGTAACCGCGATATTCCCATCAGCCAGTTTCAGCCCCAGCTACCCGCCGCGCAGCCCTTACTGCTCCTGACCACAGACCAGCCGCTGATGAAAGGCAGCCCGGTGCTGATCCAGTGGTATCCGGCGCCCGGCCAGAGTGAGGATGGCATCATGGAGATTGTGAATATCGATCTTATCGCCCGGATGCTGCTGGAGCCCCAGTTGCCGATCATCAGCGACGTAAACCTCAGCGTCGGCGGTAAGTACCTGAACCATGAGCGCCAGCTTTCGGACAGGCTGGTAACAGACGCTGGCGACAACGTTTACCAGCAGGCTTCCCTCAACTTTCCTTTCATCATTACCGTTAACGGCCCGGGGCTGACCGCGCTGGCGCTGAAAAGTCTGCCGTCGCAGCTGCCGCTGGCGGTGATATTCAGCATGCTGGTGGGGTATATCGCCTGGCTTGCCACCGCCAGTCGCATGAGCTTTACCCGGGAGATCAACTTTGGCCTGGCCTCCGGCGAGTTTGAGCTCTTTTGCCAGCCGCTGATCGATGCCAAAAAACAGGATTGCGTCGGCGTGGAAATTCTACTGCGCTGGAATAATCCTCGGCAGGGGTGGATCGCCCCGGATATTTTTATTTCGCTGGCGGAGGAGCATAACCTGATTGTCCCCCTCACCCGCTACGTGCTTATCGAAACCGTCCGCCATCTGGCGATGTTTCCTACCGCGCCGGGCTTTCATATTGGGATCAACGTCGCGGCCAGCCATTTCCGTGACGGCACTCTGCTTCACGATCTGAATCGCGTCTGGTTCAGTGCCGAGCCCGCGCAGCAATTGGTCATTGAATTAACCGAGCGCGATACCCTGCTGGAGATGGATTACAACATGGTAGAGGCGTTACATCAGAAAGGGGTGAAGCTGGCGATTGACGATTTTGGTACCGGGAGCAGTTCGCTTTCGTGGCTGGAGAAACTCAATCCGGAAGTGCTGAAAATTGATAAATCCTTTACCGCCGCCATCGGCACGGATGCCGTCAACTCAACGGTGACAGATATTATTATTGCCCTTGCCCAGCGTCTGAATATTGAACTGGTGGCTGAAGGGGTGGAAACCAGCGACCAGGCGAGCCATCTGCGCCTGCACGGTGTGGATATCCTTCAGGGATTTTTGTATGCGCGGCCAATGCCACTGCGGGATTTCCCGCAGTGGCTGGCGGAGAGTTCACCTCCGCCAGCCTCTCATAACGGCGATATGATGCCGTCGACTCCGTAATTACTCTTCTTCGTCGTGGGCGGACTGTTCTTTAACAATGCGCACCAGATCAACGCGGTAATCGTTGGCGGTCACGATGGTTATCTTCAGCGGCGGCAGCTCAAGCACATCACCGGCTCGCGGAATTTGACCGTTCACGGCAATCACCAGACCGGCCACCGTCGCGATATCTTCATCGTGGTTGGTCAGGTGTTCCAGCCCCAGCGTATGTTGCAGGGCGTGCAGATCCGTGGTGCCTTTGACCAGCCAGCCATCATTATCGTTAACGATTTCCGGCGTTTCGTCGGCATCCGGGAACTCACCGGCAATCGCTTCCAGAACATCCAGCGGCGTTACCAGGCCCTGCACCACGCCAAACTCGTTGGTCACGATGACAAAGCTACCCCGGGCACGGCGCAGCACGCCAAGCAGGTTGATCGGGTCGAGCGTTTCCGGCACCACGATAGCAGGCGACGCGGCGGCGATAGCCTCAACGTCCACGCCCTCTTCCAGTGCCACCAGCATCTCTTTGGCACGGACCACGCCGATGATCTCATCCAGCTCGCCGCGACACACCGGGAACAGGCTGTGCGGGGAGGAGAGCAGCTGCTGGCGGATTTCCGTCACGCTCAGTCTGGCATCGACCCAGCTGATTTCACCGCGTGGGGTCATGATGCCACGCAGGGAACGCGAGGCCAGCGACAGCACGCCGTTGATCATATAGCGCTCTTCTTCGACAAAGGCGCCTTCCGGAACCGGCACCGGGACATGGTTATCGCTGTCCTGCTGTGCTTTGGCTTCGCGGCGGCCGCCCATCAGACGCAGAATCGCATCAGCGGTACGGGCTCGCAGCGGCTGGTTCGACTGCTGACGAATAAAGTTGCGACGGGCAATCTGGTTAAACAGCTCTATAATGATGGAGAAACCAATGGCGGCGTACAGATAGCCTTTCGGAATATGGAAGCCGAAACCTTCTGCCACCAGGCTCAGACCGATCATCAGCAGGAAGCTCAGACAGAGCACCACCACGGTCGGATGCTGGTTAACGAATCGCGTCAACGGCTTCGAGGCGAGCAACATCACCGCCATCGCAATGACCACGGCGGCCATCATCACCGGCAGGTGGTTAACCATACCGACAGCGGTAATGACCGCGTCGAGGGAAAAGACCGCGTCCAGTACCACGATTTGCAGTACCACTACCCAGAAGCTGGCATAGCCTTTACCGTGTCCGTCGTCGTGCTGGCGGTTTTCCAGCCGTTCATGGAGCTCGGTTGTGGCTTTGAAGAGCAGGAATATCCCCCCCAGCAGCATGATCAGGTCGCGCCCTGAGAAGGTGAAGTTGAAGGCGGTGAACAGCGGTTGCGTAAGCGTAACCATCCATGAGATCACCGATAGCAGCGCAAGACGCATAATCAGCGCCAGCGACAGACCGATTAAACGTGCTTTATCACGTTGTTTAGGTGGAAGTTTATCCGCAAGGATCGCGATAAACACGAGGTTATCGATACCGAGAACGATCTCAAGTACCACCAGCGTGAGTAATCCTACCCAGATTTGCGGGTCCATTAAGAATTCCATGACAAGCTCCTGCTAAAGGAATGGCAAAACGGCGCCGCGAAAAGCTCGGGCGAAGCGGTAAAGAACGTAAACAGTGAGTGGCGCGAATCGCCGATAAGGCTGGCCAGAGCTGGCCGGGTGTGTGACTGGCGTCGGTGACGGTCCATACAGTGGGCTGCTGCCCCATACTCCTGACAATTAAACGGATGGTAAACATATCAGAGACCTGAGCTTTTTGGCAAAGATTTACTTTCCTTTGCAAACAGATGTTTCCGTGCTTTTTTTGATCACAGAAATATCTCATTGGCTTAGGCTAAATTACGGATCTTCATCACATAAATTATTTTTTCGATGTCTAAAATAAATCGCGTAAGTCTTAGTTAATTGAACTCTAACCCTTATCTGAATCGATTCGTTCTTTCGAAGATGATCTCTAATGCTCCTCTCACCCGGGGGCATTAACGATAATAAAAGGAGGTAGCAAGTGACTATTGCTATTGTTATAGGCACACATGGTTGGGCTGCAGAGCAGTTACTTAAAACCGCAGAAATGCTTTTAGGCGAACAGGAAAACGTCGGTTGGATCGATTTCGTTCCCGGTGAAAATGCTGAGACGCTGATAGAAAAATATACCGCTCAACTGGCAAATCTGGATACCAGCAGCGGCGTGCTGTTTCTTGTTGATACCTGGGGCGGCAGTCCGTTTAACGCAGCAAGCCGCATTGTGGTTGATAAAGAGCAGCATGAAGTTGTTGCCGGGGTTAACATCCCCATGCTGGTCGAGACGCTGATGGCCCGTGATGACAACCCGAGCTTTGACGAGCTGGTTGCCCTGGCTGTCGAAACCGGTCGTGAAGGCGTGAAAGCGCTGAAAGCGAAACCTAGAGAAAACGTCGCTCCGGCGGCCGCCCCTGCCCCGGCTGCGGCCCCGAAAGCCGCCGCCCCGCTTAAGCCGATGGGCCCGAACGATTACATGCAGATTGGCCTGGCGCGTATCGACGACCGTCTGATTCACGGCCAGGTGGCTACCCGCTGGACCAAAGAGACCAACGTCCAGCGCATCATTGTGGTCAGCGATGAAGTTGCCGCTGATACAGTTCGTAAAACTCTCCTTACCCAGGTGGCTCCGCCGGGCGTCACCGCGCACGTGGTGGATGTCGCCAAGATGATCCGCGTTTATAACAACCCGAAATATGCGGGTGAGCGCGTGATGCTGCTGTTTACTAACCCAACAGACGTCGAACGTATTGTTGAGGAAGGGGTAAAAATCACCTCCGTGAATATCGGTGGTATGGCTTACCGTCAGGGCAAAACGCAGGTGAACAATGCGGTGTCGGTGGACGAAAAAGATATCGAAGCGTTCAGGAAACTCAACGATCGCGGGATCGAGCTTGAAGTTCGTAAAGTCTCTACCGACCCGAAACTGAAAATGATGGATCTGATCAGCAAAGTGGCGAAATAAGCCGGCGCTGGTTGACAAATTTCACACTTAAGTCTGTTAAAGCTATAGGAGAAGTACAATGGAGATTACCACTCTTCAGATTGTGCTGGTGTTCATCGTCGCGTGTATAGCGGGTATGGAATCCGTACTAGATGAATTTCAGTTTCACCGTCCGCTGGTCGCCTGTACGTTAATCGGCGCCGTTCTCGGCGATATGAAAACCGGTATCATCATCGGTGGTACCCTGGAAATGATCGCCCTGGGCTGGATGAACATCGGTGCGGCCGTTGCGCCGGATGCGGCTCTCGCCTCCATCATCTCTACCGTGCTGGTCATTGCCGGCCATCAAAATATCGGCGCCGGTATCGCGCTGGCTATCCCACTGGCTGCAGCAGGCCAGGTACTGACCATCATCGTGCGTACTATCACCGTTGCATTCCAGCATGCGGCAGATAAGGCGGCGGAGAATGGCAACCTGACGGCGCTGTCGTGGATCCACGTCTCGTCCCTGTTCCTGCAGGCCATGCGTATCGCTATCCCGGCGGTTATCGTGGCAATCTCCGTCGGTACCAGCGAAGTCCAGGGCATGCTGAACGCCATTCCTGAAGTGGTCACCAGCGGTCTGAACATTGCAGGCGGCATGATCGTGGTCGTCGGTTATGCGATGGTCATCAACATGATGCGCGCAGGCTACCTGATGCCGTTCTTCTATCTCGGATTCGTTACCGCGGCATTCACCAACTTCAACCTGGTGGCACTGGGTGTAATTGGTGCGGTAATGGCTATCCTCTACATCCAGCTCAGCCCGAAATATAACCGCGTAGCCGGTAGTGCACAGGTTGCTGGTAATAACGATCTCGATAACGAACTGGACTAGCAGGTGAGCGAAATGGTTGATATGACTAAAACTACCCCTCAGAAAAAACTGACTTCGGGTGATATTCGTGGCGTGTTTATCCGTTCAAACCTGTTCCAGGGTTCATGGAACTTCGAACGTATGCAGGCGCTGGGCTTCTGCTTCTCGATGGTACCGGCGATCAAACGCCTGTACCCGGAAAACAACGAAGCGCGTCGTCAGGCGATTAAACGTCACCTGGAATTCTTCAACACCCATCCATACGTTGCGGCGCCGGTTCTGGGCGTAACGCTGGCGATGGAAGAGCAGCGTGCTAACGGCGCAGAGATTGACGATGGTGCCATCAACGGTATCAAAGTGGGTCTGATGGGGCCGCTGGCGGGCGTAGGTGACCCGATCTTCTGGGGTACCGTGCGTCCGGTCTTCGCCGCGCTCGGTGCGGGTATCGCCATGAGCGGTAGCCTGCTGGGTCCTCTACTCTTCTTTATCCTGTTTAACGTGGTACGTCTGGCAACCCGTTACTACGGTGTGGCCTATGGCTACCGTAAGGGCGTGGATATCGTTCAGGATATGGGCGGCGGCTTCCTGCAGAAACTGACTGAGGGGGCGTCAATCCTCGGCCTGTTTGTCATGGGGGCGCTGGTTAACAAGTGGACGCACGTTAACATCCCGCTGGTGGTGTCAACCATCACCGGTCAGGATGGTCAGACCCGTGTGACCACCGTGCAAACCATTCTTGACCAGCTGATGCCGGGCCTGGTGCCGCTGCTGCTGACCTTCGCCTGTATGTGGCTGCTGCGTAAAAAGGTCAATGCGCTGTGGATCATCGTCGGCTTCTTCGTTATCGGTATCGTCGGTTACGCTATCGGTCTGCTGGGTCTGTAATTTTTTAGTGAATACACCGGGGGCATGAACGCCCCCGTTTTTTTATCCGGAGGATGAATGACGGTCACGGACATCGTACTGGTTGTCTTTATTGTTGCCCTTCTGGCGTATGCCCTCTACGACGAATTGATCATGCCCCGCCGCAACGGCGCGACGTTGCTCTCAATCCCCCTTCTGCGCCGCGGTCGCGTTGATGCCATCATCTTTACCGGTCTGCTGCTGATCCTTATCTATAACAACGTGATGAGCCAGGGGGCATTACTGACCACATGGTTATTATCTGCCCTGGCATTAATGGGGTTTTACCTGTTCTGGATCCGGGCGCCGAAAATAATCTTCAAATCTACTGGATTCTTTTTCGCCAATGTCTGGATAGAATATAACCGCATTAAAGAGATGAATTTATCAGAAGACGGCGTGCTGGTGATGCAATTAGAGCAGCGGCGTTTGCTTATCCGGGTAAGAAATATTGACGATCTGGAGAAAATATACAAATTACTGGTTAAAACTCAATAAGATACAAAAATAGCACTGGCTATATTTCGCTATACTTTTCACAGTGTTATATAGCCAAAGCTATATTATGTCACGACAGTTACGGGTTATTATTAACGTTATTTTCACATCAACCTCTAAATGAAAATCGTTATCAAAAACTAATCTGAATAATACTTCCCTGTAGTTGTTTTATATTCTCAAAATATGTTAAGGTTGCGCCCGTCGTTGGGGAGTAGCCGATTTCCGGTTTACCGGAAATGTACGTGTCAACATACTCGTTGCAAAACGTGGCACGTACGGATTTTTCTGCACAGCAGAAGGATCAGGCGAGACCATAGACGCATCGACTGCTGTTTACTGGGGGCAGTGATGTGTCATATGGATATCCCCGGTCTGGACGCGCTGATGAACCTCTCTGCAACACTTCTCCTGGCCTTTGGCATGTCGATGGATGCATTCGCCGCTTCCATGGGCAAAGGCGCCACGCTGCATAAACCTAAGTTCTCTGAAGCCCTGCGTACCGGTCTTATCTTTGGTGCTATCGAAACTCTGACCCCGCTGATTGGCTGGGGGCTGGGGATGCTCGCCAGCCAGTTCGTGCTGGAGTGGAACCACTGGATCGCCTTTATTCTTCTGACCTTCCTCGGCGGACGTATGGTTATCGAAGGTATTCGGAATGATGTCGGGGACGATGAGCCGATTCAGCGTCACGGCTTCTGGCTGCTGGTGACAACGGCTATTGCTACCAGTCTGGATGCGATGGCCGTCGGCGTCGGCCTGGCTTTCCTGCAGGTCAACATCATTGCCACCGCGCTGGCGATCGGCTGCGCGACCTTTATTATGTCTACCCTGGGCATGATGATTGGCCGTTTTATCGGCCCGCTGTTAGGAAAACGCGCCGAGATCCTCGGCGGTATCGTCTTGATCGGCATTGGCGCACAGGTTATGTGGAGCCACTTCGCCGGTTAACTGACTCGCTGCCAGCAGTGGATACTAAAATCTGTCTGGCAGCTGAAATGCGCCTGTTTTGCCAGCGCCTCCCACACCTCCGGCTTTGCCCGCCACGCAAACGGCGTCATCTGGAGCAGCGCTACCGCCTCTTTTCCAGTCAGTGACATGTTATAGGCCAGCGACAGCGCCTCTTTCAGGGCAAAGCCCTCCAGCTGCTCTGAATGCGGTGCATGCAGCAGAACTTCACTGTAAATCAGCCCTTTCAGCTCCATCAGGTGACGCGGTCCTGGCGTCACGGTGATCACCCAGCCGCCCTCTTTTACCACGCGCGCCAGCTCCTCGCCTTTGCAGGGGGCGTAGATGCGAACGACCGCATCCATACTGTTCTCTTCAAAAGGCAGACGATGGCTGGAGGCCACACAGAACGTCACCTCTGAATAGCGTTTAGCCGCTGCGCGGATGGCAGATTTTGAGACATCCAGACCAAAGGTGGCCGCGCCCTTTTCCTGCGCGGTTTGGGCAAAGGCAGCTGTGTAATAGCCTTCGCCACAGCCAATATCAAGAAGTGAAGTCGCACCCTCCGGCAGTAAGGCCGCCAGCTTACCGGCTACCGCGTCACGCAGGGGCTGATAGTGCCCGGCATCGAGGAAGGCCCTGCGCGCCTGCATCATCTCTGCACTGTCGCCCGGATCGCGCGACCGCTTGTGCTGGACCGGCAGCAGATTGACATAGCCCTCTTTCGCCATATCGAACCGATGCCCCTGTGGGCAGGCGTAACTTTTATCCGCATGGGCGAGCGGCGAGTGGCAAAGAGGACAGCAGAATGTCATGGGAACTCCGGGCAATCATAAAGGGCGAAAGTGTACCGCTAATCGCCCCGCTATAAAACGCCTTGCTTAACGCATGACGATAAGATGGCTGGAATCGGCCGGGAGTCCATCCGGCTTGATGTTTTCGATGCGCAGCACGTCACCCATAATCTGGCTGAATACCGGTGCCGAAACCGCCCCGCCGTAATAGGCACCGTTTTGCGGATCGTTAATCACCACCGCCAGGGCAAATACAGGACGGCTGGCCGGTGCGACACCGGCGGTATAGGCCACATATTTGTCGACATAATTACCGCCATCGTCGATTTTCTTCGCGGTGCCGGTTTTCACCGCCACCCGGTAGTCGCGCACCGCGGCTTTGATGCCGCCCCCACCCGGCAGGGCCACGCTTTCCATCATATGTTCCACCTCCTTCACAATCGACGCGGGCATCACCTGGGCACCCATAACCGGCGGATCGATGCGGGTGATAGAGAGTGGACGCTCCAGGCCATAGCTGCCGATAGTGGCGTAGACGTGGGCGAGCTGTAACGGCGTGACCATCAGGCCGTAGCCGAAGGCAAAGGTGGCGCGATCGAGCTGGCTCCAGAATTTACGCTCCGGCAGCAGGCCGCTGCTCTCTCCCGTCAATCCAAGTCCGGTGGAACGACCAAAACCAAACCCGTGGTAGGTATCCAGCAGCCGCTGGATCGGCATTGCCAGCGACAGGCGCGACACACCCGTGTCGCTCGATTTTTGCAGAATACCGGTCAGCGTCAGCTCCGGGTAGTAACCGACGTCGCGAATGCGGTGTCCGGCCAGGGTGTAGGGATGGGTGTCGATCACGCTGTCTGGCTGCACCAGCCCCTGCTGCAGGGCGGTCATCAGCACCAGCGGCTTGACGGTAGAGCCGGGTTCAAAGGTGTCGCTGATGGCGCGATTACGAAAATCGTTCAGCGTGGCACCCTCGCGGTTGTTGGGATTGAAATCCGGGTAGTTGGCCATCGCCAGGATCTCGCCCGTCTGGATGTTGATCAGCACCGCTGCTCCCGACTCTGCTTTATTCCAGGCGACAGCATTGTCCAGCGCATCTTCCGTGATGGTCTGCAGCCGCTCATCAATGCTCAACTGGATGTTATGCGCCGGAACGGGCGGCACTTCGGTAATATTTTCGATCACGCGTCCGAAGCGATCCTCACGCACACGGCGCAGGCCGGGTTTGCCGGTGAGCTGCGCGTTAAAACTTTTCTCGATCCCTTCGATGCCCTGGCCGTCGATATTGGTAAAGCCGATCAGGTTAGCCGCCACGTGTCCGGCCGGGTAAAAACGGCGCGACTCATCACGCAGGCTGATACCAGGCAGCCGGAGTTTAGCGATCCACTGGGCCTGAGCGGGATCTACCTGGCGGGCCAGATAGATAAAACGGCCATGTGGATTGCTGTTGATGCGCGCCGCAAGCGTGGGGAGCGACAGATGTAGCGCACTGGCTAATGCCTGCCAGCGCGCGTCAAAACCCACTCCCCCTTTTGCCAGCACCGTTTTCGGATCCGCCCACACCGCCCGCACCGGCACACTCACGGCCAGCGGTCTCCCCTCCCTGTCCATGATCATCCCTCTGGGGGCATTGATGGCGACCTCACGCAGGGAGCGCATATCTTCCTGCTTAACCAGCGGATCGGGTTTAACAATCTGCAACCAGGCGACACGACCAAGAAGAAAGAGAAGGCTGCCTAAAATTACCAGACAGAGGAGAGCAAAACGTAACGGGGTGAAGTTTGCTGCGGAATTGACGGGTTTCTTTTTCACCAGGGCTCCAGGGCTGAGTAACAACGCCCTGATTTAACGGCAAATTTGAGCCGTGAGGGTGAAAACAATGCTAATACTCTCGCAGCTTTGAAACAAACTGCTAACAGCGACGCATGTGGTAATACTTTGAAAAATATCCATTAAAAAGCCCCGCACAGGCGAGGCTTTATATCTCTGCAACTGAAACGTTATGACGCTTCAGATCAGGCAGGGGTTCGATCAGATAGCGGTTACGTTAACAGCAGCCGGACCTTTCTGGCCGTCCTGAATTTCGAACTCAACGTTCTGGCCTTCAGCCAGAGTTTTGAAGCCGTTACCCTGGATTGCAGAGAAATGTACGAATACATCTTTGCTGCCGTCAGCAGGAGTAATGAAACCAAAACCTTTAGACTCGTTGAACCACTTAACTTGACCTTTGATCTTTGCCATTTGCAAAATTCCTTAGAATGTTTTCTTAGCCCGCGGGCATTAACTGAGATAAAACTGAGACATTACTGCATGAGGCACTAATATAAGGTTCGGCAGAGAAGCGGTATTCAACGACAACGTGTTTACTCAGGACTTCTTTACTGAAAATGCCACACATAAACAGAACTGTACCTCGTTTGACCCAAACCGTGTTATCACATACAACTTAAATAATGGCAAGCCATTTTTAAACGTGTCTCGATCAGCCGCACAAATTCCGAGACTGACTTGCCACAATCTGCACAGTAATGCACGTTCAGTGTATACCAGACCAAAATGTTGCCTGCCCAGTCGCTGTCAGGATAAGCGCTGTTATCAAAGACTTTTTTACATTAGCTTAATAACTTCATATCGTCCAGCAAGCGCGCCAGAATTTCTGTGGTCGCTATTTCATTTAGAACTTTTCGTGAAAAGTTATGCTGAATTGATCGTAACGACAAGGGACTGTTGCAGGAAAAAAACATTGTATATCGCTTCGCTTGTTTAAGTTATATACACCTAAACCGGTAATTCGCTATGCACCAAAATAATGATATTTTTATGAACCTGCCTCAAAAAAAGGCAATCAAAACGTTTCGATTAAAATAAAATATGACGCCTGTAGGTTTAATAAAGAATATTCGCTAATTGAACCAGTAACAGTTTACAAGGATAAATATTGACCAATACGCAGAGGATGAAAGTTATCGCTGCGCGGCGATAACTCTGCCAGCGCCTGCGCGAGCTCTCTGACGGGCTCATCCAGTGATTCATCTGCCAGTTCAAAGACACCCCAGTGGATCGGGATCGCCAGCGGCATGCCCAGCTGTTGCCAGAGGTTCACCGCCGCCTGCGGATCCATATGATGAATCGACATGAACCAACGTGGTGCATAGGCTCCGACAGGTATGGCGGCGGCATCCAGTTTTCCCAATCGCTCCGGAATGGTTAACAGCTCCGGGGTAAAACCGGTATCGCCGCTAAACCAGAAGCGCTGCCTCTCGCTCTCAAAGACCCAGCCACACCATAACGAGCGATCGCGATCCCAGAGGCTACGCATGCTCCAGTGTTGCGCCGGTACGGCGGTAAATACCAGCCCTTCGAAAACATAGCTTTGCCACCAGTCCAGTTCGATAACCTGTTTCGCTCCACGGCGGCGACACCACTCCCCTAGTCCTAAAGGCACAAAAAAGGTCAACTGCGGAAAGCGTCGCAGAAGCTGGCGCACCGTGGCGGAGTCCAGGTGATCAAAATGGTTATGGGAAATGACAACGGCATCAAGTGGCGGAAGCGCCGCGACACTCATCACCGGGGGCGTTTTTCTTATCGGCCCGGCAAACGATACCGGCGAGGCACGCCGGGAAAAGACCGGATCGGTGAGGATGTACTTTCCGTTCAGACGTAGCAGCAGGCTGGCGTGGCCCAGCCACCAGACGCCATCTTCTTCAAGGGTGTTGAGCGTAACGGGTTGCCACCACTGGCGGATAAAGGCGTCATAGCCTTCTGAAGGCGGTTTGGGCAACCCGGCGGCTTTACGCGCCTTGCGCCAGCGTTCTACATCGCCGGGTTGACGGACAGGGGCATCCAGATTGCGGAAACCTTGCGGGGTATGATGCGCAAGGGAGGGGTTATACCAGGGATTACGCCAGGCCATACTCACCTCCCCTGACCGATTAGCGTTCAGCTACCAGACGAATAAAGTCATCGTCCTGGCTCTTAGCCGTCTCTTCTGGCGCTTTTGGTACCTCTTTCTCTTCCGGTTCATTAGCTTCGCACAGCCGACGCAGCAGGACATTCTGTCGTTTCTGCAGGTCGACTAACTTCTCAAGCAGTTCGATCTGCTCGTTGGTACGGGAGCTCGCGCGATTGACAAAAAACCACAGCAGCAGGCCCGCAACCAGCAGTACGACCGAAATCGCCAGAGATGCCACGCTGAACATCCCGGAATTGACTAACTCACCCATTTCACTCCCCCATAAAAGCGCCTATTTTACCACTCGCGTTAAGGAAGGAAATCACTTGCGATAAAAATGACAACTACCAGGGGATAAACTTATTAATAGAACAAATACCGCTAAAGAACTGTACATCCTGGTCGCACATCACATTGATGGTCTGCGTCCAAAGCAAAACACAGGCCACTAACACTAAGACCAGAATAACCCAGCGTATTTTCTTCACTCCACTCTCCGTACCGTAACTGCCTGATGCCAGGTTATCATGCGCAACTTAAACCATGCCTAACTGTAACGCGAAGGCGATGCTTTCGGAATCATAGACTTGTTAAAGTAAGTGTATCGATTACGCTAAGCGGCAGTTATTCAAAAAATGAGGTAATGATGCGCTTTTTTATTCGCACATTGATTGTTATAGCACTGGTCTGGACAGGTGTACTGCTCGCGGGTTACGGCGTCTTGATCGGCAGTAAAGAGAATGCAGGCGGGCTCGGGATCCAGTGCAAGTATCTCACCGCCCGCGGCGTCAGCACGGCGCAGTATATTCATTCAGACAGCGGTATTATCGGACTCTCCCGCTGCCCGCTCCTGCGAAAGAGCGAGACAGTGATCGATAACGGCTGATCCAATGCATAAAAAAACGCCGCCATCTGGCCGCGTTTTTTTATGGCGTTTTCAATCAGAACGGATAGTCGTTGTAACCCATCTGTTCAGAAATCTTACGCGCCGCTGTGTGCAGCATTTCAACGTACTCGTGCAGATGCTCTTCAGAGAAACGCAGCGTCGGGAAAGAGATACTCAGGCCGGCAATAACGACACCGAAACGGTCGAATACCGGAACGCCGATGCAGCGCAGGCCCTCTTCCTGCTCCTGGTTATCTTCGCCATAACCCTGCTCACGAACTTTATCCAGCACCTGCAACAGCTCTTCAGTGGTGGTGATGGTACGCTCAGTGCTACGTTTGTACTCCACGTTCTCAAGGATCTGCTTCACTTCATCACGGTCGCGCCATGCCAGCAGAACTTTACCGATAGCGGTACTGTAGAGCGGGTTGCGGCGGCCAATGCGTGAGTACATACGCAGGTTATACATGGAGTCAATTTTATGGATATAGACGATACTGTCTTCATCCAGCGCCCCCAGGTGCACCGTCTCTTTCGTCAGACGGGAGAGTTCGCGCATCTGAATATCCGCGCTACGGATCAGATCGACGTTCTGCAGCGCACGCGCGCCCAGTTCAAATAACTTCAGGGTCAGGGAGTATTTTTCAGACTCGCCTTCCTGTGCAACATAACCCAGTGATTTCATGGTCTGTAAAAAGCGATAAACGGTGCTTTTTGACATCATCACACGCTGGGACAGCTCAGTAATACCGATTTCGCGCTCTTCACCTAGCGCCTGCAGGATGCCGAACACCTTTAACACGGATGAAACAGAATCTGGCTGTTTATCCAAATCCGCGATTGCCATTAATCACCTCAACGCAAGTGTTTTATAAAATTCAGAACCGGTTTTTATTATAAATTCGCTCATGCATTGCTGCAATCAATCCTGCTTTACCTGGTTACAAATCTGCGACATACAGCCGAAATAACAGTGATAATATCGTTACCCTGTTAATAATAACCTCCAATGCTAATTAATTTTCATGACTACACCCCTTAAAGATGGCCTGCCGCTGCCGCAACGCTATGGCGCTATCGCCACCATTATCATCGGTATTTCAATGGCTGTACTGGATGGAGCTATCGCCAACGTCGCCCTGCCAACCATTGCCAGCGACCTGAATGCCTCCCCGGCCAGCTCAATCTGGATCGTTAACGCCTACCAGATAGCCATTGTTATCTCGCTGCTCTCGTTCTCGTTTCTCGGAGATATGTTTGGCTACCGCCGGGTTTATCAGTGCGGACTGGCGGTATTTACGCTGACATCCCTCTTCTGCGCCCTTTCAGATACGCTGCACATGCTGACGCTGGCGCGTATCATGCAGGGGTTCGGCGGGGCGGCGCTGATGAGCGTGAATACTGCGCTGATTCGTCTCATCTACCCACAGCGGCATCTGGGCCGGGGGATGGGGATCAACTCCTTTATTGTTGCTGTGTCGTCTGCGGCGGGCCCGACCATCGCCGCAGCGATCCTCTCGGTCGCGTCCTGGCAGTGGCTATTTTTAATCAACGTTCCACTTGGGATCGTGGCGTTACTGTTCGCCCTGCGCTATTTACCCGCCAACGGACCGAAAAGCAGTATGCCAAAATTCGATCTCCCGAGCGCAGTCATGAACGCCCTCACCTTTGGCCTGCTGATCACCGCCCTGAGCGGCTTCGCTCAGGGACAGTCTCTGACGCTGATTGCGGGCGAGGTCGTGGCGCTGCTGGTGGTAGGCTTCTTCTTCGTGCGTCGCCAGCTGGCACTGCCGGTGCCGTTACTGCCGGTAGATCTGCTGCGTATTCCGCTCTTCTCCCTCTCCATTTGCACCTCCATCTGCTCCTTCTGCGCGCAGATGCTGGCGATGGTCTCTCTGCCCTTCTTCCTGCAGAGCGTGATTGGCCGCTCGGAAGTGGAAACGGGCCTGCTGCTAACCCCCTGGCCGCTGGCAACGATGGTGATGGCGCCGCTGGCGGGCTATCTGATTGAACGGGTGCATGCGGGGTTACTGGGCGCACTGGGGATGGTAATAATGGCGGCGGGTCTCTTTGCCCTCGCCCTGCTGCCTGCGGCACCACACGATCTGGATATTATCTGGCGCATGGTGCTGTGCGGGGCGGGCTTTGGCCTGTTTCAGTCACCGAATAACCATACCATTATTACCTCAGCCCCCCGCCATCGCAGCGGCGGCGCCAGTGGGATGCTGGGCACCGCCCGCCTGCTGGGACAGAGTACCGGCGCGGCGCTGGTGGCGTTGATGTTCAACCTGGCCGGACAAAGCGGCACGCATCTGGCGCTGCTGACCGCCGGCACGCTGGCTATCGTCGCGGCCATCATCAGCGGATTGCGGGTGAGCCAGCCTCGTTCGCAGGCATAAAAAAAGCGCGTCTTCAGACGCGCTTTTTTATTAGCAAACCCAGCCGTTATTTCAGGTATTCACCGTTACGCAGCGCTGCAATACGCTTATCCAGCGGCGGGTGAGACATGAACAGCTCGCTCAGCGATTTTGATTTACCGTTAATGCAGAATGCCATCATGCTTGAGGCTTCCTGCGGTTCATAGCTGGTTTTCAGACGCTGCAGCGCAGCAATCATCTTCTCGCGCCCCACCAGTTTGGCTGAGCCCGCATCCGCGTGGAATTCACGGTGACGGGAGAACCACATGGTGATAATGCTCGCCAGAATACCAAATACCAGTTCCAGCACCATAGAGACCGCGAAGTAGATCAGCGGGTTACCGTTACTCGATTCGCCTTCCTCACGATCGCCCCCCATAAAGCCTGCGGCAATCTGGGCAATAATACGCGAGATAAAGATAACGAAGGTGTTCACTACACCCTGAATCAGGGTCATGGTCACCATATCGCCGTTAGCAATGTGGCTGATCTCGTGGGCGATAACTGCTTCGGCTTCATCACGGCTCATGTTCTGCAACAGGCCGGTACTCACCGCAACCAGAGAGGCGTCGCGACGCGCGCCGGTGGCAAAGGCGTTGATATCCGGCGCGTGATAGATCGCCACCTGCGGCATGGCGATACCCGCCTGACGGGACTGGTTGGCAACGGTGGTCATCAACCACTGCTCCATATCGTTACGCGGTTGCTCAATAACCTCACCGCCAACGGACTTCAGTGCCATCCACTTGGACATCAGCAGTGAGATAAAGGAGCCACCAAAACCAAACAGCAGCGCCATAATTAACAAACCCTGAACGCTGCTCGACTGAATTCCTGTCAGGCTGAGCACCAGCCCGAAGACCACCATGACCGCCAGGTTGGTGAGCAGGAAGAGCGCGATTCGCATCATAATATTCTTTTAACCTCAGTTTAACAAAACGCACTATGCGATTACCCACATCGTATGGGTATTCCGTATATTTTCAAGGATTGCAGCGGCGTAAGTCACCAGAAAGACACAACTTTACACAATAAAAGGAATGCCTGACGGCAGGATGCGGTTAACAAAAAAACAGGCACAATTTCTTGAGCCTGTCAGGGGAGATTATTTAGCCGGAGCGGGATTCCCGGCTGGCTTCTCTTTTTCCAGTTTCGCCAGATCGATAGCGATTTTCACCGTCTCATCAAGATAGGGATCCGGCTCCTGGTAATCCTTCGGCAGGTCGTCCAGCTTTTTGAGGAGTAGCTTGCCTTCACGTTTGAAGCGGTCGTTGATCCGCGCCAGACGTGTTGCATCATCCTCTTCGTTCTCTTTCAGACGCTGCGCGTAATTCAGAGAGACGATATTGCGTTTCGCCTTTAGGGCGTTGAAGCGGGCAATATCTTTGATGATGTACTGGAACTCAGGATCTTTGGCGATGCGATCGTCGT
Source organism: Leclercia sp. LSNIH8 (assembly GCF_002920195.1). Classification (NCBI taxonomy): domain Bacteria; kingdom Pseudomonadati; phylum Pseudomonadota; class Gammaproteobacteria; order Enterobacterales; family Enterobacteriaceae; genus Leclercia; species Leclercia sp. LSNIH8. The sequence goes on along the minus strand of NZ_PQJY01000004.1, from coordinate 339,983 downwards.
GCTGCTTCAGCAGCGCCGGACCAAACGGAGTCATGTCGCCCGATTTCACGAAGGTGGCAGCGTTCACGCTATCCCACGGCAACGCGTTATCTTCAAATTTCTCACCTGTTTCAGTCTCTTCGGTTCCCGTCGGCATGATGATATCCGGGGTCACCCCTTTACGCTGGGTACTGCCGCCATTCACGCGGTAGAACTTCTGAATGGTGTACTGTACCGAGCCCAGCGCTGGCCATTCCGGACGCAGCATCTGATCGTAAATGCGGTTCAGAGAGCGGTACTGCTGTACCGTGCCCTTACCGAAGGTCGGTTCGCCAACAATCAGCGCGCGGCCATAATCCTGCATGGCGGCAGCAAAGATCTCCGATGCCGAAGCACTGAAGCGATCGACCAGCACCACCAGCGGCCCTTTGTAGTAGACGACGCCATCGGTATCGGCGTCTTCACGCACTTTACCGTTATTGTCGCGAACCTGTACCACCGGACCGGACGGGATAAACAGACCCGAAAGCGAAACCGCCTCGGTCAGGGCGCCGCCGCCGTTGGTACGCAGATCGATAATAACGCTCTTAACGTTCTGTTTTTCCAGCTTCTGCAGTTGCACTTTGACGTCGTCCGTCAGGCCCACATAGAAACCAGGAATATCCAGCACGCCAACCTTATCTTTACCTACGGTTTTCACCGACATTTTCACCGCGCGATCTTCCAGACGGATGCGCTCGCGGGTCAGGGTAACGATACGGGTCTTGGTGCCTTTGCCCGCTGGTAGAATTTCCAGACGGACTTTACTGCCTTTCGGCCCTTTGATCAGGGCAACCACATCATCCAGACGCCAGCCGATGACATCGACCATGCTCTGACCAACCTGACCGACACCCACAATGCGATCGCCTACGCTTATCGCCTTGCTTTTAGCAGCCGGACCGCCGGCAACCATGGAGTTAATGACGGTGTAATCGTCGTCCATCTGCAGCACCGCGCCGATCCCTTCAAGGGAGAGGCTCATCTCGGTGTTAAACTGCTCGGTGTTGCGCGGAGAGAGATAGTTGGTATGCGGATCGATTTCGTGCGCGAAGGCGGTCATCGCCAGCGAGAAAACATCTTCACTGTTGGTCTGCGCCAGGCGACGAATGGCAAATTTGTAGCGGCGGGTCAGCGTTTCGCGGATCTCTTTCTCATCCTTACCGGTGAGTTTGAGGCTCAGCTCGTCGTACTTAACTTTGCTGTCCCACAGCTGATTCAGCTCGGCTTCATCTTTTGGCCACGGCGATTTACTGCGGTCAAGATTAAAGGTGTCGTTACCCGTGAAGTCCATTGGACGTTCAAGCACCTTAAGCGCGTACTGATAGCGCTCAAAACGGCGTTTCTGCGACAGGTTATACAGGTCGTAGAACAGGTCCAGCTTGCCGCTGCGTAACTCATCCCCGATCTGAGTCTGCTTTTTGGCAAATTGTTCGACATCGCTCGCCAGCAGGACGTTATGGCTGTAGTCCAGCAGGTTCAGATAGCGGTCGAAAATTTTTGTCGAAAAAGCCTCGTCGAGATCGAACTGACGATAGTGCGAACGGGTGAAGCGCGACGTGACGCGCTCACTGACCGTCGCGTGCTGAGTCTCTTCCTTCAGAACCGGAATCTGATCGACACGCGTAATCTCGTCCACAGCGAAAGCGTGGCCTGTTATCGCAAACAGGCCAGCCAGCGCGGTGAGCTTAAAAAATGTGTTCATGCCGGGCTTGGCCTCCGTTTTAGAACAACAAGTGTTCTGCGCGTACAATCATTGACAGACCAGAAGTCAGCTGTACACGAACGCCATCTTTGGTGATTTCCTGTACGGTGGCATCCATAGCATTGTTACCCGCTTTTACCTTCAGAGACTGACCGACGCTCAGGGCGTTAATGTCAGAAACCGGAGTGTGGCGCGGCTCTTCACGAGGCGCACGCGGGGCTTTTGCCGCTGGTTGCTCAGCACGAGGCTTACGCTCGGTATTTTCTTTGCGACGTGGTGCCGGACGTGGCTTGCGCTCACGGCGAGGCGCTTCTTCCTGGCCATTGGCCGCGGCAGCTTCGCGTTTTTTCGCCTGCTGTTCAGCACGCTGAGCCTGAACGCGCGCTTTGGCTTCTTCAAGCTGCTTACGCGCATGCTCTACGTGCTGCTCGTCCAGCACGCCGCACGGGTTGCCGTCGAGGTCAACACGCGTTGCGCCCGCTTTGATACCGTAAAGGTAACGCCAGCTCGAAGTATAAAGACGTAAGGCGGAGCGGAGTTGGGTTTTGCTGAGGTTCATCTCACCTTCAACACGCTCTACCAGATCCTGAAAAATACCAATTTTCAGGGGACGAGCTTCGCCCTCGGCACTAAAACATTGAGGAAAACGTTCGGCCAGAAACGCGATAACTTCTTTACTGCTATTCAACTTAGGTTGATTTTCCATGAAATTTCCTGATTACAACGGACGTTGCCGACAAGCCGCAGGCATGAACAGGCGTCATTATAATGACGCCATCCGTAAATGCTACGTTATCCGTTGATTATCCTGCGACGCTCGCAAAGAATTTATGATAATCGGTCGCGGCGAGAACCTGTTCCAGATTCCCTACCAGCTCGCGCAGCCCCTGTTCATCCTCAGGGGTAAAGCGATTAAAGACCGTGCTGTCGATGTCCAGAACACCAATAATCTGATTTTCCACTGTCAGTGGCAGCACGATTTCAGCGTTGCTGGCGCTGTCGCAGGCGATATGCCCGTCGAACGCATGAACGTCCTCCACGCGCTGCACTTGGTTTTGCGCCACCGCCGTACCGCAAACACCGCGCCCAACCGGGATACGGACGCAGGCCAGTTTGCCCTGAAACGGCCCCAGCACCAGCGTGTCGCCTTCCAGCAGATAAAAACCGGCCCAGTTCACATCGGACAGACGCTCAAAAAGTAACGCGCTGGTGTTCGCCAGGGTGGCCAGGAAACTGGTTTCACCTGCCATCAATGCCTGGAAATCGCGGTTTAAATCCGCGTAGAATTCTGTTTTGTTCATTATTCAATCACTTGGTTGTCTTACAAAATTACAGCATAGCCTATTAAAATACGCATTATTTGCGTTCATGCTCAAGATGAATCAATTCATGAGTTAAGATAACTATTAACTATCCCTTTTTAGCGCGACCGATGGCTCTTAAATCACCGAAAATAACGCCGACGAAAAAGATCACTGTGCATGCGGTTGGCGATGCGCTGCCTCGTGCACATTATCAGCGTTGTCCGCAATGCGATACGCTTTTTACGTTGCCAAAGATGAAATCATACCAAAGTGCTTTCTGCCCGCGCTGCAACGCAAAAATCCGCGATGGCCGCGACTGGTCACTGACCCGGCTGGCGGCGATGGCCGTGACCATGATGCTGCTGATGCCCTTCGCCTGGAGCGAGCCCCTGCTTCAGCTGCACCTGCTGGGCGTGCGCATCGACGCGAATCTGTTGCAGGGGATCTGGCAGATGACCCGCCAGGGCGATCCCCTGACGGCCTCCATGGTGCTCTTCTGTACCGTCGGCGCGCCGGTGGTGCTGGTGGCGGCGATAGCCTATCTGTGGTTCGGCAATATTCTGGGGATGAATCTGCGCCCGGTGCTCCTGATGCTGGAGAAGCTCAAGGAGTGGGTGATGCTGGATATCTACCTGGTGGGGATTGTCGTGGCCTCAATCAAAGTGCAGGACTACGCTTATCTGCAGCCGGGCGGCGGCCTGTTCGCCTTTATCGCGCTGGTGATATTGAGTGTTCTGACCCTGATTCACCTCAACGTGGAGCAGCTTTGGGAGCGTTTTTATCCCCAGCGCCCCGCCACCCGCTACGATCCGGCACTGCGGGTCTGCCTGGGTTGTCACTATACCGGCCTGCCCGACGCGCGGGGCCGCTGTCCGCGCTGCCATATTCCCCTGCGCCTGCGGCGGCATAACAGCCTACAGAAATGCTGGGCGGCGCTCATCGCCTCAATGATATTTCTGCTGCCAGCTAACCTGCTGCCGATTTCGGTGATTTATGTCAACGGCGCGCGGCAGGAGGACACCATCATGTCGGGTATCGTCTCGCTGGCCCACAGCAACATCGCCGTGGCGGCGATCGTCTTTATCGCCAGTATTCTGGTGCCCTTTACCAAAGTGGTGGTGATGTTTACTCTGCTCGTGAGCATTCATTTCAAATGTGAGCAGGGGCTGAGAACCCGCATACTGTTGTTGCGTTTCGTGACCTGGATTGGCCGCTGGTCAATGCTGGATCTGTTTGTTATTTCGTTGATGATGTCGCTGATCAATCGCGATCAGCTCCTTGCTTTTACTATGGGACCCGCAGCGTTCTATTTCGGCTCTGCGGTGATTTTGACTATTCTTGCAGTGGAATGGCTGGATAGCCGCTTACTTTGGGATGCACATGAGTCAGGAAACGCCAGCTTCGCCGACTGAAGCGCGAGTTAAAACAAAACGTCGTATTTCGCCATTCTGGTTATTGCCGGTTATCGCACTGATGATCGCCGGTTGGTTAATCTGGACCAGCTACGAGGATCGCGGCAATACCATCACCATTGACTTTCAGAGCGCCGACGGCATCGTTGCAGGCCGAACGCCCGTCCGTTTTCAGGGGGTTGAGGTGGGCACCGTCCAGGATGTTTCCCTGGACAAGAACCTGAATAAAATCGAGGTTCGCGCCAGCATCAAATCTGATATGAAAGATGCCCTGCGCGATGAGACCCAGTTCTGGCTGGTGACGCCCAAAGCCTCGCTGGCGGGCGTCTCCGGACTGGATGCGCTGGTCGGGGGTAACTATATCGGCATGATGCCGGGCAAAGGTGAGCCAAAAGATCACTTTACCGCCCTCGACACGCAGCCGAAATACCGGCTTAACAATGGCGATCTGATGATCCATCTGCATGCGGCGGACCTGGGCTCCTTAAACAGCGGCTCGGTGGTCTATTTCCGTAAGATCCCCGTTGGCCGCGTCTATGACTACGCCATCACCCCCAACAAGCAGGGGGTGGTTATCGATGTGCTGATTGAGCGGCGCTTTACCTCGCTGGTGAAAAAAGGCAGCCGGTTCTGGAATGTCTCCGGCGTGGATGCCGACCTGAGCCTGAGCGGGGCCAAAGTGAAACTCGAGAGCCTGGCGGCGCTGGTGAACGGCGCAATCGCCTTCGATTCCCCGGAAGGCTCTGAGCCCGCTACCCAGGAAGATGATTTCGGCCTGTATAAAGATCTGGCCCACAGCCAGCGCGGCGTGATTGTGAAGCTCACCCTCCCCTCGGCGGATGGCCTGAAGGAGGATTCCACCCCGCTGATGTACCAGGGATTACAGGTCGGGCAGCTCACCAAAATGACGCTCAACCCTGGCGGCCTGGTGACCGGTGAGATGACCGTTGACCCCAGTGTGGTGGATCTGCTGCGCAAAAACACCCGCATAGAATTGCGTACGCCGAAACTCTCCCTCAGCAACCCCAGCGTCAGCAGCTTGCTGACCGGCAGTACGTTTGAGCTCATTCCCGGCGGCGGCGAACCGGTTAACCAGTTTGTCATCGCCCCGGCCGATAAGGCGCTGTTACAAAAGCCGGGTGTTCTGACCGTCAAACTTAGCGCACCGGAAAGCTACGGTATCGATGCTGGCCAGCCGCTGATCCTCCACGGCGTGCAGATTGGACAGGTGCTTGAGCGCAACTTAACCAGCAAAGGCGTCACCTTTGCGGTGGCGATCGATCCGCAGTACCGCGAGCTGGTGCATGGCGACAGTAAATTCGTGGTTAACAGCCGGGTAGACGTGAAAGTCGGGCTCGATGGCGTCGAGTTCCTGGCAGCCAGTGCAAGCGAGTGGATCAGCGGCGGGATCCGTATCCTGCCGGGTGAGAAAGGCGCCATGCGCGACAGCTATCCGCTGTATGCCAACCTCGATAAAGCCCTGGAAAACAGCCTGAGCGATCTGCCGACCACCACCCTGACGCTGGTGGCCGACACCCTGCCGGACGTACAGGCGGGCTCGGTAGTGCTGTATCGTAAATTCGAAGTGGGTGAAGTGATCCTGGTGCGCCCGCGCGCGAATGCCTTTGATATCGAACTGCATATCAAACCGGAATACCGCAAGCTGTTGACCAGCAACAGCGTGTTCTGGGCTGAGGGCGGGGCCAAAGTGCAGCTTAACGGCAGCGGCCTGACGGTGCAGGCTTCCCCGCTCTCCCGCGCCCTGCGTGGGGCCATCAGCTTCGACAACTTGAGCGGGGCCAGCGCCAGCCAGCGTAAAGGCGACAAGCGGATCCTCTACCCGTCTGAGACCGCAGCGCGTGCTGTCGGCAGTCAGATCACCCTGCATGCCTTTGACGCGGGCAAGCTCTCCGAAGGGATGCCGATACGCTATCTGGGGATCGATATCGGGCAGGTCCAGAGCCTGAAGCTGATCACCGCCCGCAATGAAGTGCAGGCTACGGCGGTGCTCTACCCGGAATATGTTGACAACTTCGCCCGCTCCGGGACGCGCTTCTCGGTGATCACCCCGCAGATTTCCGCGGCGGGCGTTGAGCATCTCGATACCATTCTCCAGCCTTATATCAACGTGGAGCCTGGACAGGGCAAATCGCGCCGCGACTTCGAGCTGCAGGAGGCGACCATCACCGATTCACGCTATCTCGATGGCCTAAGCATTGTGGTAGAGGTGCCGGATGCAGCATCCCTTGATATCGGTACGCCGGTGCTGTTCCGGGGAATGGAAGTGGGTACGGTCACCGGCCTGTCGCTGGGGACGCTCTCGGATCGGGTGATGGTGGCCCTGCGTATCAGCGATCGTTACCAGCATCTGGTGCGTAACAACTCCGTCTTCTGGCTGGCCTCCGGCTACTCGCTCGACTTCGGCCTGACCGGCGGGGTGGTGAAAACCGGCACCTTTAATCAGTTTATCCGCGGCGGTATCGCCTTTGCGACGCCGCCGGGCACCCCGCTGGCGCCGAAATCTCAGCCTGGCAAGCACTTCCTGTTGCAGGAGAGCGAACCGAAAGAGTGGCGCACCTGGGGAACGGCCCTGCCACGATAACCCCTACGCTCCGGTGTCAACCCACCGGAGCGTTTGTGGTACACTGCGCGCCTCTTTGACTCCCTGTGGTGCGCTCGTGTCTCAACGTTCCGTCTATCTGCCAGAAGAATTTCTGGCACAAATGCGCCAGGCTCTGCCTGACCCTCTCTCTCTTGATGCGTTTATCGCTGCCTGCCAGCGCCCGCTGCGCCGCAGCCTGCGCGTCAACACCCTGAAAATCAGCGTGGCCGATTTCCTTACGCTTGTCGCCCCCTACGGCTGGCAGCTCACCCCTGTGCCGTGGTGCGAAGAGGGATTCTGGATCGAGCGTGACGACGAAGAGGCGTTGCCGCTGGGCAGTACCGCAGAACATCTGAGCGGGCTCTTTTATATTCAGGAAGCCAGCTCCATGCTGCCGGTTGCTGCGCTGTTTGCCGATGGCAATATGCCCGCCCGGGTGATGGACGTGGCGGCCGCCCCCGGCTCCAAAACCACCCAGATCGCCGCGCGGATGAACAACCAGGGCGCAATCCTCGCCAATGAGTTTTCCGCCAGCCGCGTTAAGGTGCTGCACGCGAACATCAGCCGCTGCGGGATCAGCAACGTGGCGCTCACCCATTTCGATGGCCGCGTGTTTGGCGCCGCCCTGCCGGAAGCCTTTGATGCGATCCTGCTGGACGCCCCTTGCTCCGGCGAAGGGGTGGTGCGAAAAGATCCCGATGCGCTGAAGAACTGGTCCGTTGCCAGCAACCTGGAGATCGCCGCCACCCAGCGCGAGCTTATCGACAGCGCCTTCCACGCCCTGCGTCCGGGCGGCACGCTGGTCTACTCCACCTGCACCCTGAACCGCGACGAAAACGAAGCCGTTTGTCTGTGGTTGAAAGAGCAGTACCCGGATGCTGTTGAATTCCTGCCGCTTAACGACCTGTTCGCCAGTGCCAGGGACTGCGTTACGCCTGAAGGCTTCCTGCACGTCTTCCCGCACATTTACGACTGCGAAGGCTTTTTCGTGGCGCGCCTGCGTAAAAAGGCCGCCGTTGCACCGCTGCCCGCTCCCAAATATAAGGTCGGAAATTTCCCGTTCACGCCCCTTAAAACCCGTGAAGCCCAACAGATTACTGCCGCCGCTAACCAGGCGGGCCTGTTCTGGGACGACAACCTGCGTCTGTGGCAGCGAGATAAAGAGGTGTGGTTATTCCCGACAGAGATTGAGCCGCTGATCGGCAAAGTGCGCTTCTCCCGTCTTGGCCTGCGCCTGGCGGAGACGCACAACAAAGGCTATCGCTGGCAGCATGAAGCGGTGATCGCGCTGGCAGGCCAGCACAACACCTTTGCCTTAACCCAGGCGGAAGCGGAAGAGTGGTATCGCGGACGCGATGTCTGGCCGCAGGAGACCCCGTCCGGGGATGATGCTGTAGTAACCTGGCAGGGTTTCCCGATAGGCATGGCGAAAAAAGTGGGCACACGACTGAAAAACAGCTATCCGCGCGAGCTGGTTCGCGATGGCCGCTTGTTTACCGGTAACGGTGAAGCGCGCTAAAAAAAGCACTTTTTTACTGGCGCTTTTGCTCTTCATTGACCAGGCTGAAAAGTGGGCGACCATACTGGTCGTACCAGAACACAGCGTGATCATGGAGAGCATTATGACGAAAACCAATGTGCGCATTGGCGCATTCGAAATCGATGATGCCGAATTAAGCGGCGATACGCAGGGCGAACGAACGTTAACCATCCCCTGCAAGTCCGATCCCGACCTTTGCATGCAGCTCGATGCATGGGATGCAGACACTAGCGTCCCGGCAATCCTCGATGGCGAACACTCAGTCCTTTACCGTGAGCATTACGATCAAAGTTCCGATGCCTGGATCATGCGCCTTGCCTGATTCAAAGAGAACCCGCCCGCAGGCGGGTTATTTATTCTCATAATCTCCTCTTCCCTGAATCATCCCCTACAATATCAATATGGTAGTAAATGCTGAGGGGCATGATGTACGCACTGGTGTTATTTATCTGTTATCTGGACGCAGGCTGTGAAGATCTGGTGGTGGATGTGTATCGCACCGAACCGCAGTGTGAGGCCTCGATGGACGATCAGCGTATTCGTCACGGCGGCTGTTATCCGGTTGAAGACTTTATCGACGGATTCTGGCGTCCGGCGCAGGAGTATTCCGACCTGTAATCACTGTAGCTGCGCCAGGGTTAACGCGCCGCCAAATACCGCCCCGGTGTCGATATAGTGCAGGTTCTGGCAGTCATAACGCGCTTTGAGCGGCGTGTGCCCGAACCAGAAGTGATCTGCCCCGGCGATCCCCGCCTCGTTGCCGTTCATCAGTTCCCGCAGGCGCTCCCTGTCCCAGAGGATACTCTGCTTGTTGACCGGCTTGTCCCGCACGTAGTGGGACGACGGGTAATTGGCATGAGCAATAACATTCACCCCGTTGGTACAGGCAATTTCGATAATCCACGGCAGGGTTTCACTGCGCCTGAGCAATGCCAACGCCTGCGCCTGCTGTTCACCCTTTAATTGTGCTAACCAATTGCCGCCATTCATCATCCACCGACCAAAATCATTATTCTGCAGCGCGTCCAGCGCCATCTGCTCATGGTTGCCCCGCACGGCATAAAACCACGCTTCATTTAATAACTGCAGGCATTTCACGCTATCCGGTCCGCGATCGATTAAATCGCCGACGCAAATAAGTAAATCCTCATACGGGTTAAAATGCCGCTGCCGAAGATCTGCCATAAGCATTTGATAACAACCGTGAAGATCGCTTACCACCCAGACGTGTCGCCAGTTATGACCATCAAGATTGAGATACATAGCGCCTCCTCATGATCAGTATAGCCCCTGGGATGCTGACAATAAGATGAGCGGTAAAGAGGGGTTCGGAATAACCTCAATCGACATTAAACAAAGCGGAAATAAAGGTTTAGCAACGCTTAAATGATTATCCGATGGCCTTTAAGATAATTGCAGAAATATAAAGAGGTCTTCATCGTGTCAAATACCATCCTGCCTGCTGAGGTGTCTTTAACGCACCGTTCTTCTGTTATCTTCGCACTGGCGAAAGGCGATTTTATGCCCGGCCCGCTGTGGCACAAACGCGACTACCGGCTGAAATTTTTCCTGCGCTCCCTGCTGTTCTGGTCCTCTACCACCCGCATGCTGGAGACCCTCTCCCGTCGCGATGATTTTCCGCTGTTGTTAAAAGCACAAACTACGCTGCCGGTGAAAACCCAGCGTCAGTATCTCACTCGCGGGTTACATGCCGGTGAGCGGGCCAACGCCATCCTGCACCATTACGCCTGGCTTGATGCGCTGCCGGACGCCAGCCTGGCGCGGAGCTTTAGCAGCCCGACTCCGCTTTCGCTGCTGCAGTTCGCCACTAAAGAGGATGCGCACTATACGATCTACGCCAGCAGCGCGATGAAGGCCGAACGCGAGGGCGAAACCACGCTCTGGCTGCGGGCCGGGGATAACACCCTGCTGGCGAGTCTGACCTTCAGCGTCGTTGAGAAAAAGGGCCAAAGTGCGCTGGTGATTGGCGGTCTGCAGGGACCGCGTAAGGACGTAGGGCGGGAGACGATCAAAAATGCCACCCGCGCCTGTTATGGCCTGTTTCCAAAACGTATCCTCCTGGAAGCGATCTTCAATCTGGCGAAGCAGTCGGGTATCAGCGCCATTTATGGTGTGAGCGATGAAGGCCACGTTTTTCGCGCCCTGCGCTATCGCCTGAGTAAAGGTCGTCATCTGCATGCCAGCTATGATGAATTCTGGCAATCGCTGGGCGCTAAGCCGTGCGGCGCATTTCGCTGGGCCCTGCCTGCAGGTATGGAGCGCAAAGCGATCGACAGCATTGCCAGTAAAAAACGCGCGGAATACCGCCGGCGTTTTCAACTGCTTGATGAGATAGAACGCGGCATCAGCGCGCGCTTTTGCCGCTAATATCTGCTTTCATCGGTAACAGTCAAAAATTTAACAAAACCGCTAAAAAGCACTGGACTTCCGCCGGGCGTAGTGTGGTATGGTTTAACGAAGAACAGAGAATGTTGCCCATCTGTTAAAGTCCGCAACGGGAAAAGGCGTTTACTTTCAACAGATAAAAAGAGACCGAATACGATTCCTGTATTCGGTCCAGGGAAATGGCTCTTGGGAGAGAGCCGTGCGCTAAAAGTTGGCATTAATGCAGGCTAAGTCGCCTTGCACTTTAAGAATAGATGACGACGCCAGGTTTTCCAGTCCGCAGCAAAAGTGGCCTGAAAAAAAGCGTGAGTCTGTTCTTAAACATAAAAACCGCAATGCTTCCGAAGAGAAGCCTGCGGTTTTTTTATTGGAAGCGGTAAGCTAGCAGAGCGTATTCGCGCGCTCGATAAACGGCGCCAGGCTCATCTTCTGCCCTGGGTTTGCCGGATCGTCAATCTGAATAACCGAGATGGGCTGGCCGTTGCTTTTACCGCTGTCCACCTGCTGCTGCGCCACGTCGTTCAGGGGATACTGCACCAGGGTGCTGGGGTTAATGGCATAAAGCGCATGGCCCGGACGGCAGGTCAGCATCACCTCTTCACGGTTAAAGGCCCATTTGTCTTTACCCACTTCGAACCGGCTGACGGTGATCACCTGCGGGGCTGCCAGTGCCGCGCCGGAGCAGGCCAGCAATAAGAAAGAAAGTACTGTTTTTTTCATTGTATTCCACCTCGTGAGAAGGGTTCCCAGGTCGCGAACAGGCTGACTGCCGCCAGAACCAGCGCCCCCAGCACAACCTCACTCTGCGTCATCCTGATAAAATAGCGTTGCTCGCGTCCGTCGCCAGAACGAAACCGCGGCACCAGAACATACCGATTCACCAGGGCAATTACCACCATCATTGCCACCAGCGCACATTTCACCAACAGTAATTGCCCCCAGGCCGAGTGCCAGGGCAGTACCCACCCCTGGATCAGCACAATATTTACCATTCCGGTGAGGATCACCCCCGCCACCGCCAGATGTCCGTAGCGCGAGAAGCGCATCATGGTGTGAACGGCGGCTCGCCGCCAGCGTCCATGGGACAGGCGCAGGCAAAACAGCAGCGGCAGCAGGCCCCCCAGCCAGCCCGCGGCACATAAAAGATGCAGGCCATGGTTGCTGCGCTGCGCCAGGCCCGTTATCCCATCCTGCAGCGCCGCATGCCCGGTTCCTGCCAGCAGGAAAAACTGCGCAGCGGTAAAGAACAGCATCAGCGGCATGGTTTTCCCCGGCTGCATCCAGGCGACCCAGAATGTAATCAGGGCCAGGATCATCTGCCATAACCAGATCCGCCCAAACTGGGTCGTGAGCACCGCCTGCCAGATGGATGGGCTAACCACATCTGGCCAGCCGTTACCCATCATGCCGCCCTGTAGCGCCAGCATCATCAGCGCGGCGAGCAGGCTGATGAATGCGACCTTTTTTTGCTGCCCACGAAAGCGACGCGCCATTAGCCGCCGCAGCGCAACGGGCGCCAGCCATGCACCGTACAGGGCATTGCCAAACAGCACCATCAGGGCAGCAAAATGCGCGAAGCGCAGCGTAACGTAGCAGAACGCCAGCATCTTACTTCACGCTGAAACGGTAGCTGCCCTCGGTCTTATGACCATCTACGGAAACCACGTGCCACTTCACCTGATAGGTACCCGACGTCAGCGCAGCGGTCATCGGTACGATCAGCTGGGTCGGATCCTTCTCGTTGCGTTTTACCGCCCCGAGTGCGACGGGCTGCTGTTTATCATTGGTGAGGGTCACGCCGCTAAAACGGGGTTCGATCCCTTCGGAGAAGTTCAAGGTCAACGCCTGAGGCGCCGCGTCTACGGCAGCGTCTGCGGCGGGATATTGATGCTGTAAATGAGCGTGAGCAAAAACAACCGGTGCTGCGAGCGTTGCCAGCAGCAGCGTCAGGGTGCGGGTAACGAGTTTTGTCATCACATATATTCCTTTTTGTTATGCCTGATTACCAGAGGATAACGCTGTATAATGGTCCAGTCGAGGATCATCCTGCCCGGGCTTGTCAACGCGCTGCCGTTTGGGTAACGTTGGCCCGCAAATGAAGGAGACGGTAATGCATATTAATCTCGCCACCCTCCCCCAGGAGGAGATGGACAAAGTGAATGTTGACTTGGCGGCCGCAGGTGTGGCATTCAAAGAGCGCTATAACATGCCGGTGATCGCCGAAGTGGTGGAGCGTGAGCAACCGTCGCACCTGCGTGACTGGTTTCGCGAGCGCCTGATTGCCCATCGACTCAACTCCGTTAATCTCTCTCGCCTGCCGTGGGAACCGAAAGTTAAATAAACTTACCCGCGGTTACAGTTCCTTACACTGTTTATGCCAGGATTAAAGCCCCTGATACATTCATGGGCTTTATGAATCTCTGCGACTCCGTGTATAAGGAAATCACGATGTCCCAATGGAATATTGCCGCCGCACAGTACCGCGCGAGCCATCACTGCGTTGATGAACACATCACGCATCACCTGCGTTTTATCACCGCCGCTGCCCGCCAGCAGTGCAATGTTGTCCTCTTCCCTGAGCTGTCGTTAACCGGCCCGGCCCTGCCCGATGGCCGGCTTCCCGCTCCCCCCGACCACCAGCAGCTGGCTCCGCTTCTGGATGCGGCAAAATCAGCTGACGTCTCGGTGATTGCCGGGATCACGGTGGAAGGGAGAGGCCAGCGCCAGCCCGGACTCGCCTGGTTTTCCCCGAGCCAGCCCAACGCCATTCTTTATCCACATGGCGCAGGCGCCTGTCTGGAGAACAGACATGGCGGCCTGAGCATTGTTGATCCTCACTCCGATCAGCCCAATATTGCGCCTGATGCTGCTCTGTTTACCCGCGGCATGGCGGTGAGTGAAACGGGCTGGTCGGCCACCTTTTCCCAGCTCCAGCGTTTTGCCCACCGCTATGCCATCGCCGTACTGATGGCGAACCGTGACGGCGGGAGCGCGCTCTGGGATGCCCGTGGGCAATTAATCGTCCGCGCCGACCGGGGTGAACTATTATTGACCGGGCGCTTTGTTGAGCAGGGTTGGCAAGGTGAGATCATTCCATTACGCTAGGCCTTTTACGGCCAGGAGAGAGCCATGCTACGTGTCATCGACACCGAAACCTGTGACCTGCAGGGGGGGATTGTGGAAGTGGCATCTGTCGACGTTGTGAACGGGCAGATCGTCAATCCACGCAGCCATCTGGTACGTCCGGATCGCCCCATCAGCCCGCAGGCGATGGCTATCCACCGCATCACCGAGGCGATGGTCGCCGACAAACCCTGGATTGAAGAGGTGATCCCACATTATCACGGTAGCCCTTGGTATGTGGCGCACAACGCCAGCTTCGATCGCCGTGTACTGCCCGAGATGCCCGGGGAGTGGATCTGCACCATGAAGCTGGCGCGGCGCTTATGGCCGGGCATTAAATACAGCAATATGGCGCTCTATAAATCGCGCAAACTGAGCGTCCGGACGCCGGAAGGGCTGCACCACCACCGGGCCCTGTACGACTGCTACATCACCGCCGCGTTGCTAATCGATATCATGAACACCACCGGCTGGACGCCGGACGAGATGGCCGACATCACCGGACGCCCGGCGCTGCTGACCACCTTTACCTTCGGCAAATACCGCGGCAAAGCGGTGGCGGAAGTGGCAGACAAGGATCCGGGCTATCTCCGTTGGCTGTACAATAACCTCGACAGAATGAGCCCGGAGCTGCGTCTGACGCTGAAGCACTATCTGGGCGGATCCTGATCGACCTCTGCCGCCTGGCTGGTTAACGTCTCCTGAGCCAGGCCAACCAGAAATGCATACTCCAGGGCCACCCCTTCGTAGGATTTGAAGCGCCCGGATTTCCCGCCGTGCCCGGCATCCATATCGGTGCAGAGTAGCAGTAAGTTATTGTCGGTCTTCATTTCCCGCAGCTTCGCCACCCACTTCGCGGGCTCCCAGTACTGAACCTGGGAGTCATGTAAACCGGTGGTAACCAGCATGTGAGGATAGGCTTTCTCGCCAACGTTATCGTAGGGGCTGTAGGCTTTCATATAGCGATAGTAGGTCTCATCCTGCGGATTGCCCCACTCTTCATATTCGCCAATGGTCAGCGGGATAGACTCGTCCAGCATGGTGGTCAGGACATCCACAAACGGCACCTGCGCTATCACCCCTTTAAAGAGTCCCGGGCGCTCGTTAATCACGGTGCCCATCAGCATGCCGCCCGCGCTGCCGCCCATGGCAAAGCACTGTTTGCGATCGCCATAGCCCAGCCCCAGCAAACCCTCGCAGACGTCCAGGTAGTCATTAAAGGTGTTTTTCTTTTTCAGGAATTTGCCATCTTCGTACCATTTTTGCCCCAGCTCGCCGCCGCCGCGGATATGGGCGATGGCGAAGACAAACCCGCGGTCGAGCAGGCTCAGGCGGCTGCCGCTGAAATCCGCGTCAATACTGGAGCCATACGAGCCATAGCCGTAGATGAGGATCGGGTTTTTACCTTTGCGAAAATGGTGCTTGTGATAGACCAGCGAGACGGGCACTTCGGTGCCGTCGCGGGCGACAATCCATACGTGCTCGCTGCGATAAAGATCGGCGTTAAACCCTTTCACCTCAGCCTGCTTCAGCACCCGGCGCTGTCCGGTGTCCATGTCCAGTTCAAACAGGGTATCCGGGGTGGTCATGGAAGAGTAGCCGTAACGCAGGCGCGATGTTTCCGGCTCGGGGTTATAACCAATCCAGGTGACATAGGCGGGATCGTCAAAGGCGATACCGATCACTTCGCGGGTTTTACGGTTGATTTGCCGCAAACTGGTGAGCCCGCGCTGGCGCTCTTCAACCACCAGCCAGTCGGTAAAGAGGGTGAAGCCTTCCAGCATCACCTGATCCCGCGGCGGGATCAGCACTTCCCATTTGCGTTCATCACGTACCTTGGTCTTGTAGAGGCCAAAGTTTTTCCCCTCCCGGTTGGAGCGCAAATAGAAGGTGTGCTGGAAGTGATCGAGGCTGTACTCATGATCCTTGCGACGCGGCATAAAGCACAGCGGCTGAGCATCCGGCAGCTCGGCGTCCAGCAGCAGCACTTCGGTAGTGGTGGCGCTGGCGAGAAAGATAATCACATAGTGTTTGGAGGTGGTTTTATGCAGGCTGACGTAAAAGGTCTCGTCTTTCTCCTCATAAACCAGTTCATCACTTCTCGATGAAGTACCGACCGTATGCCGCCAGACCTGATAAGGATGCAGAGTCGTGGCGTGCTTTTTGATGTAGTAGATGGTTTCAGAGTCGTTGGCCCAGATAAAGTCGGGGGAAACGTTATCGAGCATCTCCGGGTACCAGTTCCCGCTCTCCAGATTGCGGAAACGCAAACCATACTGCCGTCGGGAGAGGTAATCTTCGGCCAGCGCCATGATGGCGTTATCCGGCGATACTGCCATGCCGCCCAGGGTATAAAACTCGCTGTGCGCCGCACGCTGGTTGGCATCCAGCAGGGTCTCCCACTCTTCCCACTCGGCGCAAAGTACCGACTGGCGCTGGTAGATGGCATATTCGTTACCGGGCTCATAAACGTGCCGGTAACGATAGCCATTTCGACTCCAGGGGGCCGAGACGTCACGCTGCGGGACGCGCTCAACCATTTCGCTGAGCAGACGATCCTGCAGCGCCTGCTGCGTCGCCATGACCCTTCGGCCATAGTCGTTCTCCTCGTGGAGGTAGTCCAGCACCTCCGGCTTTGAGCGGGTATCGTCGCGCAACCAGTAATAGTTGTCGATACGCGTGTCACCGTGCATGGTGAGAGCGTGCGGTATGCGTTGGGCTTTAGGTGGCATGGCGTTATGATTCTTCTACGTTTAACACCCTATAAGGTTGGCAAAACATGCGCACGATGCAAGCGAAACGGCTCGGCGAGGCGTAAAAAACTAGCCGTGGAGCGCTTGTTTTTGCTGGCGAATATCCTGCTCGATCCCTTCCCGTACGTCTGCCGGGATTTTCAGCGCATCGCCCAGCGCATTAAGATAGCTGCGCTCCATAAAGTGATCGATGTCGATTGCCGCACAGCTCAGGAAGTACAGTTCGAGGGCCTCCTCTTCATTCTGGATCCCCTTGGCCAGACGCGCAGGATCGAGCGGTTCCTCAATGGCACGTGCCACCAGCGCCCTTCCCTGCTCTTCCACACCCGCTTCGCGCAACTGCTGTTCGATGGCAGCCCGCTCTTTATCGTCAATGTGGCCATCACTCTTTGCGGCAAAGACCAGCGCCAGGATCAGCCTTTCGCTGCGCTCGTCCAGCGGCGACGCCTGCTGACCAAACTGCGGCTCGCCCTGATGCGCGCTGCGAATTCTCTCTTTGTACTTGTTCCACAGCACAGTACCGGCAACGGCGCCGCCCCCGGCAAGCAGCGCGCCGGTGCCATATTTGCTCAGTAATTTACGCGAGGATTTATTCGCTACCAGTAATCCGGCCAGGCCGCCAAGCGCCCCCGGCGTCAGCAGTTTGCTCAGGCCTTCGCCAGATGACGACGACCCTTTCTGCCCAAGCAGAGACTGTAATTGATTCAGCCAGTTTGACATGTTTACCCTCACTAAACGGTGGATGAATTTCACAGCGTAAGCGAGGGGATGTCAGGAAATGTCTATGGCGACAAAAGAAGCGAAAATTCACCTCTTCGACGACTGATACTGCGCGCTACCCGCTTTACAGTCGATCTTCACCTGATAATGGATATCGGTGTTTTTACCTCGTACTGTCAGCGGTACCGTCCAGCGATCATTCTCGCCTTTCACCTGCTTAGGGTTGATCCAGGCTACCGGATCGGCCTGTCCCAGAGTTTTTTGATCGTCCGCCCAGCGTACGATGCGGTTTTGCAGATAATCACGCTTCACGCTGGCGGCAATACCTTCGGCATTCTGCCCTTCGCAGGTGGGAAATTTCACGGTTTTCTCCTCTGCGGCCTGGGCGGTCAGGCTGGCGGCCAGCAGTGCTATTGCTACCCCTGTTTTGTTCATCATGCTCTCCTGTTTTGGTTCAACAAAAGCATGGTCGAAAAACGCCGCGATGCAAATAACCCTCCGTCAGCCCAACAGATTTTCGCAACAGAAGACAGACGCAAACGTTTTCGTTTATACTGCGCGCAACTTTTTCAGGGGAATCATTATGACTCGTTTAGGAACTGCGCTGCGTCCGGCAGCAACGCGTGTGATGCTGCTGGGCTCAGGTGAGCTGGGTAAAGAGGTGGCCATTGAGTGCCAGCGTTTAGGTATCGAAGTGATCGCCGTCGATCGCTACGCCGATGCGCCAGCCATGCACGTTGCCCACCGCTCGCACGTGATCAATATGCTCGACGGTGACGCCCTGCGCGCCCTGATCAATGAAGAAAAACCGCACTTCGTGGTGCCGGAAATTGAAGCCATCGCCACCGATATCCTGCTGGCGCTGGAAGCCGAAGGCCAGCGCGTGGTGCCCTGCGCCCGCGCCGCGAAGCTAACCATGAACCGGGAAGGCATTCGTCGTCTGGCGGCGGAAGAGCTCTCCCTGCCCACCTCACGCTATCGTTTCGCCGACAGCAAAGATGATTTTTTGCAGGCCGTGGCTGAAATTGGCTACCCGTGCATCATTAAACCGGTGATGAGCTCCTCCGGTAAAGGACAGAGCTTTGTGCGCAGCGCCGAACAGCTGGACACGGCCTGGGATTACGCCCAGCAGGGTGGCCGCGCAGGCGCCGGGCGAGTGATCGTTGAGGGTGTGGTGCAGTTTGACTTTGAGATCACCCTGCTGACCGTCAGCGCCGTGGATGGGGTCCATTTCTGCGAGCCGATTGGTCATCGCCAGGAGGATGGCGACTACCGTGAATCCTGGCAGCCGCAGCAAATGAGCCCGCTGGCCCGGGCGCGCGCCGAAGAGATCTCCCGTAAAGTGGTGCTGGCGCTGGGCGGCCATGGGCTGTTTGGCGTGGAGCTGTTCGTTTGCGGCGACGAGGTCATCTTCAGCGAGGTCTCCCCTCGCCCACACGACACCGGTATGGTGACCTTAATTTCGCAGGATCTCTCCGAGTTTGCCCTGCACGTTCGCGCCTTCCTCGGCCTGCCGGTTGGCGGTGTGCGCCAGTACGGCCCGGCAGCCTCGGCGGTGATCCTGCCGCAGCTGACCAGCCAGAACGTCACCTTTGATAATGTCGATGCCGTGGTAGGCGCTGGCCTGCAGCTGCGTCTGTTTGGTAAGCCAGAGATTGACGGCTCGCGTCGCTTAGGTGTGGCGCTGGCGACAGGCGACAGCGTGGAAGAGGCCGTTGAGCGGGCGAAAAACGCGGCCGCCAGCGTGCAGGTAGCAGAATAAAAAAAACGGGCCGATTGGCCCGTTTTTGTATGGCATTTGACGTTTATCGTAGGCCGGGTAAGGCGAAGCTGCCACCCGGCAAAAAACGCGCACAATACCTAAATCTTACTGCTGCGCGCCTTCTACCGCTTCGCGCGCCAGCTTAGTGATGCGATCCCAGTCGCCCGCTTCCATGGCATCCGCCGGCACCAGCCAGGAGCCGCCGATGCACAGCACGCTTTTCAGCGCCAGGTAGTCACGGTAGTTCGCCGGAGAGATACCGCCAGTTGGGCAGAAACGGACGTTCGCGAACGGACCTGCGATAGCCTGCAGCGCTTTGGTGCCGCCGTTCGCTTCCGCCGGGAAGAATTTGAACTCTTTCAGACCGTAGTCCATACCCAGCATCAGTTCAGACACGGTGCTGATGCCCGGGATCAGAGGAATGGAGCCTTCGGTTGCGGCTTTCAGCAGAGGCTCGGTCAGGCCCGGGCTGATGGCGAACTGCGCACCGGCTTCGGTAACCTCAGCCAGCTGCTGCGGGTTCAGTACAGTACCCGCACCGATGATCGCTTCCGGCACTTCTTTAGCGATGGCGCGAATAGCATCCATTGCACAGGCAGTACGCAGCGTGACTTCCAGTACGCGTACACCGCCCGCAACCAGCGCTTTCGCCATCGGGACTGCGTGTTCCAGCTTATTAATCACGATAACCGGCACTACCGGGCCAGTTTTCAGGATTGCTTCTGCACTTGTATTCCAGTTTTTCATCAGAGTTTTCTCTCGCCAGATCGATAATTCTTGTCGTCTTAAAACGTAATACAGGTCGCGCCCTGTTCTGCACCCGAGAGGTTCTCGCGTAACGCGCTGAACATTTCGCGTCCCGTTCCCACGCGCGATGCGCTCAGGTCAGGAATATGCGGCTTACGTGCGGCCAGGACCGCCTCATCCACCAGTAAGGTCAACTCGCCTGTCTGACCATTAACGCGGATGATGTCGCCATCGTACACTTTCGCCAGCAGTCCACCGTCGTAGGCTTCCGGGGTGACGTGGATGGCGGAAGGCACTTTACCCGATGCACCGGAGAGGCGTCCATCGGTAACTAATGCAATTTTGAAACAGCGGTCCAATAATACACCAAGTGGCGGCATTAGTTTATGTAATTCTGGCATTCCGTTCGCTTTTGGTCCCTGATGACGGACAACAACGACGCAATCTTTGTCCAGCAGACCGGCTTCAAATGCCGGCAGAACATCATGCTGGCTTTCGAAAACCACTGCCGGGGCTTCAATGATCTGGTTTTCCACCGGCACCGCGGAGGTTTTCATCACCGCACGGCCCAGGTTGCCGGTCAGCACCTTGGTGCCGCCGTGGTGGGAGAAAGGCTTGTCGAAGGTGGCGATCACGCTGTCATCCAGCGAGGCCTGGGCCCCTTCACGCCAGTCCAGCTCGCCCTCGTTCAGCCACGGCTCCAGGGTGTAACGCTGCAGGCCGAAACCGGCCACGGTGTTGACATCTTCATGCAGCAGGCCGCCCTTCAGCAGCTCGCGCATCAGCACCGGTACACCGCCCGCCGCCTGGAAGTGGTTGATATCGGCCGGACCATTCGGGTAAAGACGGGTCAACAGCGGAACCACTTCAGACAGATCGGAGAAATCATCCCAGTTAATCTGGATCCCGGCGGCACGCGCCATCGCCACCATATGCATGGTGTGGTTAGTGGAACCGCCCGTCGCCAGCAGGGCCACGATACCGTTCACTACCACTTTTTCATCCACCATTTTACCGAGCGGCATCCACTCGTTGCCGTTACCGGTCAGGCGGGTCACCTGACGGGCAGCGGCCGCGGTCAGCGCTTCACGCAGCGGGGCATCCGGATGGACAAACGACGAGCCCGGCAGCTGCATCCCCATAAATTCCACCACCATCTGGTTAGTGTTGGCGGTGCCGTAGAAGGTACAGGTACCCGGTGCATGGTAAGAGGCAGCCTCGGATTCCAGCAGCGCCATGCGGTCAACTTTGCCTTCGGCGTAAAGCTGACGAATACGCACCTTCTCTTTATTGGCGAGGCCACTGGCCATTGGGCCTGACGGCACAAACAGCGCAGGCAGATGACCAAACGACAGTGCCGCCATGGTCAGGCCCGGGACAATCTTGTCGCACACGCCGAGGTAGAGCGCGCCGTCAAACATGTTATGCGACAGACCGACCGCCGTGGACATGGCGATCACTTCGCGGCTCAGCAGCGACAGCTCCATGCCATCCTGCCCCTGGGTCACGCCATCGCACATGGCGGGCACCCCGCCCGCCACCTGGCCTACCGCATTGGCCTGGTGCAGCGCCTTGCGGATGATATCCGGGTAGGTCTCATAAGGCTGGTGCGCCGAGAGCATGTCGTTATAGGAGGTGATGATCGCGATATTGTTACGCAGCATACTTTTCAGCGAGGCTTTATCTTCTGGCTTACAGGCGGCAAAACCGTGCGCCAGGTTGCCGCAAGCCAGCTGCGATCGATGGACCGTGTCGGTCTTCGCCTGCTGGATGCGCGCGAGGTA
This sequence comes from Leclercia sp. LSNIH8, assembly GCF_002920195.1. Classification (NCBI taxonomy): domain Bacteria; kingdom Pseudomonadati; phylum Pseudomonadota; class Gammaproteobacteria; order Enterobacterales; family Enterobacteriaceae; genus Leclercia; species Leclercia sp. LSNIH8. Next base: position 318,107 of record NZ_PQJY01000004.1, on the reverse strand, counting down.
GGCAGAACGGGTCTGTTTCGAACGCTCAATAATGCGCTGTGTTACCCGTAACAAAGTCGAATTCATAGAAGCTCCTGTCATTTATCTGTCCGCGCTCTGGAATTAACAAAGTGTTTAGCAGGCGATAACATCGCTGAAACGCTTGATTGCCGGAGCCCTGGGGCAAAATCGCTGCTGGCAGTGTAATAAAAAAAGCCCCGGGTGGAAATCCACCCGGGGCTTAAATGATTAAATATTGCACGCTGGCCTGAGCCAGATCATGTTACCGGTAAAATACCCCGTAGGGATTAGCGGTCAGCCTTACTCAAACTCGTTCCAGGAACGGCCATCGCGGGTGATCATCGCCACCGAGGCAACCGGTCCCCAGGTGCCCGCCTGATACGGTTTCGGTGCATCCTGATCCGCTGCCCACGCTTCGGTGATGGAGTCGACCCACTTCCACGCCTCTTCCACTTCGTCACGACGGACGAACAGCGCCTGGATACCGCGCATGGTTTCCAGCAGCAGACGTTCGTACGCATCCGCCAGATGGGTCTGGTTGAAGGTTTCGGAGTAGCTCAGATCCAGTTTGGTGGTCTGCAGGTTGTGTTTGTGGTCCAGGCCCGGCACTTTGTTCAGCACCTGAATGTCCACCCCCTCGTCCGGCTGCAGACGGATGGTCAGTTTGTTCTGCGGCAGCTCCTGCCAGGACTCTTTGAACAGGTTCAGCTCTGGATTTTTGAAATAGACAACCACTTCAGAACATTTAGCGGGCAGACGTTTACCGGTACGCAGGTAGAACGGAACCCCCGCCCAGCGCCAGTCATCAATATCCACGCGGATCGCCACAAACGTCTCGGTGTTGCTGGATTTGTTCGCGCCCTCTTCTTCCAGGTAGCCTGGCACTTTTTTGCCCTGCGCAAACCCGGCGGTGTACTGGCCGCGTACCGTCTTCTCACGCACGTTGGAGCGGTCGATACGGCGCAGTGATTTCAATACTTTCACTTTCGCGTCGCGGATGCTGTCCGCGGTGAGATCCGACGGCGGAGACATGGCGATCATGCAGAGCACCTGCAGCAGGTGGTTCTGGATCATGTCGCGCATCTGCCCGGCCTGGTCGAAGTAGCCCCAGCGCCCTTCAATGCCGACCTCTTCTGCCACGGTGATCTCAACGTGATCGATGGTGCGGTTGTCCCAGTTATTCACAAACAGGGAGTTCGCAAAGCGCAGCGCCAGCAGGTTCAGCACCGTCTCTTTACCCAGATAGTGGTCGATACGGTAAACCTGGCACTCTTCAAAGTATTCGCCGACCTGGTCGTTGATTTCGCGGGAGGTAGCAAGGGAGGTGCCCAGCGGTTTTTCCATCACCACGCGCGCAGGTTTGGCGTTAAGGTTCGCTTCACCCAGCCCTTTGCAGATGGCGCCGAAGGTGCTTGGCGGCATGGCAAAGTAGTTAATGGTGACGCGATTTTTTTGATCGAGCATTGCGCTCAGATTGGCAAATGCCGACGTGTCGTTAACGTCGAGGTTGCAGAAATCGAGACGTCCGCTCAGCTTGTCCCACAAACTTTCATCGATTTTCTCTTTCATGAAAGTTTCCAGGGCTTCGCGCACGACTTTGGTATACGCGTCTTTATCCCAGTCCGCACGGCCCACGCCCAGGATGCGGGTCTCCGGGTGGATTTGACCCGCTTTTTCCAGTTGATACAGGGAAGGCAGCAATTTACGGCGTGCAAGATCGCCTTTCGCGCCGAAAATGACCAGGTCACATGCCTGGGCTGTTTGCGTTACCGCCATGTCATTCTCCTCAGTTAGATATCCTGGTGCTTTTGCCAGAATATCGTTGTAATTTTATTACAATGCACTCTACTGCTTTTACGTCATTCCCGAAACCATTTGCGCTTATCCTCCCGTGCGATACGGCGATATTTCGCCCGGAGCGCGCAGCAGCGAAGGTAATGGCGATGAAACTGGTGAAACTTTGCTCAGTCAGGCCGTTGCTAAAATCCGACAGCGATCAAGTAATGAAAAAAAACAACAACATTTTTTCCATGGTTTGTCCTTTTCGGACTATCACAGGCGTATATTCTTGCTAATTCGAATCGCGATTTCACCCATTTATGAAATCGCTTCCACCGATGAGCGCTGTGTTAATAATGAACATGCTGGAAAAAATCCAGTTTCAACTGGAACACCTTAGCAAATCCGAGCGAAAAGTGGCTGAAGTAATTCTCGCCGCGCCCGCTCAGGCCATTCATTCCAGCATTGCCGCCCTGGCACAGGAGTCCGGGGTCAGTGAACCGACCGTCAACCGGTTCTGCCGCAGCATGGAGACGCGTGGATTTCCCGATTTTAAACTGCATCTGGCGCAAAGTCTGGCGAACGGTACGCCCTATGTGAACCGCAATGTCGATGAAGACGACAGCGTGGAAGCCTATACGGGCAAAATTTTCGAGTCGGCCATGGCGACGCTGGATCAGGTTCGCCAGTCGCTGGATATGACCTCGGTTAACCGCGCTGTCGATCTGCTGACCCAGGCGAAGAAAATTGCCTTCTTTGGCCTCGGTTCCTCCGCCGCTGTCGCTCACGATGCGATGAATAAATTTTTTCGCTTTAACGTCCCGGTTATCTATTCCGACGACATCGTGCTGCAACGCATGAGCTGTATGAACTGTAACGAAGATGACGTGGTGGTGCTGATATCGCATACTGGCCGCACCAAAAGTCTGGTCGAACTGGCCCAGCTGGCGCGTGAAAACGATGCCATGGTCATCGCCCTCACCTCCACCGGGACGCCGCTGGCGCGTGAAGCGACGCTGGCGATCACGCTCGACGTGCCGGAAGACACCGATATCTACATGCCGATGGTGTCCCGTCTGGCGCAGCTCACCGTCATTGATGTCCTGGCGACCGGTTTTACCCTGCGCCGCGGGGCGAAATTCAGAGATAACTTGAAGCGTGTCAAAGAAGCGCTCAAGGAATCGCGTTTTGATAAAGAATTGTTCATCAAGGGTGAAATTCCCTGATTTCAATTACAAAGTTGTTACTTTTTTCGGCATTCGGTAAGTTTGCTGTTGCTATTAAAGACGGACAACGTGCCGAATCATCGTTCACGCAACACCAGGTTGTTTTAGACAACGGAGTATTACATGTCCAGAAGGCTTCGCAGAACCAAGATCGTTACCACCTTAGGCCCGGCTACTGACCGCGATAATAACCTTGAGAAAATTATCGTCGCAGGCGCCAACGTAGTGCGTATGAACTTCTCTCACGGTACGCCAGAAGATCATAAATTACGTGCAGACAAGGTCCGTGAGATCGCGGCAAAACTGGGACGTCATGTCGCTATCCTCGGTGATCTGCAGGGTCCAAAAATCCGTGTCTCCACCTTCAAAGAAGGCAAAGTTTTCCTCAATATCGGGGATAAGTTCCTGCTGGATGCCAATCTGAGCAAAGGCGAAGGCGATAAAGAGAAAGTGGGCATCGACTACAAAGGCCTGCCTGCTGACGTGGTACCGGGCGACATCCTGCTGCTCGACGATGGTCGCGTTCAGCTGAAGGTGCTCGACGTTCAGGGCATGAAGGTCTTCACCGAAGTGACCGTTGGCGGCCCGCTCTCCAACAACAAAGGCATCAACAAGCTGGGCGGCGGTCTCTCTGCTGAAGCCCTGACCGAAAAAGACAAAGCCGACATCATCACCGCCGCGGATATCGGCGTGGATTATCTGGCCGTCTCCTTCCCGCGCTGTGGCGAAGATCTGAACTATGCCCGCCGTCTGGCGCGCGAGGCAGGCTGCGATGCCAAAATCGTGGCGAAAGTAGAACGTGCTGAAGCGGTCTGCAGCCAGGATGCGATGGACGATATCATCCTGGCGTCTGATGTGGTGATGGTTGCCCGCGGTGACCTGGGCGTTGAGATTGGCGACCCGGAACTGGTCGGGATCCAGAAAGCGCTGATCCGCCGTGCGCGTCAGCTTAACCGCTCCGTGATCACTGCAACCCAGATGATGGAGTCGATGATCACCAACCCGATGCCGACCCGTGCGGAAGTGATGGACGTGGCGAACGCCGTCCTCGACGGCACCGATGCGGTGATGCTCTCTGCGGAAACCGCTGCCGGTCAGTATCCGGCGGAGACCGTGGCCGCAATGGCGCGCGTCTGCCTGGGTGCAGAGAAGATCCCAAGCATCAACGTCTCCAAACACCGTCTGGACATTCAGTTCGACAACGTGGAAGAGGCGATTGCGATGTCCGCTATGTACGCGGCGAACCACCTGAAGGGCGTGACGGCGATCATCACCATGACCGAATCGGGCCGTACCGCGCTGATGACCTCCCGTATCAGCTCCGGTCTGCCGATCTTCGCCATGTCCCGCCATGAGCGCACACTGAACCTGACCGCGCTCTATCGCGGCGTAACGCCGGTGTTCTTCGACAGCAATAACGACGGTGTGGCCGCGGCAAATGACGCCGTGAACCTGCTGCGCGATAAAGGCTATCTCGTCTCCGGGGATATCGTTATCGTCACCCAGGGCGATGTGATGAGCACCATCGGCTCGACCAACACCACCCGCGTGATGACCGTCGAATAATCCGACGGTTTCGCCCGGTGGCGCTGCGCTTACCCGGCCTACAGGTCCGTAGGCCCGTGCAAGCGCAGCGCCGCCGGGCAATAAAAAAATCCCCCGTTTCCGGGGGATTTTTTATTTCTTCGGATAGAGTTCTTTGCGCTTGTACGGCTCTTTCTCGCCCGGCTTGCGCGTCTTCAGCAGCTTCAGGATCCAGGTGTACTGCTCCGCGTGGGGTCCCACCAGAATCTCCACCTCTTCGTTCATCCGGCGCGCAATAGTGTTGTCGTCCGCCGTCAGCAGGTCATCCATCGGCGGGCGGACTTCAATCGTCAGTCGATGGGTTTTGCCGTCATAAATGGGGAAGAGCGGAATCACCCGTGCCCGGCATACTTTCATCAAGCGGCCAATGGCGGGTAACGTCGCTTTATAGGTTGCAAAGAAATCAACAAACTCGCTGTGTTCCGCACCGTGATCCTGATCCGGGAGATAGTATCCCCAGTAACCCTGACGTACGGACTGAATAAACGGCTTAATCCCGTCGTTACGGGCATGCAGGCGTCCGCCGAAGCGACGACGCACGGTGTTCCAGACATAATCAAAGACCTTATTTCCCTGATTGTGGAACATGGCCGCCATTTTTTGCCCCTGCGAGGCCATCAACATCGCCGGAATATCCACGCCCCAGCCGTGCGGCACCAGGAAGATCACCTTTTCATCGTTGCGACGCATCTCTTCGATGATCTCCAGCCCTTTCCAGTCGACCCGGCTGGTCATTTTTTCCGGCCCGCGTAAAGCCAGCTCAGCCATCATCGCCATCGCCTGCGGCGCGGTCGTGAACATCTCATCAATGATGGCTTCGCGTTCTGCCTCGCTCTTCTCCGGGAGGCAGTAAAAAAGGTTTATCTGGGCGCGACGGCGGGCGCTTTTGCCCAGTTTGCCCGCCAGGCGCCCCACCTTGCCGAGCAGCGGATCGCGCACGGAGGGAGGCAGCATCGCAATACCTGCAAAGGCATAGACACCCAGCCAGGCGCCCCAGAAGCGCGGATGACGAAACGATTTCTCAAATTCAGGAATGTATTCACTATTGTTCTTTTTGGTTTCCATGCTTTTTCCAGGGCGGGTGATGCTTTAAAGAATGATGAGATAGTTTAGCGAGGCCATGTGCAACGCACAAAAGAAAAAGCCGGTGCAGGAGTGCACCGGCTTTTATCGCTGCTGAATTAATTCAGGGTCAGCTGCGGAATAACTTCTTTGACCTGTGCCAGATAATCGCTGCGGTCTTTACCGGTCAGCCCTTCGGTGCGCGGCAGCTTCGCCGTTAACGGGTTGACCGCCTGCTGGTTAATCCACACTTCATAGTGCAGATGCGGGCCGGTAGAACGCCCGGTATTGCCCGACAGCGCAATACGGTCGCCACGTTTCACTTTCTGGCCCGGCTTCACCAGCAGCTTACGCAGGTGCATATAGCGCGTGGTGTAGGTGCGCCCGTGACGTATGGCGACATAATAGCCCGCCGCGCCACTGCGTTTTGCCATGACCACTTCGCCGTCACCGACTGCCAGAACAGGCGTACCCTGCGGCATGGCGAAATCCACCCCACGGTGCGGCGCAACACGGCCAGTGACCGGGTTCAGACGACGCGGGTTAAAGTTCGAAGAGACACGGAACTGTTTCGAGGTCGGGAAGCGTAAAAAGCCTTTCGCCAGACCCGTACCGTTACGATCGTAGAATTTACCGTCTTCGGCGCGGATGGCGTAATAGTCTTTACCATCCGTGCGTAGACGGACGCCCAGCAGCTGGCTCTGTTCGCGCTTGCCGTCCAGCATTTCGCGGGACATCAGCACCGAAAACGAATCGCCTTTTTTCAGCTTACGGAAGTCCATCTGCCACTGCATGGCTTTGATCACCGAGCTGATTTCACCGCTGGTCAGCCCCGCATCACGGGCGCTGGCAACAAAACTACCGCCGCTTAAGGTGCCCTTGATGGCGCTGTTGATCCAGTCACCCTGCTGCATTTCGCTGCTCATCTTGAAACCGTTTTCAGTACGATCGTAAGTGCGGGTTTCACGACGGGAGACTTCCCAGGTCAGGCGCTGCAAGTCACCGTTATCGGTGAGGGTCCAGGAGAGCTGTTGACCGATTTTCAGGTTTCGCAGATCTTTATCAGACGCAGCAAGCTGGCTGATTTCACCCATTTCAATGCCGTACTGGTTCAGAACGCTGCTTAATGTATCGCCCGTTGACACGACATATTCGTGTACGCCCACTTCGGCTTCGGTCTTTTCATCAAGCTCATCCTGCGGAATAGCTTCTTCTTCCTGCGGGGCCTGGTCGATAGGTTCACTGGCTTCCGGCAGCAGGGAGCGAATTTCACTCTTTTCCAGCTCAATGGTTCTGATAACTGGCGCGGAATTTGGGTGGTAAATATAGGGCCGCCAGACGGCGACCGCTAAGGTGAGAACTGTAAGCGACCCCAGCATGACGCGGTGGGGCCGGGGCAGATTGTTAAATGCCAGGGCGACAGAGCGGGCTATCTGTTGCACGTAATCACTTCCTCGTTAATCTCCTTTCAGGCAGCTCGCATACTGGTTCGCCAGTTGGCTGAGGAACTGCGAATAGCTCGCTTTGCTCAACTGGATAGAGGTTCCCAATGGATCAAGGGTGCCCATACGTACGGACGTTCCCCTTGCCACGGCTTCAACGACCGCTGGCCTGAACTGTGGCTCAGCAAAAACGCAGGTCGCTTTTTGCTCAACCAACTGTGTTCTGATTTCATGTAAACGCTGCGCACCAGGTTGAATTTCTGGATTCACGGTGAAGTGGCCAAGCGGCGTAAGACCGTAGTGTTTTTCGTAGTAGCCATAGGCATCATGAAAAACGAAATATCCCTTACCTTTCAATGGTGCGAGCTCGGTACCCACCTGCTTATCGGTTGCGGCAAGTTGTGCCTCAAAATCCTTCAGGTTGGCGTCTAGTTTGGCTCGACTTTGCGGCATAAGTTCCACTAATTTTTCATGGATTGCAACCGCTGACAGCCGCGCTATTTCTGGTGAAAGCCAAAGGTGCATGTTGTAGTCACCGTGATGGTGATGCTCATCACCTTTTTCCTCTGCACCATGGCCATGATCGTGGTCGTGATCGTCATCATCCGCCCCTTTCATGAGAAGCGGTTTCACACCTGCAAGGCCAGAGATGTTAACCTGTTTAGCGTCAGGCAGCTGACTCGCTGACTTTTGCATGAAGGCTTCCATCTCCGGGCCAATCCATACTACTAAGTCCGCGTTTTGTAAACGTTTTACGTCCGAAGGGCGCAGAGAATAGTCATGCTCTGACGCACCATCAGGTAATAAAACCTGGGTTTCTGTGACGCCATCTGCAATAGCTGAAGCGATAAAACCGAGCGGTTTAAGCGAAGCGACAACGGCGGCGTTAACATCTTGTACTGCGGTACCCCAAAGGGCGGCGGATAATCCAGCGAAAAGAAGCGTATTTTTCTGTAACATAATGCGACTAATCATCGTAATGAACATGTGGAATGTGATATTATAACATTCGATGACTTCTGCAAGCATAAATTGATATGACGACTTTGGTTTCTCTCGAAAATATTTCGGTTTCATTTGGTCAGCGCCGCGTCCTCTCTGACGTTTCGCTGGATCTGAAGCCAGGCAAAATTCTGACATTGCTCGGCCCTAACGGCGCGGGTAAATCAACGCTGGTGCGGGTTGTACTCGGTCTGGTAGCACCCGATGCAGGCCTGATCAAGCGTGACCGGCAGCTACGTATTGGCTATGTCCCTCAGAAACTGCATCTGGACGCCACGCTGCCGCTGACGGTCAGCCGTTTCCTGCGTCTGCGTCCCGATACGCGTAAAGAGGATATTCTTCCGGCGCTCAAGCGGGTGCAGGCCGGGCATCTTATCGACGCGCCCCTGCAAAAGCTCTCCGGTGGCGAAACCCAGCGTGTGCTGCTGGCCCGCGCCCTGCTGAATAAGCCGCAGCTGCTGGTGCTCGACGAGCCGACTCAGGGTGTGGATGTCAACGGCCAGGTTGCCCTGTATGACCTCATCGATCAGCTGCGTAAAGAGCTGGACTGCGCCGTCCTGATGGTGTCGCACGACCTGCATCTGGTCATGGCGAAAACGGACGAAGTGCTCTGTCTGAACCATCACATCTGCTGCTCCGGCACGCCGGAAGTGGTCTCCATGCATCCGGAGTTTATCTCGATGTTTGGTCCTCGCGGTGCCGAACAGCTGGGCATTTATCGCCACCATCACAACCACCGCCATGATTTGCAGGGACGCATTGTCCTTCGCCGGGGAAACGGTAACTCATGATTGAACTCTTACTGCCCGGCTGGCTGGCCGGGATGATGCTCGCCTGCGCGGCGGGTCCACTGGGCTCGTTTGTTGTCTGGCGCCGGATGTCCTACTTTGGCGATACGCTGGCGCACGCTTCCCTGCTGGGGGTGGCGTTTGGTTTGCTGCTGGATGTGAATCCTTTCTACGCGGTGATTGTGGTTACGCTGCTGCTGGCCGCCGGCCTGGTCTGGCTGGAGAAGCGCCCGCATCTGGCGGTGGATACGCTGCTTGGGATCATGGCCCACAGCGCCCTGTCGCTGGGTCTGGTGGTAGTCAGCCTGATGTCCAATATTCGCGTGGATCTGATGGCCTATCTGTTTGGCGATCTGCTGGCGGTGACGCCTGATGACTTGATCGCCATTGCCATCGGGGTGGTGATTGTCCTCGCAATCCTGCTGTGGCAGTGGCGTAACCTGCTGGCGATGACCATCAGCCCGGATTTAGCCTTTGTTGATGGCGTGAAGCTGCAGCGCGTGAAACTGCTGCTGATGCTGGTCACTGCCCTGACCATTGGCGTGGCGATGAAGTTTGTCGGGGCGCTGATCATCACCTCACTGCTGATTATCCCAGCCGCCACCGCCCGTCGTTTTGCCCGTACCCCGGAGCAGATGGCCGGTGTGGCCGTGGGGGTGGGGATGATTGCCGTGACCGGCGGGCTGACCTTCTCGGCGTTTTACGACACCCCTGCCGGACCGTCGGTGGTGCTGTGCGCGGCGATGCTGTTTATCTTCAGCATGATGAAGAAACCGGCCAGCTGAGGTTATTAATTGCCCGGTGGCGCTACGCTTACCGGGCCTACAGGGCAGGCTGGATAAGGCGCAACCACCATCCGGCAATTTCCGCCGAGGTTACGGCATCTCCGGCGGCGTTATGCCAAAGTGATCCCAGGCCCGCACCGTCGCCATGCGCCCGCGCGGCGTACGCTGCAAAAAGCCCTGCTGGATCAGATAGGGTTCCAGCACATCTTCAATCGTCTCACGCTCTTCGCCAATGGCCGCCGCCAGGTTATCCAGTCCGACCGGCCCGCCAAAGAATTTATCCAGCACCGCCAGCAGCAGCTTGCGGTCCATATAGTCAAATCCTTCGGCATCGACGTTCAGCATATCCAGCGCCTGGGCGGCGATCTCATGCGAAATAGTGCCGTCGTGCTTCACCTCGGCAAAATCACGCACCCTGCGCAGCAGCCGGTTGGCAATACGTGGCGTCCCGCGGGAACGCTTCGCCACTTCAAAGGCCCCCTCTTCGCTCATATCCAACCCCATAAAGCGCGCGCTGCGGCTGACGATATGCTGGAGATCGGGCACCTGATAAAACTCAAGACGCTGCACAATGCCGAAACGATCGCGCAGCGGTGAGGTTAACGACCCCGCGCGGGTGGTGGCGCCAATCAGCGTGAAAGGCGGCAGATCAATTTTAATCGAACGCGCTGCCGGACCTTCGCCAATCATGATATCCAGCTGGTAATCTTCCATCGCCGGATAGAGCACCTCTTCCACCACCGGTGACAGGCGGTGGATCTCATCGATAAACAGCACGTCGTGGGGTTCAAGGTTGGTCAGCATCGCCGCCAGATCCCCTGCCTTTTCCAGCACCGGGCCGGAGGTGGTGCGCAGGTTCACGCCCATCTCATTGGCGACGATATTTGCGAGGGTCGTTTTCCCGAGCCCCGGCGGGCCGAAAATCAACAGGTGATCGAGGGCATCGCCACGAAGTTTCGCCGCCTGGATAAAGATCTCCATCTGCGAACGCACCTGCGGCTGGCCAATATACTCATCAAGCAGTTTCGGGCGGATCGCCCTGTCCACCAGATCTTCTGTCTGAACACTGCCTGCCGAGACCAGACGGTCTGCTTCAATCATCCTTTACCTCACAATGCGGCGCGCAGCGCTTCACGAATCAGGGTTTCACTGGTGGCGTCCGGTTTAGCAATCTTGCTGACCATCCGGCTCGCTTCCTGAGGTTTATAGCCCAGCGCCACCAGCGCGGCAACCGCTTCCTGTTCTGCATCGTCTGTTGCCGGGCCAGCCGGTGAGGTCAGCACCAGGTCGGCGGCAGGGGTAAACAGATCGCCATGCAGACCTTTAAAGCGATCTTTCATCTCGACAATCAGGCGCTCGGCCGTTTTCTTACCGATGCCAGGGAGCTTAACCAGGGCAGCGGGATCTTCACGCTCTACGGCGTTAACAAACTGCGGAGCCGACATCCCGGAGAGGATCGCCAGCGCCAGTTTTGGCCCCACGCCGTTGGTTTTAATCAGCTCTTTAAACAGGGTGCGTTCCTGCTTGTTGTTAAAGCCATACAGCAGCTGGGCATCTTCACGCACCACAAAGTGGGTAAAGACAATCGCTTCCTTGCCCGCGTCCGGCAATTCATAGAAACAGGTCATTGGCATATGGACTTCGTAGCCCACGCCTCCGGTCTCAAGCAGCACTATCGGGGGTTGTTTTTCTAGAATGATGCCTCTGAGTCTGCCTATCACGTGACGCTCCTGCGTTAAGGGCTAAAAGTTACCGCTGCCATAATAAAAAAAGGCTGGATAAACATCCAGCCTGATTTTTACATTTAGCGCAATCGACCGCGCGCCAGATTGAGCCGCGATTCGCTCATCTGCACCGCATTCTGGCTGATGTGGCAATGGGTAATGGCGATCGCCAGGGCATCGGCAGCATCCGCCTGCGGATTAGCGGGCAGTTTAAGCAGGGTACGCACCATGTGCTGCACCTGGCTTTTTTCCGCACTGCCAATTCCCACCACGGTCTGCTTAACCTGCCGTGCGGCGTATTCAAACACCGGCAGATCCTGATTCACCGCCGCGACAATCGCCACGCCGCGCGCCTGGCCAAGCTTCAGCGCCGAGTCGGCGTTTTTCGCCATAAATACCTGTTCAATGGCGAAATAGTCCGGCTGGAACTGGGTGATGATCTCCGTCACGCCCGCATAGATCAGCTTCAGGCGCGACGGCAGATCGTCCACTTTGGTACGGATACACCCACTGCCCAGGTAGGTCAACTGTCGCCCGACCTGACGGATAACGCCATAACCGGTGATGCGTGAGCCCGGGTCAATACCGAGAATAATTGCCATCACGCCGCTCCGGTTATTGGTTTACGTTGGGCCATTACAGCGTAGCCGCAACCTCGTCGGAGATTTCACCGTTGTGGTAGACTTCCTGCACATCGTCGCAATCTTCGAGCATATCGATCAGACGCAGCAGTTTTGGTGCGGTTTCCGCATCCATGTCCGCTTTGGTGGACGGGATCATGGAGACTTCAGCCGCGTCGGCTTTCAGGCCCGCCGCTTCCAGTGCATCACGCACCGCGCCCATCTCTTCCCATGCGGTATAGACGTCAATCGCGCCGTCGTCATAGGTCACCACATCTTCAGCACCGGCTTCCAGCGCCGCTTCCATGATCACATCTTCGTCGCCTTTCTCGAAGGAGATGACGCCTTTTTTGCTGAACAGGTAGGCAACGGAACCGTCGGTACCCAGGTTGCCACCGGTTTTGCTGAAGGCATGACGCACTTCCGCCACGGTACGGTTACGGTTGTCGGACAGACATTCAACCATGACCGCTGTACCGCCAGGACCGTAACCTTCATAAATGATGGTTTCCATGTTCGCGTCTTCATCGCCGCCTACGCCACGGGCGATAGCACGGTTCAGGGTGTCGCGGGTCATGTTGTTGCTCAGCGCTTTATCGATCGCTGCGCGCAGACGCGGGTTGGAACCGGCATCGCCGCCACCCAGACGGGCTGCGGTGACCAGCTCGCGAATGATTTTGGTAAAGATCTTACCGCGTTTGGCATCCTGTGCCGCTTTGCGGTGTTTGGTGTTGGCCCACTTACTATGACCTGCCATAAAAATATCCTCAAAGAGCGCGCCCTTTCAGGCGGCGTTAATTACAAATTCTTCAATCGCCTGCCGGTTGCTCCACGACTTGGTTAACGCCGCAGCTTCGGTCGCATTAACCCAGCGGTAGGTCAAATGTTCGGTGAACACGATCTCCCGTTCGTGGGGAAGCGCAAGGCAGAACCAGGATTCTGTATTGCGTTCAGTCCCCGGCGCATAGCGATGACGTAAATGACTAAAAATTTCAAACTCCACCGTGCGCTGACAGTCCTTCAGGGTCAGTTGCTCGCGAGCAACGTCAATGGTGACCTCTTCCTTTACTTCGCGCGCGGCGGCCTGCAACGCGGTTTCTCCCTCCTCCAGGCTGCCGGTTACCGACTGCCAGAAAGCGGGATCGTCGCGTCGCTGCAACATGAGCACCCGCTTCGTGTCTTCTGCATAAATGATCACTAACACGGAAACGGGAAGCTTATATGCCATATCAGTTTTTCTCTTCCTTTTTCACCACTTCGATACCCAGCTCGCTCAGGGCGGTTGGGTTAGCAAAGCTTGGCGCTTCGGTCATCAGACACGCCGCGGCGGTGGTTTTCGGGAAGGCGATAACATCACGAATGTTGTCGGTACCGGTCAGCAGCATGGTCAGGCGATCCAGACCAAAGGCCAGGCCCGCGTGCGGCGGAGTACCGTACTTCAGCGCGTCCAGCAGGAAGCCAAACTTCTCGCGCTGCTCTTGTTCGTTAATGCCCAGAATACCAAACACGGTCTGCTGCATTTCACCGCTGTAGATACGCACGGAACCGCCACCCACTTCGTAGCCGTTGATGACCATATCGTAGGCATTCGCCACAGCCTCTTCCGGCGCCGCTTTCAGCTCTGCCGCGCTCATATCTTTCGGCGAGGTGAACGGGTGATGCATAGCGGTCAGGCCGCCTTCGCCGTCGTCTTCAAACATTGGGAAGTCGATAACCCACAGCGGCGCCCATTTAGCTTCGTCGGTCAGGTTCAGATCTTTACCCAACTTCAGACGCAGTGCGCCCATTGAATCGGCAACCACTTTCTTGTTGTCTGCCCCGAAGAAGATCATGTCGCCGTCCTGGGCTTCGGTGCGCGCCAGGATGGATTCGACAATCTCAGCATTCAGGAATTTCGCCACCGGGCTGGTGATGCCTTCGATGCCTTTCGCGCGCTCGGTGACTTTGATGTAAGCCAGGCCTTTCGCGCCATAAATCTTGATGAAGTTACCGTAGTCGTCGATCTGCTTACGGCTCAGGCTCGCACCGCCCGGTACGCGCAGGGCAGCCACGCGGCCTTTCGGATCGTTAGCCGGGCCGGAGAAGACCGCAAACTCAACGCCTTTCACCAGGTCGGCAACATCTACCAGCTCCATTGGGTTACGCAGGTCGGGCTTGTCAGAGCCGTAGCGGCGCTCGGCTTCGGCGAAGGTCATGATCGGGAAGTCGCCCAGATCCACGCCCTTCACGTCCAGCCACAGGCTGCGCACCAGCGCTTCCATCACTTCACGCACCTGCTCGGCAGTCATGAAGGAGGTCTCGACGTCGATCTGGGTAAATTCTGGCTGACGGTCAGCGCGCAGGTCTTCGTCACGGAAGCATTTGACGATCTGATAGTAGCGGTCGAAACCGGACATCATCAGCAGCTGTTTGAACAGCTGAGGAGACTGTGGCAGCGCGTAGAATTTGCCCTTATGGACGCGGGATGGCACGAGGTAGTCGCGCGCGCCTTCCGGGGTCGCTTTGGTCAGCATCGGGGTTTCGATATCGAGGAAACCGTGATCGTCCATAAAGCGGCGCACCAGGCTGGTGATTTTCGCGCGGGTTTTCAGGCGTTCGGCCATTTCCGGGCGACGCAGATCGAGGTAGCGATATTTCAGACGCGCTTCTTCGGTATTGACGTGGTTGAAATCCAGCGGCAGCGATTCTGAACGGTTGATGATGGTCAGATCGGTCGCCAGCACTTCGATTTCGCCGGTCGCCATGTCGCTGTTGATGTTTTTCTCGTCACGCGCACGCACGGTACCGGTCACCTGGATGCAGAACTCGTTACGCAGTTCAGCTGCCAGCTTTAACGCATCGGCGCGGTCTGGATCGAAAAACACCTGCACGATGCCTTCACGGTCGCGCATATCGATAAAGATAAGGCTGCCAAGATCACGACGACGGTTGACCCAACCACACAAGGTCACCTGCTGTCCGACGTGGGACTGACGCAGCTGCCCGCAATATTCTGTACGCATGAGATATCCCTTAACTTAGCCGCAGGCTACTATGTCGCAGCTTTTTGTATGTCAAACTGGATGAAAAAAGGCGGCTATTATACTGGAAATTCCGCCAGACGATAAGAGAGAAGCGCGCCATGCGCGCGTTTGCTGCTCGCATCTTGCATATTCTCACAAAATTTAACAAAAATATCAGACCTGGAACAGGCTGGCTCAGCGTAAGGTATTAGCATGGCTCACTATTTAACAGGAAAAACCATGTTCACACTCGACGCTGCCCGTACCGCCCTTGTGGTGATTGATTTACAGGAAGGGATCCTGCCCTTTGCCGGTGGCCCGCATACCGCTCAGGATGTGGTCAGCCGCAGTGCACGTCTGGCGGAAAAATGCCGCACCAGCGGCTCGCCGGTGGTGATGGTCCGCGTGGGCTGGTCCGCTGATTTCGCCGAGGCGCTGAAGCAGCCGGTAGATGCACAAGCCCCTGCCCATGCTCTGCCGGAAAACTGGTGGGACTACCCGCTGTCACTGGGTAAGCAAGAGAGCGATATCGAAGTGACCAAGCGCCAGTGGGGCGCGTTTTACGGCACCGATCTTGAGTTACAGCTGCGTCGTCGCGGCATCGATACGATCATTCTGTGTGGGATCTCCACCAATATTGGCGTCGAATCCACCGCCCGCAACGCCTGGGAGCTGGGCTTTAACCTGGTGATCGCCGAAGATGCCTGCAGCGCAGCCTCGGCCGAGCAGCACCTCGGCAGTATGACGAATATCTTCCCGCGTATTGGCCGGGTACGCAGCACCGAAGAGATAATCAACGCACTATGATCTATCTGGGGTTACCCCAATGGTCGCACCCGAAATGGGTGCGGCTGGGCATAACGGGTCTTGAAGAGTACGCCCGCCACTTTAATTGTGTGGAGGGTAACACCACGCTCTATGCCCTGCCTAAACCTGAAGTGGTGGCGCGCTGGCGAGAGCAGACCAGCGACGACTTTCGTTTCTGCTTTAAATTCCCGGCCACCATCTCCCATCAGGCTGCGCTGCGTAACTGTGACGATTTAACCGCAGAATTTTTTACCCGCCTGTCGCCGCTGGCCAACCGCATCGGCCAGTACTGGGTGCAGCTCCCCGCCACCTTTGGCCCACGCGATCTGCCCGCGCTATGGCAGTTTCTTGATGCCCTGCCCCGGGAGTTCACTTATGGCGTTGAGGTTCGTCATCCTGAGTTCTTCATGAAAGGCGAGGCGGAGAAAGCGCTTAACCGCGGTCTGCATGAGCGCGGCGTCAATCGCACCATTCTCGACAGCCGCCCGGTTCACGCCGCCGTGCCGCACAACGAGGCCATCATCGATGCCCAGCGTAAAAAACCGAAGGTACCGGTTCATGCGGTGATGACCGCCAGCAATCCAATGGTGCGTTTTATCGGCAGCGACAACATGCCGCAAAACCAGGCGCTGTTTGCTGTCTGGTTACAGACCCTGGCGAAGTGGGAACAGACCGCCACGCCGTATCTTTTTTTGCATACCCCTGATATCGCCCAGGCGCCGCAACTGGTCGATGCTCTCTGGCACGCCTTGCAGGCCGTGGCGCCGTCCATTGGCGACGCTCCCACGATCCCGCAACAATCTTCTCTTTTCTGAGCTCACCCCCTATCATAGAAGTGCCATCTGCCAAAAAACAGGGAGTTTGTATGGTTTGCGCGCTGTATGCGGTACTGGGTGCGTTACTGTTAATCAAGTTTTCGTTCGATATTGCGCGCCTGCGGATGTTGTACCGCGTCTCTTATGGCGACGGAGGTTTCTCTGAGTTGCAAACCGCAATCCGCATTCATGGCAATGCGGTGGAGTATCTCCCGGCGGCACTGATCTTGCTGTTATTTATGGAAATGAATGGCGCGGAGACCTGGATGGTGCACGTCTGCGGCCTGCTGCTGATCCTTGGACGCCTGATGCACTACTATGGTCTCCATCAGCGCCTGTTCCGCTGGCGCCGCTCCGGCATGAGCGCGACCTGGTGTTCGCTTGTGCTAATGGTGCTGGCTAATCTGTGGTATATGCCCTGGGAGTTGGTTTTCTCCCTGCATTAGCGCACAATACGCCCCTTTATTTATCCCGGATTTTTACGTTATGTCAGATCGCGACACGCTTTTTTCTGCGCCTATCGCCAGTCTGGGCGACTGGACCTTTGATGAACGGGTGGCTGAAGTCTTCCCGGATATGATCCAGCGCTCGGTCCCCGGCTACTCTAATATCATCTCCATGATCGGCATGCTGGCGGAACGTTTTGTTCAGCCGGACACGCAGGTCTACGATCTGGGATGTTCGCTGGGCGCAGCCACGCTGTCGGTTCGTCGTAATATTAAGCACGACGGTTGCAAGATTATCGCTGTGGACAACTCACCGGCCATGGTCGAACGCTGCCGCCGCCATATTGACGCCTGGAAAGCCCCGACCCCGGTAGAAGTGGTCGAAGGCGATATTCGCCATATCGAGATTAAAAACGCCTCGATGGTGGTGCTGAATTTTACCCTGCAATTCCTGGTGCCCGAAGACCGTCAGCTGTTGCTGGACAAAATTTATCAGGGGCTGAACCCTGGCGGCGCTCTGGTGCTTTCGGAAAAATTCAGTTTCGAAGATGCCACCGTCGGCGAACTGCTGTTCAACATGCACCACGATTTCAAACGTGCCAACGGCTACAGCGAGCTGGAGATCAGCCAGAAGCGCAGCATGCTGGAAAATGTGATGCTGACCGATTCGGTTGAGACCCACAAAGCCCGACTGCACAAAGCCGGATTCGCGCACAGCGAGCTGTGGTTCCAGTGCTTCAACTTTGGCTCACTGGTGGCGCTGAAAGGCGGTAACGCATGATTGATTTCGGTAACTTTTATCAGCTGATTGCCAAAAACCACCTCTCCCACTGGCTGGAAACCCTGCCCGCGCAGATCGCCGCCTGGCAGCGTGAATCCCTGCACGGCCAGTTTAAGCAGTGGAAAAATGCGGTGGAATTTCTGCCGGAAATGACGCCCTATAAGCTCGACCTGCTGCACAGCGTTACCGCCGAGAGCGAACAACCGCTGAGCGAAGGCCAGATGCTGCGTCTCGAAAACCTGATGCGCAACCTGATGCCGTGGCGCAAAGGGCCGTTTTCTCTCTACGGCATGCAGATCGACACCGAATGGCGTTCAGACTGGAAGTGGGAGCGCGTGCTGCCGCACCTCTCTGATTTAACCGGACGCACCATTCTGGATGTCGGCTGCGGCAGCGGCTATCACATGTGGCGTATGATTGGCGCAGGCGCCCATCTGGCGGTAGGCATCGACCCGACCCAGCTGTTCCTCTGCCAGTTCGAAGCGGTGCGCAAACTGCTGGGCAACGACCAGCGCGCGCACCTGCTGCCGCTGGGGATTGAGCAACTCCCGGCGCTGGCGGCGTTCGACACCGTCTTCTCGATGGGCGTGCTCTACCATCGCCGCTCTCCGCTGGAACACCTCTGGCAGCTGAAAGATCAGCTGGTCAACGGCGGTGAGCTGGTGCTGGAGACGCTGGTGGTGGAAGGGGATGAGAACACCGTGCTGGTGCCAGGGGATCGCTATGCCCAGATGCGTAACGTCTACTTTATTCCGTCGGCGCTGGCGCTGAAAAACTGGCTGGCGAAGTGCGGTTTTGTCGATATCCGCATCGCGGATGTCTGCCCTACCACTACCGACGAACAGCGCCGTACCGAGTGGATGACCACCGAATCTCTGGCCGAGTTCCTCGATCCGAATGACAGCAGCAAAACGATTGAAGGTTATCCAGCCCCGGTCCGCGCGGTGTTGATTGCCACTAAGCCGTGATTTTTGCCGGGTGGCGGCTTCGCCTTACCCGGCCTACAAAAACGGTGCCGTGTCGCCGGAAAATGCATAAAAAAAGACCCCTGTTGAAATTGCAGGGGCCTGGTACAAACAAGCATCATATTGGGCGACATGATGCGCGGTAAAAACTGTTTTAGCGACAATACCTTTCAATTATCGCCTTCATCTCTGCAACCGACTCTCCCTCGACGCCGTAGCGGGAATATTCATCCGCGTCGGCATCCGTCGACATCGACAAGCCGGTGTTGCGATAGCGCATGGGTGACGGCAACCACTTGCCTGCCGAGCTGTGCAACTCTTCCACCCCTGCCTGTAAAAACGTCTCCAGATTGGCGGCACGAACGCCAGCACCCGCCATTATTATTGGAACACCTGATTGCGCTTTTAGTTCCTTAATTAATGAAATACCTTTTTCTGCGGAGGCGTGTTGACCCGAAGTCAACACACGCGCAACCCCCAGTTCCGCGAGGTTTTCAAAGGCTTGCCGTGGATTTACGCACATATCGAAGGCGCGATGAAAAGTTATCGCCATCCCCTCTGCGGCGGCCATAATCTGGCGCATGCGCGGCATATCGATATGGCCGTCCTCATCGAGCAGACCGGTCACCAGCCCCGGAAAACCCAGCTCCTTGACGAGGGCGATATCCTCCAGCATGGCGTTAAATTCGCCGCTGCTGTAGCAAAAGTCCCCGCCGCGGGGGCGAATAATCGGGTGAACCGGAATGCTCACCGCCTGACGCACCGATTTCAGCACCCCATAAGAGGGGGTCAGCCCGCCCTCTTTCGGGGCGGCACAGAGTTCGATGCGATCGGCGCCATGCCCCTGCGCGGTCACGGCGCACTCCATGCTGTAACAACAGATCTCCAGCAATGCCACGAAGCCTCCTTATAGCCTGTTGGGTTTTGCATCATGCCATGCCGCCTTCCCCGCGACACAGCGTCACCTCACAACTCTTTCGCTTTATTGTTCACTGGCGTCAATCTCTTCGATTGTCCAGGGGTGAAACTTCACCGTCACGCTGCCGTCGGTAACCGCCAGGGTCGGGTTTGGCAGGCGCTCGCGCTCCCCTTTTGGCGAGCTGGTTTTCACAAAAATGCCCGGCTGACTTAAGCCCTCATCAGAGAGCAGCGCCAGGGCGCGGGCATTCAGGGTTTCCGGGTCGCCGGGCAGGACAATCTCGATATGCTCCCAGCCTTCGTGGGGGTAGCGTTTTTCACCCGGCCACGGCAGTTCAACCACCGTAAAGCGCCAGTGGGCGACGCAGACGGGTTCATGCAGCTTAAAGAGACAGATAGGACGACCATTGATGATGTTTTCCGAGAGCAGTTCGCCGCACTGCTCAAACCCGCGCCGCCAGCGCTCCGCAGTGGCATTCTGATGGCAGCGCAGGGAGATGTGGTCCGCCGCGAGCGGAGCGATATCCAGACCCAGGCGGGCGGAAAGCGCCGCAAAGGCGTTAGTGAAACGCGGTAAATCGGCTGCAATGTCCTGCAGGTCGTCAATAGATTGCCAGTTCGCCATCATCAGTACTCTTATCGTCATGCAAAAGCGTTAATTTACTCTGTTGCTGGCCTGCGACCAACCGCTGTTTTGAGCCAGTGCTGACGGCAACGGGCAATTGCAGTATACTCCCGGCCTAAATTCGTTAACGGGCGCGGCAACGTGATGCGCGCGTCAAAAATGTAAGGTATCCCGGTGAATATTCAGGCTCTTCTCTCAGAAAAAGTCAGTCAGGCACTGATTGCTGCAGGCGCACCTGCAGACTGTGAACCGCAGGTTCGTCAGTCCGCGAAAGTACAGTTTGGCGACTATCAGGCCAATGGCGTGATGGCCGTAGCGAAAAAACTGGGCATGGCGCCACGACAACTCGCAGAGCAGGTTCTGTCCCATCTGGATCTCAGCGGTATTGCCAGCAAAACCGAAATCGCCGGACCGGGCTTTATCAACATTTTCCTCGATCCTGCCTTCCTGGCGCAGAACGTCGATGCCGCGTTGCAGTCCGATCGTCTGGGTGTGGCGCAGCCGCAGCCTCAGACCATCGTCGTTGACTACTCTGCCCCGAACGTGGCGAAAGAGATGCACGTCGGCCATCTGCGCTCCACCATCATCGGTGATGCCGCGGTGCGCACCCTGGAGTTCCTCGGCCACAACGTGATCCGCGCGAACCACGTCGGCGACTGGGGCACCCAGTTCGGGATGCTGATCGCCTGGCTGGAAAAGCAGCAGCAGGAAAATGCCGGTGAAATGGCCCTGGCAGACCTCGAAGGCTTCTACCGCGATGCGAAAAAGCACTACGACGAAGATGAAGCCTTTGCCGAGCGCGCCCGTAGCTACGTAGTGAAACTGCAGGGCGGCGATGCCTATTTCCTTGAGATGTGGCGCAAGCTGGTGGACATCACCATGTCCCAGAACCAGATCACCTATGACCGCCTGAACGTCACCCTGACCCGTAAGGACGTGATGGGTGAAAGCCTCTATAACCCAATGCTGGCCGGTATCGTGGCCGATCTGAAGGCCAAAGGCCTGGCGGTCGAAAGCGAAGGCGCGACGGTGGTGTTCCTTGATGAGTACAAAAACAAGGAAGGCGAACCGATGGGCGTCATCATCCAGAAAAAGGATGGCGGCTTCCTCTACACCACCACCGATATCGCCTGCGCGAAATACCGCTATGAAACCCTGCATGCTGATCGCGTCCTCTATTACATCGACTCCCGTCAGCACCAGCACCTGATGCAGGCGTGGACCATCGTGCGTAAAGCGGGCTATGTACCGGATTCCGTGCCGCTGGAGCACCACATGTTCGGCATGATGCTGGGTAAAGATGGCAAGCCGTTTAAAACCCGTGCGGGCGGTACCGTGAAGCTGGCGGATCTGCTGGACGAGGCGCTGGAGCGTGCCCGTCGTCTGGTAGCGGAGAAAAACCCGGATATGCCTGCCGATGAGCTGGAAAAACTGGCCAACGCTGTCGGTATCGGTGCGGTGAAATACGCGGATCTCTCCAAGAACCGGACCACCGACTACGTTTTCGACTGGGATAACATGCTGGCGTTCGAAGGTAACACCGCACCGTACATGCAGTATGCCTATACCCGCGTATTGTCCGTGTTCCGTAAGGCTGAGATCGACGAAAGCATGCTGGCAAAGGCTCAGGTGACCATCAGCGAAGATCGCGAAGCGCAGCTGGCGGCGCGCCTGCTGCAGTTTGAAGAGACGCTCTCCGTGGTCGCCCGCGACGGCACCCCGCACGTGATGTGTGCCTACCTGTACGATCTGGCGGGCCTGTTCTCCGGTTTCTACGAGCACTGCCCTATCCTCTCTGCCGAGAGCGAAGCGGTACGCAACAGCCGCCTGAAGCTGGCGCAGCTGACGGCGAAGACCCTGAAGCTGGGTCTGGATACCCTGGGTATCGAAACCGTAGAACGTATGTAACATCGGTGCCCGGTTAATGCCTGATGGCGCTTCGCTTATCAGGCCTACAAAAACCGGTTATCGAAATAACAAAAAACCCGGTGCAAGCCGGGTTTTTTGTTTGTAACAGTGGTCAAAAATACTTGCGCAGATACTCCGTCAGACAGAGGATTGCCATCGCCTGACCATACGGCATTGAGGTCAACGGGATCTGGCGATAGAACGCCAGATCGCTGCCCATGCCGGTACCGAACGAGGTTTGCAGCAGTTCACCTTCCGGGGAGATGTTCTTCACGATCCCGCGAATGGCTCTCTCCGCCACCTCCGCATATTCGGCCCCCACATAGCGCTTGCGTACCGCCTTCAGGATCCCGTAGCTGAACCCGGCGGTGGCCGAGGCCTCCAGATAGGAGTTGGGATCGTCCAGCAACGTATGCCACAGGCCGCTCTCATCCTGACACTTCGCCAGGGCGGCAATCTGCGCGTTCAGCACTTGCACCAGATAGCGGCGCACGGCGTTGTTCTCCGGCAGATCCACCAGCTCAAGGAAATCCGGAATAACGATCGTCAGCCAGCTGTTGCCGCGCGCCCAGCGGGCGTTGGCAAAGTTGTGGTGGCCGTCGTAGTTCCAGCCGTGGAACCAGAGCCCGGTCTCCCGATCCATCAGATTCTGCACGTGCAGCAGGAACTGATAGACCGCCTCCTCCACATATTCGGGTTTATTGAGCAGTTTACCAATCTTCGCCAGCGGCAGGACGGTCATCATCAGGGTGTCGTCCCACATCTGCTGGTGGTTCTCCTCCGCCAGGGTGATGTGCTGCATACCGCCGTGCTCGGTGCGCGGCATCTCGTTCATCGCCCACTCCGCCCAGCTCTCCAGCCATGGCAACCAGGCCGGGTTGCGCGTCTCTTCATAGCGATATGCAAGGGTCAAAAACGGCGACATGGTGTTGACGTTTTTGGTGGTGGCCCCTTCGGCAAAGCGATCGGCAAACCAGCTGTCGATGATATCGCGCATCGCTTCATCCCCGGTCTGGCAGTAATACTGCCAGATACCGTAGAGACCGACCCCGTGAGTCCACTCCCAGCCCGCCCAGCCTTTGGTGTCGATTACCCGCCCGTCGTCCAGCCGCAGTAAAAACTCGCCGGTTTTATCGTGAATGTTCACCAGGTTATGCGTCACGTTTTGGATCAGCGTTTTCAGTTCATCTCTGGCGATAAAACGCTCTGGCTGACGCAGTAACGGGCTATGTTTGACAGGCCAAACCTTCATAATCTTAACCTCTGTTGTATGTCGAATTCAGTGGAGCACGTTCTTTCAGGGACGGTGCAGCGGGTTTATTGCGGTTCAGATAGCCGATGTTGTTGTTTCCCCACAGGCAGTCGTACGGCATACCGGCCAGCATCTCAACCGTGGCGCGGGCCTGCGGCGTGGCAGCCTCCGGCATCGCGCGGCCAGACTCACGCATTTTGACCGTCTCTTCACGCAGCGTACTGTGCGTCTGTAAATTCAGCTTAAAGCGCAATGACACCAGGAAGCCGCAGGTCAGCACCAGGATAGTGCCCACGCTCAGGATCATCAGAATGGTGTGGCTTACCCCTTCCGGCTGCACCTTCTGGCCGCTGACAAAGCCAGACATCTGCATCACAATCCCTACCAGCATGATGGCTCCCGCCTGGGACGCTTTACGGGTCAGCGTCATGATCCCGGCGAAGATCCCCTCGCGGCGCTGGCCGGTGATGACTTCATCTACGTCAGCGATATAGGTGTAGGTGTTCCACGGCACATAGTTGATCCCACCGCGGCCCAGACCCGCCAGAGCAGAGACCAGCAGCAACAGCGCGTAGATATCGCTCATACCGGCGTAATACAAACCGGCATAGGAGAGCGACGCCAGACCGAAAAGCACCACCACCATGCGGTACGACGGCGCCGGTCCAAAACGGATGCAGAGCGGAATCATGGCGATAACGGCCAGGAACTGGAAGATAGCCATGGTGCCCAGCAGATTCGAGGCCATAGAGGCTTCCTGCATCAGCACAAAGACCACGTAGTAGGTAAAGACGGCGTTGAACACATCCTGGGCGATGTAGCCCCCAAGGTACATCCCCAGGTGCTGGCGGAAGATTTTGATCCGCAGGGTAGAGCTCAGCTCAACGAACAGACGGTTCAGGCTCTGGCCGAGTGTCAGTTTTTTCTTCTCCTCTTCGGCGCGCAGCGCAGCTTCGCTCCACTCTTCACGCGGACGCTCCCAGGTGAAGAACCAGACGAAGGTCAGCATCAGGGCGCAGAGCACCGAGAAGACCAGGCTGGCATAGAAGAAGGAGATGGCGTTGTCTTTACCGAAGTGGGTTAACAGAATACCCGGCAGGAACGAGGCCAGAATCGCTGACATCTGGGCCATGGAGATACGCGCGCCGGAGAACTTGGTTTTCTGTTTGAAATCGTCGGTCATCTCCGGCACCAGCGTTTCGTACGGGACCAGGATCATGGTGTAGACGATATCGAAGATCAGATAGGTCAGCAGGTAGTACCAGAAGCCCATATCGCCGACCCACATCAGCGAGTAGCTGAAGACGCAGGGAATGCCGAGCAGAATAAAGAACTTGCGGCGGCCAAAGCGTTTGCCAAGCCAGGTGGTGCCAAAGTTATCGGTCAGGAAGCCCATCAGCGGACTGACGACGGCATCCAGAACCCTTGCCGCCGCAAAGATGAAGGTGGCCTCAATCGGCGTGAGGCCACAGAAGGTAGTGTAGAAATACAATAGCCAGGCAGCTGTCAGCGCTGTGGTCCCTGCCCCGAGAAAATCACCCGATCCGTAAGCAAGATAGTTCGCGAGTCCAATTTTACGTGTTTTCATTACCGTCGACCCTGTAAGTTTTAGATGACTCCCGGTTAACGCGACGCTAACGGGAGTGACTAGACGGTTACAGTAAGAGTATCGCTTACGGGATACCTTTCTGTTTCTGCCACCGCCAGGCGGCAACTGGCAAAAATGCAAAGAGAATTACTACGCGTGTCACTGTTTTATAAAACAGCGTTTCTTTTGCTTCAAAAGGAGGGGTCAGTTTTGCGAGCCAGTCATCAGAATGGCCTGATAACTGGCGAAAAAGCGATCACTAAACGGTCTGTTCAGACGATTGTGTCGGTAAGCAGCAAAGCCAGAGAATAGAGATAGCCGCTAATACATTTAGCGTAATAGTGATGAACGCTGTCACCTGCTCTGCAGAGTGATTATCTACCGGGATAAGCATAACCTGATGAATACCCGTCAGAATGAGCGGCAGGATCAGCAGAATGAAGAGTAGCGCCCCGCCAAACCACCACCCCGATTTTCCTGCATCGTGCATTCGGCGGACACCCAGCGAGACGACTGGTACGAGTAAGATTACCGGGGTAAGCGCCCTGAGCGGAAGCCAGACAAACCAGGCCCACACCAGTATCATTCCCCCGCGACCGGTACGATCGGCAATCAATACTATGAGAAAGAAATAACTCAGTGCGGCAACAAAGAGAATAATCGCTACATTAATGACGATAAATAACCAAAACTCTCTTCTTGTCGCTCGCCCCTTATAGACGAACGCCTTTTTCCAGCCGTCGAAATAACAATCCTTAATACTTTTATGCATACCTTCATCCTTTTAAAACACTATCCCTGAGTGATTAAAGCATTACTTATTTAATTTTCCTGAGATGATTATCGAACAGACCTTTAGCGACTCTGAAACCAGCAATAAAAATAGCGCCACCGCGACGTTCCCCGGATTAATCCATTTCATAATCCAGGGTAAAAAGGTGAGAGACGGCACAACCACCAGCAGGCGCAAGGGGGTCTGCGCAGCGACCAGGTAGCCGACCTTATTCCATGCGGTAAGGAGAAACAGAGCAGAAAACACAATGGACAGGGTTGTTATCATTGACAAAACAAAGAGAATAAGGAGCCAGTAGCTGCCACCCTGTTCTGAATAAAGCGCGCTAAAATTGATAATATCATCAACGAAAGGAATACGCCCCTGGGTACTACTCTTCCAGACATAGGTGGCCAGATATAAAACATCCATAACCCCCCAAAACAGGCATACTTGCCGAAAGCTCAATTTCATACCTGCTCCCTTTTGCATTATTGCGTTCCATCATTGATATGTATATCACATTATCTCAGCGCGTAGAGTATATTCTCCGGTTATTGACTTCCAGAGATATTCTCTTAATGAAAAGAGCGAGGGAAAAATTAACAGGGCAAGAACAGCAGGAAAAATAACGAAGCCTGCTGAACGACACCTCCATTCCGTTCGGACGAACGGAATGGAGTCAGAGGGTTAGCGGTAGTTCACAATCACTTCGTTACGCTGGACCTTCAGGGCCGGGATAAGGCGACCGCCGCCAGGGACTTCCCAGATAAAGCGCAGCGGCTCGACGGCGGGCACGTTGTTGAACGCATGGGTCGTGCCGCTGGCCCCGTCCAGTTCGGTACAGCGCGTCTGGGAACAGAGCCGCACCCGCAGCCCGGCAGGGGTCGGGCCGTTGAGTTCATAGCGCCAGGCCACCAGAGTCATCAGGCCCGATACCGGCTGCTGCGCCGACAGCGGGCGTGACGAAGCCGCCACGCCACGGTGGGTAAGGGTCAGGCCGATACTGCTGGCCTGCCATGCCCCCTCCCCTGCGGCCTGCGCCATCAGCGGCAGGGCCAGTAACCAGAGTAATTTACGCATTATTGGCCTCCGATGGTGGCGGTCATGCGGATATGTCGGTTGTCCGACAGCTCCATATTCGACAGCACGACCAGCTGCGACAGGCTGCGGCGCAGGAAGCGCGAGAGCAGCGGACGCAGGGCATGATTCACCAGCAGCACCGGCGGTGCTCCCAGCATCTCCTGACGCTGCAACGCCTCCTGGGTTTGCGCCAGCAGACGATCCGCCAGCCCCGGCTCCAGCCCGCCGCCGCCCTGCAACGCCTGCAGCAGCAGACGCTCAAGCGGCGTGTCGAGTCCAATGACCTGCACCTCGCCGGTACCCGGGAACCACTGCTGGGTGATGGCGCGGCCTAACGCCACGCGCACCACCGCCGTCAGCTCGTGCGGATCGTTCTGCAGCGGCGCATGCTCGGCCAGGGTTTCCAGAATGGTGCGCATATCGCGGATCGGCACCTTCTCGTCGAGCAGGTTCTGCAGCACCTTGTGCAGCGTGGTCAGGGTCAGGACACCCGGCACCAGATCTTCGGTGAGCTTCGGCATCTCCTGAGTGACACGATCCAGCAGCTGCTGCGCCTCCTGGCGGCCGAACAGCTCTGCGGAGAACTGACCAATCAGGTGGTTAAGGTGAGTTGCCACGACGGTACTGGCTTCCACCACGGTATAGCCCTGGATCTGCGCCTGCTCTTTGAGGGCACTTTCGATCCAGATAGCGGCCAGGCCAAAGGCCGGGTCGATGGTTTGTTCACCCGGCAGCGTACCCGCCGCGGTGCCAGGGTTAATGGCCAGCCAGCGCCCCGGATAGGCGTCTCCGCTGCCGATCTCCACCCCTTTCATCAGAATGCGATAGCGCGCAGGAGGCAGATCCATGTTGTCGCGGATATGCACCACCGGCGGCAGGAAGCCCATGTCCTGGGCGAATTTTTTACGAATACTGCGGATACGTCCCAGCAGTTCGCCATCCTGCTGGAAATCGACCATCGGGATCAGGCGGTAGCCGACTTCCATGCCCAGCGAATCTTCCAGCTGGACGTCGTTCCAGGTGGCTTCCACTGCCTGGGTGTTTTCCGGCATTTTAACGGGTGCAGGTTCAGCCTTCGGTTTAGATTCACGCCCGCGCAGCCACCAGGCCAGCCCCAGCAGCGCGCCGGTAAACAGCAGGAAGACGAAGTTCGGCATGCCCGGCACCAGGCCCAGCAGCCCCAGTACCGCAGCAGAGAGCATCAGCACGTTCGGGTTGTTGAACAGCTGCCCGACCATCTGCTCGCCGACATCCTGATCGGTGGCGACGCGGGTTACGATCACGCCGGCTGCGGTGGAGATCACCAGCGCCGGGATCTGGGCGACCAGGCCGTCACCGATGGTCAGCAACGTATAACTTTCTGCCGCATGGCCCATGTCCATCCCGTGTTGCAGTACCCCAACCAGCAGGCCGCCGACCACGTTGATGACCATGATCAGAATACCGGCGATGGCATCGCCGCGAACGAACTTACTCGCACCGTCCATCGAGCCGTAGAAGTCCGCTTCCTGGGTCACTTCGGCACGGCGTTTTTTTGCTTCATCTTCGCCAATCAGACCGGCATTAAGATCGGCGTCAATCGCCATCTGTTTACCCGGCATCCCGTCCAGGACGAAACGCGCGCCCACTTCTGCGATACGCCCCGCACCTTTGGTGATAACCATGAAGTTGATGATCACGAGGATGATAAACACCACGATCCCGATGGCGAAGTTACCGCCGACCAGGAAGTGGCCAAAGGCCTCAACCACCTTACCTGCCGCCGCGCCGCCGGTATGTCCTTCCATCAGAATGATACGGGTGGAGGCCACGTTCAGCGCCAGACGCAGCAGCGTAGTGAAGAGCAGGATGGTCGGAAACGCGGCGAACTCCAGGGTGCGCTGGGTGAACATCGCCACCAGCAGCACCATAATGGAGAGCGCAATATTGAATGTGAAAAGCAGGTCGAGGATGAATGCCGGCAACGGCAACACCATCATCGACAGGATTAGCAGGATGAGGATCGGCCCGGCAAGGATCTGCCATTGAGTCGATTTCAGGTTGCCGGGGAGGCGCAACATTGCCACCAGATTAGCCATCAGAGTCCTTCTCGTTCATAAAATCCAGCGCGGCAGGCACCGGGAGATTCTCAGGTTTAACAGGCCGTTGACCACCGGCCAGACGCCAGCGCTTCAATTGCCATACCCACGCCAGCACTTCCGCCACAGCGGCATAGAGCTGGCCCGGGATCTGCTGTCCTATTTCCGCATGCCGGTAGAGCGCACGCGCCAGTGGCGGCGCTTCCAGCATCGGGATACGGTTTTCATTACCAATTTCACGGATACGCAGCGCGATAAGCCCCGCCCCTTTTGCCACCACTTTAGGCGCGCTCATTTTGTCTTCGTCATATTGCAGCGCAACGGAGTAGTGGGTTGGGTTGGTGACAATCACATCCGCTCTCGGTACATCTTCCATCATCCGGCGACGTGCGGCGGCACGCTGCATCTGGCGGATACGCCCTTTAACGTGCGGGTCACCTTCCATCTGCTTATGTTCATCCCGGATGTCCTGGCGGGACATGCGCAGTTTTTTAATGTGGCTGTAGATCTGGAAGAAGACGTCAAATCCAACCATCGGGATAATCGAGAGCACCACCAGCAGCGAACAGAGCCCCACCAGATTGAGCGCGTTGCGCATGGCGGTAAATGGCGACTCGCTGATCAGGCGCATCATCTCCGGCCAGTTATGCCAGATAAAAAATCCCGCCACGCTGCCCATCAGCGTCGCTTTCATCAACGCCTTCAGCAGTTCGGCGGCGGTCTGCGCGGAGAACATTCTCGCGATGCCGGGCAAGGGGTTCAGCTTGGAGAATTTAAACTGCAGCGATTTCCCGCTGAACACCAGCCCGCCCAGCATCACCGGCGATACGATAGCCACCAGCACCACGCCGGTGATTAACGGCAGCAGCGCGACCATCGCGCTTTTGATCAGCAGGATAATCTGGCTGAGGATCAGGTTAGGGTCGTTGACCATGCTGTGATCGAAGCGCAACCCGGCCGAGAGCATACCAGCCAGTCTGCGGGCAAGGGACTCCCCGCCTATCCAGATAATGCACACGCCAACCAATAAAATCAGCAGCGAGGTGAGTTCTCGGGATCGGGGTATTTGCCCGTCCTCACGCGCTTTTTCAAGTCGGTGGGGTGTGGGGGCTTCTGTTTTGTCGTCGCTGTCTTCTGCCACGGCAAGCATCTCGCAGGTAGAGGTCTGGACGATATGATGCCAAAGCCGCGCCTGACCAATGCGTTAATTAGGGGCGTGAAAAGGGCTGATTTAGGGCTTTCGGTTGCGACAGGGAAAACGAGGGAAAAAAACGCCACCTTTACAAGTGGCGTTTTTGCCTGGCGGCGCTTCGCTTGCACAGGCCTACCGGGACCGCACAATATGATGATATTGCAGGTTTTGTAGGCCGGGTAAGCGCAGCGCCACCCGGCAATGCCAGCAAAACGCAGGTTATCAGAACCCTAAGCTGTCCAGCAGGTCGTCCACCTGATCCTGGCTTGCCACGACACCGGCTTTGGTGGTGTCGAGCTGGGGGCCATTCAGCAGGCTTTCGTTTTCGCGTTGTGGACGTGCGGAAGGTTCCGGCATGTTCTCCAGCAGCACCATTAACAACTGACGCTCAATCTCCTGGATCACATCCATCATGCGCTTGATCACCTGACCAGTAAGGTCCTGGAAATCCTGCGCCATCATGATGTCCAGCAGCTGGGCGTTAGTGAAGCTGGTATGGTCCGGTACCGCTTTCAGGTAGTGACGAGTATCGGTCACCAGTTCGCGGGCGTCGGAGAGTTCGATCGGATTTTCGAACCAGTCGTCCCAGCGTTTGGTCAGCGCTTTTGCGCCCTTTTCCATCTCGTCCTGATGCGGCTGCGACGCTTCAACACTGTTCAGCGCACGCTCTGCCGCCTGGGCAGTCATCTGTACAACATAATCCAGACGGTCGCGGGCATCGGGAATCGCTTCCGCCGCTTCCGCAATCGCCTGATCCAGGCCCAGCTCACGCAGGCTGTCGCGCAACATACGCGTCAGGCTGCCGATGCGGGCAATTATGTCGCCGGGTGAATGCTCATCCGTGGGTTTAATCGAAGGCTGCATCATCTCCCGTACCTCACATGCCGAGTTTCTCGAAGATCTTACCGAGTTTTTCTTCCAGGGTTGCCGCGGTGAATGGCTTCACCACATATCCGCTTGCGCCAGCCTGTGCCGCAGCAATGATGTTCTCTTTCTTCGCTTCAGCCGTCACCATCAACACAGGCATAGAGGCCATCGCAGCATTCGCACGAATGGTTTTCAGCAGTTCCAGACCATCCATGTTCGGCATGTTCCAGTCAGAAATAACAAAACCAAAGCCGCCGGCATTCAGTTTGTTCAGCGCATCAACGCCGTCTTCTGCTTCTTCTACGTTATTAAAACCCAGCTCTTTCAGCAGGTTGCGCACGATGCGACGCATGGTGGAAAAGTCATCCACAACCAAAAACTTGAGCTCTTTGTCCGCCATAAAACTACACTCCTCGTTAAATACGTATTGCCTGTCCGGCACTGATTTTCGCCAGCATCTGCTGACTAACCTGACTAAGATCGACCACTTCGCTGACGCCACCCATATTGATGGCCTCGCGCGGCATGCCGAACACCACACAACTTGCTTCATTCTGCGCGATGGTCCAGGCGCCAGCCTGGTGCATCGCCAGCATTCCGGCGGCGCCATCGTTGCCCATCCCCGTCAGGATCACCCCAACGGCGTTGCGCCCCGCGTGTTTCGCCACCGAATGAAACAGCACATCCACCGACGGACGGTGCCGGTTAACCGGCGGCCCGTCATGAATTTTGATTTGATAGTTAGCGCCGCTGCGCGCCAGCTCCATATGCTTGTCGCCCGGGGCGATATAGGCATGCCCCGGCAGAACGCGTTCGCCATCTTCCGCCTCTTTCACGCTGATCTGACACAGCTTGTTCAGACGCTCCGCAAACGAGCGGGTAAAGCCTGGCGGCATATGCTGAGTGATCAGAATACCGGGGCTTGAGAGCGGCAATGGCTGGAGTACATGACGAATTGCCTCTGTTCCGCCGGTAGAGGCGCCGATAACCAGCAGCTTTTCCGAGCTCAGCAGCGGACCGGCTTTCAGGGTAGTCGGGGCCGCCAGCGGCTTATGCGTGGCAACCCGCGCCCTGGCCGCGGTACGAATTTTTTCCGCGATCATCTCGCTATACGACAGCATCCCCTCGCGAATGCCGAGCTGCGGTTTGGTGACGAAATCCACCGCCCCCAGCTCCAGCGCCCGCAGGGTGATTTCGGACCCTTTGCCAGTCAGTGAAGAGACCATCACCACCGGCATCGGCCGCAGACGCATTAACTTCTCGAGGAAATCGATGCCGTCCATGCGCGGCATTTCGACATCCAGGGTCAGCACGTCCGGGTTATATTTTTTGATTAAATCCCGGGCGACCAACGGATCGGGCGCCGTCGCCACCATCTCCATGTCGCTGTGGCTGTTGATAATCTCGGTCATGATCTGGCGCATTAACGCCGAATCATCAACTGACAAAACCCTGATTTTACTCATGCTTTATCCTTACTGAGCGCATATACCGTCTGGCCACGCAGGCTAAACTCGCGCACAAGATTGCTGAAGTTCTCCGAGTGCCCGGCAAACAGTAAACCGTCAGGTTTGAGCAACGGAACAAAGCGGCGCAGGATCTCCTGCTGCGTCGTTTTGTCGAAATAGATCATCACGTTACGACAGAAAATGGCGTCAAAAGGCCCCGCCACGTTGTACTGCTTCTCCAGCAGGTTGACCATGGAGAACTCCACCGCATTTGCCAGTTCGCTACGCACCCGCACCAGCCCTTCGTGCGGACCGGTGCCGCGCATGAAGTAGCGCTGAAGCTGCTGGGGTGACAGCGTTTTTAGCTCCTCCTGGCGATAGATCCCACTCTGCGCTTTTTGCAGCACCTCGGTATCTATATCGCTGGCGATCACCTTCCAGCGGCCCGGGGCGGTACCCAGCGTGTCGGCCAGGGTGATGGCGAGCGAGTAAGGCTCTTCCCCGGTCGACGCCGCCGCGCTCCAGACGCGATACTCACCGCTGCGGCGGCAGGCATGCTCCGCCAGCACCGGGAAGTGGTGTGCTTCCCGGAAAAAGGCGGTCAGGTTGGTGGTCAGGGAGTTGATAAACGCCTGCCATTCCGCGCTGTTTGGGTTGGCTTCCAGCATCCCCAGATAGCGACCAAAATCATCCAGTCCGAGCGTGCGCAGGCGACGCACAAGGCGGTTGTAGACCATGTCCCGCTTGTGATCGGCCAGCACTATCCCCGCGCGCTGGTAGATTAACTGACATATCCGACGGAAATGCGCATCGGACAGCGCAAGGCGCTGTGTCATCTGTAACAATAATGACGATTGCCCTGAGGGCAGTGGTGATGTCATAGCGCCTTCTTAATCACATTCAGGTTCCGACTGGTACGGTCTGCGACCGCCCGACTTCTGTTACTGCTTCAACACGTTCATTGACATTAAATACAGCCACCAGCGAGGTAAGGTGATCCGCCTGGCCCGCTAACTGATCGGTGGCTGCCGCCGCTTCTTCTACCAGCGCGGCGTTCTGCTGAGTCACCTGATCCATCTGACTTACCGCCTGCGCTACCTGCTCAATACCGCGGCGCTGTTCATCGGATGCGGAGGCGATTTCGCCCATAATGTCGTTAACCCGGGTGACCGAGCTGACGATCTCGGTCATGGTTTTCGCCGCCGTATCCACCAGCTCCGAACCCTGCTGAACGCGGGACACCGACTCTTCAATCAGCACCTTAATCTCTTTCGCCGCGTTGGCGCTGCGGCTCGCCAGGTTACGCACCTCGCCGGCCACCACCGCAAAGCCACGACCCTGCTCGCCCGCGCGGGCGGCTTCGACCGCGGCGTTCAGCGCCAGGATATTGGTCTGGAACGCGATGCCGTCGATCACGCTGATGATGTCGCCAATTTTCTGCGAACTGGCGGCGATCTCATTCATGGTGTTCGCCACGTGGGACGCCTGTTCGCCCCCCTTCTTCGCCGTCTGCGCCGCGCTCTTCGCCAGACCAGAAGCCTGGCGGGCGTTGTCGGCGTTCTGCCCGACGGTGGCGGTCAACTGCTCCATGCTGGCGGCCGTTTGCGCCAGCGATGCCGCCTGCTGCTCGGTACGCGAAGAGAGATCGTTATTGCCCTCGGCAATTTCGGCGATCCCGGTATGCATGGCGTAGCTGCCCTGACGCACCTCGGATACCGTCTCACGCAGCGAGCCCTGCATCGCCTTCAGGCTGGCGAAAATGGCCGAAATTTCATTTTTGCCGTATACCGCCACCGGCCGCGCCAGATCGCCTTTGGCAATGCTGTCGAAATGGCTGCTGATAATCGCCAGCGGCTGGACAATCATCTTGCGCGACCAGAACAGCGCGGCGCTGGTCAGTACCACCGCCAGCACAATCATGGTGGCGAAAATCACGCCGGACATGTGGTAGCTGTTGCGGCTGTCATTCCCCGCCGCCTGCACAAAGTTGTTGATCTCCTGCTGCCAGGCGTCGGTGCTGGCGTCAAATGCCGCCTGCGATTCCTGCACCGGCGCGGTCAGAAAATCTGACAGCTGGTTGTTCTCAAGCCACGTCGCCTGGTGCTCCAGATCGCCATACCACTGGCTGAACGCACCCTGCATCGCTTTTTTCAGCTCTGCATCCTTCGCGCTAATCGCCGCCTGGCCGCTAAAGGCTTTGAGCAGGCCATCCGCCTGCTTCAGGCTACCGCGCGCGGTCACCATCAGCGCCTTGATGTCATCGGGCGGATAGCTCAGGGCGGTTAAGGTGCCCGCTTTATTCAGCGCCGTGCTGGCCTGCAACAAGACTGCCCGGCTCTGGGTAAGCAGTTCACGCTGCTGATTACTGCCCTGCATCTCCTGTAAATTTTGATAACCATCGCGAAAAGCCCAAAATGACAAGCCATTACTGCCAACCTGCAACACCCCACAGAGAATCAAAATCAAAAACAGGGTGGTCGAGATACGAATACGATTTAACATCCACGCTCCCATTTAGCGGCCAGCAGCCGCGATTTAACGTACAATCAAAATGTTTCCCAGTTCTCATCTTTCCCGGTTGCCACTGCGCGTACATATGCCGGTGCGTTAACCGGCGAGGCCGGTTGCGGGCTGACGCGCGATGAAACCGTGCTTGCAGGTCCAGAGTTAAGACGAAACGCCGAGACGGCCATCTTCAGACGGCTCGCCTGCTCTTCCAGTTGCGCCGCAGCAGCTGCGGACTCCTGAACCAGCGAGGCGTTTTGTTGTGTGACGCGATCCATTTCCGATACCGCCAGGGCCACCTGGTCGATACCACGGCTCTGCTCATCGGAAGCGGAGGCGATTTCCCCCATAATGTCCGTGACGCGGGTAACGGCATTCACGATGTCATTCATGGTTTCGCCCGCGCTCTCCACCAGCACCGAGCCGGTGTCGACGCGTGCGACAGAGTCTTCAATCAGGGCTTTAATCTCTTTGGCCGCGTTGGCGCTGCGGCTGGCGAGGTTACGCACTTCACCGGCGACCACCGCAAAGCCACGCCCCTGCTCACCGGCACGCGCCGCTTCCACCGCGGCGTTCAGCGCCAGGATATTGGTCTGGAAGGCGATACCGTCGATGACGCTGATAATGTCGGCGATCTTCTTCGAGCTTCCGGCGATGTCGTGCATGGTTTTCACCACGCCATCCACCACCTTGCCGCCGCGCTGGGCGGTTTCCGAGGCGCTGTTCGCCAGCTGTGAGGCCTGGCGGGCGTTGTCGGCATTCTGCTTCACGGTGGCGGTGAGCTGCTCCATGCTTGCCGCGGTCTCTTCCAGCGCCGACGCCTGTTGCTCGGTGCGGGAGGAGAGGTCGTTGTTACCCAGCGCGATTTCGCTGGTGCCGGTGTAGATGGCCTCCGAGCCCTGACGCACGTTCGCCACCGTCTCGCTCAGGGAGCGCTGCATGTGGTCAACGCTGATGGCCAGCTGGGTGATTTCGCTGCGCCCGGTGATGGTCAGGGACTGGGTCAGATCGCCGCTGGCAATGTGACGGATATGGTCGATGACACGGTTTAACGGGTTAAGCAGGGTATGGCGAATGCCGTACCAGACCCCCACCAGCACGATCGCCAGGGCGAGCGCCAGGATCCCCATCTGCCATTTGGCGAAGGTGTAATCCTTCACGCTGGCATTAAACGCCGCCTGGTTACGCGCGTCGGATGCGGTAACGTAATCCCGCAGAGCGGTCCCCAGCGCGTTCTGTTTTGACTGGGTTGCCTGGGCGAAATAGGCCTCCATGTTGCCGTTATCAAGGAACTGGATCAGTTCAGTGAGCGCCGCAGCATAGTCCCGGTATGTCTCATTGATGGTCTGGCTCACCAGCTCCATCGACGGCTGTGGAGGAATGGCGCTGTAAGCCTTGAAGTGTTTATCCGCTTCCGCAAGCGTAGTGCGGGCGCTGTTCATCAGTTCCGTTTGTGGCTTAGCGGGATCGGTCACCATACGTGCGGAGGCGCGGCTCAGGTTGATGCGCGTTTGCAACAGATAATCCCAGGTGGAGGTGATTTCACTTTGTTGAACCCGGAATTCGTTCGAAACCGCAAAACTGTCCTGGTTGGCTTTAATGGAAGAGAAAAACAGACTACCGGAGACGAGCTGCAACAGAGCGAAGACAGCCAGCACCAACATCAGCATTGTCACAACGCGCATACGGTTCAACATACAACACCTTCTCATTGTTTTGTTCTCGGTGTTATCGGCACAACTGAGAGGAACTTTACATTTGCGAAAGGGAAAAGCGCGGTTCAGAACGCGACGTCTACCACGAGGGTATCGCTGTAGTTACCGGCGGGGGGCGTGGTCTGGTTAGGGAGGATGCGGGCGGTGTAGTTGTAGGTGCGCAGCAGGCCGTCGGTACTTACCTGAGATGATGATCCGCTCGACCAGCGCTCGGTGCCGCTGACGCCCCAGCGGTTGGCGGTGGCCTCTTTATAGATCTCATAGCTCATGCGGTTGTTGCCGCTGGCCATGCGCCGGACATTGTTCAGGGCGTTGAGGCCGTTATTGATGCCGATGGTATAGGCGCTGCCCTTGGTGCAGGTGACGGCGATGGACTGAGAGATGGTGGGGAAATTCTGTACCAGCGGCGCGCTGTTAAAGTTGATGTTCGGAGTGGTCATGGCGCTGCAGTCATTGGTGACATTCATATTGAGGGTGATGCTGGTCACCGCCGTACCGGTCTGGGGGGTCAGGCAGAGGCCCACAGCCCCCACCTGGCAGACGTTGTAATTAACGCTGAAGTTAAGCGTCACCTGATAGGGCCCGGCGCTGACGTTCTGCCCGGCAACGGTGCGGAAATAGAGCGGAATATTGTACTGCCTGGAACCCAGCAGCCCCAGCAGCGTGCTACCGCTCCAGGTATAGGAGCGGGCGATCTGCACTTCACTGGTGCCGGTGCAGCCCGACGCACCGCACAGTCGGGTAGGAATAACATCGGTGATGGTGGCGTTATCGGTGCGTTTCAGGGTGGCGCGGCTGGCGGCGCTGACGGTGGCGCCGGTGTAGTTGAGGGTGATGGAGTCGTTGGTCAACAGGTTAAGCACCGCATCGCAATTCACCACCAGGGTGCCGGTGGTCTGTACCTCGTTGTTGCCGCTCAGGGCGAAGGAGGTCACGCTGCCAAAGCTGGCGTTGACGGTACTGACGGTACAGGCCCCCCAGCCGGTACCGGAGACCAACAGCAGCAGTAACAGCAGCAGGCGCCTCATGGTGCCAGCCTGCAGGTCAACGGGCCGTAAGTTTGCAGCTTATGGTCCGGATTAGGGGCAAGAGTCAGGGTCACATGGCAATATTTGCCCTCCGGAGTGCGTACCTCCAGCGGGTTAACGTCGTTCAGGTTTTCCAGCCAGGCGATGCCGTCATAGCCCACGGTGGCCGGGGCGCGGGAGGCGCGTCGCACCTGGCTGCCGAGCGGAATATCCTGACCTTCGCCGTCGTGCAGGATCACGCTGGCCACCCGCTCCTCCTCCATCGGGAAGTCCACCAGGTAGCCGCTGTTGCGGCGCAGCGCCACCCGCCGCTCGGTCTCTTTTAGCCGGGTATCGGCGGGCAGGTTCAGGGTGTTGATGCTGTAGCTCGCCGGATAGTAGGCGGAGACGCCGCTCACCAGCAGGTAGCCGTTTTGGTTGGTTTTCCCCACCGGCTGGTTTTCGTAGCTCACCGGCACGTCGGGCTTGCCATCGGTGCTGATGACCACGAAGGCGTCGTTGATCTTATTGGCGGCAAAGAGTTCGCCGTCCATCAGCACCAGCGAGCCCAGCGCCTCGCCCCACCAGGTCATTATGTCGCGCTCGCCGTAGGTGCCGCCCTGCACTTCAATATTGCTGTTACGCCAACCCAGCGAGGCCTGCTGGTAGCTGCGGGAGCGGGACTGGTTCGCCAGGGCCATGTTCCAGCTAAAGCCGCCGTCGGTGGGCATGGCGTGGTTGTAGTTGATGCGCTGAGTGCTGCCCGCGTCCGGGGTGTTTTCCAGGGTGACGGCGGCGCTGTCGCGTTCGCCGAGCGGAATTTGCAGCGACAGGGCGACCGTCCAGTCGCCCCGCTGCTGGTCCCGGCTGGCGGCAAGGTAGATACTGCTGCTGCGCCACAGGTTGCGGCTCCAGGAGAGGTTAAGCAGCTCGGTTTTATCGCTGTCGAAACTCTCCACCCCAATCCAGGCGGCGCCGATATTGCCATAATCGCCTAAATTAAGGCTCAGGGAGTACTGGTCCGTATTGCGGCTAAGGCTGGCGATGGGCTGGTTGAATTCGTCGTATACCGTCGGCTGGTCGTAGAGGGCCAGGTTGCCAAAACCGCGATCCCGACGGCTGTGCTGGGTAGCGATGCTGAATTCGCTGGTGCTGTACTGGTAGCCCCAGTTCACCTGCCCGCCCTCTTCACCGCGCATCCGGCTGCGGGTATACGCGGTATTGACCACGCCGAAACGCCCTATTTTTACCACCGTGCCCGCACCGCCCAGCGCCAGCTCTTCGGCCCCTTCCCCATGTCCTTCGAGGGTCAGCCAGTCGGTCAGCCCGTAGCGGTAAGAGCCGCTCCCCGCCGCCGGGCCGTAATCAAAACTTTCAATACCGTAGTTGCGGCGCAGGCTACCGAGGGTCACCGCTCCGTCGCTCAGCCCTGCCTTCAGCAGTTCGCTGGTGACGTAAAACGGCAGCGTGGTGCTCACCTGGCGACCCAGCGCATCGGTGGTGACCAGGACCGCATCTCCCGCGCCGTTGATATAGGGCAGATTGGTGAGGGTGAACGGTCCCGGCTGCAGGCGGGTGGAGCCGGCGCGATAGCCGTTGACGAACAGATCGACCGAGGTGGGCACCGCCGCCTCGCCGGAAAATTCCGGCAGCGGCCAGGTGACCAGATCCGGGCGGAGCGAAAAGTCCCGGCCATAGCTGATGCCCCCCATACGCACGCTGCTGCTCCAGCTGACGGCATCGCTGATGACATCCCCGGCAGTCCAGGTGGTGGCATTATCCTCATTGGTGACCAGCAGCGTGGTGTCGTAACGCACGTATCCCTCCTGCATGCTGCCGCCGGAGAGGTTTTTGCGCACAAAACCGGTGGAGGATAAAGACCCCCGCTCGTCAAAATAGCGGAACTCATGCCAGAGCGAGGCCTGCCCGCCCGCATGATCGGTCTTGCTGGTATAGAAGTCATAGTTGAGCAGCGCCCCTCTGCCGTAGTGGGGGGTGCTCTGGGTCAGCTCGCCGCCAAAGGGGGTGACCCGGGCGGAGATCCACTCCCGGGGCACGCTCAACAGCAGGCGCTGCCCGGCGCTGTCATACTCGCTGCGCACGCCGGCGAGGGTCGTCAGATTGACCTCCCCCGGCGGGACATTTTCCGGCGGCAGGCCTGCGCGCAGCAGGTCAGCGCTGGAGACCAGATAATCGCCGTTGCGCCGGGTGACGGGCACCACCAGCCCGGTATCGTAGTGGTTGACGATCAGCGCCAGCTGAAAGACCGCTTCGTCGTTCAGGGACTGAGGCGCGGGCGGCGGCGGTAGTGCATCGTCGCCGGTATTGGCCCAGCCTGCCGTGGAGACGCAAAGCAGGATCATCATCGTGGGTTTCAGTTGACGGGAGCCGACTGCCATTCGGTATCCCTGGCATTAATTTGCGCACTCATCTGGCCCGGCTGGGTGATGCCTGAGGGGAGAGGCCAGCTGCGTTCGCTGCCCGGCAAAACATACCCCAGCAGACCGTCCGCCATGCTCCTTTTCTGCCCGCCCTGGGTCAGGGAGACCTGACTGAGCCGAACATGCACATCACCCCGGTTACGTACCTGCAACGCGGGCTGGCCGTTTTCGCGGATAACCCGCCAGCTCAGGTTGCGCGGCTCGGCAAAGGCATGATGTTCCCCCTCTTTAATGGTTTCGATCCCCTGCCCGTAAACAAACAGCGGAATGGAGTAGCGCATCTGCAGCTTAAGGCCGATCTGCGGCGTGGTGGTGTCCTGAGGCGGGGAATTTCGTCGACGATAATGCGGTAGGCCTGTTCAACCCCCAGCGGCACCCCGCCCTGTTTAATCAGGCGAATAAGCTGCTTGCTGCCTTTGGCAATAGTGACAATCGGCGGGCTGGCGACCACCTCCTGCTGGGCGGTGTAGCGCTCAAGGCCGCCCTCCTGGCGCCAGCGCACAATGCGCACCTGCATGGTGGTGGCGCTGTTGCCCTGGTTTTGCACCCACAGCTCGGTCGCGTTGGTATCGGCCGACAGCCAGGGATCGATGGGCCAGAGTAGAATGGATGCCGCGCCCTGGGCGGCGTGCGCCGTTATCCCCAGCGCCACCAGCAGCGCCAGCGGGCCGCTTGCAAATGCCTTCATGGTCGTTCTCCCTGTATCACCAGGACAAGGTCACGGTGAGTTGATCTGAATAGTTCCCGGCCGGGCTAAAGCCCGTCAGAAGCGCCACGCCAAACAGCGGCAGGGCGATGTTATTGCTATTGGTATAGGTTACGGGTATGGCCTGGTTAACGCCGATTTCGCTGTTTGCCCCCAGCGAACTGCTGCTGTAGAGCCGGTAGGCGACCCGCTGGGTGCCACCGGCGCGCTGCATATTGCGCACCGAGGCGTAATTCTGCCCGCCGTCGATACTCATGCTCAGCGCCACCCCCGGCGTGCAGGCGATACTTAGCGAACCATTAGGCACAAAGCTGGTGCTGACCTGGCCGCTCTGCACCCCGCTGTAGCTGCCAAAATTGAGCGCCCCCAGGACCCCGCCGGTGCCGGAGGTCACCGAGCAGCCCGGAGTTATGGTGGCATTCACCTGAAACGACTGGCTGGTCACCGCCCGGGCGCCGGTCGTCGTCAATATCAGGGCGACCAGGCCAAAAACGGCGTGCAGCCTCCCCTCACTCCGCGGCAGGAGTGATACAGTCACGCGCTTCATCAATCGCGCGGCTAGTAAGTGACGCTGACGTTTATGGTGTCGGTGTAGGTGCCGGGTACCACGGTGACGCTGTTGCCGCCGCCGGTGATACGGCCATAGAGCGTGTAGCTATTAACCCCGCCTGCGGTAGAGGCCACCGGGATCGGCGCGTTATTGGCGATCACGTTGTTAAAGCTGCTGTCGCTGAACAGGCTGTATGCCACACCCTGAGCGGTATTTGCGGTGTTGACCAGATAGCGCGCCGGCGTGCCGGGCGTACCCACAACCGTTCCCGGCGCGGTGGAGTTGGTATTGCCGGTAATGGCGACCGTGTAGCTGTCGGTGGTGCACTGGATGGTAAAGGTATTGCCCCCATTGGCCCCGGTGAGCTGGGTGGTGAGCGTCGAGAAGGTTGCCGGATGGGTACCGAAATCCAGCGTACCGAAGTTAATGCCGTTCTGGTTTGGCGAGCCGTTGATCAGGCAACCGTTGGTCAAGGTCAGGGTTGCGCCAATGGTCCCGCTGCTGGTTACCGCCTGTGCCGGAACTGTCGCCATCGCCAGAGCCGATCCCGCCAATAACACCAAAAGTTTTCTGTTCATTTTCCATCCTCCAGAAAATGTCGCCGTCGTTATCCTCTATTTTTGATAACGCTCAAATTGTTAGCACCCATTACTATTGTTAATAGGTGGTTAAAATTAATTTAGATTAAGGCACCGCGAACAACCACTTTAGCCAGACGGCTAAGACAAATGGCGTATTGACACAAATTATCTTTAAATAACAAGCGTATAAATTTTTAAAACACCTGAACATTGAGGCCAGGCGGGATAAAAAATAGGAATAATGTGACACAGATCACAATATATCCTCTTGTTTTAATTGGCAATTTTAATGGCGGTTAAATAACAGTTAAGCCAGAGAAACTATTCCCTGAATTTTGGTTATGAATATATTCACAACTTGAATAAATAACAGGAAGAAAATATGAACT
This sequence comes from Leclercia sp. LSNIH8, assembly GCF_002920195.1. Taxonomy (NCBI): domain Bacteria; kingdom Pseudomonadati; phylum Pseudomonadota; class Gammaproteobacteria; order Enterobacterales; family Enterobacteriaceae; genus Leclercia; species Leclercia sp. LSNIH8. The sequence goes on along the minus strand of NZ_PQJY01000004.1, from coordinate 275,654 downwards.
GGTCGGCGCATAGCGGGAGAAATAAATAAGGGGACCAGCATGGTCCCCTTGAAGTGTTGTCCTGGCCGCCGCAGCGGTGATGGCCTCAGGCTACGTGACTTGCCGCCACATCCAGCAGCGCCATCTCATCACTGTTCAGCAGCTTCTCGATATTCACCAGAATCAGCATACGGTCACCGAGCGCCCCCAGACCAGTCAGGTATTCGGTGGACAGCGTAACCGCGAATTCCGGCGCCGGGCGGATCTGCTCGGCGGTCAGGGAGAGGACATCGGAAACCCCATCAACCACAATCCCGACCACGCGCTGGCCCAGATTGAGCACGATCACGACCGTGTTGTCATCATACTCGACGTCGCCCTGGCTGAACTTCACGCGCAGGTCGACGATCGGCACGATAACGCCACGCAGGTTGGTCACGCCTTTGATGAAATCTGGCGTGTTGGCGATGCGGGTCACCTGATCATAGCCACGGATCTCCTGCACCTTCAGAATATCGATACCGTATTCTTCGTCACCTAAGGTGAAAACCAGGAATTCCTGCCCTGATGGCTCGCCGGCCAGCTTAGTTACATTACTCATACCGGTCATTTTTTTACCTTCTTAACTGAATCAGGCGGCTGTGTGCGCCATACGTTGTTCACGATTTAATCCCTGAAGCGCCGAAACATCGACGATCAGCGCCACACTGCCATCGCCGAGGATGGTGGCGGCTGAAATGCCAGGTACTTTGCGGTAGTTGCTCTCGAGGTTCTTCACCACCACCTGATGCTGACCAATCAGCTGATCGACCAGCAGGGCGTAACGGCGGCCTGCGCTTTGCAGAATGACCACAATCCCCTGCGTCGCTTCGGTTTTGGCGCCGTCCACGTCGAACACTTTCCACAGTTCCACCAGCGGCAGGTATTCGCCACGCACTTCCAGCACGCGCTCACCGCCTGCCAGCGGGTGCAGATCTTCTTCACGCGGCTGCAGCGATTCCATCACCGCGTTCAGCGGCAGGATGAACACTTCGTCCGCCACTTTGACCGACATGCCGTCGAGGATCGCCAGCGTCAGCGGCAGCAGAATGCGGATAGTGGTGCCTGAGCCCTGCTTCGACTTAATCTCAACGTGGCCGCCCATCTCCTGGATGTTACGTTTCACCACGTCCATACCCACGCCGCGCCCGGAGACGTCTGTGACCTGCTCCGCGGTAGAGAAGCCTGGGGCGAAGATCAGCATGCCCACCTCTTCGTCGGTCATGTTTTCGCTGACCGCCATCCCCTGCGACATCGCTTTCGCCAGGATACGTTCGCGATTCAGGCCTGCGCCGTCATCGGTCACTTCGATGCAGATGTTCCCGCCCTGGTGTTCCGCAGACAAAATCAGGTTACCGACCGGGGATTTCCCTGCGGCAACACGGTTTTCCGGCAGCTCGATCCCGTGGTCAAGGCTGTTACGCACCAGGTGCGTTAACGGGTCGATAATGCGCTCAATCAGGCTCTTATCCAGCTCGGTGGAGCTGCCCATCAGCGTCAGTTCGATTTGCTTATTGAGCTTGCCCGCCAGGTCGCGCACCAGACGCGGGAAGCGGCTGAAGACATACTCCATCGGCATCATACGGATGGACATCACCGATTCCTGCAGATCGCGGGCGTTACGTTGTAACTGGCCCATGCTGGTGATGAGATCGCCGTGGTTGACCGGGTCCAGCTCGTTGGAGCGCTGGGCCAGCATCGACTGGGTGATCACCAGTTCGCCCACCAGGTTGATCAGCTGATCCACTTTTTCCACAGCGACACGAATACTGGTCGATTCGCTGGAGCGGGCAGCCGGTTTTTCACGCTCGCCGCGGTTTGGCGCAGCGGATTCGCCCGGAACGGCTTTCAGCGCTGGCGCGGCAGGGGCCACGGCCGGTACCGCAGGTACAGCCGCGACTTCAGCCACTTCCGCCGTTTCTGCAGCCGGTGCATCGGTCACGGTCTCAAAGTCGATCTGCTCGGGTTCAATGACAAAACAGAGCACGGCGATGACGTCATCTTTGCTGATGCCGCCGTCGAGGTTAGCTGCCAGCGTGTCCTTGCCCTTCACCACGTTGCTCAGGGTAGCGAGATTGCTCAGCTCTTCTTCCAGAAGATTAACTTCGCTCTCTTTCAGGCCGGACAGCACCACGCGCAGACGGTCGTCAGCGGCAGGCGCGGCCGCCGGGGCGGGCTCAACAACGCTCAGTTTTGCCGGGCTGACGGCAACGGCTGCCGTCTCGCCTTTGGCTTCCAGCGCTAACTGACGCAGCGCGTTGCAGATATATTCAAAGCTGGCAGCGTCCGGCTCTTGCGAGCTTTTGTAGGCATCGAGCTGTTCCTGCATAATGTCTTTCGTTTCCAAAAACAGGTTAATAATATCGGTATTGAGCTGCATCTCACCGCGTCGGGCCTCATCAAGCAGGTTCTCCATCAGATGGGTGGTTTCCTGCAAAATGGTAAAGCCAAACGTACCGGCGCCTCCTTTAATGGAGTGAGCTGCGCGAAATATGGCGTTGAGCTGCTCTGAATCCGGCGCCTCGGGCACCAGATCCAGCAGGTGTTGCTCCATATCCGCCAACAACTCGTCGGCTTCATCAAAAAACGTCTGGTAAAAATCGCTAATATCCATGCTCACGCTATCACCTCGGATTGGCTGGTGGCGATGTTGGAACGGCAGCCGAAGGCGCAGGGCCTGGCTGTTTTAAATCATCCAGTGACTCATTCTGACTTTCGGCGTTTTCGTGCAGGATGGCCTGCTCTGCCTGTTTGTTGAGCACTAAGAGACTAATACGGCGGTTGATGGCGTCGTCCGGGCCGCGGTCGGTCACGCGCATGGTGGCGGCCATGCCGACGACGCGCAGCACTTTGCCATCGTCCAGCCCGCCGATCACCAGCTCACGACGGGATGCGTTTGCACGATCCGCCGAGAGCTCCCAGTTGCTGTACCCTTTTTCGCCACCGGCGTAAGGGAAGTCATCGGTGTGACCGGAAAGACTGATTCGGTTAGGAATCCCGTTCAGCACTGGCGCAATGGCGCGCAGGATATCGCGCATATAGGGCTCCACATCGGCGCTGCCGGTTTTAAACATGGGACGGTTCTGGCTGTCGATAATTTGAATGCGCAGCCCCTCCTGAACGAGATCGATCTTCAGGTGCGGACGCAGGGCGCGCAGCTTCGGATCCGCTTCGATCAGCTGGTCCAGATCGCCGCGCAGTTTTTTCAGGCGGCTTTGCTCCATGCGTCTTTTCAGCTCATCGATGTTCGGCTCGCGCTTCACCTCACCCTGCTTTTGCGTGTAGTCATCTCCACCGCCCGGGATCGGACTGTCGCTGTTGGAGATGCGCGGCCCCCCCGACACCGCCGTCGCCAGCGGGGTACGGAAATACTCTGCGATCTGAATCAGCTCTTTCGGGCTGGAGATAGAGATCAGCCACATCACCAGGAAAAACGCCATCATCGCGGTCATGAAATCGGCGTAGGCGATTTTCCACGAGCCACCATGATGGCCTCCATGCCCTTTATGCTTGCGCTTTTTGACTATGACGATGGGATGGGACTGGTTTTTCATGCGTCCTCAGTGCTCGTCTGCTGGTTTGGGTTCTTCACAGCGCGTACGTGCTCTTCAAGCTCAATAAACGACGGACGCTCGCTGGAGTACAGGGTTTTACGGCCAAATTCTACCGCGATCGGCGGGGCATAACCGTTAAGATTCGAGAGCAGCGTGATTTTGACGCACTGCATCATTTTGGTGGTTTCAGCGCTCTTCTGACGCAATACAGTCGCCAGCGGAGAGATAAATCCGTACGCCAGCAGGATGCCGAGGAAGGTCCCCACCATGGCGTGCGCGATCAAGGCGCCCAGTTCAGCCGCCGGACGATCCGCCGAGGCCAGGGCGTGAACGACCCCCATAACTGCCGCAACGATACCAAACGCAGGCAGGGAGTCCCCCACCATCGCCAGGCTGTTGGCCGGGACTTCAGCTTCGCTTTCATGCGTTTCGATCTCTTCGTCCATCAACGCTTCGATTTCGAAGGTGTTCATGTTGCCGCTGATGATGAGACGCAGATAGTCGACGATGAACTCAAGCATCATTTTATCGGCGATAATGCGCGGGTAGCTGGCAAAGATCTCGCTCTCTTTCGGATTCTCAATATCACGCTCCAGGGAGAACATTCCCTGTTGACGCGACTTGGCCATCAGGCGATAGAGCAGCGCCAGAAGGTCCATATACATACTTTTGGTGTATTTCGAACGACGGAACAGTAACGGCAACGCTTTTAACGTTCCCTTGATCGCCTTGCCGTTGTTGCCAACGATAAACGCCCCCACCCCTGCACCACCGATAATAATCAGTTCGGCCGGTTGATAGAGTGCCCCAAGGTGCCCGCCGGTCATCATGTAACCGCCGAAAACTGTACCGAGAACTACCAGGTAACCTAATACGATAAGCACGACATCATCCTTCCGCTAGTGACTGTAGCCAGGATGCGCAGGTCGGGGTTTATCCTTCTGCGGGGCAAAAAAAAGCAGCGGTAATCTCTTACCGCTGCTGGATCCTTGCCCACACGTTCGGGTTAAACAGCCTGTTCGATCTGTTCATCCAGCAGTTGTGGATTACTATCGGCAGCATCCCGGGAAAGTTTACGTCTTTTTACCGCACGAGACGGTGGTTGGCACAAACTGCAGGCGAAGCTGCCTGCGGGCTGATGTGCATGGGTGATAAAGTTGCCGCTACAGCAGTTGCAGCGGGAGAGTTCCAGCAATCCGCTCTCAACAAAACGCACCAATGTCCATGCGCGGGTCAGGGCCAGCAAAGGGCCTTCTTCAGGCTGCGGGCACTGCTCGAGGTAAAGTTTGTACGCTTTAATGACCGCATCAACGCCGCTGCATAAGCCGGTCTTGAGCAGGTACTGCCAGGCATTACAGAACATGGAAGCATGAATATTCTGCTCCCAGGTCATAAACCAGTCGGTAGAGAATGGCAGCATCCCTTTTGGTGGTGGGCTGCCACGTAATTCTTTGTACAGTTTGATAAGACGACCACGGCTCAGCTGGGTTTCGCTTTCAAGCATTTGCAAACGAGCACCTAGCGTAATCAGTTCCATGGCCAGTTGAATATCACGCGCTTCCTGAACAATGCTCTTCTCACTCATTTTTAAGCCCTTTTCTTACGGGCTACGTCATCAGGCTGGCTGATTTCGTTAAGCAAACGGGTAGAAAGCAGAATGCCGGTGTGAACCTGTTGCAGGTCATCCACGCGGGATTCCTGAGTCAGTTGCGTGACGGTCTGGTGATTATCAAAGCGGAACTGGCAAACCAGTTGGTTTGTTTCGGCCAGTTTCACCATCTGCGGCAACGTTAAACCGCCAAGCGTGGTGGCCATTTCTTCCTGAATGCCCAGACGGAACATTGCGGAGGCTTTATCCTGGCTAATCAAACGTTGTGCAAGCAATAAATATGACAGGTTGATGTCATAAATGTGTTTTAGCAATTCGGATGTGTTCATTTATCCCTTCCCGAATAACACTTTAATTTCTTGTGCGGTCGACCCGCACCCCGTGATGTCGCCGGGAAAACCCCGGTAAAAAAAAGAAAAGGCTAAAACGCATAGTTGAATTAAGTTTTGTATCGATGAATCACGTTAAGAAAAACAAATTTTGTCTCTTACACATTTATCGCTTCTTACAATTAACTAAGACTTTTCCTAATTCGCGGCAACTTTACCCGTCCACTGTAGGACATACAATGCGGCCTCGCCTGAAATTTAAAATAAATGTGATCTACGTCACATAATTTAGGTGAATGCGAACCAAAAACCCATCAGCGTCACTACTAATTTGTCTGTTTTTTAAACAAATAAGGCAAAGATATATTCTGTATCGCCGAATATTCATGCAGAAGTATGAAGAAACCAGGCACGTTACTTGCCTGGGGTTGACAAGTAACAAATTTGCAAAACAGCCTCCCATGTCTAAGATAGAAACAATATGGTAAGGAATTGAAATTAAAGGATTAATACTAGGGTCAAAACGTAAGTATTTTATTACGTTTATGGCTGAATGGGTGTTGCGAAGAGGTAAATCCCCTTGTTTTTGCAGGGAATATATTTGTATGATTTACGTTAAGATAGCGGCTTTACCCCCCTTATGAGGGTTTAGCGCTATTCATTACATAAGAATATTTAATGAATAATTATGATAAGTATCACATGAATGTCACCTTCACCCCTTGCGAAGGCCAAAAAATCGCGCTAAAGCTGAGGAATAGCTAATGTACAGATACGTCCGGAGGGTACCATGAGTTACTCCCATATCCTTGTTTCTGTTTCAGTTTCCCCCGAAAGCCATCAACTGGTCGCCAAAGCGGTCGCTATCGCCCGACCGACTCAGGCACGCATCACTCTGGTCACCCTTTCCGCCGATCCTGAAATGTACAATCAACTGGCCGCACCGATGCTGGAAGATATTCGTGGCGTTCTTCAGGAGGAAACCCAGCAATTTCTGGATGATCTCATTGCGCGTGCAGAATATCCCATTGCACAAACGCTTTGTGCAACGGGAGAATTAAGCGAGAGGATACTTGATATATGTCACAAACAACGTGTTGACCTGGTGATATGCGGAAATCATAACCACAGCTTTTTTTCACGTGCTGCTTGTTCCGCAAAAACAATCGTTAACAACAGTAAAGTGGATGTGCTGTTAATTCCACTCAGGGCAGTGTAATGCCCTGAGTGGAATATTTATCAGGCAAGTTTAGGGAACGTTGCGACCTTTTTTTGCAGATTGCTCTCCACGCTGCGGGGAGTAATCTGCTTCAAATCCTCAGTGAAGCGCGCCTGCCAGCGGTCAATATCATTTTCGCGGATCACTTTCATCATATCGGCATGGCGTGAAATACGCTCCGTGAGGGGCATATTCAGCGCACGGTGCAGAGCATTGGCAACATCGTCCCGATCGTACGGGTTAACGATCAGCGCCGAGGTGAGCTCGTTAGCGGCACCGGCAAACTGCGACAGCACCAGCACGCCCGGGTCGGCCGGATCCTGCGCGGCGACATACTCCTTCGCCACCAGGTTCATCCCGTCACGCAGCGGCGTGACCAGGCCGACATCGGCATAGCGGAACACCTTCATCAGGATTTTGCGCTCAAAATGCTGGTTGAGATAGAACAGCGGCGTCCAGCCCAACTGGCCGTAGCGGCCGTTAATGCGACCGGCTTCGTTCTCAAGCTGATGTCGGATGTCCTGATAGGCCTGCACCTCGCCGCGCGAGGTCGGTGCGATTTGGGTATAGCGGATCTTACCGTGGTGCTCAGGATAATTCTCCAGCAGAGTCTCATAGGCCTGAAAACGCTCCGGCAGCCCTTTGGAGTAATCGAGACGCTCAACAGAGAAGATGTTTTTTACGTGCTTCAGCTCTTCTTTCAGCTGCGCCAGCTTAGGCGGCAGCGGCCCGGAAGCCTGCTCGATAATCTCGTCCGGCTCAATACCAATCGGATAGACCTCAGTGCGGAAGCGCTTGCCCCAGGCGGAGTGCGTGTCATCGTCATGTGCCGTCAGGCGCGTTTTGCTGGCCACGCTGTCGAGGAAGGCCAGGCGGTCATTTTCGGTCTGGAAGCCCAGCAGATCGTAATCGCAGAGCTGTTCAAGCAGCTCGTCGCTCGGCGGCAGCGCGTTGAAGATCTCCGGGGTCGGGAACGGGATATGCAGGAAGAAGCCAATCCGGTTGTTGACGCCGCGCTTGCGCAGCTCGCTGGCAAACGGCAGCAGATGATAATCGTGTATCCATAGCACGTCGTCTTGCTGGACTAACGGCAGCAGCTTATCGGCCAGTAGGCTATTGACCCGCGTGTACCCTTCCCAGGCCTCGCGCTTAAACTTTACCAGGTCGAGGCGATAGTGGAAGGCTGGCCACAGTACGGCATTGGAGAACTGGCTGTAATACTCATCGTAATTCTGTTCACTGAGATTAAACGAGGCCCAGGTGATATTCCCGCGCGTCACCTTTTTTAGCGGTTTGTCCTCATTACCAATCTCTCCACTCCAGCCAAACCAGAGCCCCCCCGTACTTTTTAACGCCCCCAGCACCCCAACTGCCAGGCCACCTGCGCTGGCTTTTTTATCATCCGGGGGAGCGATGCGATTAGAAACTACGATCAAGCGACCCATAAGGTTTTCTCCTGTTAATTTGCGCTATTTCTTGTTCTTGTTGATGGTTAGCGGCTTTTATTACCCATTGCCAGACATCAGGTACCGTAGCCAGCCGCCAGCTGGCTTTGGTCTCACCTGCGCCGACTTTCACTGATACCCCTTTGAGCTGATTCACCACTTCAAAGCCATGCTCATCGGTGAGGTCATCACCAAAGAAAACCGGCGTTCTGCCGAGGAAAGGCGCTTCATGCATAAAGGCTGAGATAGCCTCGCCTTTATGGATCCCTCTCGGTTTGATTTCAACTACACATTTACCTGGCTGGAGTGACAGCTGCGGATTGTCGTGCACGATCTGTTCCGCCAGGGCGAAAATATTCTTCTCATATTCCTGAGCCTGACGGTAGTGGATTGCAAATGCCATCCCTTTGGCTTCAAGTTCGGTGCCAGGCAGATATAAAAGCGCCGTTGTAAGCTGCGCATGCAGCGTCTGGATCAGATCCGGGGGAAGGGAAACGGATTGCGAATGACCATGGATGTCGCGGCGCTCCGCCCCGTGTACACCGGCAAGCGGGAAACGGTAGGGTCTGGCGAGCTGGTCCAGCTCGGCCATTGAACGCCCTGATATCAATGCCAGTGCCCCCTCATTCAGCTGTGCCAGCTGATTCAGTGCCTGTAATACTTCTGCGGGAACAACTACCTCATCGGGGTGTGGCTTGATGGTAGCAAGGGTCCCGTCGAGGTCGAAAAAGTACGCAAAGTTTTCTGATAGTAAAGGCGGTGAAGTTAACGTATCGGCCACCCTGATCCTCCTTACAGTTGGCGAGATGAAAAACGGCAAACATCTCAGTAGCCATGTAAGTATAGACAGTGTGACGGGGCTCGCCATTTGACATCCCCCTTCCCGCTGCGGCTGGGAAGGGGGGCTACACTTAAAAGTTAAGCCGGGAGGGGGTGGAAAAAAGGGTTAAACGGTACGCTTTGCTTTTTGCTTGTAACGGTCGAAAATCACCGCCGCAAGCAGGATCAGGCCACGTACCACATACTGCGAGAACGGGGAGATGTTCAGCAGATTCATGGCGTTCTCAACCGTCCCGAGAATCAGGATCCCGGCCACCACATATGAGATTTTTCCGATGCCGCCCTTCAGCGATACGCCACCTAAAACGCAGGCTGAGATGACGATCAGCTCATAGCCGATAGAGGTCATTGGCTGGCCGCTGGTCATACGTGAAGCCAGAATAATCCCCGCCGCCGCCGACACCAGACCGGAAAGCACGAAGATGATGATCTTGGTCCGTACTACCGGGACACCCGCCAGACGCGCCGCCTCTTCATTACCACCAATCGCCAGAGTATTACGGCCAAAGGTGGTTCTGTTGAGCAGGAAACCAAAAATGATCAGGCAGCCGACGGTCAGCCAGATAGGGGCTGGCAGACCGAGCCAGTTGGCGTAGCCGAGGGTGAAGAAGCGCTCATCTTCAATCCCCACCGCTTTACCGTCAGAGATGATGTAGGCCAGCCCACGCACAATCTGCATGGTGGCGAGCGTGGTGATCAGGGCGTTGATTTTCAGGCGCGCAATCACGAAGCCGTTTACCAGCCCGCTGAGCACCCCGAGCAGCAGCCCGGCCGCCACCCCAATCCACAGGCTTTCGGTCATGTTGATAACGACGGCGGTGGTTACCCCCGCGCAGGCGATAACCGAGGCGACCGACAGGTCGAAGTCGCCGGATGCCAGACAGAACAGCATCCCGCAGGCCACCATGCCCGACATGGAGATGGCGAGACCCAGCCCTTTCATGTTAATGAAGGTGGCGAAGTTAGGCACAAAGATGGCGCAGCCGAGGAACAGTACGGCAAACACGACCAGCATGCCGTATTGATCCCAGATCCGCCCAAAGCTGAAGGCCGATTTCGGCGCTCCGGATGTAGTGACAGAGGACATCTTATTCTCCTTACTCAGGCGACAGCCTGACTGACTTTAGGCATGGCGAGGCTTAACGCCTGCTGTTCATTCGCCTGTTCATGTAGCAATTCACCGGCAATGGCCCCTTCACGCATCACCACGATACGGTCGGCCACGCCCAGTACTTCCGGCAGATCGCTGGAGGCGAAGAGCACCGCCACGCCACGTTTTGCCAGGGCATAAATGACGTTATAGATTTCGTGCTTGGCGCCCACGTCGATACCGCGTGTCGGTTCATCCAGCAGGATCACCTTCATCTCTTCCGACAGCCAGCGGCCCAGAATGGCCTTTTGCTGGTTGCCACCGGAGAGATTCATAATCAGCTGTTCCGCGCCCGGGGTTTTGATGTTGAGCGATCGAATGTGGTGATCGGCGTTGCTGACCTCCCACGTGTCGTTAATCAGGCATCCGGCACGAATGGTTTTCCGGCGGGCCGAGATATTGATGTTGTCCCGCACCGAGTGCACCGGGATGATCCCTTCGGCTTTACGATCTTCCGGGCAGAGCATCATCCCTGCGCGAATGGCATGGGCCGGTTTCTGAATGTCGACAGGCTGGCCGTCGATAAACACCTGGCCGCCCGTAATGCGGGTGCCGCCAAACAGTCCTTTCATCAACTCGCTGCGCCCTGCCCCTACCAGCCCGAACAGGCCAACGATTTCACCGCTGCGCACCGTCAGGCTTACCGGGGTGCGTACGCCGGGGGCTTTTACCTCTTCGAGGCGCAGCAGCTCGCCACCATACTGGCGCGGTTCCCAGTGATAGATATCACCCAGTTCGCGCCCTACCATCGCCTGTACCAGCAGGTCGTGGTTGACCTGCTGCATGTCGCTGAAGGTGCGAACATAGCGACCATCTTTAAACACGGTAATAGCGTCGCTGAGGGCGAAGATCTCCTCCATACGGTGCGATACGTACAGAATGATGCGCCCCTCTTTGCGCAGCTCGCGGATCACCCGGAACAGGTTCTCGATTTCACGCGCCGACAGCGAGCTGGTGGGTTCGTCAAAGGCGATAATTTTGGCATTGCGCGCCAGCGCCTTGGCAATTTCCACCATCTGCCACTGGCCGATGGAGAGATACTTGAGCGGGGTCTGGGGATCAATATCCAGCCCAAGGTGCTTCAGTTGCAGACCGGCCTCATAGTTGAGCAGCGAACGGTTCACAAAACCGCCCTTATGCGGAAGCTGCCCAAGATAGATGTTCTCCGCCACGGTCATCTCCGGCACCAGATGCAGTTCCTGGTAGATGATGGCGACACCGGCATTCAGCGCGGCGGTGGTGTCCGCGAAGGCGACCTCTTTGCCCTGGATGGCGAGGGTGCCTGTCGTGGGGGTGTAGTTACCGCTGAGGATCTTCAACAGCGTGGATTTTCCGGCGCCGTTCTCACCCATCAGGGCATGAACCTGACCCGCATAGCAGTCAAAGCTGATGTCGGTCAGCGCGTTGACACCGGGAAAGGTTTTGCCGATGCCGCGAAAAGAGAGATACGGTTCAGACTGTTGCATAACGTCTCCGAGGATCGAGTAGTGAACGTCTGGCCCCCCGATGCTACGGGGGGCGCAATCACAGTGAATTACTTACCGCCCAGTCCCTTTTTCTCCAGCTCTGCTTTGAAGTTGTCACGGGTGATCAGCACCACGTCGGTAACTTCAGTGAATTTCGCTGGCTCGGCACCTTTGGTGACCCAGTTGTAGAGCATTTCGCTGGATTTATAGCCATGTACGTCCGGGCTTGGCAGCAGAGAGCCGTAGAAGCCGGTGGCCTGCGCTTTAGAGAGCTCGCTCACCGCATCAACGCCGTTGATGCCGATGCCGATAACATCTGCCGCTTTGAAGCCCTGGCCTTCGGTGGCGCGCACGCCGCCCAGTACGGTGTTGTCGTTCATCCCCACTACCAGCCAGTGTTTCACTTCAGGGTGTTGCACCAGCATGGAGTTGGCCGCATCGAAAGCGCCCGGGATGTCGTTGGATTTGGTTGGCACTTTGTAGATCTGTTTTTCCGGGAAGCCGGCCGCTTTCAGGGCTTCCATCGAGCCGGTGGTACGACGGCGTGCGGTATCCAGTTCATCGGCGGTGATCGCCATAACCGCGGTGTCCTTCACGTCCCAGCCGCGTTTTTGCATCTCTTTATAGAGCTCCTGGCCCTGACGCTCGCCGATTTTGGTCGCCGCCATCATCACCAGCGGCACGGTATCCATCGGCTTGCCTTTGGCATTCACGAACTGGTCGTCCACGGCGATAACTTTCATGTCGTAGCCACGCGCTTTCGCCACGATAGCCGAGCCCAGTTTGGGATCCGGAGTACAGATGACAAACCCTTTCGCGCCGCTGGCTGCCAGACTGTCAATAGCGTTCAGCGTTTTTTCACCATCCGGCACAGCAATTTTAATGACTTCAAAACCCAAATCTTTCCCGGCTTTATCGGCAAATTTCCACTCTGTCTGGAACCATGGCTCTTCCGGTTGCTTCACCAGGAAACCGAGCTTCAGGTTCTCCGCCATAGCGGATTGTGACATAACGGCAGCCAGACCGATGGCCGCCAGCGCTTTAGTAAATTTGTGCATGGTTAACTCCAGCTTTAGCGTTTTAATTTGTAGGGGAATAACAACTAAAATGTTTTTAATCGGACTTAAAACAAGGCATTAGCGCCAGGCGTGTATTAAGCGCATTTGCTTGAGATAGTTTTAGCGGGAAATTAATCATCCATAAGAGAGCGCCATCACACCGCAGAATTACAGTAATTGCGTACATAGATTCAGCGGAAAAAGACATAAATATGCAGGTATTTGTCTGACAAATGGAAAGGGGTAAAGCAGATTAGTCCATAAGATTAGCTAAGAAATCCTTGTGATCCGGGCGCGCTGGCGCCCGGCATCGTATTACCAGGGATAATAGATATGCTCGGCGTGATCGCGTACCGGCGCTTCATCACCCAGCAGACGTGCTGAGAGCGTCAGCGCAAAGTCAAAGGCATGGCCCAGCCCCTTGCCGCTGATGAGGTTGCCATCTTCCACCACTGGCGCATCGACATATTCGCCGTCCTGAATTTCCTGCCAGAGCTCTCCCGAGCAGACATAGCGACGCCCTTTTAACAGGCCATTGCCGCCCAGCACGCGCGCCGCAGCCGAACAGATTGGGGCGATAAATTTCCCCGCGTCGTCATGCGCGGCGACAAAACGCACCACATCAGCACTGGCCGCCAGATTCACGCTGCCCTGCGGGCCGCCGGGTAAAACGACCGCGTCGTAGTAACTGTCGATTTTTTCGCTGAGGGTGCTGTCCGCCACCATCGGGATATTATGGTAGCTCACCACCGCGCGCGACTCGGCGCAGGCCAGGGTTTCTACCTCAATGTGGAGACGGCGTAAGATATCGATAGTGATAATCGCTTCCGCCTCTTCAAATCCGGGTGCCAGCAGCACCGCTACTTTTGCCATAATGAACTCCGCTAGTGAAACATAAAACAATGTTTCATTTTCACCGTGTACAGGGCGGAAAACTTCCAGCGGGATCACATATCGCACTATTTTCAGCAAAAATGATCTGGCGCAATTTTCACCAACTGTAAAAATCTATTAAAAACCAGAATTTTCTGTATTCTACCTGGCAGGAATAATTATCATTTTTTTGCTAAGCGCCTATTTCACCGCGACGGAGAAAGACATGAAGTAATTTCATTTTTCGAGCAGTATTAAATTTATACAATTTTATATATTACAATGATTTACTGAAGAAAATCCTCACCCTTTTCTTCTCGAAATTCTTCATTTTTTTTAATTCCTGATGGCGGGTAAGGTTTAGTAAGAATATATTTATAAGGATTTTCTTATAAAGGATTCGCTGTTATTATGAATTCTACCTGATGCCTGAAATGAATTTGGGATCACATACAGGGAAAACAGAATGCTTTTATTCTGTAGTGAACTATCGTTAATGATGATTATTTTTTTGGTTACATAAACGAAGAAAAGGGAATGGATATGGCTGTCTCGGATATGATCACCAGGCTCAACACGCAGATGAACCTTGAGTTTCATGCGTCAAATCTCTCTTTGCACCTCAGCGAGTGGTGTTCAGAACATCAGCTAACCGGTTCCGCGACCTTCCTGCGCCTCCAGGCGCAGAACAACGTCACGCAAATGATGCGCGTTTTCGATTTTTTAAAAGCATCAGGCGCGATGCCGGTTCTGAAACCCGTGGATATGACTGACGAAGAGTGCAATTGCCTGGAAGCGGTTTTCCAGCGCACACTGGAAGAGTATGAGCAGCGCTGTCAGACGCTGAATCAATTAACGGATGAAGCGCGGAAAATGAAAGATATTTCTACGCTCAACTTCCTGCATGATATTGAAAAAGAACAGCAGCAGGATGGGGTATTACTCAAAACCATCCTTGATGAAGTTCGCCAGGCGCGTCGCACCGGCATGGGTCTCGAACAGACCGATCGCCAGTTGCTTAACGTCGTCAGCCGTCAGCACCACTGATTCTGCGCGTTAACTAAATTACCCGGCCTGTGCCGGGTAATTTTTTGCAAAAGCGTCACCAACCTACTGGTGCAGACCTTCACGTAATTCTTGTTCCGGGCGACCCAGGGTCGCCCGTTCACATTATTCTCACAAAACCGTTTGTAAATTCAAAACACCGGTTTATTTTAGTGAGACTCGCCCTGCGGCGTGAACTTCAGCTCGATCAGCGCAATGGCTTTCTGTACGGCGCGCAGCGTAACAGGGTCGGCCGACGCAGGATTGCTGGCGAAATCGATGTTTTTCAGTTGACTGGACATTTTCTCGCGGACTTCTGCGGGCGCAATGATTTCAATCACATCAAGAATTTGTTTGATGACCAGCTGGCATGCAACGACGTCAGAGATCATTTCCTGATCGGCACTCAGGTTTTGAGACATAGGCTTCTCCTGTTTGAAAGGCCGTCATAGTAGCAAAACGTCAGCCCTGATGCGGCGTACAGGCACAAAAAAACCTGCCGGAGCAGGTTTTTCTTATCAGAACATCGCGCCTGGCGGTACGTCCTTAAAGGTCTTGCAGTAGGATTCGAACATGCTTTTCAGGATCTTGCGCAATTTCATCGGTATGCTCCGGCTAAGTGTTATGCAGGTGTTATTGTTGATGCGGCTATAATATGACCTCCATCACAAAAATCAATGGTTTTGTGATATTCATCACGGCAGTTTATTTAAAACAAAACGATGTTCCGTTTAAAAACGAATATAATTCAGAGTATTAACGCACAACGTGTTCCAGTAAATTTTTAAAAAAATTTTTAAGTGGCAGAGAAAAAATGACCGAAAATCACTCCGGCAAAGCGGCCAGCGGGATCTCTCCCGCCGCGCTGCTGGTAGCCGGCGCGTTCTTTATGGAGTTTCTTGACGGCACGGTGATCGCCACGGCGTTACCCGATATGGCGAAAAGCTTTGGCGTGCAGGCGGTCGATCTTAATCTCGGGATCAGCGCCTACCTCATTACCCTGGCGGTGCTTATTCCGGCCAGCGGCTGGATCGCCGATCGCTTTGGCGCGCGTAAGGTGTTCACCCTAGCCCTGGCAATCTTCACTCTCGCCTCGGTGCTGTGCGGTCTCGCCACCAGCGTGGATCAGTTCATCGCCATGCGCATATTGCAGGGAATGGGCGGTGCATTAATGGTGCCGGTAGGCCGCCTTGCCGTATTGCGCACCACGCCTAAGCACCTGTTGATTACCGCCATCGCCACCCTCACCTGGCCCGCGCTGGTGGCACCCATCATCGGCCCGCCGCTGGGAGGCTTTATTACCAGCTATGCCAACTGGCGCTGGATCTTCTTTATTAACGTGCCGTTAGGGCTGATAGCTATCGTGCTGGCGCTGCGCATTATTCCCGATATCTATGAAGAGGCCCGTCGCCCATTCGATACGCCGGGCTTTATCGCCACCTCAGTGGCGATGGTGAGTCTGGTCTATGCCATGGAGATGATGGGGGCGCAGGAGATGAATACAGGCATGACCCTTGCACTGCTGGCAACAGGAATAGTGACCATGATTTATGCCCTGCGCCATTTCCGGCGCGCCGAGTGGCCGATGATCCGCCTCGACGCCTTGCAGGTACCCACCTTTCGGGTGACGATGTACGGCGGGTCGCTGTTTCGCGCCTCCATCAGCGCCGTGCCGTTTTTGCTGCCGCTGCTCTTTCAGGTAGGATTCGGCATGGATGCGTTCCACTCCGGTTTGCTGGTGCTGGCCGTCTTTGTCGGCAACCTGACCATCAAACCGGCAACCACGCCGCTGATTCGCGGACTGGGGTTTAAGAAGCTACTTCTAATCAACGGCGCGCTGAACGTGCTGGCTCTGCTGGCCTGCGCTTTCCTGACCCCACAAACCCCGGTGTGGCTCATTATGCTGATCCTTTATCTGGGCGGCGTGTTCCGTTCCATTCAGTTTACCGCCATCAGTACCCTTGCTTTTGCGGATGTGCCTTCGCCGCAGATGAGCTATGCCAACACCCTATTTTCCACCGCCACCCAGCTGGCAGTGGGGCTGGGGATCACCCTCGGCGCCATCGGGATCCGCATCGGCGAAGTGTGTAGCGAATGGCTGGGGATGGCGTCGCTACCGGGCATCAGCTTCCGGCTGGCGTTTGTAGCCATTGCGCTGGTCTGTCTGCTGGGGATGGTCGATACCCTGCGGCTGGTAAAAGATGCCGGCAGTGCGGTATCCAGAAAACAGGCATAAAAAAAGCCAGCGCAAGCTGGCTTTTTATCAGTGTTAGCAACTTAGCCGATAATACCGCGGACAAAGGCTTCGATCTCTTTATCCTGGCAGTTCTCGAAGAAGCATTGCTGGAAACGCTGACCGGTAACCGCAGTTTTAACCAGCTCCGGATCGATGGCGCGCAGGGTGTCGAGATAGTTCTCTTTCACCACAGCCGCTTTCACCTGGTTCAGGATGCCCGCGTTGCGAACCTGAGGCTCTTTACGCTCTGGCGGATAACCTTCGCCTTTACGGCCAGTGAAGGCTTTTTCAAAGATAAAGCGCACGTTCAGCTCTGCGCCCCAGCCGAAGCCTTTGGCAAATGGCAGGGCGAGTGCGTTACCGTTGTTGATCTGTGCAAACAGGAAGGCGTCAGCAGGATCGATGCAGTAGCCACACACCACGCCCGGGTGGATGTTCAGGGACATCAGCGCACCCTGGCCGGTACCGCAACCGGTCACCACGAAATCAACCGCTTTAGAGTTCAGCAGAATGCTCGCCATGATCCCCAGGTGAATATAGGTCAGGTGGTGATCGTTTTCGTCGCTCATCCCAACGTTATAAACCGGGAAACCTTTCTCTTCAGCAACGGCGTTCAATTCCTTGAGGATGATGGCGTTTTTTTGCGCCTGGCTGTTTTCCATCATCAGTGCAATTTTCATACTTCGTCTCCTGAATGCGATGCGGGGCACCCCGCTGTGAATAGCTTACCTGACTCACCTTACTACTAAGCAAACGCACTTTCAAATTAAGTGAAAAATAGTTTCAAAAAACAAAGATGCGCTCACAATTTTGATGAAGAGGGATGTGAACACCGGTTCGCAAAAGGATGGCTTATGATTGAGGAGCCGGATGGTCGTAGCGAAGAGAAAAGAGAGAACAGGTGGTTATTCCTGGCATTGCGCTTTACGTCTGGCGTTAGTATAGGTTATTTCAACGCATTCAGAGTGTTCTATGAAGAGATTATGCACGGTCGGTCTGGTGCTGTTACTGGCAGGTTGCGGCATCACCCGCAAGGCTGAAGTGAGCAGTGTCGATGTCACCTCGGGGGTCGTCAGGCTTGATTATGGTCAGCCACTATTCCAGACCTCTTATGATGATGCCTATGTAACAAGTGGCACTGCCACCCGCGAATGTCAGGCCATGGGATACAGCACGGCCCAGGCCTACGGTCAGCCGATCGAAACCTGTAGCGTGATCAGCGGCTCGCTGTGTCTGAACAAAACCGTCACTATCCAGTATCAGTGCCACGGTTACGCCCCCGCCCCTGCCGTTACGACCTCGGCTTATTACTAATTTCGTTGCCAGCGCTTCTGCTGGCAATAATATTCTAAACACGAAACAGAACAATTATCATTAATATATTTAAGCTGCACGCAATGCGTTTTATTCCCATTCGTATTATGATCGCTTAAATATTTATTTTACTTTTTGCAAATAAATAAATAACAAATTATAGTGACGCTCACGTTGACCAGTTAATAATAAAACGGAGCCACACCATGCTTAAAAGTGAAATGATCGACAAGCTCAATGAGCAAATGAATCTGGAGCTTTACTCCTCCCTGCTCTATCAACAGATGAGTGCCTGGTGCAGCTATCACAGTTTTGAAGGCGCGGCGGCATTTATGCGTCGTCACGCGCAGGAAGAGATGACGCACATGCAGCGTCTCTTTGATTATCTTACGGATACCGGCAGCCTGCCGCGCATCAACCCGGTGGCATCGCCGTTTGCAGAATATGCCTCATTAGATGAACTGTTCCGCGCTACCTACGAGCATGAACAGCTAATCACGCAAAAAATTAATGAACTGGTACACGCAGCAATGACCAGCCAGGATTATCCCACCTTTAATTTCCTGCAGTGGTATGTGGCAGAACAGCATGAAGAAGAGAAGCTGTTTAAATCGGTTCTCGATAAACTTTCACTGGCCGGAAAATCGGGTGAAGGTTTGTACTTTATTGATAAAGAGCTGTCGACGCTCGATGCCCAAAATTAATATTTATGCGGCGCCATCAGGCGCCGCAAATTTTTAATGGCGGCAGATTTTACTTTCATGAGTTGAAAAACCCGACGCCTGCGGAATGAATTTACCGCGCGCCGCCAGAAATGCCACCAGCTCCGCCGCCGTCATATCCGCAGCTGAACAGGTGTGAAAACGCGCCTCGTCACCAAAACGCGCCGTAATCGCAGCAATCAGACTCTCTTCGCTGTATTGCTCACCGGACTCGATCATCATCGTCAGCACTTCGTGCCCATGAATGGATGCCATAAACCCTCCAGAACAAAAGGCGCAGCCTAACCCTTTCCTCCCCGCAACGTTTTGCGCTGGCGCAGGTTTACATGCAACCCGCACAGCTGGTGCAGCGCCAGTCCTGTTTATTGACCGCCTGATAAAACTGGCGATAGCTGGCCGTCTCCAGCGGAATGCCGTGGTCGAAAAAGAGATCGGTCAACCATTCGACGTTTTCAATAATCCACTCATCTTCCTGCAACCCCTGGGCAAAGGTCTCATCTTCGGGATCGATGATCGAATAGATGGCCCAGGTCCCCATATCCTTTTCCTGCCTCGCCTCCGGTAAGGTTAGCGCCTGGCCCTGCCAGCTGATTATCCAGTGCCCGTGACACAATAAATTGCCTGAACGACTCCATTTCGCACAGAAGGGGTTACTGACCGCCATCGCCGTCTCACTTTTTTTGAATATTTATAAGAAACGTTTACGTTACGCCTGATTATCGAGCGAAAACATTGCTCTTATGAAGTAGGCAAACCTCCTCATTTTTACGGGCATATGACCAGAGCGAGGTTTGAGTTAAATAGCGTAAAGATTACATTACATCAGTTGTAACGCCGGTTTGACGAGCCCGTCCTTTTCCCTTACTCTGCGCCGCAGATTTTGTCGTTGTGCCGTAGGGTTTTAGAGGAAAACGTGAAGAACAGAACGCTGGGTAGTATTTTTATCGTCGCCGGAACGACGATTGGCGCCGGGATGCTGGCGATGCCGCTGGCGGCGGCAGGTGTCGGGTTTGGCGTTACGCTGGTGTTACTGGGCGTGCTGTGGGCACTGATGTGTTACACCGCCCTGTTGCTGCTCGAAGTGTATCAACACGTTCCTGCCGATACCGGGCTGGGATCGCTGGCCGGGCGTTATCTGGGGCGATTCGGCCAGTGGATCACCGGCTTTAGCATGATGTTCCTGATGTATGCCCTGACGGCAGCCTACATCAGCGGCGCGGGTGAGTTGATCGCCTCCAGCATCAATGACGGGTTCAACGCTGATTTCTCCCCCGCCACCGGGGTGCTCTTATTTACCCTGATTGGCGGAGGCGTGGTCTGTGTGGGCACGTCGCTGGTCGATCTGTTCAACCGCCTCCTGTTCTCGGCAAAAATAGTCTTCCTGGTGGTGATGCTGGCCCTGCTGGCCCCGCATATTCATAAGGTCAACTTACTGACGCTGCCGCTGGAGAAAGGGCTGGCTCTGTCGGCTATCCCGGTCATTTTTACCTCGTTTGGTTTCCACGGCAGCGTGCCGAGCATTGTCAGCTATATGAATGGCAACGTGCGCAAGCTGCGCTGGATCTTTATCACCGGTAGCGCTATTCCGCTGGTGGCATACATCTTCTGGCAGCTGGTGACCCTCGGCAGTATCAACTCGTCGAGCTTCATGGGGATGCTGGCAAACCATAGTGGGCTGAACGGGCTGTTGCAGGCCGTACGCGAAGTGGTTGCCTCGCCGCACGTTGAGCTGGCGGTGCATCTGTTTGCCGATCTCGCCCTGGCGACCTCGTTCCTGGGGGTGGCGCTGGGCCTGTTCGACTACCTCGCCGACCTGTTCCAGCGCAGCCGCACGGTCAGCGGACGTATTCAGACCGGGGCAATCACCTTTCTGCCGCCGCTGGCCTTCGCGCTATTCTACCCACGGGGTTTTGTGATGGCGCTGGGTTACGCAGGCGTGGCGCTAGCGGTGCTGGCGCTGCTGCTGCCCTCGCTGCTGGTCTGGCAAAGCCGTAAGCACCATCCTGAAGGGAACTACCGGGTACCAGGCGGTAAGCCTGCGCTCTGTCTGGTCTTTGCCTGCGGGATCGCGATAGTCCTGGTGCAGTTCGGGATTACGGCGGGGTTGCTGCCAGAGGTGGGATAACGTGCAATGATGCCGGGTGGCGCTGCGCTTACCCGGCCTACGGATATTAAGGCCCGCGCAAGCGAAGCGCCGCCGGGCGCTGTTAATGCAGACAGCAGTTCTTGAATTTCTTGCCGCTGCCGCACGGACAGGGATCGTTGCGCCCCACTTTGGTGCCGTTGATCACCGGTTGCTGAGTAACCGGCGCTTGCGGGTTGGCAATCCAGTAGTTATACAGACGCAGCGCTGCCGGACGAATGCCCTCGATGCTCTGCTGGAACGCCTCTTCACTAAAGGAATCCAGGCGCTCAAAGTTCTCTTCGGAACCGTGCAGGGCAATTAAATCCAGATCGGCACGCAGCGACTCCGGCAGGGATGACCAGTCGGTCAGCGCCACGCCGCGCATATAGCCGAAGCACCACTCTTCCACCACGGTATAGGTTTGACCGTCGACATCGTTCATGCCGAACATCGGTTCAAACTGATCCGGGTAGTCGCTCAGGCGTTCGGCGATATCGTTCATGTGCTTGAAGCAGAGATCGATGAAGCGGTTCATCTCACGCTCGTTCTTCCAGCGCGGAATGTTCTTTTCGCCGCCCCACACCGCCACCAGCCAACGATCTGGTTCCACTACCACGGGGCCGGACAGCACCGCGGTCAGCATACCGTCGAGTTCTGAAACATCCATAACGGACTCGTCATCATGACCGTAGGTCATTAAGGTCTCTTCCAGCCACTCCATTTCGGTTTCGTTTAACGGGCCTTCGGTCATGGGTAGATCTCCTGCAGAATAGAATGGCGTGCTGGGTAACACAGAAACGGTTCTCTTCCCTGTTGATCCGCGGTCTTTGCTGGTGCAAAAACGCTTAAATCGTGACCGTTGCACAACTTATGTGCTTTGTTGTTAATGAGATGTGATCCCCGCTGTAATTTCACTTCGTGGTGCCGGGCGGCGTAAAACGGCGCTCTATACTGAAAATTGTCGAAACAAGGCCCTACGCTGCCCGTTCTGGCAACCATTTTGCTTAATGTTGTTCTGTCGAGGAAATGCGTCAGACACCCTCGCCTGTTTCTGCAGTTTGTCGTCCGTTTAGTGCAATGCATTTTTGGATTGGGTACGCCTTCAGGCGTTCGACTACACACGGTTGTGCAAAAATCACTCAGAAAAGGTAGATCATAATGTCGCTGAAATTCATCAGAAGTCCTCTTTCTCTTGTTCTGGCAGGCTGCCTGGTCACGGCGTTTTCCGTCCAGGCTGATATCGTGATTGGTGTGGCGGGTCCCTTTACCGGGCCGAACGCCACGTACGGGGATCAGTACTGGCACGGCGCAACGCAGGCTGCGGAAGATATCAACGCCGCGGGCGGCATTAATGGTGAAAAGATCAAACTGGTGCAGGGCGATGACGCCTGCGAACCGAAGCAGGCTGTGTCGGTGGCTAACCGGCTGGTGGATCAGGATAAAGTCAAAGCCGTGGTCGGCCACTTCTGCTCCTCCTCCACCATGCCAGCCTCAGAGGTCTATAACGACGCCGGCGTGCTGGCCATCACCCCCGGCTCTACTAACCCGCAGATCACCGAGCGCGGCATGAGCGACATGTTCCGCATGTGCGGGCGCGATGATCAGCAGGGCCAGATCGCCAGCGATTTCATTATCGACAAGCTGAAAGCCAAACGGGTGGCGATTATTCACGACAAGGACACCTACGGACAGGGTCTGGCGGATGCTACCAAAGCGGCGCTGGCAAAACGTGGCGTGCAGAACGTGATGTATGAAGGGCTGTCCCGCGGCGAGAAAGACTTTAACGCGCTGGTGACCAAAATCGGCGCCCAGAAGCCAGACGTGGTCTTCTTTGGCGGCTGCCATCCGGAAGCGGGCCCGCTGGTGCGTCAGATGCGTGAGCAGGGCGTGCAGGCGAAATTCTTCTCCGGGGACTGCATCGTCAACGAAGAGATGGTCACCGCTGCCGGGGGTGCGCAGTACACCAACGGCATCTACATGACCTTCGGCAAAGACCCGCGCCTGATCCCGGAAGGCAAAGCGGTGATCGACAAATTCCGCGCCAGTAAATTCGAGCCGGAAGGCTATACCCTCTACGCCTACGCCTCTGTGCAGGCCATTGCTGCGGCATTTAAAGCTGCGGGCGGTGCCGATCCAGCCAAAGCCAGCGAATGGCTGAAAGCCAATTCGGTGGATACCGTAATGGGCAAAAAATCCTGGGACAGCAAAGGCGACCTGAAAGTCTCCGACTACGTGGTGTACGAGTGGGACGACAAGGGCAAATATCAGGAAGTGCAGTAACCGCTCAACGTCGGTATGGCGACATACCGACGCACTATAACCATCGGGCCGCAGCGCAACCTGCGGCCTGTAACACAAGCGCGCGATAATGGAAACTTTCTTTCTGCAGCAGCTAATCAATGGCTTAACGCTGGGGTCGGTCTACGGATTGATCGCCATCGGCTATACCATGGTCTACGGCATTATTGGCATGATTAACTTCGCCCACGGCGAAGTCTATATGATCTCCGCCTATCTCTGCGCCATCGGCCTGGCGCTCCTCTCCTTCTTCGGGCTGGAATCTTTTCCGCTGCTGATCCTCGGCACGCTGGTCTTCACCATCGTGGTAACCGGCGTCTATGGCTGGACCATCGAACGCATCGCCTATAAACCGCTGCGTAACTCTACGCGCCTGGCCCCGCTGATCTCCGCCATCGGCATGTCGTTGATCCTGCAAAATTACGCTCAGCTCAGCCAGGGCCCACGCCAGCAAGGGGTGCCCACCATGCTCGATGGTGTGCTTCGCTTTCACATTGGCGAAGGTTTTGTGCAGATCACCTACACCAAAGTCTTCATTCTGATCGCCTCGTTCACCGGGATGCTGGTGCTGACCTGGATCATCAGCCACACCCGTTTAGGGCGGATGTGTCGCGCCGTGCAGCAGGATCGCAAGATGGCGTCGATTCTCGGCATTAATACCGACCGGATTATCTCCCTGGTGTTTGTGATTGGCGCGGCGATGGCAGGGCTGGCGGGCGTGCTGATCACCATGAACTACGGCACCTTTGATTTTTACGCCGGGTTTATTATCGGGATTAAAGCCTTTACCGCCGCCGTGCTCGGGGGGATCGGCTCCCTGCCCGGCGCCATGTTAGGGGGGTTAATCCTCGGCATCGCCGAGGCGCAGTTCTCCGGCATGGTCAACACCGATTATAAAGATGTCTTCTCCTTTGGGTTGCTGGTGGTGATCCTTATTTTCCGTCCTCAGGGACTGCTTGGCCGCCCCGTCGTGGCCAAAGTGTGAGAGAAACAACATGACGTCACAGATCGTTTCACAGCCCGTTGCTCACGACGGCTTTTCACTCAAACGCTGCCTCCTCGACGCCATTTTTGCGGGCATGGTCGCGCTGATTATTTTCGGTCCGGTGGCGGGTGTGGTGCTGGATGGCTACAGCTTTAACTTCGAAGGGCGGCGCCTGGCGTGGATCATCGCCACGGTAATGACAGGACGTTTCTTACTTAGCACCTTTTTAATGACCGCGCCGGGCAGGCGTCTCTCCGCGCGTTTCGAGAGCGACAGCGCCGGGGTTTACGTCCGCCCGCCGGAGTACAAAAGCCGGATGCGCTGGATCCTGCCGCTGATAATCGCTCTGGCGGTCTGTTTTCCTTTCGTCGCCACCAAATACGTGCTGACGGTGGCAATCCTCGGCCTGATCTACGTTCTGCTCGGCCTCGGGCTAAATATCGTGGTCGGGCTCGCGGGGCTGCTGGATCTTGGCTACGTCGCCTTTTACGCTATCGGTGCCTACGGGCTGGCGCTGGGCTATCAGTATCTGGGGCTCGGCTTCTGGACCATGCTACCCCTGGCGGCACTCATGGCCGCTGCCGCAGGCGCCCTGCTCGGCTTCCCGGTGCTGCGGATGCACGGCGACTATCTGGCGATTGTGACCCTCGGCTTCGGGGAGATCATCCGTCTGGTGCTGAACAACTGGCTGACCTTTACCGGCGGGCCGAACGGCGTCTCCGCCCCGCCCCCCACTTTTTTCGGGCTGGAGTTTGGTCGGCGGGCGAAAGATGGCGGCGTCCCGTTCCACGAGTTTTTTAACCTGACCTTTAACCCCAATCTGAAGTTCATCTTCATCTACGCCGTGCTGCTACTGGTGGTGCTAGTGGTGCTCTACATCAAGCATCGCCTGACGCGAATGCCCATTGGCCGCGCCTGGGAAGCGCTGCGCGAAGACGAAATTGCCTGCCGCTCCATGGGCCTCAACCATGTGCTGGTCAAGCTGTCAGCCTTTACCCTTGGGGCGTCGACCGCGGGGATCGCCGGGGTATTCTTCGCCACCTATCAGGGGTTCGTTAACCCCACCTCGTTCACCTTCTTTGAGTCGGCCCTGATCCTCGCCATCGTGGTGTTGGGCGGAATGGGCTCCACCGTCGGGGTGGTGCTGGCGGCCTTCGTGCTCACCGTGACACCGGAGCTGTTGCGCACCTTTGCGGAGTACCGGGTGCTGCTCTTTGGCGTGTTAATGGTGGTAATGATGATCTGGCGGCCACGCGGCCTTATCCGTATCAACCGCAGCGGCTTCGCGGTGCGAAAAGGAGTGGCGCCATGAACGGGACTATCCTGAGCGTGGAGCATCTGATGATGCATTTTGGCGGCATTAAGGCGCTAAACGACGTCAATCTGGAGGTGCAGCGCGGCTCTATCACCGCCCTGATCGGGCCAAACGGCGCGGGGAAAACTACGGTCTTCAACTGTCTGACCGGGTTTTATAAAGCCTCCGGCGGCAATATTCTGTTCAATACCCGCAGCAAAACCACCAACGTGATCCAGGTCCTCGGGCAGAAATTCCAGCCGGGAGACTGGATCAACCCGGCGCAGTTCGGCCAGCGTCTCTACTACAAGATGTTTGGCGGCACCCATCTGGTCAACCGGGCCGGGCTGGCGCGTACCTTCCAGAATATCCGCCTGTTCCGCGAGATGTCGGTGGTGGAGAACCTGCTGGTGGCCCAGCATATGCAGGTGAACCGCAACCTGCTGGCCGGGGTGCTGAATACCCCCGCCTATCGCCGGGCGGAGAGCGACGCCCTGGATCGGGCCTTCTACTGGCTGGAGGTGGTGGATCTGGTGGACTGCGCCAACCGGCTGGCGGGCGAGATCTCCTACGGCCAGCAGCGGCGACTCGAAATTGCCCGCGCCATGTGTACCGGCCCGGAGATGATCTGTCTTGATGAACCGGCCGCCGGGCTGAACCCGGTGGAGACCCACACGTTGAGTAACATCATCCGCTTCCTGCGCGATCGCCATGACATCACCGTCCTGCTGATCGAGCACGATATGGGCATGGTGATGGAGATTTCCGATCACATCATCGTCCTCGACCACGGAGATGTGATCGCCCAGGGTAAACCCGAACAGATCCAGCACGATGAAAAAGTCATTGCCGCCTATCTGGGCACCGATGAGAGCGAGGTCAGTGTATGAGTGAGGCGATGCTGGAGTTTCGTCAGGTGGATGTCTATTACGGGGTGATCCAGGCGCTAAAGCAGGTTTCGTTGCAGGTGAATCCCGGCGAAACCGTAGCGCTGATCGGCGCTAACGGGGCGGGAAAATCGACCCTGCTGATGTCGATTTTCGGCCAGCCCCGGGTGCGCGACGGGCAAATTCTGTTTTGCGGCGAAGATATTAGCCATAAATCGACCCACTATGTCGCTTCGGGCGGCATCGCCCAGGCCCCGGAAGGACGGCGCATTTTCCCGGATATGACGGTAGAAGAGAACCTGCTGATGGGGACCATCCCCATTGGCAACCAGCATGCGGCCGAGGATCTGCAGAGCATGTTTGACCTCTTTCCGCGCCTGAAAGAGCGGCGAAAACAGCGGGCAATGACCATGTCCGGCGGCGAACAACAGATGCTGGCCATCGCCCGGGCCCTGATGAGTCGGCCAAAACTGCTGTTGCTCGATGAGCCGAGCCTGGGTTTAGCGCCGATAGTGGTGAAGCAGATCTTCCAGACCCTGCGGGAGCTGGCCCGCAACGGGATGACCATTTTTCTGGTGGAGCAGAACGCGCACCATGCGCTGAAGCTCTCCGACCGGGGCTATGTAATGGTCAACGGCCAGATCCGCCTGAGCGGCAGCGGCGAAGAGCTGCTCGGCAATCAGGAGGTCAGAAAGGCTTATCTGGGCGGTGTCTGAGCGGAAGCCCGCCAGTCAGGTCTCCCTGACTGGCGTTATCAATGAAGATCGTCAGGCAGCTGCGCGTAATTCACTTTCTGCTGCTTAAAGTTGGTCACCGTGGGAGAGCCCACATCCTGCTCCGAGACAAAGGCGTATTTCGGGCTTAACTCTTTCGCCTCGATCCCGGTCCAGACGGAGAAGAAATCGAGAAAATCATTGGCAGAGCGGCGGGCTTTAATCAGGCGATGCTCTTTGTCGTCGCTCGACATGATCATAAAGGGCACCTGATAGTTTTGCTGGAAGGCATCACCATGCCCCATATACTGCCCCCCGGTCAGACGGGATTTATAGGTCAGACCGTGATCGGAGAAATAGACCATCGAGAAGCTGTCGCCGCTATTTTGTAGCTGCTGATAAAGCTGTTTTAACAGGTTGTCGGTCTGGGTGATGCTGTAGATGTAGCAGGAGGTCTCTTTCGACTGCACAAATTCACCATATTTTCCCTGGGTGCGCTCGCAGGCCTGGGGATGTGAGCCCATTAAATGCAGGACGATCAGCTGCGTTTGGCTGTGGCGGGTAGAAAGCACCTGCTGCGTCATCTGTAATAAGGTTTCATCCCGGGGATTATTTTCATCTTCATAATAGCCTTTGCGTAAAAACTGCACGTTATTGGCACGCTTCGCAATACTGGCGACAGCGGTATCGTTTTCACCAATTTGTCCCTGATTGGAGAACCACCAGGTCTGGAATCCGGCGCGGTTTGCCAGCGTGACGAAGTTATTTTGGTACTCCGGATTTCCCCCGCTCACCCGGGTCATGGAGAGGCCCAGCGAGGTTTGGGTGGAGGCACTGGAGGAGACATAATCCGTGAACAACGTGCCCTTCACCGTGCTGGCAAAGGGGGTGTTATTCCACTGCCCGCCAAAAGCACCTAAGGCATCCCGACGCGCACTTTCACCGATCACCACCACGTAATTGTGGTAGCGAGGTTTCACCGCCAGCACGGTCCAGTCGTCCTTCAGTTTAGCCAGCTCCAGCATGTGTGCTTTTTCCTGCACCACTTCGTGGTTGTTGATCACCACATCTTTTACGAAGCGGAACACCGGATAGCCCACATCCAGCAGGGTGAAGTTTCCCCAGTGGACCAGGTTTTTCATCGGCGTCATAAAGAAACAGGCGACGCTGAAGGCCAGACAGATCATATCGATACGGCGCCAGGGCTGTTTAGGCGTAATTTTACGCCGGAGCGCCACCCCGCCCAGCGCCAGAATGATCAATGAGACCAGATAGCTGTGCCACGGGAATATTGTCAGGATCTCGACGGACTCACTGAAGTTGGTGGAGTGCAGCGCCAACAGAGTATTAAAGTTCGGTGCGCCATAGGCCTGCTCAAACGGGAAGTAGATGGCCGCCAGCAGGCTACACAGGGCAATAAACCCTTTCTGCACGCGAGGCGCGATCCGCCACAGGACAAAAAGCACACAGCTAAATGCCACTGAATAGAGCAGGCTGAATGAATATCCAAACGAATAATTAATCAGTACGGATTGCAGAAAATAAAAAGCGGCCCACGGATTAAGGGTAACATCGCGCATCCAGAGGGTATATTTACTCGCGGTTATATTCATATTGACCGTAATCCACAATAAGCTGCAGCGACGGAATAACCCATCGTCATAAAAAGCGATATAAGGATAAAAATGGAGCAATTGATAGAGAAACTTATTCTAAGATAGAGCGCGCGGGCAGGAAGGTCAACGTTTTGTAACGTAATATTTATGAAACTGAAGTAATATCATCATAATTTATCAATATTTGTGTGATAGGGCGCCTTTCCTGGTATTTCAGAAAGGCGCCAGTACGACAATAATAATTAAGCCATAATGCGTAATTATTATATTTACGGTTTTTCAATACGGTTCACGGTTGCCGTATATCCCGTTTTCGCCACCGCCTGTAATAATGTCTCCGTCGGGAAACCTTCCGGGACGATGACGTCGGTTTGGCGCGTCTTCAACGACGCTTTCGCTTTCACCACCCCTTCCGTTTCACGCAGGGCCTGGTTAACCGAAATGACGCACAGCGAACAGGTCATGCCCTGCACATCCAGCACCACTTTTTCATTCGCGGCCTGGGCAAACAGCGGAAGCAGCAGACAGGCGCTTATTAACAGTCGTTTCATTCCATCACCTCATAAATCCAGGCTACCACCGTGGGGTAGAACAGCACCAGCAGCAGTACCGGCAGCGAGAGCCAGAACAGTAAACGCATCTGCCCCAGGGTGAAACGCCCGGTACACCACAGCCTTTTTGAAAAATAGAGCCGCCAGAACACCCGCAGCATCAGCCCGAGGGAGAGCGCAATCATCGGCAGGCGCAGAAACTCAAACTGGCTGAGCCCGGCAAACCCCGCCGCTGAGATTCCAAAAAGCAGGTAGAGCAGCGGTCCGACGCAGCAGAGCCCGGCGGTAACGGCAGCCGCGGCTGCCGTCAGCAGGGTAAGGCCTGCCCCCTTAGCGTTGTTCAGTTGAGACATAGTGGTAAGTGAACACCTTTGGATCGTAAAAATTGATCGGATCGCCGTCCACCTCGGCATAGGGGTAGCCAAAGTTATTTACCGCCCCCTGCTCCGTCGCCGGGTACAGCTCGAAATCGCGCCCGTAGTTGAAGCCCACCCAGTTCATCTCCCAGTTGCCAAACAGGTAAGCATTCACCGCCTGCACATCGGGATCCTGATGGGCTTTTTTCTCCGCCAGACGCATTTTGGTGACGTCCGCCGGGTCGCACGGCAGCCAGCCATAACCGGCCAGATAAAACTCCGCCCGGCAGTGCTGCCCGCCGCTGACGTCCGCCACCCCCGCGCTGTCGGCCTTGCCGAAGGCGCTGGCGGAGTAGCGCTCCAGTTTGTTGGCACGGCCCAGGCGGATGCCGAACAGTTCCCGCGCCGGGATGCCGCTGGCGCGCGCCAGGGCAACAAATACCGAGCTGATGTCGGTGCATTTGCCGCTGAGCTTGCCGCTTTGCAGAATGGTCGTCACATCGCCGGTGCCGCAGCCGATCACGTCGTTATCGCGCTCCATATGGCTGCTGACCCATTCGTAGAGCAGGCGCGCTTTCTTCAGTGGATCGGTTTCGCCGCCGGTAATTTTTTGCGCCGTTTCGCGTACCAGGCCATCAACCGGTGTGTGCGTTGTTGGCAGCAGGTATGGCTTCACCGCCAACGGATAAACAATCTGCTCCGGTGCCTGCCAGTTTTTCAGCGCGTCATGTTTCAGCGGCTCCCAGTCCGCCGTTTCGATCTCAAGATCGAGCTGAAGCAGCAGATCGCCTTCACTTTTTGGCCAGGTTGCGAACAGGGTTTTCGCGCCATAGGTGTTGTTGGTGGTGACATAGGCCTGCTGATAGTTGCCGGTAAACGCCATGCCGGTCATCTGCTGAAAGGCAGTATCCACCGGGAGCGGGATCCACAGCTTAACGACGCCGCTGGAGCCCTGCGGCGGCGTCAGTTTATAGGTTTGCGACAAGACAAAGCGGCGGCGCATCACCGGTGCGGCAAGCGGACCGTTGTTTTGCACTACCGTCTTGCTGGCAACGGCCGGGCCCACCAGGCCTGCGGCAGAAAGAAGAACGCTATTTTTAAGAAATTGTCGACGCTGCATGGCTATCTGTCCCTTGAAAATGAGTCTGGCGACGGCAAAACGGGCCGACAGCACAGAGGATCATCACAGCAGACAGGCGCTGGCGCGAAGCGATGGGATTTATTCATCAATAACAGACCTGTTAACTGTGAATGATAGAAATTTTGGAGACGGTATTAGGCGCTTTTCAGCGTCGGTTGTACAGGCTTGAGGTCAAAAAAAGCGGCAGTTTCCCTTAAACGCGCCATACCGTTGCTTCAGCCCGGCGGATGGCGCAGGAAGCCTGATAAGTGACGGAAATCCCAAAACAGAGTATTGGCATAATAGTCCATGCGATAAGCCAGTAGTTCCATAACATTATAAATATGAAAACCCTACTGTTAATTCTTTAATCCAGCGGAGCTAACTCGCTATTTCCCCTGACTTTATCCGGGATAAAGTCTGCGAGGGAAGGATTATTATCACCTAATATTAAAAATGAACACGGGTAGGTCAAACAGCGAAACAACGTTATCACTATCATTTATTTTCACCACCATTCAGAGGTATGAGATGAGTAAAATGTGCTTAACAAAATTACTGTCGGCTGGTTTGCTCGGATTGATGGTATTTTCCACTTCCGCAATGGCGAAAGAAATTGAAGTGGTAAATATTTCAAAAATAGATGGCATGCCCTGGTTTAATCGTATGGGGGAAGGTGTCACCAAAGCCGGCAGTGACCTCGGTATTAAAGCCTCTCAGGTAGGCCCTTCCAGCACCGATGCCCCGCAGCAGGTGAAAATTATTGAGGACTTAATCGCGAAAAAAGTATCGGCGATCGGGATTGTCCCCAACGATGCCGATGTGCTCGAGCCGGTATTTAAAAAGGCGCGGGATGCTGGCATCGTGGTATTAACCAACGAATCCCCGGGGCAACCGAGCGCCAATTGGGACGTTGAAATTATTGATAACGAAAAATTTGCCGCCGATAACGTCGAAGAGATGGCCAAAGCCATGGGCGGTAAAGGAGGCTATGTTATTTATGTCGGCAGCCTGACCGTGCCGCAACATAACCTGTGGGCGGATTTGTTCGTCAAATATCAGAAAGAGCACTACCCGGATATGCATGAAGTCACCAGCCGTATGCCGGTGGCCGAGAATATCGACGATGCCCGCCGGACCACCATCGACCTGATGAAAGCTCACCCCGACCTGAAAGGGATTGTCTCCTTTGGCTCTCAGGGACCAATCGGCGCGGGCCGCGCGGTGAAAGAGAAACGGGCGAAAGGCAAAGTGTTTGTTTACGGCATGATGATCCCCTCTCAGGCCGCTTCCCTGATTAAGAGCGGTGATATCGCCATGGGCATCACCTACGACCCGGCCTCTGCGGGTTACGCCATTACCGCCGTGGCCGACAAGGTTCTGAAGGGAGAAGAGATTACCCAGGGTCTTGAGATCCCTAACCTCGGTAAAGCGGATGTGGATACTGAAAAACGCATCATCAAATTCCACAAAGTCCTGCGCGTGACGAAAGAAAATATCGACAGCCTGTATTAATCCGTTGGTTCTGCACGCCCTGCTGCGATGGTCGCAATAAGGGCGTGCTGTGTGAGCCCCTGAGAGGTAATAATGGAGCCGTTTATTTCACTGGGTCATATCAGCAAAACGTTCTACGGTGTGAAAGCGCTGGATAACATCGACCTGACGCTATTTCCCGGGGAGGTCCATTGTCTGGCCGGGCAGAACGGCTGCGGCAAATCGACGCTGATTAAAATTATTTCTGGCGTCTATAAACCCGATCCCGGCTTTCAGATCGTCATTGACGGCAAGCCCCGCTCCCACCTCTCCCCCATCGACTCGGTGAAAGCCGGGATACAGGTTATTTATCAGGATCTCTCTCTGTTCCCGAACCTCACCGTGGCGGAAAACATCGCTATCCACCAGCATCACCATAACCTGCTGGTGAATAAGGGTGAGATCCATCGCATCGCCGCGCGCACCGTGAAAAGTATTGAGGCGGAGCTGGATCTGGATGCCAATGTGGAGTCTCTGCCCATTGCCCAGCGCCAGATTGTGGCGATCTGCCGGGCGCTGGCCCAGGAAGCCAGGCTGATTATTATGGATGAGCCCACCGCCTCCCTCACCATGCAGGAGGTAAAAGGACTGCTGCGGGTGATTGGCGATTTAAAGAAAAGGAATATTTGCGTCGTGTTTGTCAGCCACCGTCTGGATGAAGTGCTCTCTATTTCCGACCGTATCAGCGTACTCAAAAATGGCGCCCTGGTTGGCACCTGGCCTGCCAGCGACATCAATAATAAAAAACTCGCTTTTCTGATGACCGGTAAAGAGTTTTCGTATGCGCTATTACCGCCGGTAGAAAAACTTGGCGACGTAGCGCTGAGCGTTAAGAACCTCACTAAACATCATCAATACACGAACATCTCATTTCAGGTGCATCAGGGTGAGATCCTCGCCATTACCGGATTACTCGGTGCGGGCAGAACAGAGCTTTGCCTGAGCCTGTTTGGGCTCACGCAGCCTGACTCCGGGGAGATAGTGCTGGCAGGCAAAGCGGTGCGCTTCGCAAGCAACCGGGATGCGATCAATGCCGGGATTGGCTATGTCTCCGAAGACCGGATGAGCACCGGCCTGGTGATGGAACAGTCCATCAACGACAACATTATCTCTACCGTGCTTCGACGGCTTAAAACGCCTTTTAAATTGTTAGACAGAACCAAAGCGGACCGCGTCGTCGCCGATTTAGTCGAGCAACTGAGCATTAAAATTGGCAGCGTCAACCTGCCGGTCAATACCCTCTCCGGGGGCAATGCCCAGCGTGTGGCGATAGCCAAATGGCTGGCGATCAATCCCAGGGTGCTGATCCTCGACTCCCCCACCGTCGGGGTGGACATTGCCAATAAAGCGGGGATCTATCAAATCATCTCCGCCCTGTCGCGCCAGGGGATCGCGGTGCTGATGATCACCGATGAGATCGATGAAGCCTACTTCAATAGCCATCGTATTCTAGTCATGCGCAAGGGTGAGATCGTCGCGGAACTCCTCCCGGAAAAGACCTCGGAAGCCGCGCTGGCGGAGGTGGTTAATGGTTAATAAATTCGGGATCAAAACCCACGAGCTGTTTTTAAGCCTGACCATACTGGTGATTGGCGGCTACCTGTCGTTTGCCAGCAGCGACTTTCTGACGCTCGGCAATATCTACGATCTGATCAATAACTACGCCATGCTCACTATTCTGGCTTGCGGCTTGTTTATTGTGCTGATTTCCGGCGGGATCGATATCTCCTTTCCAGCCATGACCATCATTTCACAGTACGTGATGGTGACGCTGATTCAGGGTACCAGCGGAAACTTTGCCCTCGCGTTTGCGCTGGCCGGGGGGCTGGGATTGCTGCTCGGGTTGATCAACGCCACGCTGGTCAACCGTCTTAACGTGCCCTCCATCATTATCACCATCTCAACCCTGAATATTTTTTACGGCCTGCTGCTCTACCTGACCAAAGGCGTCTGGCTCTACAGCTATCCTGAGTGGTTTGAAGAGGGAGTGATGCTGTTCAAATTCACCGCCGCAGATGGCTACGACTATGGCTTAAGCCTGCCGATCATCACCCTGCTGGCAGTGGTGGCGTTAACCGGCTTCATCATGAATAAAACCAGCGTCGGGCGGATGATTTATGCCATGGGCGGCAACCGGGAGGCGGCCTCCCGCATGGGATTTGGCATCTTTAAAATGCAGCTGTTTGTCTATGGCTACATGGGGCTGATGTCCGGCGTGGCTGGCGTGGTGCAATCCGCGACCGTCTTAACCGTCGCGCCCGACTCTCTGCTGGGCTACGAACTGACGGTACTCGCTGCCGTGGTGTTAGGCGGAACCAGTATCGTCGGCGGGCGCGGCACCTTACTCGGCACCCTGTTAGGGGTGATTTTACTCGCCGTGCTGCAGAACGGTCTTAACCTGTTAGGGATCTCCTCGTACTGGCATACGGTCGTTACCGGGGTGGTGATTGTCACCAGTATCAGCATGACGGCATGGAGTCAGCGTAAAGGTCAGGGAGTCATAGTATGAGCGCCAATAAAACCCAGGATCGCGTCGAGATTTACCTGAGCGTGTTAATCGCGGTGGTGGTGATCGCGTTCAGCTTCCTGATACCCTCGGTGTTCTGGTCAGCCGCTAACTTCCAGTCCATTGCCTCGCAAATGCCGATCCTCGGCGTGCTGGCCCTCGCGATGGCGGTGACGATCCTCACCGGGGGGATCAACCTGTCCATCATCGCCACCATGAACGCCTGCGGTCTGGTGATGGCCTGGGTCGCTACCCATTATCCTCCAACCTTCAGCAGCATGCTGCTGGTGATTGCCGCCGGGTTAGTCATGGCCCTGGCGATCGGTTCGGTGATTGGATTTTTGGTCGCCGTGGTGCGGGTCTCGCCGATTTTAGCCACCCTTGGGATCATGACCCTGTTGAAAGGCATTAATATCCTTATCTCCAAAGGTTCGGCGATTTCTAACTTCCCGGACTATATTCTGGTGATTAACAGCACCAATATCCTCGGCATTCCGCTGCCGCTGCTGGTCTTTCTGGCGGTGGTGGTCGTATTGTGGGTGATCCTCGAAAAATCCGCTTTCGGGCGCACCCTCTACCTGATCGGCTCTAACGAGCAGGCGACCCACTACTCTGGGATAAATACCCGTAAAACGCTTATCTGGGTCTATGTGCTCTCCTCAGTACTGTGCGTGATTGCCGCCCTGCTGATGATGTCGAAACTCAATTCAGCCAAGGCCTCTTACGGTGAATCTTATCTGCTGGTGTCGATTCTGGCGGCTGTGCTGGGCGGGGTAAATCCGGACGGAGGCTTCGGTAAAGTCTTTGGCATGGTGATGGCGCTGATCCTGCTCCAGATGCTGGAGAGCGGCCTCAATATTCTGGGCGTGAGCAGCTACATCACCATGGCCCTGTGGGGCGGCTTGCTGTTAGCGTTTATCTTCCTGAAGGGGGCGCAGATCTCGCGTCTGTTTGGTAAACCCTGATCGCCGCTAATTCTGCTCGCTGCGCCGGTTGGTGTGATCGCCACTGCGCTGTTGGTCCGGATCATCATCCTGCTTACCATGGCGGATGGGATGGCCCTGGCTGTCATAGATGATATCGTCATCGCCCGCAGCCCAGGCGCATGATGCAGCGAAGGTCACTAACGCGGTAATCAAGGTCAGTTTGTTCATTTTGAACCCCTCGCGAAGTTGTCGTTATTAGCGAGTACTACCTTTTTACAGAATAGTTATCCGTAACGCGAAGCTGGTCGTAAAGAAAGGTGATTAATTCCGGTGAATACGAGGAAAGTTTGAGAGGGCGATGAAATTTGAAGCACAAAAAAACCACCTTTCGGTGGTTTCACGACACTGCTTATTGCTTTGATTATTCTTGTCTTTCCCATGGTAGCCGGAGTGGGACTTGAACCCACACAGCGCGAACGCCGAGGGATTTTAAATCCCTTGTGTCTACCGATTCCACCATCCGGCCTCGGGAAGAAAGTGGAGGCGCGTTCCGGAGTCGAACCGGACTAGACGGATTTGCAATCCGCTACATAACCGCTTTGCTAACGCGCCTTAAATCTTTTGTCTTACGACTGACACCCGCTATTGCGCATGTCTTAAATTTGGAGCGGGAAACGAGACTCGAACTCGCGACCCCGACCTTGGCAAGGTCGTGCTCTACCAACTGAGCTATTCCCGCATTCATCAAGTCATTATGCTAATCACTTGATTTTGCTATCGACTAACAGGCCGTGCCGTCGTTCGATGCGTTGCATTCTACTTACCTGACGCTTTGAGTCAACGTTAATTTTCGCAAGGATAGATCGTTTGCTGAAAATTGCGCCGAAACGATCACTGATCAAGCAAATCCCCGCGCGCGGCGTTCAAATATTGCAACATTGACCACAGGGTCAGCACCGCCGCGACCATAAACAGGCCAATACCTGCCCACTCTACCCACTCGTTTGGACGCCACAGCATCCATACCAGCGCCGCCATCTGCGCGGTGGTTTTGACCTTACCGATCCAGGAGACAGCCACGCTGCTGCGTTTACCCAGCTCCGCCATCCACTCGCGCAGGGCAGAGATAATAATTTCACGGGCAATCATGGTCGCCGCAGGCAGTGTGACCCACCAGCTGTGATAGTGCTCAACCACCAGCACCATGGCGATGGCCACCATCACCTTGTCAGCCACCGGGTCGAGAAACGCGCCGAAACGGGTGCTTTGATTCCAGCGACGCGCCAGGTAGCCATCGAACCAGTCAGTGACTGCCGCAACAAAAAAGATAAGTGCACATGCGAAAGGCGCCCAGACAAATGGCAGATAAAACGCCAGTACGAAGAAAGGAATGAGAACGACGCGGAAAAGCGTCAGCAATGTAGGGATATTTAATCGCATAGTGACGGTAACTGTTTGTTGTCAGTAATTATTAGCCCTATGTTGCTACAGAGCCCTCAATGTTTCAACGAGTAGTAGATCTTTTCTGCCAGCCCTTGCGAAATACCTGGCACTTTTGCAATTTCCTCTACGCTGGCGTTGAGTAATCCTTGCAAACCGCCCATATATTTCAGCAACATCTGGCGACGTTTTGGCCCGACCCCTTCGATCGTTTCCAGAGTACTGGTATTTTTTACTTTTGCCCGTTTTTTACGGTGACCGCTAATGGCATGAGCGTGCGACTCATCGCGAATATGCTGGATCACATGGAGCGCAGGTGAGTCCGGCGGCAGGCTAAAGCCCTCCCCTTCCGGCTCAAGGAACAGCGTCTCCAGCCCGGCTTTACGATCGGTGCCTTTCGCCACGCCCAGCAGCAGCGGATGATGCTTATCCCAGCTTACATCCAGTTCGGCAAAAACGGATTTTGCCTGGGCGAGCTGGCCTTTACCACCGTCAATCAGGATAACGTCCGGGATCTTACTCTCTTCAATAGCTTTCCCATAGCGACGGCGCAGCACCTGGTTCATGGCCGCGTAATCGTCACCGGGAGTGATATCCGTAATGTTGTAGCGCCGGTACTCCGCCCGTAGCGGTCCGTTAGCATCAAATACCACGCAGGAGGCCACCGTCTGCTCCCCCATCGTATGACTGATGTCGAAACACTCCATCCGTTTCACTTCCGGCAGCTTAAGCACGGTTGCCAGCGCGATAAGACGCTGATGGACAGTCGACTGCTGCGACAGTTTGGTGGTCAACGCCGTTGCCGCATTGGTGCGCGCCAGCTTGAGGTAGCGGGCACGATCGCCGCGCGGTTTGGTCTGTACGTTAACCCGGCGTCCCGCCAGCTCCGACAGCGAATCTGACAGCAGCGTTTTATCGCTGAGATTAAAATCGAGCAAAATTTCCGACGGCAGGGTTCGCATCTGGCTGCCCTGCAAATAGAACTGGCCGACAAAGGTCTCGACCACTTCACCCAGTTCGGTACCGCCTGGCACTTTAGGGAAATAGCTGCGGCTGCCCAGCACCTTACCCTGGCGGATAAAGAGTACATGGACGCAGGCCATGCCCGCATCGAACGACACGCCAATCACGTCCAGGTCATCGCCGGTATTGGAGACAAACTGTTTTTCCGTGACCCGTCGTACCGCCTGGATCTGATCGCGGATCCGTGCCGCCTCTTCGAAGTTCAGCGCCTGGCTGGCCTTCTCCATGCGGGCAATAAGCTGGTTCAGCACCTGATCGTCTTTACCAGCCAGGAACAGGCGCACATATTCTACCTGTTGTGCGTACTCCTCTTCGCTGACCAGCCCTTCCACACAGGGCCCAAGGCAACGACCAATCTGATACTGCAGACAAGGGCGAGAGCGGTTGCGATAGACACTGTTTTCGCACTGGCGAATCGGGAATATCTTCTGCAGCAGCGCCAGCGTTTCCCGAACGGCGTAGCCGTTAGGGAACGGGCCGAAATACTCACCTTTCGCATGTTTGGCACCGCGATGGGTAGCCAGACGCGGATGGGTATCGCTGCTGAGAAAAATAAACGGGTAGGATTTGTCGTCACGCAGCAGCACGTTATAACGCGGCTGGTAGAGCTTGATGTAGTTATGCTCCAGCAACAGCGCTTCGGTCTCTGTGTGGGTCACAGTGACGTCGATCTGCTGGATCTGAGCGACCAGGGCTTCAGTTTTGCGGGAGGCAAGATTGCTGCGGAAATAGCTGGAAAGACGCTTCTTAAGATCTTTCGCTTTACCGACGTAAATAACCGTCCCGCCTGCGTCATACATCCGGTAGACGCCTGGCTGGCTGGTGACGGTTTTCAGGAAAGCACTGGAATCAAACACTTCACTCACTGACTAATTAGGGTCTCGGCATTGCACAGACCATGACGGATGGCCAGGTGAGTGAGTTCGACATCGCCATGAATGTTCAGCTTACTGAACATACGGTAGCGGTAGCTGTTCACCGTTTTCGGGCTGAGATTAAGCTGCTCAGAGATCTCATTCACCTTCTGGCCTTTGGTAATCATCAGCATAATCTGCAATTCGCGCTCAGACAAACTGGCAAACGGTGATTCGGTCTTTTCTGGTTCAATCTGGCTGAGCGCCATTTGCTGCGCGATATCAGAAGCGATATAGCGCTGCCCGGAATAGACAGAACGGATAGCGTTAACAACTTCCTGAGGGGCTGCGCCCTTGCTCAGGTAGCCCGCGGCGCCCGCCTGCATCACTTTTGCAGGAAGGGGATTTTCAGTGTGAACCGTCAGCATGATTACTTTGGTATCAACCCAGGCGCGCGCGATTTTACGCGTTGCTTCCAGGCCGCCAATACCGGGCATGTTCATGTCCATCAGGACAACATCTGCACTATTCGTCCGGCACCATTTTACGGCATCTTCACCGCAGCAGGCCTCGCCAGCAACTTTTATACCTTTAATATCTTCAAGAATGCGTCGTATCCCTGCGCGCACCAGTTCGTGGTCATCAACAAGAAGGACGTTGATCAAAGGAAATTCTCCAGAATAGGGATAACGCTACAGACAGTTAATTCGGCTCATATTAACGTTTTTTATCGCAAACTGAAAACGTTAAAAAATGCAGGCCTTCGTTATAACTCTCTTTTTTGGAAATTAACTTGTACATCAACTGGAAACGGAAGCCTTGCGCCATGCGGCTCAGGCACCATTTTTCAGGTTGATGTTTTCAAAAATTTACAAATTTTAGGGGCTATTTTTTTATTGTTAAAATACCTCACTCAATTTTGTAACAATAATTAACCTGCTAACTACCTTAGTTAAACAATACCCTCCGCTTAACGTCTTAAAAGTGTAGGGCGAACGGTCGTTCAATTAAATAAACAAAACGGCTGAAAGTACAAAAAACAAGCACTGCGTTTTTTTTTAAGGCTTGTGGTATACTCCGCCGCCTTGAACTTTTGAACTATGCGCTCAAGCGCCGTTTTTATCATGAGGAAAATAAATGAGCACACCTGATTTTGCCACTGCTGAGAATAATCAAGAACTGGCACAGGAAGTCTCCTGTCTGAAATCTCTGTTGACCCTGATGCTGCAGGCGATGGGCCAGGCGGATGCCGGTCGTGTGATCATTAAGATGGAACGCCAGATTGCCCAGATGGAAGACCAGGCTCAGGCTGAGGTATTTTCCAGCACCGTTAAGCAAATCAAACAAGCTTACCGTCAATAAAACAAAAACGGCTGAAAGCAATGCATTCAGCCGTTTACTCGCCTGCCACGCAGAACTGAAGTGTAGTCAGATAATTCCCGTCGCTGCCGCATAGCAGGCTATTTGCGTTTTATTCGGCGCATTGAATTTCTTCTGCATATTCTTCTGGTGGAAGTTCACCGTATTCTCAGAGATAGAGAGAATAATTGCTATTTCTGCCGAGGTTTTGCCTTCCGCTGTCCATTTCAGGATCTCCTTCTCGCGCTTACTGAACTTCATCTCGGGTGGCATCACCATTTCATGCTCCAGGCGTAGCAGCGTGGTCAAGGCCATTTGCACCAGCATTTGCAGACGCAACTCAACCACTTCATTCGCCATCATATTGACCGGCAGGCTGGTGCTGGAGACCGACAGGAACCCCATCGCATGATTAGGCAGCATCAGACACTGAGTGATCCCTTTGCGCAGACCGTGGTCGCGCGCGCCGTCCCATAAGGGCTGCGCATCGGCAAATAAGGCGTCGTTCCAGGGTAAGTGCCCGTGGACGAAATTCTCGGGTTTCAGCACAGGATCGATGGTGAAATAATTTTCCGCCTGATAGTGCGCCATCCACTGTTGCGGATAGGTTGAGTGCACCGAGACTTTCGGTCGGGTAAACGGTACCGGATGACGGACGCAGAGAGCGAAATACTCATAACCCAGGTTCTGAGTTTGACGCTGAAGTTCGGGATATACCTCGCTGGCGGATGTCATCCCCTGAAAACGGAGATAGCACTCCCGTCGCCATGTAAAAAAGTCTAAATCCTTTATACCAAGTGAATGAAGCCCCTGTAAAGATAATCATTATTATGATTTCTTAAATTAACACATAAATCTTATTTATATGTATAAAATATCGACCCTGAGGTAATTATCTACAGATTTTATGCACTTAGGGGGTTTGTGGCGGGATAAAATCGCGGGACCATTCATTTCAGGGATGAATATTTTGCTCCGGAGATTAATTCCGGAGCAATTAAAAGCAAATATGCTACTGCATCAGGAATTTCTCAAGGAATTGCCGGGTACGGGGCTGCTGAGGATCGGCAAACAGCGCTTTCGCCGGCCCCTGCTCCACAATACGCCCCTGATCCATAAAAATCGCCCTGTCTGCCACGTCGCGGGCAAAGCTCATCTCATGGGTGACAATGACCATAGTACGTTTCTCCTGTGCCAGCTGGCGAATGGCATTCAGCACCTCCCCCACCAGCTCCGGATCCAACGCTGAGGTAGGTTCATCAAACAGGATCACGTCAGGTCGCATCGCCAGGGCGCGGGCAATTGCCACACGCTGCTGCTGTCCACCGGAGAGACGGCGCGGGTAACTGCCCTCTTTCCCGGAAAGCCCCACTTTCGCCAGTAACTCCCGGGCGCGGGCTGTGGCCTCCTCTTTGGGTTCGCCTTTGACAATCACCGGCCCTTCAATGATGTTTTCCAGCACCGTGCGGTGAGGAAACAGGTTAAAGCTCTGGAAGACAAAGCCGACATGCTGACGCAGACGACGAATCAGCCCTTTTTGCTGACCCAGCGACTTACCGGTATCAATGGTGATGTCACCCACGCGAATGGTGCCGGCTTCCGGATGCTCCAGCAGGTTGATACTGCGCAGCAGCGTGGTTTTACCGGACCCGCTGGGCCCGATAATCGCCACCACTTCGCCCTCCTGCACTTCCAGGTCGATACCATGCAGCACCGTCTGGCCATGGAATTTCTTCACCAGGTTTTTAACGTCGATAGCACTCATTTCGGATCACGCTCCTGGCGGTTAAGCTGGTTTTCAAAATAGTTTTGCAGCGCGGACAGCACGGTTGCCATGATCCAGTAGATCAGCGAGGCGGCCAGATACATGGTAAAGACCTCCAGCGTGCGCGAGGTGATCAGCTGCGCCTGGCGGAACAGCTCCGGCACCTGAATGGTGGCCGCCAGCGAGGTGTCTTTTACCAGGCTGATAAAGCTGTTGCTGAGCGGCGGCAGCGCCACGCGCGCGGCCTGCGGCAGAATTGCCCGGCGCAAAGTCTGCCACGGCGTCATCCCGATACTGGCTGCGGCTTCCCACTGGCCTTTGTCGATGGAGGAGATAGCTGCACGCAGGGTTTCCGCCGCATAGGCAGCAGTATTAAGCGACAGACCGATCATTGCCGCCGGGATGGGATCCAGCTCAATACCAAACTGCGGCAGGCCGTAGTAAATCATAAACAGCTGGGCAATCAGCGGCGTGCCGCGGAAGATGGAAATATAAAAACGCGCCAGCCAGCGCACGGGCAGCAGAGGCGACATGCGCATCAACGCCAGCACAAAGCCCAGCACCAGACCGAAAAACATCCCGCCAATACTCAGCTGCAGCGTAAATACTGCGCCTTTCAGCAGGAAGGGCAACGAATCAATCACCAGTTGAATACTTTCTTGCATTATGATTTTTCTGCCTGTGATTTAGACATGAGGATGGTAGGCAAAGAGAGCGGGCGCCCCGCCAGTATGAATAAACAGAATCGGGCCTTCATCTTTAAAGCGTTTCTGTTCGATCCCGTCAATAAGCCCGGCCATGGCTTTGCCGGTATAGACCGGATCCAGCAAAATCCCTTCAAGACGCGCCAGCAGTTTCACCGCCTCGGTCCCCTCATCATTAGGGGTGCCGTAGCCCGGCGCGAAATAGTCATCCCACAGCACTATATCTGCATTCGCGCTGACCTCCAGCTGCTGTGCCACCGCCTGTTGCAACGATACTACCTTCGGTTTTTGATCGGCTACGCTGCGTGATACGGTAACGCCAATCAGCTCAACCTCCGGCATCAGCTGCTCCAGTCCTACCGCCAGCCCAGCATGGGTACCTGCACTGCCGGAGGCCACCACCACCGAGGAGAGGCCGACTGTGCCTTCGCACTGCTGGGCAATTTCCAGGGCGCTTTCGACGTAGCCCAACGCACCCAGCGCATTCGAACCGCCAACCGGGATCACATACGGGCGAAAACCCTGGGCTTCAACGCGGGTCGCCAGCTCATTCAGCTGCGCCACGGGATCGGTCAGCGCATCGCACATCTCTATCTGCACGTTGAACAGATCCAGCAGCAAGCGGTTGCCGTTGCTGAGGTAGTTTTCTGCCTTTGTGCCAATCGGGTTTTCCAGCAGGGCGATACAGTGCAGGCCCAGCTTAGCCGCCACGGCCGCGGTCTGGCGAACATGGTTCGACTGGATGGCGCCTGCGGTGATCAGCGTGTCGGCGCCTTCACGCAGCGCATCCGCCGCGAGGAACTCCAGCTTGCGCAGTTTGTTGCCCCCCATTGCTATGGGCGTCACGTCATCACGTTTGATAAGGATGTCGCGCCCCAGGTAATCCGATAAGCGCGGCAAATACTCCAGCGGCGTCGGCGCGCCGATAAATTCCAGCCGCGGAAAACGCGTCAGGTTCTGTAATGACATGAAAACCTCCATAACCCTGTCTAAGTCTGATTTTTTTATTATGCACGTTGATGGCGAGGAAATAAAAAAGGCGCTTATCAAAGCGCCTTTTTTTTCAGTCAACTGCTTACTTTGTGACGTCTGCACCGAACCATTTTTCGGAGAGCGCCTTCAGGCTGCCGTCTTTCTGCATCTCGGCAATGGCACCATCAACAGCTTTGACCAGATCCTCGTTGCCTTTGCGGATCGCAATGCCCGCTTCCTGACGGGAGAAGGCATCACCGGCAACGGCCAGGGTGTTGTTGGTCTTCTTCACCAGATCCAGCGCCGCCAGGCGGTCAACCAGAATGGCATCAATACGGCCTACGCGCAGATCCTGGTATTTGGTCGGGTCGTCGTCATAGGTGCGGATATCAACGCCCTGCACGTTCTGGCGCAGCCACTCTTCGTAGTTAGTCCCCAGACCGACGCCCACTTTTTTATCTTTCAGGTCGGCAGCAGATTTAATGGAGCCTTCGTTACCTTTTTTCACCAGCGCCTGGATACCGGAGACGGTATACGGGGTGGAGAAGTCATACTTTTTCTTACGTTCGTCAGAGATGGTGACCTGGTTAATCACCACATCAATACGTTTTGAGTCCAGCGACGCCAGCATGCCGTCCCATTTGGTCGGCTTCAGCGAGGCTTTCACACCGAGGTGTTTTGCCAGCTCTTCGGCAAACTCCACCTCAAAACCGGTCAGTTTACCGTCGTCACCCTGGAAGCTGAACGGAGGGTAGGTCCCTTCCAGCCCAACCAGCAGCGTGCCGCGCTCTTTAACTTTGTTTAAAAGACCCTCTGCGGCGAAGGTCTTGACGCTCATACCCGCAACCAGCGCAACGGCCATTACACCCATCAGCGCCTGACGACCCAGAAGTGCAAATTTCATACATACCCCGATATGATTGGAATTTTGGTTGT
The DNA here is from genome assembly GCF_002920195.1 of Leclercia sp. LSNIH8. Classification (NCBI taxonomy): domain Bacteria; kingdom Pseudomonadati; phylum Pseudomonadota; class Gammaproteobacteria; order Enterobacterales; family Enterobacteriaceae; genus Leclercia; species Leclercia sp. LSNIH8. The sequence goes on along the minus strand of NZ_PQJY01000004.1, from coordinate 230,814 downwards.
AGTGTAGGGCGTTCAACCGCAAGGTCAAACACGACTGCGCTACATGTTATTCATTTTTAATATATATCAGAAGTTGTTTCACGGTGGACTTTCTGCTTCACCGCCATCGGCATTTGCGACCTGTATTGCGCATATTTGCGCAGCGCGATCCGGTAGTTGTTGGTGCTGGTCGCAGGCAGCCACGGCTCCAGATTTTCATCCAGATAACCGTCGGTCAGAAGCTCACGGGAAATATTCAGCGAGGTCAGATGCTGGCCAAGACGACGCAGACGCACAACGTACTCGCGCACCGTTCCGTGGCTCATCTCTGTCTGTTCAAACAGGAACTGTTTGAAACCAATAATATCGAAAAAGTCGCTCTGCTCTTTGCAGTGCAGATCGCCACAAAAACGACATAACGCCACCCACTCCTGCTGCTCTTGCTGCCAGCCGGCTTCATCCAGCAGGGTATCGAGACGGGAGATCGCGATTTTATTGACGATCTCTCCACGACGGACCAGCGTGATGCGGTCAAGCAGTTTATGGCAATGGGCGCAATGCGTCTGGCTGTGTTTAAAGTCTTTCAGGTAGCGGCTTAATGGCCGTCTTTTAGATTGCTGCACCGTCATGATAACTCCTGGTTGTCAATACGTTGTGCGGCACTTAACGGGTGACAAGGATCACCTATAACTTACCCAGCTTGGTACGTAAGCGTTTAATGGCCTGGCTGTGCAGCTGGCTAACCCGCGACTCCCCTACTTCCAGCACGGCGCCAATCTCCTTGAGATTGAGCTCTTCCTGGTAATAAAGGGTCAGCACCAGTTGTTCACGTTCCGGTAAAGCTTCAATAGCTTCCATTACGCGCTGGCGTACGTTGCCTTCCATTAACTGGTGCAACGGGTTTTCCTGCTGATGATCGTCCGTCACCAGTTCAATGCTATCGCCATGCTCTTCACGCCACTCATCATAAGAGAAGAGTTGGCTGTTGTTGGTATCGAGCAACATCTGACGGTAGTCGGCAGTAGTGATCCCGAGACGATCCGCAACTTCGGTTTCCGTCGCGTTACGTCCAAGCTCCTGTTCCAGCTGCCCCATCGCTTGCGCTACTTCGCGTGCATTGCGGCGGACGCTGCGCGGCACCCAATCCCGACTGCGCAGTTCATCCAGCATCGCACCACGAATACGCTGTACTGCGTAAGTCGTAAATGCCGTTCCTTGCAGAGCGTCGTATCGGTCAACTGCATTCAGTAACCCGATCCCGCCCGCTTGTAGCAGATCGTCCAGTTCCACACTCGCCGGCAGACGTACCTGAAGCCGCAATGCTTCATGACGCACCAGCGGAACATAACGCTGCCACAGCGAGTGTTTATCCATTACACCTTCAGCGGTATAGAGTGAATTCACGATAAACAGCCCTGCGTTAGTTGAGTTATCGGCATGATTATCCGATTCTGGAGGGGTTTTAATCGTGTGAAAAGGGGGAGAAATGGGGGGCTATTTGACTTTTGTTAGCTATCAATACCTTATCATGATGCTAATATTTTTTATTTTTACTTTATTATCAATTACTTAAATAAGTGACGGCAAAGTGTACTTTTTGCCGTCAGGAAGATTACGCCAGAAGATGAATCATGGAAACATCATCCCCTAACCTTACGCTCTCGATGTGGCGATAAAAGGCATCTGTCACCGCTTTATTATGCTGACTAAGAGAATGGAAACTGTAAACAATATTTGTAAGATCTTCGATGTCTGCATGCCCACGTTCCTTAACGCAAGCAGACATGAGCATCTTGATAAAATAGTATTCTGCCACAATCATATAGAGTGCGCGTAGTGGCGGCACTCCTGATTGATTAGGGAAATCATTTTGCCAGAACTTATAAAGAATAAAATTCTTAAGGGCAAAGTGACTTTCGCGCATACCTAGTATTACCTGTTCATTCCAGTAAGCCTCCAGGCCGCTAATCCTTCCTTCAATATTGATCTCTTCGCCAGAAACCAGATTACGTAGCAAACATTCAATATAGTGGTTAATAACACCGCTTCCACGTGAAACCGGGGCATTACGGAAAAAGTCCTGCATGAGCATAACCAGAGACGATTTCACCTTACTGTCGATAGATATTGACGCAAGTTCAGTTTTCATCTCGCCTGACTGCAATTGATCCGCCAGTAACGCATAAGCATTTTCGATTTCAGAAAGGTTACTTTTATTAATAGTGTCATATTTTTCAATGAAAATTAAAAATTTGATGGTCGCGTAGAGAGCCGTTTCCACATCGGAACTCACGTAATCTATCAAGCTCATACAAAAAAGGTTTAGTAATTTGCTTTGCGTGGTAAGTGAAGGGTGATTATTGAATTTTTCTTGCAATCTAAGATGCTCATTTAAACGCATGGCATCGGCATTATTAAAAATGAGAGAAGCAACTTCCGGGCAAGAAATGTTAAGCGAATTTTGCTCTTCAGCCTTGTAAAGGCGCTGCATGCGCGGAAATACCGTACAAGTGTGGCTCAGAGCCTGAGCGCCTAACTTTTTATGTACTAAGCAAAGGCGTGCTTCATCCAGGTAAGGGCAGTTTCCAGTCTGCTGAGAAAGTTTAATAACTCCCCAATCATGGACGCTGTTTTTTACCAGCTGAATATTCGCCTCAGCAATGGTCCTGATTTGAAAATCTTTGCTGGCAACATACTTTTTAACCGTATGCTTATCCAACGATATTTTCCAACCTTTACAGCAATGATCCCGGCAGGCCCCGCCAGTACACTTAAAATCTTTAACAAAGGCAGGTTCATTAATTCTTACTTCTCTCATGTATCCAGCTCCAGTCGAAAAAAAGGCAGCTTTCGCTGCCTTGATTATCGTTTACTCGCGTAGAGTCAATCGCTGGATTAACGCAGCAGAGACAGTACGTTCTGAGTCGTTTGGTTAGCCTGGGCCAGAACAGAAGTACCAGCCTGCTGCAGGATCTGCGCGCGGGACATGTTGGAAACTTCAGTTGCATAGTCAGCGTCTTCGATACGGCTACGTGCAGAAGACAGGTTGTTTACGGTGTTGCCCAGGTTAGTGATGGTAGAATCGAAACGGTTCTGAACCGCACCCAGGTCGGAACGCAGGGAGTCAACCTGTGCCAGCGCATCATCAATTGCACTCAGCGGATCAACCATAGCTTCTGTACCGACGGTAACTTTACCTGCGTTAGCTGATGAAGGATCCAAATCAGCAGTTGCATTATAGTAAGAAACTTTTCCATCAGTATTAGTATTCTTAACAAAATACTGAGTGGTGGTGTTACCAGAGCTATCTTTAACATCACGAGAAAGCAGTTCATTAGTACCTTTCAGGGTGCTATTAACGTCCGTCATGTTAACTGCGATTGCTGGTTGAGCCGCTGTAGTTTTACCAGGGATGTCCAGAACGTTGTTGGTGCTCGCTTTGGTATAGCCGGTGCTGTAATCAGTGGTACTCGCATCTTTCGCGCCTAAAGTTACGGCACCAGTAGCGAGGTCGATTGATGCAGCTGAATAGGTGTCAGAGCCAATTTTAACGGCATAAGCACCAGTGTCATCTTTACGATAAACTTCGAATGCCGGTGCTGGTGTAGCATTGCTATCTTTAAGAGTAGCTCCAGCCAAAGTAGCCTGGGATACGATATCGCCATTACCATCAACGAAGGAGTTTTGGTTACCTTCAGTTGGAGTAGCAATTGCGGTGCTACCAGAGTTGAAACTGATGGTGTTAGTTGATGAATCATACGTACCGGTATAATAATCGCTACCAACCTGAACAGCGAGTGAGCCGTCATCCAAGACTTTTGCTTGTGGTGCGGCAGCAGTATTAGGGAACTGAAGAGCCAGTTTAGTTGCTGGGACAGTCTGCGGCAGAACTGCATCTTTGATGTTCGAACCAACAGCGTTCAGATCTTTGCTGCTTACCTGGTTAGTCAGGTCCAGTTTATCCAGGCCCAGAGTTTTAGAGGTGATCTCTTTCAGGTTGATTTCGATGGTTTCACCGTCGTTCGCGCCAACCTGGATTTTCAGAGTCTGGTCAGAAGCCAGCACTTTCACGCCGTTGAATTGAGTCTGGCCGGAAACACGATCAATCTCGTCCAGGCGCTGACTGATTTCAGCCTGAATGGATTTCAGGTCGGAATCAGAGTTAGTACCGTTGGTTGCCTGTACGGACAGTTCACGCACACGCTGCAGGTTGTTGTTGATCTCAGACAGAGAACCTTCAGTGGTCTGCGCGATAGAGATGCCGTCGTTGGCGTTACGGGACGCCTGAGTCAGGCCCTTGATATTAGACGTGAAGCGGTTAGCAATCGCCTGGCCAGCAGCATCGTCTTTGGCGCTGTTGATACGCAGACCAGAGGACAGACGCTCGATAGCAGAGCCTAAAGCAGACTGAGATTTGTTCAGGTTGTTTTGGGTCAACAGCGACAGGCTGTTAGTATTGATGACTTGTGCCATGATCTTTTCCTTATCAATGTCTTTTGATGTTGATGGGCTGTGGCCCACGGTTTCTCACCGTTAACCATGTATCGGCACCTTAATTTCGAACTTTAGAATTTTTTAATCTTCGGCCCATATTTTTTTAGCCCCTGAATTACCCCCTTTATTAGGTACTATTCCGGTCATCATTTTTTCCATCTCATCATTAAACTTTATCTCTACATTGCCGATAACGTGGCTAACCACTGTTTGCAATTGAAGGGATTACGCATGGCATCTTTTACTTCATTGGGTGTAGGTTCCAACCTGCCTCTGGATACATTACTGGCGAATCTGACTACTGCTGAAAAGGGACGTCTGACTCCTATCACGCAACAGCAGAGTAGTTTCTCCGCCAGACTTACAGCATTTGGCACCTTAAAAAGTTCTCTGGAAAAATTCCAGACGGCTAACACCGCCCTGAATGATGCCACTCTGTTTAAAAGCACTACTGCGGTCAGTAATTCTACGGATCTTACGGTAAGCACAACGGCAGGCGCTGCTGCAGGCACCTATAAAGTAAATGTTACTCAGCTGGCGCAGGCTCAATCAATTCGTACCACCAGTACGGTGACCGACAGTAAAGCCGCACAGGGTAACGATAACGCAGAACGTACGCTGATTATCAAGCAGGACGGGAAAGATGAACCGGTCGAGATCAAGCTGACAAAAGAGCAAACATCTCTGGAAGGTATGCGGGATGCCATTAACAACGCCAACGGCGGTGTTTCTGCCAGCATAGTAAAGGTGAAAGACAATGATTATCAGCTGGTGCTGACCTCATCGGAAACCGGCCTGACAAACAAAATGAGCATCTCTGTTTCTGGCGATGAAACGCTCAATCAGTTTATTAGTTTTAATAACCCAGATGTGACGGGCAATAACGTTGAGCAGATCGTCGAAGCCAAGGATGCCGAACTGACGGTCAATGGCATCAATATTGTGCGCAGTAGCAATACCATCACCGATGCACCGCAGGGCGTTACCCTGAACCTGACAAAAAAAGTCAGTGATGTCACGGTAACGGTAAGCAAAAGTAACGATAAATCCACTGCCGCAATTAAAAGCTGGGTAGATGCCTATAACTCGTTAGTAGATACAATCGGCTCCCTGACTAAATACACCTCCGTCGATGCAGGTGCCGATGCACAAAGTACCAGTAACGGTGCCCTGCTTGGCGACAGTGCAGTAAGAATTATTCAGACGGGTATCCGTGCCCAATTCTCTGCGGGTGGCAATGACGGCAAGTTCCAGACCTTAAACCAGATGGGGATCACGCAGGACGGCACCACCGGCAAACTGAAAATCGATAATGACAAACTGAGCAAAGCATTAAGTGACAACTCGGTTGATGTTCAACAGCTGCTGGTAGGCGATGGTAAAGAAACCGGGATCACCACCAAAATTGCTTCTCAGGTGAAGGGTTTTCTGGCTGACGACGGTGTTATTGATAGTGCACAAGACAGCATTAACAACACACTGAAAAAATTGACTAAACAGTACCTTTCGGTAAGTGCCAGTATTGATGACACGATTGCGCGGTACCAGGCCCAGTTTACGCAGCTGGATACCATGATGAGCAAACTCAACAACACCAGTTCTTATTTGAGCAGCCAATTTGAAGCCATGAGCAGCTCTTCATAACACGAGGTAGACATGTACACCGCGAGCGGTACCAAAGCCTATGCGCAAATCGGTGTGGAGAGCGCTGTCATGAGCGCCGATCCGCACCAGTTAATTGAAATGTTATTTGATGGCGCGTATAGCGCCCTGGTCCGTGCTCGCCTGTTTATGCAGCAGGGTGAAATAGTCGCGAAAGGCGAGGCGCTTAGTAAGGCCATCAACATTATCGATAACGGGCTTAAAGCAGGGCTGGATCGAGACAACGGAGGAGATATTGCAGACAATCTCTCTTCCCTTTACGACTACATGATCCGTCGTCTGTTGCAGGCTAATTTACGCAATGACATTCAGGCCATCGAAGAAGTGGAAGGGTTACTAAGCAATATTGCCGATGCCTGGAAACAGATCTCACCGAAAGCAGCTTCCCAGGAGTCTCGTGCATGACCTCAGCCGTGGAGTTTCTCAACCGTTGGCAGCGCATCGCGTTGTTGAGCCATTCTCTGCTGGAGCTTGCGCAGCGAGGAGAATGGAACCTATTACTGGAACAGGAAGTTATCTATCTGCAAAGTATCGAAACGGTTGCAGAGGCGCAAACTCCACCGGGCCTGACACGAAATATTCAGGATATGGTTGCAGCTTATATCAAACAGACAATCGATAACGAGCAACAGCTGAAATTATTGTTAAAAAATCGACTGGATGAACTGAGTGGATTAATCGGCCAAACATCGCGCCAACAGTCGCTGAATCATGCTTACGGACGTCTGTCCGGTATGCTGCTAGTACCTAACTCGCCTGCCCCACCCCAATAATTTCCTAAAAATCGTCCATACTCCAGAAGTCAGCCGAAACGGCTTCTGGAGCACGGAAGATGAAAAACCCCACCCTTTTGCAGTTCTTCCATTGGTATTACCCTGAAGGCAGTCAGCTTTGGCCGGAAGTGGCCGAGCGCGCCGATGGCTTAAATGATATCGGTATTAACATGGTCTGGCTGCCCCCGGCGTATAAAGGCGCGACCGGCGGCTACTCTGTCGGCTATGACTGCTACGATCTCTTCGATCTCGGCGAGTTCGATCAAAAAGGATCTATTCCCACTAAATACGGTGACAAAACCCAGCTGCTTGCCGCTATCGACGCGCTGAAACGCAACAATATCGCGGTGCTGATGGACGTAGTCGTGAACCACAAGATGGGCGCCGATGAGAAAGAGGCCATCCGCGTTCAGCGGGTTAACGCCGACGATCGCAATCAGATCGATGACGAGATTATCGAGTGTGAAGCCTGGACCCGCTACACCTTCCCGGTTCGCGCCGGAAAGTATTCAAAATTCATCTGGGATTACAAATGCTTCAGCGGCATCGACCATATAGAAAACCCTGATGAAAATGGCATCTTCAAGATCGTCAATGATTACACAGGTGATGGCTGGAACGATCAGGTCGATAACGAGATGGGAAACTTTGACTACCTGATGGGCGAAAACATCGATTTTCGTAACCGTGCGGTAACCGAGGAGATCAAATACTGGGCGCGCTGGCTGATGGAGCAAACCCATTGCGACGGCTTCCGTCTGGACGCGGTAAAACATATTCCGGCCTGGTTCTATAAAGAGTGGATCGAACATGTCCAGGAGGTAGCACCGAAACCGCTGTTTATCGTGGCGGAATACTGGTCGCCAGATGTTGATAAACTGCGACAATATATCGATCAGGTGGAGGGGAAAACCATGCTGTTTGACGCCCCGCTGCACATGAAGTTTCACGAAGCCTCGCTGCAGGGACGTGATTACGACATGAGCCAGATCTTTACCGGCACCCTGGTGGAGGCCGCTCCGTTCCATGCGGTGACCCTGGTCGCTAACCATGACACCCAGCCGCTACAGGCGCTGGAGGCACCGGTTGAAGCCTGGTTTAAGCCGTTGGCCTATGCCCTGATTTTACTGCGCGAAAATGGCGTTCCCAGCGTCTTCTACCCCGACCTCTACGGCGCCAGCTATGACGATACCGGTGGTGACGGCGAGATGTACCACATCGATATGCCGGTGATTGAGCAGCTCGATCAACTGATCCTCGCCCGCCAGCGCTTTGCTCACGGTATTCAGACCCTGTGGTTCGATCACCCTAACTGCATCGCCTTCAGCCGCAGCGGCACGGACGATAATCCCGGCTGCGTGGTGGTGCTCTCTAACGGTGACGAAGGTGAAAAAACCATTACGCTTGGGGAAAACTACGGCCATAAAACCTGGAAAGATTTTCTCGGTAACCGGGAAGAGGTCGTCATCACCGACGAAACCGGTACCGGCGTCTTCACCTGCAACGGCGGTAGCGTCAGCGTGTGGGTTATAGAAGCGCAATAGTCGTGCGTTGATAGCCGGGCGGCGTTGCCCCTGCCCGGCCTGCAAATCCCTTAAGGCAGCTTGCTCTCAAGCGGATTTTTACTCAGGTAATTTGCACACTCGACGGTAGGTTTGTCGACGCGCTGCAGGATCATGCCATCGTACTCAATGGCGGAGCCTTCCCGCTCCAGCGGGTAGATATCCAGCTTGCGGGTGACGTTGTAATAATCGTCAGAACGCAGCATGATTTTCCCCGGCACGGCCACCACGCGCTGCCACTGCCGGCAATCGAGGGTATCCCCCTCTTGTGTCACGACCAGCGTCGCGATCGCTTCCGGGCTGACCATGCTGCTCTGCGGCCCTTTCGACTGCCAGTAACCCGCCAGTTCAGCCGGGACAGGATGTTTGATCACGTCCTGATATCTGTCGACCTGCACACAGCCGGTTAAGGCCAGCAGCCCCGCTATAATTGCTATTTTTTTCATCATGATTCCGTCTATGTCGAAAAAAATAGTGTGGCATTAAAGCCGTCGCGTCGCCAGCACCAGAAGGACTAAACCTGCATAGACATGACGTCCTGGTACGCCTGCATCAACTTATTACGCACCTGAATGCCCATCTGCATCGATACCGATGCTTTTTGCATATCGGCCATCACATCATTCAGACCAATGCCCGGTACGCCGAGGGTGAATTTTTCGCCCTGCACGCGCGCCGCAGTTTGCGTGTCGCTGATCCGGTCCAGCGCCGCATGCAGCTGGCCCGCGAAGCTGACCGTCGACTGCACATCAGCCACGTTCTGATTACGCGCAGACATCGCCGTTGCCTGCAGTTGGCTGATGACGCTTTCAATGCCCTGTATTGCCATGACTTTCCCCTGATGGTTTTCTACGCGCTCAAGAGTAGCAGTCTGTCAATGAGATAAAGGCGCTAAATAGCGTTAAAAAACCAGGTTATTTGACGCATAGAAATTCCCGTTTCAACAAATAATGGCACAGCCATGATTATGGAATTTTTTGTGTGTTTGCCGACCCGGGAGTCTGTTTTGTTTCTCCACACTAATAATGAAATCCACGATGAGTCGCGAGGTGCGCTATGAGTGCGTCAGCAACAACAAGCCCTCAAACTAAATCTCTCGAATGGATGAGCCGCTTGCGCGCGAACCCTAAAGTGCCGTTGATCGTGGCAGGCGCTGCCGCCATCGCGATTGTTGTCGCTATGGTCTTATGGGCCAAACAACCAGACTACCGCACGCTTTTCAGCAACCTTTCCGATCAGGATGGCGGCGCTATCGTCACCCAGCTCACCCAGATGAACGTCCCTTACCGCTTCGCGGATAACGGCGGCGCGCTGGAAGTCCCCGCCGATAAAGTTCATGAACTCCGCTTACGTCTTGCCCAGCAAGGTCTGCCGAAAGGCGGGGCAGTAGGCTTTGAACTGCTGGATCAGGAAAAATTTGGCATCAGCCAGTTCAGCGAGCAGGTGAACTATCAGCGCGCACTGGAAGGCGAACTGGCCCGTACCATCGAAACGCTGGGTCCGCTGAAAAGCGCCCGTGTTCACCTGGCCATGCCGAAACCGACCCTGTTTGTCCGGGAGCAAAAAGCCCCTTCGGCATCCGTCACCGTTAATCTGCAGCCTGGCCGCGCGCTGGACGAAGGGCAGATCAGCGCGGTGGTACATCTGGTCTCCAGCGCCGTGGCGGGTTTACCGCCGGGTAATGTGACCCTGGTGGACCAGACGGGTCGCCTGTTAACCAAATCCAATACCGGCGATCGCGACCTCAATGACGCGCAGCTGAAATATGCCACTGATGTGGAAAATCGCATTCAGAGCCGCATCGAAGCCATTCTCGGGCCGATTGTTGGGACAACCAACGTTCATGCCCAGGTTACCGCGCAGATCGATTTCTCCGATAAAGAGCAGACCGAGGAGCAGTATCGTCCGAACGGCGATGCCGCCCAGGCGGTGATGCGTTCGCGTCAGGTAAACGAAAACTTGCAGGTGGGCGGCCCCTTCCCGGGCGGCGTACCGGGTGCGCTCTCTAACCAACCTGCCCCGGCCAACACGGCGCCGATTAATGCGCCAGCGCAGAATCAGCAGAACGGTCAGCAGGCGAATCAGCAGCAAACGACGGCTGCGGCCAATTCCGGCCCGCGCACCAGCAGCCGCAACGAAACCACTAACTACGAAGTCGATCGCACTATTCGCCACACCAAAATGAACACCGGTGATGTGCAGCGCCTCTCCGTGGCGGTGGTCGTCAACTACAAAACCCTGCCGGACGGTAAGCCGCTGCCGCTGACCGCCGAGCAGATGAAACAGATCGAAAACCTGACCCGTGAAGCGATGGGTTACTCAGAGAAGCGTGGCGATACCCTCAACGTGGTGAACTCGCCGTTCAGCGCGGTTGACGATAACAGCGGTGAGCTGCCGTTCTGGAAAACTCAGTCCTTTATCGCGCAGATGATGGATGCCGGTCGCTGGCTGCTGGTGGTGATTGTCGCCTGGCTGCTGTGGCGTAAAGCGGTACGTCCGCAGCTGGTACGCCGCGCCGAAGAGGCGAAAGCGCTGAAGGAGCAGACCACGCTGCGTCAGGAAACAGAAGAAGCGGTGGAAGTCCGTCTCAGCAAAGATGAACAGCTGCAGCAGCGCCGTGCTAACCAGCGCATGGGCGCTGAAGTAATGAGCCAGCGTATTCGCGAAATGTCAGATAACGATCCGCGCGTCGTGGCGCTGGTCATTCGCCAGTGGATGAGTAACGAAAATGAGTAACCTTACCGGAAAGGATAAAAGCGTCATCCTGCTGATGACCATTGGCGAGGACCGGGCGGCAGAGGTGTTCAAACACCTCTCCCAGCGCGAAGTGCAGGTTCTCAGTGCGGCAATGGCCAACGTGCGTCAGATCTCCAACAAACAGCTGACCGACGTGCTTGCGGAGTTTGAGCAGGAAGCGGAACAGTTTGCGGCGCTCAACGTCAATGCCAACGAATACCTGCGCTCGGTGCTGGTCAAAGCCCTCGGCGAAGAGCGTGCCGCTAGCCTGCTGGAAGATATTCTCGAGACCCGCGATACCGCCAGCGGCATCGAAACGCTCAACTTTATGGAGCCGCAGACCGCAGCCGATCTTATTCGCGACGAGCATCCGCAGATCATCGCCACCATCCTGGTCCACCTCAAGCGTGGTCAGGCGGCGGATATTCTGGCGCTGTTCGACGAGCGCCTGCGTCACGATGTGATGCTGCGTATCGCCACCTTCGGCGGCGTCCAGCCGGCAGCACTGGCGGAACTGACCGAGGTGCTGAATGGCCTGCTCGACGGCCAGAACCTCAAGCGCAGCAAAATGGGCGGCGTGAGAACGGCGGCCGAAATTATCAACCTGATGAAAACGCAGCAGGAAGAGGCGGTTATTACCGCAGTGCGCGAATTCGACGGCGAGCTGGCGCAAAAAATTATCGACGAGATGTTCCTGTTCGAAAACCTGGTCGACGTGGACGACCGCAGTATCCAGCGCCTGCTGCAGGAAGTGGACTCCGAATCGCTGCTTATCGCCCTCAAAGGCGCCGAACAGCCGCTGCGCGAGAAGTTCCTGCGCAACATGTCCCAGCGTGCGGCGGATATCCTGCGCGACGACCTTGCCAACCGTGGTCCGGTGCGTCTGTCTCAGGTGGAAAACGAACAGAAAGCGATCCTGCTTATTGTGCGTCGTCTGGCAGAAACCGGCGAGATGGTCGTAGGCAGCGGCGAGGATACCTATGTCTGATGAACTGCCGTGGAAGGTCTGGACCCCGGACGACCTCTCCCCTCCCCGCGCGGAATTTGTCCCTGCGACCGTCGACCCTGCCGGGCTGGGTGAGGAGGAGGACGAGCCAGAGCTGAGCGAAGAGGAGCAGCGCGCGCAGCAGCTGGCACAGATCCAGATGCAGGCGCACGATCAAGGCTACGCGGCCGGTCTGAACGAAGGTCGGCAGAAGGGCCAGGAGCAGGGCTATCAGGAAGGTCTGGCTCAGGGGCTGGCCCAGGGTTTAGAGCAGGCGCGTGCCCAGCAGGCGCCGATCCATGCCCGGATGCAACAGCTGGTGAGCGAGTTCCAGAATACGCTGGACGCGCTGGACAGCGTTATCGCTTCGCGCCTGATGCAGATGGCGCTCGAGGCGGCACGCCAGGTCATCGGCCACACCCCGCCGGTGGATAATTCATCGCTGATCAAACAGATCCAGAGTCTGCTGCAGCAGGAGCCCTTGTTCAGCGGCAAACCGCAGCTGCGCGTTCACCCGGACGATCTGCAGCGCGTGGAAGAGATGCTCGGCGCGACCCTGAGCCTGCACGGCTGGCGTCTGCGCGGCGATCCGACCCTGCATCACGGCGGCTGCAAAGTCTCTGCCGATGAAGGGGATCTGGATGCCAGCGTGGCAACCCGCTGGCAGGAACTGTGCCGCCTGGCGGCACCGGGAGTCATCTGATGACCGCTCGCCTCACCCGCTGGCTCACCACCCTCGACAACTTTGAAGCGAAGATGGCGCAGCTGCCCCCCGTTCGTCGTTATGGCCGCTTAACCCGCGCCACCGGTCTGGTACTGGAGGCGACGGGTCTGCAACTGCCGCTGGGGGCCACCTGCATTATCGAACGGCAAGACGGCAACGAGATCCACGAAGTCGAGAGTGAAGTGGTCGGCTTTAACGGCCAGCGTCTGTTCTTAATGCCGCTGGAAGAGGTCGAAGGCGTGCTGCCCGGCGCGCGGGTCTATGCCAAAAATTTCTCCAGCGACGGACTGCACAGCGGCAAGCAACTGCCGCTCGGCCCGGCGCTGCTCGGACGGGTGCTGGACGGCGCCGGAAAGCCGCTGGATGGCCTGCCCGCCCCCGATACCACCGAAACCGGGGCGCTGGTCACGCCGCCTTTCAACCCCTTACAACGCACGCCGATCGAGCACGTGCTGGATACCGGCGTTCGCCCGATCAATGCCCTGCTGACCGTCGGTCGCGGCCAGCGTATGGGCCTCTTTGCTGGCTCCGGCGTGGGGAAATCGGTGCTGCTCGGCATGATGGCCCGCTACACCCAGGCCGACGTTATCGTGGTGGGGCTGATTGGCGAGCGTGGCCGTGAAGTTAAAGATTTTATCGAGAACATCCTCGGTGCGGAGGGGCGTGCCCGCTCGGTGGTGATTGCCGCCCCGGCAGACGTCTCTCCCCTGCTGCGTATGCAGGGGGCCGCCTATGCCACCCGTATCGCCGAAGATTTTCGCGACCGCGGTCAGCACGTGCTGCTGATCATGGATTCCCTGACCCGTTATGCGATGGCCCAGCGTGAGATCGCCCTGGCGATTGGCGAGCCACCGGCCACCAAAGGCTACCCGCCTTCGGTGTTTGCCAAACTCCCGGCGCTGGTTGAGCGCGCCGGGAACGGCATCAATGGCGGGGGCTCCATTACCGCTTTTTACACGGTGCTGACCGAAGGCGACGACCAGCAGGACCCGATTGCCGACTCGGCGCGTGCGATCCTCGACGGCCATATCGTCCTGTCGCGCCGTCTGGCTGAGGCGGGCCACTATCCGGCCATTGATATCGAAGCCTCCATCAGCCGTGCGATGACGGCACTGATTACCGAGAAGCATTACGCCCGGGTGCGTAACTTCAAACAGCTGCTCTCCAGCTTCCAGCGCAACCGCGATCTGGTCAGCGTGGGGGCGTATGCCAAAGGCAGCGATCCGATGCTCGACAAGGCGATCGCCCTGTGGCCGCATCTGGAGGCGTATCTGCAGCAGGGTATTTTTGAGAAGGCCGACTGGGAAAGCTCAATCCAGGCTCTGGAGATGATCTTCCCGCAGGTGTAACAGGGTAGAGGGCGAATGTCATGGCACAACACGGCGCATTAACCACGCTGAAAGATCTGGCCGAGAAAGACGTTGATAATGCCGCGCAGCACCTTGGGGTGATGCGTCGCGGACAACAACAGGCGGAAGAGCAGCTGAAGATGTTGATTGACTACCAGCATGAGTATCGCACCAACCTCAATACCGATATGACACAGGGCATCGGCAGCCAGCGCTGGATCAACTATCAACAGTTCATCCAGACCCTGGAGAAAGCGATCGAACAGCATCGCCAGCAGGTGGTTCAGTGGAGCAATAAAGTCGACCTTGCGCTGACAGCCTGGCGAGAGAAAAAACAGCGTTTACAGGCCTGGCAGACACTGCAGGATCGCCAGATTGCCGCCGCAACCCTGGCGGAAAGCCGTCTCGATCAGAAAAAAATGGATGAATTTGCCCAGCGGGCAACAATGAGGACCCAGGAATGATCACCCTTCAACAACTGCTTTCGAGCGACAGCGATCTTACGGCTGGCACGCGGGGCGGAAAAGCGGCCGACGGCGCGCAGGATTTTCTTGCCCTGCTGGCGGGCGCGTTAAGCGATGCCAAAGGTCAGGGCAAAGATGTCGGCCTGACGCTGAACGATCTCCAGACATCGGGCGGCAAGTTCGCCAAAGCGGCGCTGCAAACCGGCGCCGCTGATAGCGACGTTGACGCCGATGCCGGCAAGCTTGCCGAGCTGCTGGCGCGTCAGGATCTGACGCTATCCGATGAAGATGCCAGCCAGCCGGGGCTGGCGCACGGCCTGCTGCCGGTCGCCAAAAGCGAGGTGCTGAAATCGCTGACCCAGGCCGCTAAAGAGGCTGACAGCAAAACGGAGCTCAGCGAGGAAGAGCTGGCGGGATTAAGCGCCTTAATGGCGATGCTGCCCCACCAGCAGACCGCAACCGCGGCTACCCCTCAGTCAGTGAGCGCCGGGAGTCTGGATGTGAAGGCGACGCTGAACGGCGATCGTGGTCATCAGCCAGCGCTGGATACCGATGCGCTGCGCACCGCGAAAACCGTGGCTCAGGATAAAGGTGCGGCTTTAGCTTCTGACACCCAACTGACGCCAGCCGTCGCCGCGGCAACGACCAAACAGGGCGCAGAGAGCACGCCATCCCCGACCGGGCCAACCGCCACGATGGGGCCGATTGTCAGCAATCTTACCTCTGCTCAGCCGTCGATGGCCGCCGCACCGGTGGTCAGCGCCCAGTTGGGTAGCAATGAATGGCAGCAGACTATCAGCCAGCACATCACGCTGTTCACCCGTCAGGGTCAGCAGAGCGCCGAGCTGCGTCTGCACCCGGAAGATCTGGGCCAGGTGCAAATCACGCTTAAGCTGGATGATAACCAGGCGCAGCTGCAGATGGTGTCTGGCCATAGCCACGTTCGCGCGGCGCTGGAAGCGGCGCTGCCGGTGCTGCGTACTCAGCTGGCGGAAAACGGTATTCAGCTTACGCAAAGCAGCATCAGCAGTGAAAACTTTAACGGCCAACAGCAATCCTCTTCTCAGCATCAGCAGCAGGCATCCCGCGCCGGCAATGCTGGCGGATTTGATGAAGAGAGCGATGAGCTGCTGGCAGCACCGGCCTCCCTGCAGTCTGCAGCACGTGGAAACAGTGCCGTCGATATCTTCGCCTAAACCTAAACGCCAGAGGTAGCGTGATTATCCCCGTCTTTTCGACCCTTTGACGGCGACAGGACACGGGATAATCACTACATTAGCAGTCCCGAAACAGGAAGCACGCAACAGATGACTGACTCCGCCATCACCAAAAAAAGTAAGCGTTCCATCTGGATCCCGCTGTTGGTGTTAATTACGCTCGCCGCCTGCGCCACCGCAGGTTACAGCTACTGGCGTATGAATAAAGCCCCTTCAGCCGAAGCCAAAGTGGAGCCACCACCACCGGCGGCACCTGTCTTTTTCGCGCTGGATACCTTCACCGTTAACCTGGGCGACGCCGATCACGTCTTTTACGTGGGCATTACGCTGCGTCTGAAAGACGAAGCCACGCGCGCGCGTCTGAGTGAATACCTGCCGGAAGTACGCAGCCGTCTGCTGCTGCTGTTTTCTCGTCAGGATGCCACCCAGCTCTCTACCGATGAAGGTAAGCAGAAGCTGGTGGAAGCCATTAAGCAAACGCTGGCCGCACCTCTGATCAGCGGTCAACCTAAGCAGGAAGTCACCGACGTTCTGTATACAGCTTTCATTCTGCGGTAAAGACATGGGCGACAGTATTCTTTCTCAGGCGGAAATCGATGCGCTGCTCAACGGCGACAGCGATAAAGCCGACGAACCAAAAGCGGGCCTGGCGGGCGAAAGTGATATTCGCCCCTACGATCCCAATACCCAGCGTCGCGTGGTGCGCGAGCGTCTGCAGGCGCTGGAGATCATCAACGAACGTTTTGCCCGTCAGTTCCGTATGGGGCTCTTTAACCTGCTGCGCCGTAGCCCGGATATCACCGTCGGCGCGATCCGCATTCAGCCGTATCATGAGTTCGCCCGTAACCTGCCGGTGCCGACGAACCTCAACCTGATCCATCTGAAACCGCTGCGCGGCACGGGTCTGTTCGTCTTCTCGCCAAGCCTGGTGTTTATCGCCGTGGATAACCTCTTCGGCGGCGACGGACGGTTCCCGACGAAAGTGGAAGGCCGTGAGTTCACCCACACCGAACAGCGCGTCATCAACCGCATGCTGAAGCTGGCCCTTGAAGGCTATAGCGACGCATGGAAGGCGATCCACCCGCTGGACGTGGAGTATGTGCGTTCCGAGATGCAGGTGAAGTTCACCAACATCACCACTTCGCCAAACGACATTGTGGTTAACACCCCGTTCCACGTGGAGATCGGCAACCTGACCGGTGAATTCAACATCTGCCTGCCGTTCAGCATGATTGAGCCGCTGCGCGAAGTGCTGGTGAACCCGCCGCTGGAAAACTCCCGCCATGAAGATCAGAACTGGCGTGAGAACCTGGTGCGCCAGGTTCAGCACTCCCAGTTAGAACTGGTGGCTAATTTTGCCGATGTGCCGCTGCGTTTGTCGCAGATCTTAAAATTAAAACCCGGCGATGTTCTGCCGATAGAAAAACCCGACCGCATCATTGCGCATGTGGATGGCGTGCCCGTGCTGACCAGCCAGTATGGCACCGTGAATAATCAGTACGCGTTACGCGTTGAGCACCTGATCAACCCGATTTTGAATTCTCTGAATGAGGAACAGCCCAAATGAGTGATATGAACAATCCGTCCGATGACAACACCGGAGCACTGGACGATCTGTGGGCTGAGGCGTTAAACGAACAAAAAGCACCGGCCAGCAAAAGCGTTGCCGACTCGGTATTCCAGCAGCTGGGCGGCGGCGACGTCAGCGGTACGCTGCAGGATATCGATCTGATTATGGATATCCCGGTCAAGCTGACCGTGGAGCTGGGCCGTACCCGCATGACCATCAAAGAGCTGCTGCGCCTGACGCAAGGTTCCGTGGTGGCGCTGGATGGTCTGGCCGGTGAGCCGCTGGATATTCTGATCAACGGCTACCTGATCGCCCAGGGTGAAGTTGTGGTTGTCGCCGATAAGTACGGCGTGCGCATCACCGACATCATTACCCCGTCTGAACGTATGCGTCGTCTGAGCCGTTAAGCATGAAGACCCAGGCAGTCGTCTCTCAGCCCTCTGCGGTACCAGGTTCGCCGCTGCTTCAGGTCAGCGGCGCGCTGCTGGGTATTATTGCCTTTATTCTCGTTGCCGCCTGGCTGGCTAAACGCGTGGGACTGGCGGGCAAAACCGCCGGTGCCCGCGGGCTGAAGCTGGCTGCCAGCACCTCGCTGGGCCCGCGTGAGCGCGTGGTGATCGTAGAAGTGGAAGACGCCCGCCTGGTGCTGGGTGTGACCGCCTCGAATATTAATATTCTGCATAAATTGCCGCCTGCGCCGGTCTCTGAGGAGAGTCGCACAGAGGTTCCACAGGATTTTCAGTCCGTGATGAAGAGTTTGCTTAAGCGTTCCGGGAGATCGTGATGCGCCGTTTGTTATCCCTTACGCTTGCCGGTGTTGGCCTGTTCGCTCCCACCGTGTATGCCCAGCTGCCAGGCCTGATCTCCACGCCAATGGCCAATGGCGGTCAGAGCTGGTCTCTGCCGGTTCAGACGCTGGTGTTTATCACCTCGCTGACCTTTATCCCGGCGATTCTGCTGATGATGACCAGCTTCACCCGCATCATCATCGTCTTCGGTCTGCTGCGAAACGCCCTGGGTACCCCCTCCGCACCGCCTAACCAGGTGCTGCTCGGTCTCTCCCTGTTTTTGACCTTTTTCATTATGTCGCCGGTGATCGACAAGATTTATACCGACGCCTATCAGCCATTCAGCGAAGAGAAGATCTCCATGCAGGAGGCGCTGGAAAAAGGGGCGCAACCGCTGCGGGAATTTATGCTGCGTCAGACCCGCGAAGCCGACCTGGCGCTGTTTGCCCGTCTGGCGAACGCCGGGCCGATCCAGGGGCCGGAGGCGGTGCCGATGCGCATTCTGCTGCCCGCTTACGTTACCAGCGAGCTGAAAACCGCCTTCCAGATTGGTTTTACGATCTTCATTCCGTTTTTGATTATCGATCTGGTGATCGCCAGCGTCCTGATGGCGCTGGGGATGATGATGGTGCCGCCTGCAACCATCGCCCTGCCCTTCAAGCTGATGCTCTTTGTCCTGGTGGACGGCTGGCAGCTGCTGGTGGGGTCGCTGGCACAAAGTTTCTACAGTTAAGGAGCGCCCGGTGACGCCAGAATCGGTCATGATGATGGGCACGGAAGCGATGAAAGTCGCCATCTCCGTTGCCGCTCCCCTGCTGCTGGTGGCGCTGGTCACCGGTCTGATTATCAGTATCCTGCAGGCCGCCACGCAGATTAACGAGATGACGCTGTCGTTTATCCCGAAAATCATCGCCGTGTTTGTGGCGATCATTATCGCCGGGCCGTGGATGCTGAACCTGCTGCTGGATTACATGCGCAATCTGTTCACCAACCTGCCCTATATCATCGGCTAGACATGCTGCAAGTTACCAGCATCCAATGGCTTGAGTGGCTCGGCCTCTACTTCTGGCCGCTCCTGCGCATTCTGGCGCTGATCTCCACCGCGCCGATCCTGAGCGAGCGGGCGATCCCCAAGCGGGTCAAGATTGGCCTGGCTATTCTTATCACTATCATCGTGGCCCCGACGCTGCCGCCGGTAAATGTCCCGATTTTCTCCGCGCCAGCGCTGTGGGTCGCGCTCCAGCAGATCCTGATTGGCGTTGCCATTGGCTTTACGATGCAGTTTGCCTTTGCTGCCGTGCGTACCGCCGGGGAGCTGATTGGCCTGCAGATGGGTCTCTCCTTCGCCACCTTCTTTGACCCGGGCAGCCGGCTGAACATGCCGATCATCGCCCGAATCATCGACCTGCTGGCGATGCTGCTGTTTATGGCCTTTGACGGGCATCTGTGGCTGATTTCGATGCTGGTGGATACTTTCCACACCCTGCCGATTGGCGGTGAGCCGGTAAACAGCAACGCCTTTATGGCCCTGACCCGCGCGGCCGGGCTGATTTTCCTCAACGGGCTGATGCTGGCGCTGCCGCTGATTACCCTGCTCCTGATCGTTAACCTGGCGTTGGGTTTACTCAACCGTATGGCGCCGCAGTTGTCGGTGTTTGTCATTGGTTTCCCAATCACCCTTACCATTGGCCTTCTGCTTATCGGCCTCTTAATGCCGCTTATTGCGCCATTCTGCGAACATTTATTCAGTGAAATATTTAATCTGCTGGCCAATATTGTGCGCGAACTTTCTGTGAAGTAATAACCCCTGTTTTTTATATTGTCTTTCTGAGGATATTCCTAAAAAAGAAAACGAGAAACATCTGCCAGGATATATCTGGAGCGGGTTTAATGCTTTTATACTCCTCACATTATTCAACATTTACTTTACTTTAAGATGTTTCCTGGCAAATTATACGTAACTTTACGGGATAGTGAGTTTGCCTGAAAGTCCATGTAATGCTCACAGGTAATTTATTTTTCCATCCCGTTTGGCTGTTATAGAGCTCTCAGGCAGGTGGTTAATTATCGTTATGCATTGAGTGAGGGTATGCCATGTCAACGATCATTATGGATTTATGCAGTTACACCCGGCTAGGGTTAACCGGGTATCTGGCCAGCAGAGGAGTAAAGAAAAAAGAGATCAACGACGTACATACGGTAGACGAGCTTGCCGCCGCATGTGACACCTTTACGCCAGGTG
The DNA here is from genome assembly GCF_002920195.1 of Leclercia sp. LSNIH8. NCBI lineage: Bacteria > Pseudomonadati > Pseudomonadota > Gammaproteobacteria > Enterobacterales > Enterobacteriaceae > Leclercia > Leclercia sp. LSNIH8. The sequence goes on along the minus strand of NZ_PQJY01000004.1, from coordinate 210,269 downwards.
TGGTGTTTATTAATGAGGACTGTTTCATTCACGATCCCGCCAACAGTCAGCAAATAAAGCAGATCATTAATCAGCATCCCGGCACCCTGTTTATTGTTTTTATGGCTATAGCCAATATCCATTTCGATGAATATTTGCGGGTGCGTCAGAATCTTCTGATTAGTTCGAAATCTATTAAACCGGAATCGCTGGATGAACTGATCGGGGATTATTTAAACAAAGAGATAAAGAGTGTAGCCGAGTTTAATTTTCCCACTTTATCATTAAGCCGAACTGAATCCAGCATGCTACGAATGTGGATGGCCGGACAAGGAACGATCCAGATTTCAGACCAGATGAATATCAAGGCGAAAACCGTATCGTCACATAAAGGAAATATTAAAAGGAAGATAAAAACGCATAATAAGCAAGTGATCTATCATGTCGTTCGTCTGACCGACAATGTGACCAACGGAATTTACGTTAATCTGCGTTAACCCCTTCCCTTTTTTGCTACGCAATCCGATCTCTGGCTATGCCAGAGATTTTTCATTTCGGCCGCGCCAGCTCACACCAGCCGACACGCATGTTACTCCACGCTCTCAACGAAAATGCCGTCAGGGTGGCCGTATTCATTAAAGAACCAGATCCCGAGCGGGTAGTCTTCCAGCGAGACCAGATACATCGTGCCTTCATTAAACTGCTCAACTGCCAGTACCACCCCCGGGCGACGCGGCCCGCCGTCGGTTTTGACTGTAACCCGATCGTTGACGTTCATAAAATCCTCCTCTGGTTTTGAGCCAGTGTAGAACAAAACGTGAAAACTGGCAGCGTGCTGCTGCGCGTTTGCCGCTTTTATCGGCGGTCTATACTTAAAGCTGTAAAGGGTAAACGAGGAGTACGCAATGAAGACCGAAAAAGAGTACAGCGAAACGGCTAAACGGGAAGTGAATGTTGATGTGGATGCCTTGCTCGCCGCGATCAATGAAATCAGCGAGAGCGAAGTACAGCGCATAGAGGATGACCCCACAAGGGTGAGAGTGAACGACCGGGATTACCACACCTGGCGCGAACTGGCGGAGGCCTTTGAGCTGGATATCCATGATTTCAGCGTCACAGAAGTGAATCGCTGAGGCGAAAAAAATCCCGGTCATGGGGTGACCGGGATGAAGCTTGCGTATGCAAGAAGCACTTGTAAATTCGTTACACCAGGAAATCTGATGTCGGGTAAACATTATCTGCAAATTTTTTGCAAGACAAGGAAATATTCTTCACATTTATAGTCGCCAGATGAAATTAAAATATTGGTTATGGTTCCCCAACTGGCGTGGGCCGCGGGGTACGCGGGATCGGTTCCATAAGAACATCGTTTTACAGGTCTGTCTTTTAAGAAAAATCCTATCATGGACCTTTATCTGTTACGGGAGATGCTATGCCTTCACTTGATGACCCGTTGCTCATCTACAGCGATCTGGACGGCACATTGCTGGACATTCACACCTATGACTGGCAGCCCGCACTTGGCTGGCTGGAGATCTTACAGGACCATCAGATCCCGGTGATTCTTTGCAGCAGCAAAACCGCGGCGGAGATGCTGGAGATCCAGAGCGATCTGGGGCTGGAGGGGCTGCCCTTTATTGCCGAAAACGGCGCGGTGATCCAGCTGGATGTTCGCTGGGATGACCATCCCAACGCCCCACGGTTAATTAATGGCGCTTCCCATGCTGATATCGTTAACATCCTCAATCAGCTCCGCACCCGGGAAGGTTATAAATTCACCACTTTTGATGACGTGGACGAGCGGGTCATTGGCGAATGGACCGGGCTTAATAATGCGCGCGCGGGGCTGGCGAAACTGCATGAAGCCTCGGTAACGCTCATCTGGCGCGACAGCGATGAGAGAATGGTCGCGTTTGAGGAGGCGCTGGCCGGGCTGGGGCTGAAATTTGTTCAGGGCGCGCGGTTCTGGCACGTCCTGGATGAGCGCGGCGGCAAAGATCAGGCGATTAACTGGCTCAACGAGCAGTACCTGGATCGCGAAGGCGCGCTTCCCACTACCCTCGGCCTGGGTGACGGGCCAAACGACGCTCCGCTGCTGGATAGCGTCGATTTTGCGGTGGTAGTTAAAGGCATTAATCGCCAGGGTATCACGCTCAAAAACGACGACCCGGCACGGGTCTACCATACTCACCAGCCTGGCCCTGCAGGCTGGCGTGAAGCGCTGGATCACTTCTTCTCATCCTGACCCACGACCTGATTGCGTCCTCGCTGCTTCGCCTGGTAAAGCCGGGCGTCGGCGATGGACTGCAGCTGTTCAAAATCGTAATGACCGTTTTCCTGCGCGCTGCTGACACCAATCGACACGCTGATCCGCGTCGTCTGGCTCTTTTTCACCAGGATCTCCCGGTGATTGATGCGCTCGCGGATCCGCTCGGCAATCGCCATCGCCTGCTCCGGCCCGGTGTCCGGTAGCACAACGCAGAACTCTTCTCCCCCGATCCGCCCGGCAACGTCTGACTCCCGTATCGTACGGGTGATCAATCCGGCCGTATGCGTCAGCACTTTATCCCCCGCCTGGTGACCAAATCTGTCGTTAATCCGTTTGAAATGGTCAAGGTCCATCTGCATTATCGAGTAAGGCTGCTTTTGCTGTTCACACCGCTTCGCCAGCGCTTTAGCCCGCTCAAAGAGCGCGCCACGGTTATTTATGCGGGTCAGCGGATCGTGCCAGGCCTGCCACTGCAGCGAGTGTTGCAGGCGGTACATATTGCTGACCATCCGGCGGATGACAAACCACGAGCCAACCAGCATGGCGGTGAAGAGCAGCCACAGCAGCGCCAGCGCGATAGTAATGCTGCCGAAATCGCCATTCGCCCCTTCTCTCAGGGTGTGGATGCGCAGCACAAGACCATTAAAATGATCCAGATGATGCCAGTTGACGTAGCGGCTCCCCAGACGGATATCCCCTTCGGTATCCTTTTCCAGAGCAGCGGCAATTTGCGCCCGCTCGCGCTCGTCGAAATGGTTCACGTTGTCAGCAACACTCTCCGACGTGGCAAGCAGGTTAAAGCCTTTATCATAGAGCTGGAACTCTCCTTCACCGTTGCCGTCTACCGCATCCTGCAGCAGTTTATTCAGCCCGGGGAGGGTAAAATCTAACGCCAGCGCGCCGTACCAGTAATGTTGATAATCGACCGGCACGCTGACGGTAACGGTGCGTTCGTCCGCATCATGGGTAAACCAGCGCACGCTGCGGGTCCGGTTCTCACGCTCCGATTGTCCAGTGTACCAGGGGCTGGTCACCAGCTGATAGTAGCGGGATACCACATCCGCGGCCCAGTCGGCGGGATCGGTCGAGACGTAAAACCCGGCGCGGGAGACATAGACCACGCGCTTCGCGTGTGCCGCTGGAGAATTAATACGCAGCAAATAGCCCATTTCAAAGGTGGCGCTCAACTCCTTTGCGAGCCGCTCCTCGTCGCGTCTCAGGCTGGTGGTTTGCTCCACAAAGGCATCAGACACGCCGTTTATGGGTAAGGTGCGCCGCGCGTCGAAGGTTAGCTGCCAGAACGTTTGTTCCTGCAGATCTTTAAAATGGGCGACGGAATTACGCAGCAGCGTCGAGGCGAGAGGGGCTTCCAGAGCATCGTCCATGCCGTTGCGAAAGAACAGCAGCTTTTCCACGCTGAACTCAAGCTGACGATCCAGTGAATTTGCCACCGTCTCCAGATGGTTTTTCTGGCTGGCGGCGTACGCATCCTCCAGCACCACGGCTTCACGCCAGGTCAACAGCGTGGAGAAGATGAGGACGACAATAAAGCAGATGTTAACAACCCGGCCCGGATGAAAGCGATGTTGTGCCGTAAAAGCCTCTTTTCCTGAAACGATGTCGTGCTTCACACACACTCCGCGAAAGCCACCTTTGCCATCCGTATGACGTCAAAGCCTGACTGATTTTGCTATGTTACTGCTGTTGGCGCGATTATAACCTACAAAAACGCCCGGCAGTGCCGGGCGTAGCGTGACTTAAGCCTTGTCCTGTCGCCGGGTGCCATCACCATGCTGAAGCTCATCTTCACGAAACGCTTCCTGCTTGATGCCGTAACCGTCGTACCAGCGACACTCTACCATTCCGCTTGCATAGCCGGTGACGACCATACTTGGACCGCCATTTTTAGGCTTAACTTCATCGCTGACCAGAAAGACCATAACCGCCTCCTTTATCAGTGTGAAACTGTATCAATTTAGACGAGGAATAGCAGTTACGCCTGGTATAGCTGCAATTTATTAATGCGAGCGACCTCGCATTTTTTCCACAACTTTTACCACTCCGACGACGATGAGGCCAATGATAAAGCCGAGAACCAGATTGAGTAACGTCGGCAAAATGGCTGCGATAACAGCCCCTTGCGCCTCAGCGAAGTGTTCAATGGCATGATGTAGCGGCGCAATACCGTGCACCACAATCCCGCCGCCGACCAGGAACATCGCTAGGGTGCCAATCACCGACAATGACTTCATCAGCCAGGGCGCTATCACCAGCAGCGCTTTGCCGGTCGTCTTCGCCAGCGCATTGCCCTTTTCGTTCAGCCAGTAGCCGATATCGTCCAGTTTGACGATAAGCCCTACCAGACCGTAAACCCCGATTGTCACCAGAACGGCGATCCCGGAGAGCACCAGCACCTGATTCAGCAGCGGCGCATCCGCCACGATACCCAGGGTGATGGCGACAATTTCCGCCGACAGAATAAAGTCAGTGCGAATAGCCCCCTTAACCTTATCGCGCTCAAACGCAACGGGATCCTTTGCAGCCAGCGCTTCCAGGCGTTGCTGCCGCGCGGCCGGGGACTCCTTCTCCTTATCTTTACGCGATTCGATAGAGTGAAGGATTTTCTCTGCCCCTTCAAAACAGAGAAACGCCCCGCCGATCATCAGCAGCGGCGTAATGGCCCACGGGATAAAGGCGCTGATCAGCAGCGCCAGCGGCACGAGGATCACTTTATTGAGTAACGATCCCTTCGCCACGGCCCAGACCACGGGCAGCTCCCGGTTGGCTCGCACGCCCGTCACCTGCTGGGCGTTTAGCGACAAATCGTCACCCAGCACGCCTGCGGTCTTTTTCGCCGCCAGTTTTCCCATCAGTGAAATATCGTCCAGCAGCGTGGCGATATCATCCAGCAGTGTTAATAAGCTACTTCCCGCCAAAATAAGGTTCCTTCTTTTTGTTAATTACCACAACAGTATGGAGTAAAACCGCCAACCTCGAAACCACCCCGTATATGTCAACAAATTCTTCACATCATCGACACAATTAAAGGACTCGCCAGCGTGATAGTTTTCACGTTAACTATATGCCACCTTTTTAATACGCCGTGAGGGAGTATGCGTTTCAGGCAAGTCTTACCATTAGCGGGCGCCCTGTTTGCGCTCTATATCATCTGGGGCTCCACCTATTTTGTCATCCGCATTGGGGTGGAAAGCTGGCCGCCCCTGTTGATGGCGGGGGTGCGTTTCCTCTCTGCGGGGGCGCTGCTGCTGGCGTTTCTTCTCCTGCGCGGCCATAAACTGCCGCCGCTGCGTCCGTTGTTCAATGCCGCCCTGATTGGCGTCCTGCTGCTGGCGGTGGGTAATGGCTTTGTCACCGTCGCCGAGCATCAGAATGTGCCGTCCGGTATCGCCGCGGTGGTGGTGGCCACCGTTCCGCTGTTCACCCTCTGCTTCAGCCGTCTTTTTGGCATCAAAACGCGCAAGCTGGAGTGGCTGGGGATCGCCATCGGGATGGCGGGCATTATTCTGCTCAACAGCGGTGGTAATCTCAGCGGCAATCCCTGGGGAGCGGTGTTGATCCTGATTGGCTCGATGAGCTGGGCGTTTGGTTCGGTCTACGGCTCGCGTATTGAACTGCCCTCCGGGATGATGGCCGGTGCCATTGAGATGGTTACCGCCGGGATCGTGCTGCTGGCGGCATCCCTGCTGTCGGGGGAGAAAATGACCGCCCTGCCCGACCTCTCAGGGTGGCTGGCGGTGGGCTATCTGGCGATTTTCGGCTCGGTGATCGCCATTAACGCCTATATGTTCCTGATCCGCAATGTCTCACCGGCGGTCGCCACCAGCTATGCCTATGTGAATCCGGTAGTAGCCGTCCTGTTGGGTACGGGTCTTGGCGGGGAATCGCTCTCGGCGATAGAGTGGCTGGCGCTGGGGATTATTATTATGGCGGTGGTGCTGGTGACGCTCGGCAAGTACCTGCTGCCAGCAAAACCGGTGGTTACCTCGTGTCAGGCGGAGAAACCGTAAGCGGGCGAATGCCCTGCGTGTCGATCTGCGCGGTGTTACCGCCGCTGCAGATCCACTCTTCCAGCCGCTCCGTGAGCGCCCTGTCATCGAGCTTCATTCTGCCGCGCAGCGCGCACTCCCACACCACCAGGACCCGCCAGCCCTGCTCCTGCAACAGGGTGATATCCCGCGCGTCGCGCACGACGTTTTTACCAATTTTGTCCAGCCAGAAATCGGTGCGGGTCGCCGGGACTTTAAACAGATAGCAGTCGTGACGATGCCAGAAACAGCCGTGGGTAAAGATCACACACGTATGGCTGTCGATGACAAAATCAGGCCGTCCGGCAAGGGCGGCATCCTGCACGCGAAACTCAAAACCGACCTCCGTAAGCAGGCCGGCCAGCCGTTTTTCGATAGCCGTATCCCGCGTGCCGATGGCGCGCATATTTTTACTGCGGGTGGCCTTATTGTGAACGTCCGCCATTCGCGGCCTCAGCCTTGCGTTTCTCAACTGCCTGCAAAATGCGCGGCTCCAGCAACCGGGCGACGGCTGCAAAAGCTGGCACGACCACCGAATTACCAAACTGGCGATAGGCCTGGGTATCCGATACCGGAATGCGGAAGCCGTAGCCCTGCGGGGTTTCAAATCCCATCAGTCGCGCGCACTCCCGCGGCGTCAAACGGCGCGGACGGTGGCGCTGGTTTTCAGCATCATCGAAATCGCGCTCGCCAAGGGCTTTATCCCAGCCACGGTCAATCAGGATCTCGGCGCCATCTTTGTAATAGCGTGCCGACAGCGTGCGGGCGACGCTGTGCGGGTTAGTGGGATCGACCATCCCAAAACCAAAACCGTTGCCCTTCGCCTGATGCTTTTTGGCATAACGATACAGGTACTTCCACAGCACCGGGGTGAGAATGAATTTGGCGTCCACCACGGGCTCAAGCAGATCGGCAATGGTCGGGCGGCGGGTCGGCCACAGCCCCGGGAGATCCCGCAGCGTAAAATTACCGCGCAGGTTGAGATCGCGACGAAAGCCCACCAGCACTATGCGCTCGCGGTGCTGCGGCAGAAAATGTTTACCGTCAACGATCTTAGGATCGTCCGGACCGCTGTCAGCGGCATCTGCCACGTCATACCCCAGCTCATCCAGGGTCTGCATGATGATGCGGAACGTTTTGCCCCCGTCGTGGCTCTTCAGGTTTTTGACATTTTCGAGGACGAAAATTGCCGGGCGCCGGGCATCGATAATGCGCGCCACATCGAAGAAGAGCGTTCCCTGGGTATCACAGGCAAAACCGTGTGCACGGCCCAGCGCGTTCTTTTTCGACACCCCCGCCAGAGAAAACGGCTGGCACGGGAAGCCCGCGAGCAGCACGTCATGGGCGGGAATGTTGTCACGAATGTGCTGCGCCGCCTCTTCGTCCGTCACACCGCTCTGGTTGCTAAGCGTCACTTCACGAATATCTTCGTTGAACTGATGCGTGTCAGGATCGCAATACCAGTTGGCTTTATAGGTACGCACCGCGTGTTTGTTCCATTCGCTGGTAAACACGCACTGACCGCCAATCGCCTCAAAGCCGTGGCGAATACCGCCGATACCGGCGAAGAGATCGACAAAGCGGAAAGCATAGTGAGGATGACAGGCTGGCGGACGAGGCAGCAGGTTTCGCAATACGCTATATTCGCCGTCGCTGAGACGCCGCCCTGCCCGCTCACTGGTCACCAGCCGTTTAATGATTGCCGGGCTCCAGTGACTCTCGCCCTGAGCATTCAGCAGATGTGCCAGCGTTCTGGCATCGTAAATTTCCAGCAGCTGGCACAATAACGCCTGAACTGACGCCGTTGATTTTTCTGCCAGCAAAAGCGCGGACTCCATCACTGATACATTTTCCTGCATACATTTAACCGGGCCAAAAGGGGTTAACAGAGAGTAACACAGAAAGACTTTACAGACTTTCCCGGAAACGCTGTAACACCGCACCGTCGGTGCCTTCGTAATCACCGCGTAGTTCGGCACTCAGCCGGGCCATAAACTGAATTAAAAAGTCAGCGCTCTGGCGCGCCAGCGCACGCCCGGCGGCGGTTTGCATCGTCTGCGGCAGGCGCAGCAATTTGGTCTGAAAATGGTCAAGCGCAAAGGCGCGGTCGTTCAGCTCGCGCTCATCGGCAAAGGGATCTTCCGGGTCGAAGAGAGGCACACCCAGCGCGCCAGAGACGGCAAACACACGTGCCAGGCCAATCGCACCCAGGGCTTCCAGCCTGTCAGCATCCTTCACGATTTTCGCTTCCAGCGTGTGCGGCGCAATGCCGGCACTGAAGCTGTGCGCTTCGATAGCATGGTGAACGGCGGCGTAATGCGCGGCAGGAAAATCGGCAAAGTCTTCACGCAGAATGGCGATCGTTTTGTCCGCTGCCAACTGCGACGAGCGGCCTCGCTGCGGATGATTTTTCGGCAGGCTGACAATATCGTGAAAATAACAGGCGGCCAGGATCGTCAGCGCATCGACCGGCTGGTCTGCCATGAGGCGTTTTGCGGTGTTCCAGACACGACGGAAATGGGAGATATCATGGGCAGTATCATCGCTGGCGTGATGCGCCGTCAGCCAGTTTTCAAAACGTTGCTGCCACTGCACGAGTTCCATAGCACTTTCCATAAAGTGAAAAGCTGTACAATAGCAATTCTTTACCGATCTGACATTTCACGCGGCCGGGTATACCAGGCAATGCTACCGAGGATCGCCCCCACAACACTCAGCACCAGAAAGCCGCACAGGCCTCCCAGCCACTTGCCGGCTGTTGAGCCGGGATCGCATTGAATCATCGAACCGGATACCGAACTGACTTTACTGACGACCCACACATAGCGCGCCATCGCCCAGAGGAAGTAGCCGCAAAAGGCATAAAAGACCCACAGGGCAAGTTTGCCTCCCAGGCTGCGAACGTTTTTCTTTGCCATGTTGTCCTCTCAGCGCAGCAAGACCACTACATTCACACCAATAATATAAAATGTGAAATAAATCACATTTTTCTATTTAATGCACTCTTCTGCACAGATTTTATGCTGTTAATTTGCGTTAAGTTGATCTTACGCAATTTTTAAGCGTGCCTGTTTATTGCGCTGCTTCGCTTATGCGCGAATGAGAGGAAGCAGGAAAGCAATTATATTGCGCTATTTTTTCACTCTCTTTATCCAGATAAACCTGTTTTCTCACGCTTATAATTGTGCAATGATAACGACGTTATGAGCTTTTTTGTCGTTTCATGATTAAACACCCTTAAATTACCCTTATCTTAGCCCGATAATATTATCGGGCTTTTTTTATTCCCTTCTCTCCTCCGCGCAAACATAAATCAACCCAATAAGTTTATACAACCAATAACTCACTGATATAAATATCAATAATCATCGCCTATATTTATTTAAAATTAATAAAATAAACATATAAAGACATTCATATTAATATTTTGAAATAATCTAAATAATTTAGTTACATTTATTTTTAAACAGCAAAAACCCGCCCTGAAATAGTATTACCTCTGTAACCCGGAGGGGATTACGTATATTCATGAAGAAAATACATACAAAGGAATATATAATGAAAAGAAAAGTTCTGGCAGTTCTTGTCCCTGTTTTATTATGCGCTGGCGCGGCTAATGCGGCAGAGATCTACAACAAGGACGGCAATAAATTCGACCTGTACGGAAAAATGGTCGGCGAGCGTATCTGGGACAAGACCGATGATAGCAACAGCGAGAATGCCGATACCTCCTATGCCCGTTTCGGTATCAAAGGCGAAACGCAGATTAGCAACCAGCTGACCGGTTACGGCCAGTTTGAATACAACCTGAACGCCAGCACCCCGGAAGGCGAGCAGGATGAGAGCACCCGTCTGGCGTTTGCTGGCCTGAAATTCGGTGACTATGGTTCGTTCGACTATGGCCGTAACTACGGCGTAGCGTACGATGCAGGTGCGTACACCGATATGCTGGTGGAATGGGGCGGTGACTCCTGGGTTCACACCGATAACTTTATGACTCAGCGTACCACCGGCGTGGCGACCTATCGCAACACTGACTTCTTCGGCGCCGTTGAGGGTCTGGATTTTGCCCTGCAGTACCAGGGTAAAAACAACGATCGTGATATGAAAAAATCCAACGGTGACGGCTACAGCACTTCGCTGGCCTACAACTTCGATGGCTTCGGCTTCGTAGGTGTATACGGTAAGTCTGACCGTACCAACAGGCAGACTGCTGACGGCTACGGCGATACCGCAGAAATCTGGTCACTGGCAGCGAAGTATGATGCCAACAACCTCTATGCTGCGGTGATGTACGGTGAAACCCGTAACATGACCTGGGCGGGAGATGCCGGTTTCGCTAACAAAACCCGCAACGTCGAAGCCGTGGTGCAGTACCAGTTCGATTTCGGCCTGCGTCCTTCTCTGGGCTACGTCTACTCCCAGGGCAAAGACCTGTATGCTCGTAACGGTCATGGCGGCGTAGATGCCGACCTGGTGAACTATGTTGAACTGGGTACCTGGTACTACTTCAACAAAAACATGAACGTTTATACTGCGTACAAATTCAACCTGCTGGATGAAGATGAAGCAGGCATTACTGGCGCACATGCTGACGACCAGTTCGCACTGGGTATCGTTTACCAGTTCTGATTGAGATCGCCAAACGCTCTTAAGCCCGCTGCAAAGCGGGCTTTTTGCTTTCTGTCGCCGCCAGATTTACATCGCTTTTACAAATCCCGCCCATCAGCGATAATGCCCCCCTTTCTCTCTTTGCCGGAGTTTCAATGCGCGATTTGCCGCCCCTTCCCCTCACGCACAAGCGCCCAATGAAACTGAACACGCTGGTCACGCTGATGGTGTACGGTGTAACGGGTGCAATATTACTGGTGATTTTTGTTCTCTATTTTGCACAAATCACCCGCGCCACCCGTGATGGCGTGCGGGATACCGCCCTCGCGGTCGCCAGAACCCTGGCCGACAGCCCGGAGGTGATCCGCGGCTTATCCCTCCCGCCGGAGAGCAACATTATTCAGCCTGTCGCCATGGCAGTGATGAAGCGTAATAATCTGTTGTTTGCCGTCGTCACCAATATGCAGGGGATCCGCTATTCTCATCCCAACAGTGCCCTGCTCGGTAAAGCCTTTATTGGGGCCGATCTGCGGCCTGCGCTGGAGGATAAAGAGAATGTCGCCATCAATCATGGCGTGCTCGACGAGGCGCTGCGCGTATTTACCCCGGTGTATAACGCACACCATCAGCAAATTGGTGTTGTTGCCGTGGGGATCTCACTGAATAAAGTGGAGCAGCAGATCGCCCGCAATCGCTGGGATGCCATCTGGCTGGTGCTGTTCAGCGCGCTGCTGGGGGCGCTCGGTGCCTGGGGGCTGGTGCGGATGCTTAAGCGCATTCTGTTTGGGCTGGAGCCTTATCAAATCTCAGCCCTGCTGGATCAACGTCAGGCGATGCTGCACTCCCTGCGTGAAGGGGTGATCGCCGTGGATCAGCAGGGGCGTGTAACGATGGTCAACCATGCCGCCCGGCAGATCCTGAATATCAGCGCCAGCAGCAAGGCTCTGCACGAGGAACCGCTGCTGGCAAACCTGCGCGAGGTGTTGCGTAGCGGCATGGCTCGCCAGGACCAGGAGCTCAACTGCCACGGCCGGTTATTGCTCTGCAATACCTTGCCCGTCAGGAGCGATAATCAGCTGATGGGCGCCATCACCACGTTTCGTGATAAGACGGAGATTAGCCAGCTCCTGCAACGGCTGGACGGTATGGTGAACTATCTGGATGCGCTGCACAGCCACTCCCATGAGTTTATGAACAAGCTGCATGTGATACTTGGTCTGCTGCATATGAAGCACTATGCCAGACTGGAAGAGTATGTCCTGTCGACCGCCAACGCCTGGCAGACCGATGTCGGCACGCTACAGCGCAACATCAAATCGCCGGTGGTGGCAGGATTTCTGCTGGGTAAAATCAATCGCGCCAGAGAGCTGGGGTTTCGCCTGACGCTCTCCGATGCCAGTCAGGTACCGGATAATCCCAATGCGCAGCAGGTCGCCGGGCTGATTACCGTGCTGGGTAATCTGATTGAAAATGCGCTTGATGCTATGACTGGCCAGCCCGAGGGCGAAATCGGTCTGCTGCTGCACTATCAGCAGGGCTGGCTTAGCGCCGAGGTGAGCGACGATGGTCCGGGTATCGCCCCGGAACATCTGCACGCCATTTTTAGCAAAGGGTTTTCTACTAAAGGGGAAAACCGAGGGGTGGGGTTATACCTGGCCCGTCAGCAGATCGAGAATCTGGGCGGAGAGATCGCCGTTGAATCGGAACCGGGCGTATTTACCCAGTTTTTTGTGCAACTCCCCTGGGAGAGTGAAAGGAATAGCGCGTGATACATGTTTTAATTGTCGATGACGATGCCATGGTGGCCGATCTTAACCGCCAGTACGTCAACCGGGTTGAGGGTTTTTGCTGCTGCGGCGTGGCCACTTCCCTGGCAGAAGCCGGGGCCATACTTCACTCCCCTGCCCGGCAGGTTGACCTGATCCTGCTGGATGTTTACATGCAGCACGACAATGGCCTGAGCCTGCTGCCGGTTATCCGGGCATCCGGGCGCAAAACAGACGTCATTATGATCACCTCGGCCTCTGATGGTGCCACCATTCAAATGGCTATGCACTATGGCGTGGTGGACTACCTGATCAAACCGTTTCAGTTCCCGCGTTTCGAAGAGGCACTAAAGGGCTGGCGTGAAAAAAAGCAGCTGATGGAAGCGCATCAGTATTATGACCAGGCTGATGTTGACCGGCTTCTGCGTGGCGGTGCACCGGCGCTGGCAGACAGCCGTCGCCTGCCGAAAGGGTTAACCCCGCAGACGCTGCGTACGCTGTGCCTCTGGATTGATGCGCATCCGGGAACGGAGTTCTCCACCGACGAACTGGCTGGCGCAGTTAATATCTCGCGAGTATCCTGCCGCAAATACCTGATTTGGCTGGCGCAGGTCAACATTTTGCACACCAGCATCCACTACGGGGCGACCGGTCGGCCGGTCTATCGCTATCGCTTGCGGCCCGAGCAGATTGCCCTGCTCAGACAGTATTGCCACCAGGAGTAATACATGCACTTCAACCTCTTCGGATAAACATCCTGATTTAGCTCACATATATTGTCTTGAGGCAGTAAAGGGCTATTACTCCACATAAGTGGAATGATAAGGTAGCCAGCGTAAAAGATCTCTGACGAGAAAACGTGCGGAAAATGTGACGGAAGAGGCTGCGTGGCGGAGAGAGGGGGATTTGAACCCCCGGTAGAGTTACCCCTACTCCGGTTTTCGAGACCGGTCCGTTCAGCCGCTCCGGCATCTCTCCGTTTTGATGTTGCCATCATGCCGGGTAATTTGGCATTTTAACAGACCATAACCGTTCAATTTTGTTCAAGTGACGAGTTTGCGAGCAAAGCGATGATTAAGTGGCCCTGGAAATCGAATGAATCCGCCCGAAGCGCGGCGCTGCCGTGGGAAGAGGCCCTGGCGATCCCCGTCCTGTCTACATTATCAGATGAGGATAAATCGCGTCTGGTACAGCTTGCCATACGGTTCTTACAGCAAAAACGCCTGGTTCCCTTGCAGGGTTTTGAGCTCGACGATCGCAAGAGCACCCGCATTGCCCTGCTCTTTTGCTTGCCGGTACTGCAGCTGGGTATCGAGTGGCTGGACGGTTTCCATGAAGTTCTGATCTATCCGGCACCGTTTGTGGTGGATGACGAATGGGAAGATGAGATCGGGCTGGTGCACAATCAGCGGATGGTGCAGTCCGGTCAAAGCTGGCAGCAAGGGCCGATTATCCTCAACTGGCTGGATATTCAGGACTCGTTCGATGCCTCCGGTTTCAACCTCATCATTCATGAAGTGGCCCACAAACTGGATACCCGTAACGGCGATCGCGCCAGCGGTGTCCCCTTCATTCCCCTGCGTGAAGTGGCAGGCTGGGAGCACGACCTGCACGCCGCCATGAACAATATTCAGGATGAGATCGATCTGGTGGGCGAAAGCGCGGCCAGTATCGACGCCTATGCTGCCACCGATCCCGCCGAGTGCTTTGCAGTATTGTCGGAATATTTCTTCAGCGCACCCGAACTTTTCGCTCCGCGCTTCCCGGCCCTGTGGCAGCGTTTTTGCCACTTTTACCAGCAGGACCCGCTACAGCGTTTACGTGAAAATGAAGGACCTGGCGAAGATTCCGCCGTGCAAGTGCACTAAAACAGCAGGCTGTGTCATAATTAATCAATTGAATCAGTGCGTTGAATTTAGTGTTGACACAAAATAGCGAGGCCATTAATATGCGCCTCGTTCACACGATTCCTCTGTAGTTCAGTCGGTAGAACGGCGGACTGTTAATCCGTATGTCACTGGTTCGAGTCCAGTCAGAGGAGCCAAATTAAAGAAGCCCGCTTAAGGAAACTTAAGCGGGCTTTTTGCTATTTCGCACCGTTAAAACCCCTCAACGCAGGGTTAATCTGGCTATATCTGGTAGTCAATCGCCACCTCTTCCGGCTCCATGACCTGACGTTTGATCTCCTCTACCGACAGCCCGGCGTTGCAAAGTTCGATAAAGCGCCAGACATAGTTGCGCTGTAACTGCCCTCGCTTAAGCCCGAGCCACACGGTGTTGGCATCGAAAAGATGACGGGTATCAAGACGCACCAGGCTCCCCTGCTCATGCTCGCCGCCGGACTGTTCCGCCACCAGCCCGATACCCAGCCCGAGCTCGACGTAGGTTTTAATCACGTCGGAGTCCTGGGCGCTGAGCACCACATCCGGCGTCAGCCCTTTGCGGTTGAAGGCCTCATCAATGCGTGACCGCCCGGTGATACCCTGGCGATAGGTGATTAAGGGCCATTTTGCGATAGCCTCGAGCGTCAACGGAGAGACCTGCGTCAGCGGATGGTCTGGCGGCAGCAGCAGGCTGTGATGCCAGCGAAACCACGGGAACGCCGCCAGCAGCGGATCGTTGCTTAAACGCTCGCTGGCGATGCCAATATCCGCCCCGCCGTTTTGCAACAGCATCTCTATCTCCTGGGGCGTACCCTGAATCAGCTCCAGGCGCACATCCGGGAACAGCTCCCGAAACGCCTTGATCACCGGGGGCAGGCTGTAGCGAGCCTGAGTGTGGGTGGTCGCGATAGTCAACACGCCGGTGGCGTCGTTGGTAAAGAGATCTGCCAGACGGCGCACGTTGCTGGCTTCATTGAGAATACGTTCGGCGATGGTCAACAGCGCTTTGCCGGGCTCGGTCATTCCCAGCAGACGTTTGCCGCGACGAATGAAGATCTCAATGCCCAGCTCCTCTTCCAGCTCGCGGATATGGCGACTGACGCCCGACTGAGAGGTATAGAGCATGTTGGCGACCTCGGTCAGGTTGTAATCCCGACGGGCCGCCTCACGGATAATTTTAAGCTGCTGGAAATTCACGGTTCACTCCGGCGAAACTGACATGACGCTATTGTTAAAGTGCGTCCGCCGTGTAAACAAATAATAAAAATCCGCAACTTATGCTTTTATGGAATATTAGCTGACCAGCTGCAGCTCGCGGTTCTCCAGCGACGGGCGGCTCACCAGCGACATCAGGATCTCTTTCACCGCCTGCGCCTGCGGTGACAGCGAGCCGCGGGCCGAGACGTTAAGCGATAACGGCAGGCTCATGGACGGCGAGCTGATTCTCGCCATCCAGCCGTTAGCGGCACTGGAGAGCGATCGTGCAGCCGATTCCGGCAGCACCGTCACCCCCATTCCGCTGGCAATGGCCGCGGTCAGGGTAGAGATGGAGTCGATCTCGCCAATGATTTTCGCCGTCAGACGGCGCAGCGAGAAGGCTTCATCGACGCGCAAACGCACGGCGCTATAATCACGCGGTAAGAACAGATTCATCTCGGCCACCGCCGTTAAATCGACGCTCTGACCCGGGCAATCCCGCGTCCCTACCAGATAGAGATCTTCTTTCAGCACCGGCTGGCTGGTGATCCCCGCCACAGGAGAACGATCGTAGAGCACCGCCATATCCAGCTGTCCGCTGAGTAATTTGTCGTTCAGCGCCGCGCCGCTGTTTTCATGCAGGTAGACCAGCACCTCCGGCAGCTCTGCGCGCACCGCCTGTAATAACGGCATGGTTACAGACGAGGCCGCCGTACCCGGTGCCAGGCCAATCGAAACCTGGCCGGTCAGCGTCTGCCCGACATTGCCCACCGCCAGCTGCGCCTGTTCACACTGGCGCAAAATAGTGCGAGCATGGGTATAAAGGATCTTGCCTGCTTCGGTAGGGGTCACGCCGCGTTTCGTGCGGATCAACAGTTGCTGATCGAGTTCACCTTCCAGAGTGGCCACCTGCTGGCTCAGTGCCGGCTGTGCGATGTGTAACACTTCAGCGGCCTGGGTCAGGCTGCCGATATCGACGATTTTTACGAAGTATTTCAGTCGTCTTAAGTTCATGTTGCCCCCTGTACGAAATGCGTTGCCGGTTCCGGCGCGAATGTACAGAGGGTTTTGCAAGATGCTTGCCAGTTTTGAAAAGAGGTCCGATATGTCCGCTAAGCGGCTGAAAATAAGGAAATCCAATTGCTGCCGTCGCTTTTTAAAGTGAAACAGCGGTTTATGATCTGCCCCATTCGGGGTATATCCGCACCAAAAACGTGCAATCCGCTGGGGAAAACATCACTTTGCTGATTTTGTCAGCAAACGAGTCAAAGAGAGAAGATCACCCTTTGACAACGGTGACCCACGTCGATAATATGCGCCCCGTTCACACGATTCCTCTGTAGTTCAGTCGGTAGAACGGCGGACTGTTAATCCGTATGTCACTGGTTCGAGTCCAGTCAGAGGAGCCAAATTTAAAAAGCCTGCTTTAAAAGCAGGCTTTTTGCTTTTCTGAGTCGTTACTGAGAAATAGTCACCAGCGGCGTGTGCACCGCTCCGCTTACGTTCACCGGCATCCCCGACCGACGCTCCAGCGCCCCGCTAACCTTCACGGCATCCACATCCGCACCGTTGAGCTCCGCGCGCAGTCCTGCCGTCATGGGCAGCGGGACTCTGTTGGTAGACTCAAATTCCGCGCGATTACGCGACAGCGGCTCATGCACTTCGACCCAACGACTGCCGTCCGGCTCGGTGGTGACTTTAACCGGCTGATCGATAAGCTGCACGCGCGTTCCGACCGGGACATTGTCGAACAAGTATTTGATATCGTCATTACGCAGACGAATGCAGCCCTGGCTCACGCGCAGCCCGATACCAAAGTTTGAATTGGTGCCATGAATTGCGTACAGCCTGCCGATATAGAGCGCATACAGCCCCATCGGGTTGTCCGGCCCCGCGGGCACAAACGCGGGCAGAGTCTTGCCCTCTTTGGCGTAGGCCCGACGGGTGTTTGGGGTTGGCGTCCAGGTAGGCCCGTCCTGCTTGCGCTCGACGGCGGTTACCCAGTTACGCGGCGTCTCGCGCCCGGCTTCGCCGATACCGATGGGGAAGATCTCAACGGTGCTGCCCCCTGGCGGGTAATAATAGAGGCGCATCTCCGCCACGTTAACCACAATCCCCTCACGCACGGTTGCGGGGAGGATGAGCTGTTGCGGCACTACCAGCTGTGTACCGGGTTGAGGCAAAAAAGGATCAACGCCCGGATTCGCCTCCAGCATATTACTGAGTCCCTGCCCGTACTGGGCCGCAAACGCCTCCAGCGGCAGTTTGTTGTCATGTGGAACGGTGATCACCTGCGAGGCCCCCACCAGACGACTCCCTTCAGGCGGCAACGGATAACTCACCGCCAGCGCACTCTGACTGACCAATAAAGCAGCAATAAAGCCCAACTTCATCATACGACGCATTATTCCCTTCCTCTGTCGCTCCGCGTATCTGACAAGCATAGCCTTGTTGCTGCGTTTATAGCCAGTTAACAAACCATCATTTCGATTAATATCACCCGTTTACCTCACGCGGGGATAAAATCGTTTTCACCCGTCC
This sequence comes from Leclercia sp. LSNIH8, assembly GCF_002920195.1. Taxonomy (NCBI): domain Bacteria; kingdom Pseudomonadati; phylum Pseudomonadota; class Gammaproteobacteria; order Enterobacterales; family Enterobacteriaceae; genus Leclercia; species Leclercia sp. LSNIH8. Next base: position 191,977 of record NZ_PQJY01000004.1, on the reverse strand, counting down.
GCTGTCGCGGTAGTCTCATATCCGTCGCCGTTTTGAGGGCGACCGCAACGTGAGCGATATTCTTTCTAATACCTATAAAAAAATAACGTCAGACAGGATCACTATGGATACCACCCTCGCCTCCTCGTCCCCCGACGGGGCTATACCATCGCTGCATCGCGCGCGCCGCGCGGCCCTCGGCAGTTTTGCCGGTGCGGTAGTCGACTGGTACGATTTTTTGCTCTACGGCATTACCGCCGCGCTGGTTTTTAACCGTGAATTTTTCCCCCAGATTAGTCCGGCGATGGGCACGCTCGCCGCCTTTGCCACCTTTGGCGTCGGTTTTTTATTCCGTCCGTTGGGCGGGGTGATCTTCGGTCATTTCGGCGACAAGCTGGGCCGCAAGCGAATGCTGATGCTGACGGTGTGGATGATGGGCATCGCCACGGCGCTGATTGGTCTCCTCCCCTCTTTTGCCGTTATTGGCTGGTGGGCGCCGGTTCTGCTGGTGACCCTGCGCGCCGTGCAGGGCTTTGCCGTCGGCGGCGAATGGGGCGGCGCGGCGCTGCTGTCTGTTGAAAGTGCCCCGGCGCGGAAAAAAGCTTTCTATAGCAGCGGTGTACAGGTGGGTTATGGCGTAGGTCTGTTGCTCTCTACCGGGCTGGTATCGCTGATCAGCACGCTGACCACCGACGAACAGTTCCTGAGCTGGGGCTGGCGCATCCCGTTCCTGTTCAGCATTGTGCTGGTGCTGGGGGCACTGTGGGTGCGTAACAGGATGGATGAGTCTGCCGAGTTTGAGCTGCAGCGGCAACAACCTTCAGAGAAGCGTCGCCTGCCGGTGATGGACGCGCTGATCCGTCATCCGGGGGCGTTTTTGAAAATTATCGCCCTGCGCCTGTGCGAGCTGCTGACCATGTATATCGTCACAGCTTTTGCGCTCAGCTACTCCACCCAGAATCTCGGCCTGCCCCGGGAGCTGTTTTTAAATATCGGCCTGCTGGTGGGCGGCATCAGTTGTCTCACTATTCCCTGCTTCGCCTGGCTGGCGGACCGGTTTGGCCGCCGTCGGGTCTATATCACCGGGGCGTTAACGGGCGCATTGAGCACCTTCCCGTTCTTTATGGCCCTCGAAGCCCAGTCCGTTTTCTGGATTGTGGTGTTCGCCATTTTGCTGGCGAATATCGCCCATGACATGGTGGTATGTGTCCAGCAGCCGATGTTTACTGAGATGTTTGGCGCGAGTTACCGCTACAGTGGCGCTGGGGTTGGCTATCAGGTGGCGAGCGTGGTAGGGGGCGGTTTTACGCCGTTTATTGCCGCCGCGCTGGTGACTTTCTCCGGCGGTGATTGGCACAGCGTGGCCATCTACCTGCTGGCCGGGTGCCTGCTCTCCGCCGCCACCTGCCTGGTGATGAAACCGGCCGCTACCTGATCTCACTTTTGTTTCACATACAGGTGACATACTATCGGATAACGCCGTACACCTGTGGAACAAGGAGACAGAGATGAATAATAAGGACTCCAGCCTGACCCCGGCTCAGGCACTGGACATGCTGGATGCGCTGTACGACCAGGCGGTTAACGCCCTGCGCAGCGCCATCAGCGACTATATCAAAGACGGAACGCTCCCCGATGCAGAGGCCAGAATGAATGGCCTCTTTGTTTATCCGTCACTTTCCGTGACCTGGGATGGTAGCGCCACCAATACGCCGAAGACCCGCGCCTATGCGCGATTCACCCACGCTGGATGCTACTCCACCACCGTCACCCGTCCAGCGCTGTTCCGCCCTTACCTGGAGGAGCAGCTGACGCTGCTGTATCAGGATTACGGCGCCCACATCACCGTGGAGCCCTCGCGCCATGAGATCCCCTACCCGTACGTTATCGATGGCTCAGAGCTGACCCTGGACCGCTCCATGAGCGCGGGCTTAACGCGCCACTTCCCGACCACCGAGCTTTCGCAGATCGGCGATGAGACCGCCGACGGGATCTACCATCCAGCGGAGTTTTCCCCGCTGTCGCACTTTGATGCCCGCCGGGTCGATTTTTCGCTGGCGCGTCTGCGTCACTACACCGGTACCCCGGCAGAACATTTCCAGCCGTTTGTCCTGTTCACCAACTACACCCGCTACGTGGATGAGTTTGTCCGCTGGGGCTGCAGCCAGATCCTCGATCCCGACAGCCCGTACATTGCTCTCTCCTGCGCGGGCGGGATCTGGATCACCGCCGAAACCGAAGCCCCGGAGCAGGCCATTTCTGACCTGGCGTGGAAAAAACATCAGATGCCCGCCTGGCACCTGGTCACCGCCGAGGGTCAGGGCATCACCCTGATTAACATTGGCGTGGGCCCGTCGAACGCCAAAACCATCTGCGACCACCTCGCGGTGCTGCGCCCGGACGTCTGGCTGATGATTGGTCACTGCGGTGGACTGCGTGAAAGCCAGTTGATTGGTGATTACGTGCTCGCCCACGCCTACTTGCGTGACGACCATGTGCTGGATGCGGTATTGCCGCCGGATATTCCGATCCCAAGCATCGCCGAAGTGCAGCGGGCACTGTATGACGCCACCAAAGAGGTGAGCGGCATGCCGGGAGAAGAAGTTAAGCAGCGGTTGCGCACCGGCACGGTCGTTACTACCGACGACCGGAACTGGGAGCTGCGCTACTCGGCCTCGGCGCTGCGCTTTAACCTGAGCCGCGCGGTGGCGATTGATATGGAGAGCGCCACCATCGCCGCTCAGGGTTACCGCTTCCGCGTACCCTACGGCACCCTGCTCTGCGTTTCCGATAAGCCGCTGCATGGGGAAATTAAACTTCCTGGCCAGGCAAACCGTTTTTACGAGGGGGCTATCTCCGAGCATCTGCAGATTGGCATTCGCGCTATCGATCTGCTGCGCGCCGAAGGGGATAAATTGCACTCGCGTAAACTGCGTACCTTTAACGAGCCGCCGTTCCGCTGATCATAAAAAAGGAAAGTTATGCAAACCACCTCACCGCTATTCACCCTGCGCCAGTGGCTGGAAACCCAGGCGCTGGATGGCATTATCGTCCCCCGCGCCGATGCCTTTCAGAGCGAATATTGTCATCCTCATGACGATATTCTCGCCTGGCTGACCGGCTTTGACGGCTCAGCGGGGCACGCCCTGATCCTGCGCGATCGCGCCCTGCTGTTTGTCGATGGACGTTATCAGGTTCAGGCCCGTGAACAGGTTAATCTGGCCGAGATTGAGATCCTGCATCTGCACAACGATCCGCTGGCAGACTGGTTGCAGCAGAACATGAAACCCGGGGCGCGTATCGCCTTTGAAGCGATGCTGATGACCCAAACCCAGTATGAAGCACTCAATGCCAGTCACTGTGAGCTTGTCGCCCTGAATGCATCGCCGTTTGATACCCTCTGGCAGGATCGTCCGGCCCCGCCTGTCGGGGCCATCCGCGAAATGCCGGTGGAGATCAGCGGTGAAAGCAGTGCCGACAAGCGCCAGCGCGTGGCCGCCATTCTGGCAGGACAGCATGCCGATTATCTGGCCATCACCCAGCCGGATAACATCGCCTGGCTGTTGAACGTACGCGGCAGCGATATCCCGACGAGCCCGGTACCGAACTCGTTTGCCCTGCTGAGCCGCGACGGTGCGGTGACGTGGTTTGTCACGCCTGAAAAAACCCGCGCGCTTCCAGCCCTGCTACTGGAGAGCCTGACGCTGGCGCCTGAATCCGATTTTCTGTCGCAAAGCCAGCAGCTGTGCGCCGGTAAGCGTGTGATGGTGGATGCCGATTCCGCCCCTGTCGCCCTGCGCTTTGCCGTTGAGCCGCAGGGGGAGATCGTCTGGCACGCTGACCCGATCACCGCAATGAAAGCGCACAAAAACCCGATTGAGCTGGCGGGCTACCGCGACAGCCACCATCAGGACGGGGTGGCATGGGTCAACTTTCTTGCCTGGCTGGCGCACGAAGTGCCCCGTCGCGAAGCCTCTGGTCAACCCATTACCGAGCTGGAAGCCCAGGCGCAGCAGCTTCTCTTCCGTGAGCAGCGACCGGGCTTTATCGAGCAGAGTTTTGCCACTATCTCCGCCTCTGGTAGCAATGCGGCGATGTGCCATTACCACTCCAGCGAACAGACGAATGCGGCCATTACCCGCGACCACTTTTATCTGAACGATTCCGGCGGGCAGTATCACAACGGCACTACCGACGCCACGCGCACACTCGCTTTCGGCCCACTGAGCGCTCAGTGTCGTCTGCACTATACCGCTGTGCTGAAAGGCTTTTTATCGCTTATTTCCCTGCAATTCCCGTCCGGAACCTGCGGGCATCAGATCGATGCGTTCGCGCGGCGTGAGCTGTGGGAGCTGGGGCTCGATTTTGATCACGGCACCGGGCACGGCGTGGGCCATCAACTGCTGATCCATGAAAATCCGCAGCGTATTGCAAAGAAGGTTAACCCCTGGCCGCTGGTGGCGGGAAATATCATCACCATCGAGCCGGGCTACTATCTGGCGGATGCGTATGGTATTCGTATCGAAAACCAGGTGGAGGTGGTGGAGAGCGTACCGGGCTTCTGCCGCTTTGCGTCGCTGACGCTGGTCCCTATCGACCTGAGTCAGGTGGATCTGCATCTGCTGAGCGAAAAAGAGATTAAATGGCTAGATGAGTACCACCAGCAGGTGCGTGAGGCGCTCTCGCCGCACGTTAACAGTGAGGCGCGTCCATGGCTGATCTCGGCCACGGCGCCGGTGCGCGTACACCGCCAGGGGCTCATTAAGTAATGACGGCAGCCTTCGGGTTGCCATTTTTTGGACTGTCCCGGAAAAGCAAAAAGCCTGCTTTAAAAGCAGGCTTTTCAAATTTGGCTCCTCTGACTGGACTCGAACCAGTGACATACGGATTAACAGTCCGCCGTTCTACCGACTGAACTACAGAGGAATCGTGTGAACGGGGCGAATATTAGCGATGCCACCTGGCGTTGTCAAAGGCAGAATGCAGATTTTGCATCGTTTGCCGATTTATTCCCCACTTTGCGCATTCACTATCCGTTCTGCGGGGATCGCCGCCACATTTTCACGCACAGGCCGCGGATATTTCCACAGCCAGCGTCCGCTGACCATTCGCCAGTAGAACAGTGCGCCACGTACTGTCCAGTCGAGGAACATCCCCAGCCAGACACCTACCACACCCATTCCCAGCATAATCCCCAGGGTATAACCCGCTACCACGCGGCAGCCCCACATCCCGAGCATAGAAACCCACATGGCGAAGCGGGCATCCCGCGCCCCTTTCAGCCCGGCAGGCAGCACCCACGACGCCGCCCAGATCGGCATAAAGGCGGCGTTCAGCCAGATGAGGATCACCACCACATCTTTTACATCCTGTTCATGGGTATAGAACGACGCCATCAGGCTGGCGAACGGCGCCGTGCCCCAGGCAATGGCCGTGAGCCCGATTGTCGAGAGCCAGAAAACATGGCGCAGCTGGCGCTCCGCCTGACCTATCTGCCCCTTCCCGAGCCGTTTACCGGTGATAATGGTGGAGGCGGAACCCAGCGCGTTACCCGGCAGGTTGATCAGTGCCGCAATGGAAAAAGCGATAAAGTTACCGGCGATCACGTCGGTACCCATTCCGGCCACAAACATCTGGGTCAACAGCTTGCCGCCGTTGAACAACACCGATTCAATGCTGGCGGGTACGCCGATCCCCATCACTTCCCAGATAATGGCGAAGTTAAGCGGCTTGAAATAACTTTTGAGGCTGATGCGCAGCGACGGGTTAAAACCAACCGCCAGCACCACAATAATGGCGATGGCGCCAATGTAGCGGGAGATGGTCAGACCCAGACCGGCTCCGATAAAACCGAGCCCGTCCCAGGAAAAAAGCCCGTAAATCAGCACGCTGCTGATTAAAATGTTGAGAATGTTCATTCCGCCGTTTATCAGCAGCGGAATTTTGGTATTCCCTGCCCCACGCAGCGCCCCGCTACCAATCAGCGCAATCGCCGCGGCCGGGTAGCTGAGCACCGTCATTTCGAGATACGACAGCGCCAGGGCTTTCACCTCTCCGGTGGCATCGCCGGCCACCACATCGATAATCTCTTCGCCGAAATAGTGGATCACCGCTGCCAGCACAATGGAGAACAGGGTCATGATCACCAGCGACTGCCTGGCGGCAGCCCTGGCCCGGCGCGGATCGCGCTTACCCAGGCTAAAGGCCACCACCACCGTGGTACCCAGGTCTATCGCCGCGAAGAAAGAGATAATGACCATATTGAAGCTGTCGGCCAGCCCCACGCCCGCCATCGCCTCTTTACCGAGCCAGCTGACCAGGAAGGTGCTGAGCACGCCCATCAGCAGTACACAGGTGTTTTCCAGAAAGATAGGCACGGCAAGGGGGGTGATTTCGCGCCAGAAGAGAACTTTGTAGCTCTTACGTTTGCTATACCAGCGCGTGCGCATCACGGCCTGGCGTAAAGCGGAGGTGACGTTCAAAATGGACCTTAGAGAGAAAGTTGAAACTACATTTCAAATAATGAGGGAGAAAAGCAGATCCTGCAAAGTATTTCCCACAAAAATATGTAGGTAATTACGACAAACTGGTGACAGAATCGGCAGTTGATCGAATCGGACTAAGATCAGGTTTGACAAAAGTTTTTTCGCCGCTAAGATAACGCTCCACAACGATTCCTCTGTAGTTCAGTCGGTAGAACGGCGGACTGTTAATCCGTATGTCACTGGTTCGAGTCCAGTCAGAGGAGCCAAATTTAAAAAGCCTGCTTTCGAGCAGGCTTTTTGCTTTTCTGATGCCGGTAAAAAAACCGGAGCCAAAAAAAAGCCCCCCGACTGGTCGGAGGGCTTAGCTGTTAGGCGGTGATTACTCGCCTTTGGCTTCCGCGTGCTTCATCTCGCCCATCACTTTCAGTTTTTTGGAGATTTCGCGACGCTCTTTAGAGATCTCAGCGTTTTTGATGATGTAGTCGTCTACGCGGTCTTCGTAGTCGCTTTTCATGCTGGCAATGATGCCCTGGATAGCTTCAACGCTCATGCCTGGTTTGATGTAATCGCTCAGGTTGTCCAGCAGCAGAACGCGCTTCTGGTTGTCACGGATCTTCTTCTCAACGTCCTGGATTTCACGTTGCAGTTTGTTCTTACGGCGGAACAGGCGGACAAACTCCAGAACATCCTGGAACGAAGGCTTAGTTGTTTCCATTTTTACACCCCTGATAATGTGAGATTCGGATTCGTTTAAACAACCGCGATAGCATTAACCTTACTGACAGCGATTGCTGATGACAATAATTTTTCCTTTGTCCCTATCATAACCTCAATTTCTGCTGAATCGAAGCAGCAGACAACACAACCCTGCATAGCCGCTTTTTATTTGCGCAATGCCCGGCAGATAAGATGCGATAATAATTCCAGCTGGCGAGCAAGTTCCATGCTCAACCATACATAGCCGTGTATGGGCGTTTCCGCCACGTTTTCATTGTGATGATCGTTGATCAACTGACGCAGCTCGGCAACGATTTCGTTCAGCCGCTCGGTGTTCGCCAGGATGGGCTGCGGATTACCTTCATAAAGCGCATGGGCAATGGTGAGCAGCGTTTGCTGCGTCATCTGCTGCGTCTCTTTTAAGGTCCGGGCATTCAGCATCACAAAATGGCTGGCCCGGGAGGACCAGTGGGCGTTGATCTGTAGCTCGAGCATGCAGACCAGGTTGCGGCTCACGGTCTGGATCGCTTCAAAGATCGCTTTCTGAATATGGGTCTCTTTGCTGGCCGGAGTGATCAGACCGCGCATTTTTACCACGTCATTGAGGATGGTTTGCAGGTGTTTTTCCAGCCGTGGTCGTTCCACCAGGTTGGGGGAAAAGCCCGCCTGGTAGACCCGGTTAAAGGCGGTGACGTAGTTCGCCATCTGGATACGCCAGTGTAAAAAGGCGCGCTGCGGCCAGATACCGGTAAAGAGCATCGCCAGCAGCGATCCCAGAATTACATCACCGCTTCGCCACAGAGCAGTCTGCATGTCCCCGGTCGGCGCGCCAATCACCACCGCGAGGGTGATGCCGATCAGCAGCGCCTGATAGGGGCGTTTGCCCAGTGCCAGCCAGCCGCAGAGAAACATGGCCGCCGCGCACCACACCAGCATCAGCGGCAGAGAGATTAGCTCCAGCTTCAGGGCAATTAACCCCAACGCCGAACCCAGAATGGTGCCGCCAATGCGCTCGTACGCGCGCGGAACGACGTTCCCCCAGAAGGAGATCGGCCCCATGATGACCACCAGGGTGATCAGCGGCCATGTCCCTTCCGGCACCTCCAGCAGACGCACCAGTAAAAAAGTGAGGATAAACGCCAGCGCGATACGGCATCCATGTACGATGCGGTAATGACGATACAGTCGAATTTCAAAAGGCGTTAGAGATTTGTCGGGGCGCACACGCTCTCCAGCTTTACGGCAAACCCTGATTGTACTGCGTTTTCTGCCGGAGTAGTGCTCCCCGGCAGAAAAACCCTGTTAAAAGTGGGCATTAGTGGACCGTTACGCAATACGGCTCTGTACCGGAATAAACATCTCGATATCCCAGTAACCGTCGGCGTTACCGTCATTCAGATAACGTTCAAAGCAGGCTTTTGGCGCGATCTGGTAATCGACATCCTCAAGCAGGCTGTCGAAAAACAGGTTCCAGGGCGTGGCGAAATCATGGTTTTCTACGCGGGCCGTCGCCACCGCGTAGTCGCCTGCAGCCACTTCGGTGAGGATCACCCCTTCACTGTTGGGAGGAATAACAAAATCGTCCGGCACGGTGATGACCGTGTCGCAGCGTAATTTTTCGGCAGGCACTTCGTCAGGGTTATCATAATAGACCGCCACCCACTCCAGCGGCTGGATCTGACGCCCCTGCACCCACATCATCAGTTGTTCAAAACCCTGCTTAACGGTTTGCTCCCACGGGCCAACCATATGAAAACCGGCAATTTTGCGTTTGTTCTGGTGCGTGATGCTGTAGTCCATGCTGCCTCCGATTGTTCACTGTATATACATACACTGTAATGCAGAAAAAAGCGGTTTAACAATAATGACCTGTCTATTATGCGAGCAGGCTCGCACAGTCGCCAGCCTGCTCCTCCATGCGCTACGCCTTATGGTGCAGATAGTCGCTTAGCCGCGAGAACATCCCGCCTTTACCGACGCTCTCCAGCGTCACCAGCGGCCAATGAGCTACCACTCTATCGCGATCGTATAGCTCGATCTCCCCGACCCGCTGATGGGCGGCAATCGGTGCTTCGAGCTCTTTCTTATCCAGGACATACTTCGCCTTGATGTTGGGCAGCTCCGCCTTAGGCAGCGCCAGCCAGAAGTCCTGATCGGTGCCTAACGAAATACGCTCCTTATCACCGTACCAGATGCGCTCGTTGCCCACTTGCTTACCATTACGCAGGATCTGCACGGTATCGAAATTCTGTTGGCCCCACTGGAGTAGTTTGCGCGCCTGATCCTCGCGGCCTTTTGGACTTTCAGCTCCCATGACGACGGCAATCAGACGGCGCTCGCCGTCGACAGCAGAGGCGATCAGGTTAAAACCGGCGCCGGAGGTGTGTCCGGTTTTCAGACCATCCACATTGAGCGACTTGTCCCACAGCAGACCGTTACGGTTCTTTTGAGTGATACCGTTCCAGGTCAGGCTCTTTTCACTGTACATATGATAAAACGCCGGCTCACCGTGGATGATGGCGCGGGAGAGCACCGCCAGATCGTAAGCGGAGCTGTGCTGGCCCGGTGCATCGAGACCGTGTACCGTTTCAAAATGGGTGTCGCGCAAATTCAGCTTTTTGACGTAATTATTCATCATATTGACGAATTGCGGCTGCCCGCCCGCCACGTAATCAGCCAGCGCCACGCAGGCGTCGTTCCCGGAATCGACAATCAGGCCGCGGCTGAGGTCGCGCACGGAGACCCGTTCACCCGCTTTCAGGAACATCAGCGAGGAGCCGTCAAAAACCGGATTGCCCTTGGCCCAGGCATCCTGACCGACCGTGACCATATCGTCCGGGGTGATGCGATGGCTGTCGATCGCGCGATCGACCACATAGCCGGTCATCAGCTTGGTCAGGCTGGCCGGATTACGCTGCTGATGTTCGTTGCCCGCCGTTAAAATTTGCCCCGTCGTATAGTCCATCAGCACCCAGGAACCCGCCTGGATAGCTGGCGGCTGCGGCGCATAATTAATCGGATCGGCAGCCAGCGCGGATGAAATGCTCAAAGTGAGTAAAGAAACAGCAATAAACAGACGGCGTTTCAACGGTATATCCTCAGGTCATTTAAAATCGTTGCCCTTTTTACGGAAGTTTCCCGCTGGATACCTGGAATAATTGCAAAAAAATGTGACAGCACGCATGTTTTTCCCGGATGCCAGGTCGCAAATTTGCAGGCGGACAGCGCTTTTTCTTCGGCGTGCCTGGCCGGATGGTTTACCATAGCAGCGTCACTCATAAACAGGATGGTATTACTGGTGTCTGACTCCGCCGCGCGCCCTACATTTTTATTTCACGATTACGAAACCTTCGGCACCAGCCCGTCGCTGGATCGCCCCGCTCAGTTTGCTGCCATCCGCACCGATGCAGATTTCAACGTTATCGGCGAGCCGGAGGTGTTTTATTGCAAACCGGCCGATGATTATTTACCCCAGCCCGGCGCAGTGATGGTCACCGGCATCACCCCGCAGGAAGCCCGGGAGAAAGGGGTAAATGAGGCAGAGTTTGCCCGTCGCATTCATGACCTGTTCACCGTGCCCAACACCTGCGTGGTGGGCTACAACAACGTGCGCTTCGATGACGAAGTGACCCGCCATATTTTCTACCGTAACTTCTACGATCCTTACGCCTGGAGCTGGCAAAACCGTAATTCGCGCTGGGATCTGCTCGACGTGATGCGCGCCTGCTACGCCCTGCGTCCGGAGGGGATTAACTGGCCGGAAAACGACGACGGGCTGCCCAGCTTCCGCCTGGAACATCTGACCCGCGCGAACGGCATTGAACACAGTAACGCCCATGATGCCATGGCGGATGTGTACGCTACCATTGCGATGGCGAAGCTGGTTAAGACCCAACAGCCGAAGCTGTTTGAGTACCTGCTCAGCCATCGCAGCAAACAAAAATTAACCACTCTGATTGATGTGCCGCAGATGAAACCACTGATGCACATCTCCGGGATGTTTGGCGCCTGGCGAGGCAACACCAGCTGGGTCGCCCCGCTGGCCTGGCATCCGGAAAACCGCAACGCGGTGATTATGGTGGATCTGGCAGGCGATATTACCCCGCTGCTAACGCTCGATAGCGACCAGCTTCGCGAGCGGCTGTACACGCCGAAAGAGGCGCTGGGCGACGATGCCGCCGTACCGCTGAAGCTGGTGCATATCAATAAATGTCCGGTGCTGGCGCCTGCCAACACCCTGCGCCCAATCGATGCCGAGCGGCTGGGAATCGATCGTCAACGCTGCCTGGCTAACCTGAAGCTGCTGCGGGAAAACCCGCAGGTGCGGGAAAAAGCGGTGGCGATTTTCGCCGAAGCGGATCCGTTTATTCCTTCTGAGAACGTCGATGCCCAGCTCTATAACGGCTTTTTCAGCGATGCGGACCGCAATGCCATGAATATCGTTTTGCAGACCGATCCTCGTAACCTGCCTGCGCTGGATATTACCTTTGCGGATGAGCGCATCCGGAAGCTAATGTTTAACTATCGCGCGCGTAACTTCCCCGGCACGCTGGATGAGGCCGAGCAGGAGCGCTGGTTGCAGCATCGCCGCAACGTCTTTACGCCGGAATATTTACAGGCCTATGCCCAGGAGCTTGAGATGCTCTACGGTGAGTACGAAGGCAATGCGGAGAAGCAGGCACTGTTGAAAGCGCTGTACCAGTATGCGCAGGAGATTGTGTAAGTTCAGGGCATAAAAAAACCGGAGGCGATGTACTCCGGTTTTTTTGCTTTGCCCGGCGGCGTTACGCTTGCCGGGCCTGGAAAGTTGTTATGCGACGTCTTCGTACTGCGGTACCGGGTTGCGGAAGCTTTTGGTCACGCATGCCAGGTAAACCAGGCCGATACCACCCCAGATCAGACCCAGAATCATGGAGCTCTCTTCCAGGTTGATCCACAGCGCACCCACGGTCAGCGCGCCACATACCGGCAGCAGCAGGTAGTTGAAGTGGTCTTTCAGCGTTTTGTTGCGCTTCTCACGGATCCAGAACTGCGAGATCACGGAGAGGTTAACAAAGGTAAAGGCAACCAGCGCACCGAAGTTAATCAGGGCAGTCGCGGTAACCAGGTCAAAGTTAATCGCCAGCAGCGCAATCGCACCCACCAGCAGCACGTTCCATGCCGGGGTACGCCATTTCGGATGAACATAACCGAAGAAGCGCGTCGGGAATACGCCATCACGACCCATCACGTACATCAGACGGGAAACGCCTGCGTGCGCCGCCATACCGGATGCCAGTACGGTAACGCTGGAGAAGATCAGCACGCCCCACTGGAAGGTTTTACCCGCAACATACAGCATGATTTCTGGCTGTGACGCATCCGGATCTTTGAAGCGAGAGATATCCGGGAAGTAGAGCTGCAGGAAGTAAGACGCACCGATAAAGATGATGCCGCCCAGCAGCGCCGTCAGGAAGATAGCACGCGGGATGACACGCTCTGCGTCTTTTGTCTCTTCAGACAGAGAAGAGATACCGTCGAAGCCCAGGAACGAGAAGCAAAGGATCGTCGCACCGGTGATCATTGGCACAACGTGCGCGCCTTCAGACCAGAACGGACGTGAGCTTACCAGCGTACCCGCACCTTCACCGTGAGAAACACCGTAGATGATCAGACCGACGATTACCGCAACAATACCCATCTGCAGGATAACGATCAGGGTGTTGAAGTTAGCAACGGTCTTGATGCTGCGCAGGTTAGAGATGGTCATAAAGGCCACCAGCGCTACAACGAAGATCCACGACGGCACGGAAGGCACCAGCGCTTCGAAGTAAATTTTTGCCAGCAGAATGTTGATCATCGGCATGAACAGGTAGTCCAGCAGAGATGACCAGCCCACCATAAAGCCAACAGCCGGGCTAATGGATTTCTGAGCATAGGTGTACGCAGAGCCAGCAGACGGGAAGCGGCGAACCAGCTTACCGTAGCTCAGCGCGGTAAAGAGGATTGCGACCAGCGCAAAGGCATACGCCGTTGCAACGTGACCGTCAGTGAGGCCTGATACGATACCGAATGTATCAAACAGCGTCATCGGCTGCATATAGGCAAGGCCCATCATAACAACCGGAATCAACGTAAGCGTTTTACGTAATTCCACGCGAGAGGTTTTTGGAGTTGCATTATGCGACATAGTTATTCTCCTTTACGGTGAATACCGCCACGTAAGCGAATGATTGCCCCATTTCTTTCTTCCTCAGCGACAACAACTGTCGGATTTTAGTAAGTATCTATCCGGTACGAAGCCCGGCCTCTTGGATTTAAATGATTTTCTTACATGCAAAAAAAAATAACCGACGCCTTTTATATCGTCGATTATTTATATGTTTGCAGCGGCGCATTTTGCCCTGGTTTGGGACGAAAAGGCAAGAGTGCAAAGGCTATCTGACACAAAAAATTCACACTAATCGCTTGATTTCTCGGCTTCGCTTTGGGCGTAAACGGCAGCAATAGCACTATTTGCTAAAATTTCCTGGCGCCACCAGGCGCTGGCGAGGCCGGCAGTCTGTTCATTCCAGCCTATCCACACGGAATCATAACTGGATTGCGCCATCACCTGCTTCTCAACTAACGCCCCGCTTTCGATAAAACGCTGAGCTAAATAACGCGGAAGGTAACCGCAGCCTAAGCCGCTAATTTGCAGTTCCAGTTTGGTTTTAAAATCGAAAACGGTAATGGCTTCCTGATCGTCAAGCAGCTGCGATGACGCGGTGCAGCCAGGCAAAGCGCTGTCACCCACCACAATGGCACGGTAGCTTTTAATGACCCGACGGTTAATCGGCTCGGGCTCCTGGGCTAAAGGATGGTGCGGGGCAATGACGAAGACCTGTTCGAGCTGTCCCAGACAGGCAAAACCAAATTCGCTGAGCTGGGGCGGCTCGTGTAATGCGCCGACGACAATATCCGCCCGCCCCTGCACCAGCGCCTCCCATGAGCCCGCAAGGACGCCGTTGATAAACTTAAGCCGGGTGACGCTGTGTCGCTGATAGAAGGCTTCAATCAGCGGCGACAGCAGTGAAAAGGGAAACGTATCGTCTACGCTGATTATCAGCTCATTTTCCCAACCCTGATGCAGTTTGACGGCCTGCTTTTCCAGCTCGCGTACTGAATGCAGTACTTCCCGCCCCTTTTCCAGGAGCATTTTTCCGGTGCGGGTAAAGCGCGCCCGGTGGCCGGTACGGTCAAGGATTTGAATATTAAGGTCGCTTTCCAGCTTGTGAACGGTATAACTGAGGGCGGAGGGCGTTTTAAAGAGCTTCGCCGACGCCGCGGCAAAGCTCCCCTCTTTTTCCAGTGCATCAAGGATTATAAGGACATCCAGCAGCGGTTTCATGCTCACCCCCTTGTGGTGCGCTTACGCTCCGCCAGCGGCGTTACTCCATTGGCATAACCAGCGGATCGGGAAAGAGATACTCAAATCCCAGTTCATGACAGATGCGGTTCCCATCAATCAATTTGCCCTTCCCCTCTCCGGGGGCATCGTGAAAGTGCGGTGGCGCCAGGCCAAGCTGACGGGCCATCGCCGGATAGAATGTACTGCGTGTTGGATGAGAGGGCGCACATATATTATAGATGTGCCCGCCCTTCGGGGCCTGTAATAACAGGGTAATTGCGCCGATCACGTCTTCAAGATGCACCAGATTGACGCCATGTTGCCCGTCCGGCGCTGATTTACCGGCAAAAAAACGCCCGGGATGACGGCCAGGCCCGACTAACCCTGCAAGGCGTAATATATCCACCTGAGTGCCGGGTAAATTATGCAGCCAGTCCTCCAGCTCTTTTAAAACACGCCCGCTGGAGGTTACCGGCTGGCGCGGCATATTTTCTTTGACGGTGCCTTCGACATCGCCATATACCGAGGTTGAGCTGGTGAAAATAATGCGCGGAATATGGTGTGCCAGCGCGCTGTCGACAATTTCCTGCACCGCTTGCAGATAATAGGTTTCACCCGGACCGGTGCGACGTGCCGGCAGCGTTAATACCAGCGCATCCACATTCATCAGAGCGTCCAGGTCATCGGCGTCGCATACCAGTTCCGGCTCAAGGCGCAACTCAACGCTCTCAATACCGCACATCCGCGCCGCCTCGACGCCATCTGCGGTGGTTTTGCTGCCAGTGACGTGCCAGCCCCGCGCCTGTAACGACATAGCTAGCGGCATTCCAAGCCATCCCAGACCGACAATTGCGACCTTTTTCATGCGTTTTCTCCTGACTATTACGCCTCTGCTGTAAGGCTACGCCAGCCACGCTGAACTGACAATTGATAGCGCTAATATGAAATCATTTAATGATTAAAAAAAGCCCTTGCTTTATATAGCGCAAGTGGTTTAGGTTAAACGACATCACATGAATAAGCATTCATCGAGAATTTTATGACACGCGTTCAATTTAAACACCATCATCATCACCATCATCCTGACTAGTCTTTCAGGCGATGTGTGCTGGAAGACAGTTAGATCTTCCAGTGGTGCATGAACGCAAGAAAAAGCCCCCGGAAGATCATCTTCCGGGGGCTTTTTCTTGGACCGTATTCAGGCAAGTTACAACAGGATCATGAGGAACCGACAATGTTAGATAATTCACGTTTACGCATAGCTATGCAGAAATCAGGTCGTCTTAGCGACGATTCACGCGAACTGCTGGCGCGCTGCGGCATTAAAATTAACCTGCACACGCAGCGTTTGATTGCGCTGGCAGAGAATATGCCGATTGATATTCTGCGCGTGCGTGACGATGACATTCCGGGCCTGGTGATGGACGGCGTGGTAGATCTGGGCATCATTGGCGAAAACGTGCTGGAAGAAGAGCTGCTGACCCGCCGCGCCCAGGGTGAAGATCCGCGCTACTTCACGCTGCGCCGTCTGGATTTTGGCGGCTGCCGCCTGTCGCTGGCCACCGCGGCTGACGAACCGTGGGACGGCCCGGCTTCACTGAATGGCAAGCGAATTGCCACCTCCTACCCTCACCTGCTGAAGCGCTACCTCGATCAGAAGGGTGTGCAGTTTAAATCCTGTCTGCTGAACGGTTCTGTTGAAGTCGCGCCGCGTGCCGGTCTGGCTGATGCTATTTGCGATCTGGTTTCCACGGGCGCCACGCTTGAAGCGAACGGCCTGCGCGAAGTGGAAGTGATCTACCGCTCCAAAGCCTGTCTGATCCAGCGCGACGGCGAAATGCCTGAAGCCAAGCAGCAGCTGATTGACCGTCTGCTGACCCGTATTCAGGGGGTGATCCAGGCCCGAGAATCTAAGTACATCATGATGCATGCACCTACTGAACGCCTGGATGAAGTGATCGCCCTGCTGCCAGGCGCTGAACGTCCAACCATTCTGCCGCTGGCAGGGGATCAGCAGCGCGTTGCGATGCACATGGTCAGCAGCGAAACCCTGTTCTGGGAAACCATGGAAAAACTGAAAGCGCTGGGCGCCAGTTCAATCCTGGTGTTGCCGATTGAGAAGATGATGGAGTAACAACCATGAGCTTTAACACCGTGATCGACTGGAACACCTGTAGCGCGGAACAGCAGCGCGACCTGCTGATGCGCCCGGCTATCTCCGCGTCACAGAGCATTACCCGCACCGTGGCGGAGATTCTGGAAAATGTAAAAACCCGCGGCGACGAAGCCCTGCGGGAGTACAGCGCTAAGTTTGATAAAACCGAGGTCGGCGCGCTGAAGGTCAGCGAGCAGGAGATTACCGAGGCCGCAGCGCGCCTGAGCGATGAGTTAAAGCAGGCGATGGCTGTCGCAGTGCAGAATATTGATTCCTTCCACACGGCGCAAAAGCTGCAAACTGTCGATGTGGAAACCCTGCCCGGCGTGCGCTGCCAGCAGGTGACCCGTCCGGTCGACTCGGTGGGCTTGTATATTCCGGGTGGCTCCGCTCCGCTCTTCTCTACCGTGTTGATGCTGGCGACCCCTGCCCGTATCGCCGGTTGCCGTAAAGTGGTGCTCTGCTCTCCGCCACCGATTGCCGATGAAATTCTGTATGCCGCGCAGCTGTGCGGCGTGCAGGAGATTTTCAACGTCGGCGGGGCGCAGGCTATCGCGGCGCTGGCGCTGGGGACGGAGTCCATTCCGCGCGTGGATAAAATCTTCGGGCCGGGCAACGCCTTTGTCACCGAAGCCAAGCGTCAGGTCAGCCAGCGACTGGACGGTGCAGCCATCGACATGCCGGCCGGTCCGTCGGAGGTACTGGTGATTGCCGACAGCGGCGCGACCCCGGATTTTGTCGCTTCCGATCTGCTCTCCCAGGCCGAGCACGGCCCGGATTCGCAGGTTATCCTGCTGACACCGGATGCAGATATGGCAAAACGCGTGGGTGAAGCCGTTGAACGTCAGCTTGCGGATCTGCCCCGGGCAGAGACTGCCCGCCAGGCGCTCTCCGCCAGCCGCCTGATTGTCGCCCGGGATCTGGACCAGTGCATCGCCATTTCTAATCTCTATGGCCCGGAGCACCTGATCATTCAAACCCGCAACGCCCGTGAGCTGGTCGACAGCATCACCAGCGCCGGTTCGGTATTTCTTGGCGACTGGTCCCCGGAGTCCGCAGGGGATTACGCTTCCGGAACGAACCACGTGCTGCCGACCTACGGCTATACCTCCACCTGTTCCAGTCTGGGACTGGCGGATTTCCAGAAGCGCATGACTGTGCAGGAGCTTAGCCGCGAGGGCTTTGCCTCTCTTGCCGCGACGATTGAAACCCTGGCCGCCGCTGAACGCCTGACCGCCCACAAAAATGCCGTGACGCTGCGCGTTGCCGCCCTGAAGGAGCAAGCATGAGTATTGAAGAGTTAGCCCGCGACAACGTTCGCGCCCTGACCCCGTATCAGTCTGCCCGCCGCCTGGGGGGCAATGGCGATGTCTGGCTGAATGCCAATGAATTTCCGACGCCTGTCGCCTTTGAGCTGACCCAGCAGACGCTGAACCGCTACCCGGAGTGTCAGCCGAAAGCGGTGATTGAAAACTATGCGGCCTACGCTGGTGTAAAAACGGAGCAGGTGCTGGTGAGCCGCGGTGCGGATGAAGGCATCGAACTGCTGATCCGCGCCTTCTGCGAGCCGGGTAAAGACGCAGTGCTCTACTGCCCGCCGACCTACGGCATGTACAGCGTCAGCGCAGAAACCTTCAACGTTGAGCTGCGTAAAGTGCCAACGCTGGAAAATTGGCAGCTTGATTTACAGGGTATTGCCGATAATCTCGACGGCGTGAAGGTGGTCTTTGTCTGCAGCCCGAATAACCCCACCGGCCAGCTGATTAACCCGCAGGATATTCGCGCCCTGCTGGAGATGACCCGCGGCAAAGCCCTGGTGGTCGCCGATGAAGCCTATATCGAGTTTTGCCCCCAGGCGACGCTCGCCGGCTGGCTGGCAGAGTATCCGCACCTGGTGATCCTGCGAACCCTCTCAAAAGCGTTTGCCCTGGCCGGGTTGCGCTGTGGCTTTACGCTGGCGAATAAAGATGTAATCGATCTGCTGATGAAGGTGATTGCGCCTTATCCGCTCTCGACCCCGGTGGCCGATATCGCCGGCCAGGCGCTTACCCCTGAAGGTATTACCGCCATGCGCGGTCGCGTGGCGCAGATTATTGCCGAGCGCGACTATCTCGTCAGCGCCCTGAAAAAGATCCCCTGCGTTGAGCAGGTTTTCGATTCGGAAACCAACTATATTCTGGCGCGCTTCACCGCCTCAAGTGCAGTATTTAAATCTTTGTGGGATCAGGGCATTATCCTTAGAGACCAGAACAAACAACCCTCTTTGAGTGGCTGCTTACGTATCTCCGTAGGCACCCGGGAAGAGAGCCAGCGCGTTATCGACGCCCTGAATGCGGAGAAAGTATGAGCCAGAAGTACCTCTTTATCGATCGTGACGGCACCATTATTTCAGAACCACCCTCGGATTTTCAGGTCGATCGTTTCGACAAGCTGGCGTTTGAAGCCGATGTCATTCCGGTGCTGCTTAAGCTGCAAAAAGCCGGTTTTAAGCTGGTGATGATCACCAATCAGGACGGTCTGGGCACCGACAGCTTCCCGCAGGCCGATTTTGACGGCCCGCACGATCTGATGATGCAGATCCTGACCTCACAGGGCGTCGCCTTTGATGAAGTGCTGATTTGCCCGCACTTACCCGCTGATAACTGCGACTGCCGCAAGCCGAAAGTGAAGCTGGTCGAGCAGTATCTGGCCGAAGCGGCGCTGGATAAAGCCAACAGCTATGTGATTGGCGATCGCGCTACCGACATCGAACTGGCTGCTAACATGGGCATTACGGGCCTGCGCTATCACCGTGACACCCTGAACTGGGCAATGATTGGCGAACAGCTGACCAAACGCGACCGCTTCTCCCACGTTGAGCGCAATACCAAAGAGACGCAGATCGACGTGAAGGTCTGGCTGGATCGCGAAGGCGGAAGCAAGATCCATACCGGCGTGGGCTTTTTCGATCATATGCTGGATCAGATCGCTACTCACGGCGGATTCCGTATGGAGATCGGCGTAAAAGGCGATCTCTACATTGACGATCACCACACCGTGGAAGATACCGGCCTGGCGCTGGGCGAAGCGCTGAAGCTGGCGCTGGGTGACAAGCGCGGGATTAACCGTTTCGGCTTTGTGCTGCCGATGGATGAGTGCCTGGCGCGCTGCGCGCTGGATATCTCTGGCCGTCCGCACCTGGAATATAAAGCTGACTTTACCTACCAGCGCGTAGGCGACCTGAGCACCGAGATGGTTGAGCACTTCTTCCGCTCCCTCTCCTACGCCATGGGCCTGACACTGCATCTGAAAACCAAAGGTAAGAACGATCACCACCGCGTGGAGAGCCTCTTTAAGGCCTTTGGCCGCACCCTGCGCCAGGCCATTCGCGTGGAAGGCGATACCCTGCCGTCGTCGAAAGGAGTGCTGTAATGAATGTGGTGATCCTCGATACCGGTTGCGCCAACCTTAACTCCGTAAAATCAGCCATTGCCCGCCACGGCTACGAGCCGCTGGTCAGCCGCGATCCGGATGTGGTACTGCGCGCCAGCAAACTCTTTTTACCGGGCGTCGGTACGGCACAGGCGGCGATGGATCAGATCCACCAGCGTGAACTGGTTGAACTGATCAAAGCCTGTACCCAGCCGGTGCTGGGTATCTGTCTGGGCATGCAGCTGCTGGGCCGCCGCAGTGAAGAGTCCAATGGGGTGGACCTGCTGGGCATTATTGATGAAGACGTGCCGAAGATGACCGATCACGGTTTACCTCTGCCGCACATGGGCTGGAATCGCGTCTATCCGAAAGCGGGCGATCGCCTGTTCCGTGGTATCGAGGACGGAGCGTACTTCTATTTCGTGCACAGCTACGCAATGCCGGTGAACACCCACACTATCGCTCAGTGTCATTACGGTGAGCCCTTCACCGCCGCGGTGCAGAAAGATAATTTCTACGGCGTGCAGTTCCACCCGGAGCGTTCCGGTGCCGCAGGCGCGCAGTTGCTGAAAAACTTCCTGGAGATGTGATGATTATTCCTGCTTTAGATTTGATTGACGGCACGGTTGTCCGTCTGCACCAGGGCGATTACGGCCAGCAGCGCGACTACGGTAAAGATCCGCTGCCACGCCTTCAGGACTATGCCGCGCAGGGCGCTGAGGTGCTGCACCTGGTTGACCTGACCGGCGCGAAAGATCCGGCCAAACGCCAGATCCCGCTGCTGAAAAAACTGGTCGCGGGCGTTAATGTCCCGGTGCAGGTTGGCGGCGGTGTGCGTACAGAAGAGGACGTGGCGGCGCTGCTTGACGCGGGCGTGGCGCGCGTAGTGGTAGGCTCCACCGCGGTGAAAGATCCCGAGACGGTAAAAGGCTGGTTCAGACGCTTTGGCGCCGACGCGCTGGTGCTGGCGCTGGATGTGCGTATTGATGAACAAGGTCAGAAACAGGTTGCGGTCAGCGGCTGGCAGGAGAACTCTGGCGTGACGCTGGAGGCGCTGGTCGATCTCTATCTGCCGGTGGGCCTGAAGCATGTTCTTTGCACCGATATCTCCCGCGACGGCACCCTGGCGGGCTCTAACGTGTCGCTGTATGAAGAGGTCTGCGCCCGTTATCCGCAGGTGGCGTTCCAGTCTTCGGGCGGCATTGGTGATTTGAATGATATCGCGGCTCTGCGCGGTACGGGTGTTCGTGGGGTTATCGTTGGTCGCGCCCTGCTGGAAGAAAAATTTACGGTTAAGGAGGCGATTCAATGCTGGCAAAACGGATAATTCCTTGTCTCGACGTGCGGGATGGTCAGGTCGTGAAGGGCGTGCAGTTCCGCAACCACGAGATCATCGGTGATATCGTCCCCCTGGCAAAACGCTATGCGGAAGAAGGGGCTGACGAGCTGGTCTTTTACGATATCACCGCCTCCAGCGATGGCCGCGTGGTGGATAAAAGCTGGGTGGCGCGCGTGGCGGAAGTGATCGACATTCCTTTCTGCGTGGCGGGTGGGATTAAATCGGCGGACGATGCGGCCAAAATTCTCTCCTTTGGCGCCGATAAGATCTCCATTAACTCCCCTGCCCTGGCCGATCCCGAACTGATTACCCGTCTGGCGGATCGTTTTGGCGTGCAGTGCATCGTGATCGGCATCGACACCTGGTTTGATGAAGCCACCGGCAAATACCACGTTAACCAGTACACCGGTGATGAGAGCCGTACCCGCGTTACCCAGTGGGAGACTTTGGACTGGGTGCAGGAAGTGCAGAAGCGCGGCGCGGGGGAGATCGTACTGAACATGATGAACCAGGACGGCGTGCGCAACGGCTACGACCTCGCTCAGCTGAAAAAAGTACGCGAGGTATGCCATGTCCCGCTGATTGCCTCGGGTGGCGCAGGCACGATGGAGCACTTCCTGGAAGCCTTCCGCGATGCCGATGTTGACGGCGCGCTGGCGGCCTCGGTGTTCCACAAGCAGATTATCAATATTGGTGAGTTAAAAACGTTCCTGGCGAATCAGGGCGTGGAGATTAGGGTATGTTAACAGAGCAACAACGTGCGCAGCTGGACTGGGAAAAAACCGACGGTCTGATGCCGGTGGTGGTGCAGCACGCGGTGTCCGGTGAAGTACTGATGCTGGGCTATATGAATCAGGACGCCCTGGCGAAGACCCTCGACAGCGGCAAAGTGACTTTCTTCTCACGCACCAAACAGCGCCTGTGGACCAAAGGCGAAACGTCCGGTCATTTCCTGAATGTGGTCAGTATCACCCCTGACTGCGATAACGATACTCTGCTGGTGCTGGTTAATCCTATCGGGCCTACGTGCCACCTGGGCACCAGCAGCTGCTTTGGGGATGCCAGCCACCAGTGGCTCTTCCTCTATCAGCTGGAGCAGCTGCTGGCTGAACGCAAAACGGCCGACCCGCAAAGCTCCTATACCGCGAAGCTCTATGCCAGCGGCACCAAGCGTATCGCGCAGAAAGTGGGTGAAGAAGGCGTTGAGACAGCCCTGGCCGCCACCGTGAACGACCGGGCCGAGCTGACCAATGAAGCCTCTGACCTGATGTATCACCTGCTGGTGCTGCTCCAGGATCAGGATTTGGACTTAACGACAGTGATAGAAAATCTGCGCCAGCGACACAAATAAAAAAACCGGGGAAACCCGGTTTTTTTAGCAGTTGAATCTGTATCAGGCTCTGGCGTTATAGTTACGCAGCGCGTTGCGGCCTAAGACAACGCCGGAGCCAATAATCCCGCCAAGCAGCACCGCAAGAACCAGTACGATTGAACGTTTCGGGCTATCGCGATAAACAGGCAAGTCTGGCTTCATCACGTAGCGATAAGCATGGATAGACGTCGGATCGATTTTCAGCTTCTGAATATCCAGCAATTTTTGCTTGTTCTGGTAGTAGCTGTCGGATAGCGTAAGTGGACGCGAAGATTCATGCGCAATCATGGATTGTAGCGCTTCGGTACCTAGCAAGAACATGGTTTCCTGCGTGACATCCTGAGTCTGCTGAATTTTTGGGGTGGTAATGTTCGCAGCCTCGGCGTATTTCAGCGCTTCATTAATCTGTCGGATTCGCAGGTCTTTTTGCTCCTGAGCAATAGCTTGCTGGTTATTCAATACATCTTTTAAGGTCGCAACCTGCTGCTTAATGTTATCGTTGAGATCCACTTCAAGTTCTTTTTGAATTTGCTCATCAATTTGCTGAATATATTGCGCCACCTGCTTCTGTGCTGCCTCAGCCGAACCATTAACGTAACTGATACTCAAGGGTAAAGGCTGGCCTTTTACTACCGGTTCGATAGTCAGCTTCTCCGGTTCAGCTTTATTTTCCAGTGTCTGGGACAAGGCTGAGAATGAGGCGTTATAGCGATTAATTACGCTTTCCTGAATATCTGTTAATTTTGGTGCGTTTGTACCATACAGAATGTTCAGGGCGTTACTATAGCTACCGATTTGGGCTGCATCAGGCTCAGTGATGATTGCTGTAGACGTCCACTTCTCCTTAGCGAAGGCTAAATACACGCCAGCAAGAATTAATGCGATGACGACAAACGCAGCAATGACCCTTTTCCCGCGCCATAGTTGCATTAATAGATCAATCAAATCAATCTGCTCAGGGTCACTGCTTCGCGTGACCACGTTATTGTTGTTGTGAATCATATAGTCCTTAGAATGCAAATAAGCGCAAAGTATAAAGTCTGGGATATAGTTTATCGATTGTTTTCAGATTATCTATAGGAATCCGATGAGGCATATCGAAAATATGATGTTTGGTAACCCTGCGCATCGCGTTATCATACCTCAAATCCGGTACTTAACGCACCGGGCACGATAAGTAACAGATGAGGACAGTTATGAAATTTCTGGTCACTGGCGCAGCAGGCTTTATCGGCGCACATGTCAGCAAGCGGCTTCTGGATGCCGGGTATCAGGTTGTGGGTATCGACAACCTCAATGACTATTACGATGTGAACCTGAAGCAGGCGCGTCTTGATCTTCTCACGTCCGCGAACTTCACCTTCCATAAGCTCGATTTGGCTGACCGCGAAGGTATGGCTACCCTGTTCGCCGATGAAAAATTTGATCGAGTGATCCATCTGGCTGCCCAAGCGGGTGTTCGTTACTCCCTGGAGAACCCCCATGCTTATGCCGAAGCCAATCTGGTAGGCCACCTCAACGTGCTTGAAGGCTGCCGTCACAATAAAGTACAGCACTTACTTTACGCATCTTCCAGCTCCGTTTACGGACTGAATCGTAAGATGCCGTTCTCTACCGACGACTCCGTAGATCACCCGGTCTCGCTGTATGCCGCGACCAAAAAAGCCAACGAATTGATGTCGCACACCTACTCCCATCTTTACGGGCTGCCAACTACCGGTCTGCGCTTCTTCACCGTTTATGGGCCGTGGGGTCGTCCGGACATGGCGCTGTTTAAGTTCACCAAAGCCATGGTAGAAGGCAAGAGTATCGACGTATACAATTTCGGTAAGATGAAGCGTGACTTTACCTACATCGACGATATCGCCGAGGCGATTGTTCGCCTGCAGGATGTAATCCCGCAGGCAGACAGTGAATGGACGGTTGAGTCTGGCTCTCCGGCAACCAGTTCGGCGCCGTATCGCGTTTATAACATCGGTAACAGCTCGCCCGTTGAGCTGATGGATTACATTACGGCGCTGGAAGAGGCCTTAGGCATTGAAGCTGACAAAAACATGATGCCGATACAGCCGGGCGACGTGCTGGAAACCAGTGCGGATACCACCGCCCTGTACGAGGTGATCGGCTTCAAACCGCAAACCTCGGTGAAAGATGGCGTAAAAAACTTCGTTGACTGGTACCGCGAGTTTTACAAAGTGTAATAAAAAGCCCGGCGATAATGCCGGGCTTTTTATTTAACCGTAGTATCAGTCGCTACCAAACAGATCGCGGGTATAGACCTTATCCGCCACGTCAGAGAGCTCTTCCGCCATCCGGTTGGAGATGATCACATCCGCCTCTTTTTTGAAAGCATCCAGATCGCGAACCACACGTGAATGGAAGAATTCATCTTCTTTCATCACCGGTTCATAAATAATAACCTGTACGCCCTTAGCCTTAATACGCTTCATGATCCCCTGGATGGAGGAGGCACGGAAGTTATCCGAGCCGCTTTTCATGATCAGACGGTACACGCCCACCACTTTCGGGTGACGCGCCAGAATGGAGTCGGCGATAAAGTCTTTACGCGTCCGGTTGGCATCTACAATGGCAGAGATTAGATTGTTCGGTACGGATTGATAGTTAGCCAGCAGCTGCTTGGTATCTTTCGGCAGGCAATAGCCGCCATAACCAAAGGACGGGTTGTTATAATGGTTGCCGATACGCGGGTCGAGGCACACACCTTCGATGATCTGACGGGTGTTCAGCCCGAGGCTCTCTGCGTAGCTGTCCAGTTCATTAAAATAGGCAACACGCATTGCCAGATAGGTATTAGCAAAGAGTTTAATGGCTTCCGCTTCTGTCGCGTCCGTGAACAGAACATCAATGTTCTTTTTGATTGCGCCTTCCTGCAGCAGCGCAGCAAAACGTTCCGCACGCTCTGAGCGCTCACCAATGACGATACGGGACGGGTGCAGGTTATCGTACAATGCCCTGCCCTCACGCAGAAACTCTGGTGAGAAAATGACATTATCGATACCCAGCTCTTCTTTTATCGACTGAGTGAAACCAACAGGAATAGTCGATTTGATGATCATCACGGCATTCGGATTGATTGCTGTCACATCCTTAATCACCGCTTCGACGCTTGAAGTATTAAAGTAGTTCGTCTTCGGATCGTAGTCGGTTGGCGTGGCAATGATGACAAAATCGGCCCCGCTGTAGGCATCAACTTTGTCCGTGGTGGCCCGGAAGTTCAACGGCTTGTTGGTCAGGTACTCCTGGATCTCTTTGTCTACGATTGGGGAGATCTTCTGGTTCAGCATATCAACTTTGGCCTGCACGATATCCAGTGCGACCACTTCATGGTGTTGCGCGATCAGGATCCCGTTTGAGAGACCCACATAACCTGTTCCGGAGATTGTTATTTTCATCGAGTTAACTTCTTTAGATTAAGTGTCCGGGAGCGACTACCGCCCCACCGCAATAAGCAACTTTTGGGGTTTTTACCGCGTATGTCGAGTTGATGTCAAGGCGAATGGTTGGCTACAGAAAGGCATAAATACAGTGGTTTATGCTGCAGTCTGGCATGCCGGTTGAATCAGCCGAGGTAATGCAGGGTATTACGCATAAAAAAAGCCCGGTGATGTTCACCGGGCTTCGCTACATGACTGAGTTAAATCAGATTAATCCAGCCACTCGGTGTGGAATACACCTTCTTTATCAGTGCGTTTATAGGTGTGTGCACCAAAGTAGTCACGTTGCGCCTGAATCAGGTTGGCAGGCAGCACGGCGGCACGGTAGCTATCGTAATAAGCAACGGCTGCAGAGAAGGTTGGAACCGGAATACCGTTCTGTACCGCATAAGCGACGACATCACGCAGCGCCTGCTGGTAATCATCGGCGATCTGCTTGAAATATGGTGCCAACAGCAGGTTAGCGATGTTCGCGTTTTCAGCGTAAGCATCGGTAATTTTCTGCAGGAACTGAGCACGGATGATGCAACCGGCACGGAAGATCTTCGCGATTTCGCCGTAGTTCAGATCCCAGTTGTTCTCGTCAGACGCAGCGCGCAGCTGAGAGAAGCCCTGAGCGTAAGAGACGATTTTACCCAGGTACAGCGCACGGCGGACTTTTTCAATAAATTCCGCTTTATCACCAGCAAGTTTCGGCTGTGGACCGGTCAGCACTTTAGATGCTGCTACACGCTGCTCTTTCAGAGAAGAGATATAACGTGCGAAGACCGATTCAGTGATCAGGGACAGCGGCTCGCCCAGATCCAGGGAGCTCTGGCTGGTCCATTTACCGGTACCTTTGTTTGCCGCTTCATCAAGGATCACATCGACGAGGTATTTACCCTCTTCATCTTTCTTGGTGAAAATGTCTTTGGTGATGTCGATCAGGTAGCTGCTCAGTTCACCGTTGTTCCAGTCGGTGAAGGTTTGCGCCAGCTCGTCGTTAGTGAGATTCAGGCCGCCTTTCAGCAGAGAATAAGCTTCAGCAATCAGCTGCATATCGCCGTATTCGATACCATTGTGAACCATTTTTACGTAATGACCCGCGCCATCCGGACCGATGTAGGTCACACACGGCTCACCATCTTCGGCAACGGCAGCAATCTTAGTCAGGATTGGTGCAACCAGCTCGTAAGCATCTTTCTGGCCGCCAGGCATGATAGATGGGCCCTTCAACGCGCCCTCTTCACCGCCGGATACACCGGTACCGATGAAGTTGAAGCCTTCAGCAGAGAGCTCACGGTTACGACGAATAGTGTCGTGGAAGAAGGTGTTGCCGCCATCAATGATGATGTCGCCTTTTTCCAGATAAGGTTTCAGAGAGTCGATGGCAGCATCAGTGCCAGCGCCAGCTTTCACCATTAACAGGATACGACGAGGCGTTTCCAGGGATTCAACAAACTCCTGAACCGTATAGAACGGAACGAGTTTTTTGCCTGGGTTCTCGGCAATCACTTCTTCAGTTTTATCACGGGAGCGGTTGAAAACGGAGACGGTATAACCACGGCTTTCGATGTTCAGCGCCAGGTTGCGCCCCATCACTGCCATACCGACGACGCCGATCTGTTGTTTGGACATTACATACTCCTGTCAGGTGTGGTCACCACGCCGAGTGCGCGGCTTGAAATGTAGCTTAGATGTTAACCTAAGTGAGCATTATGTGTAATACATCGCACCTAATAAAGTGCTTCATAACTCTCAGCAATAGTCTTCCATGTATATCTGGAACAGGCAATTGCTTTCATAGATAACGCACAATTCTGCAACTGTTCGGACAGCATTTGTTCATTATTTAATATTTCGCTTAAATCAAGTTCATTGCGAAAATAGAGAGCAGTATTATCAGTAGTGTATCGATTAAAAGCACAATCAAATGC
This sequence comes from Leclercia sp. LSNIH8, assembly GCF_002920195.1. Taxonomy (NCBI): domain Bacteria; kingdom Pseudomonadati; phylum Pseudomonadota; class Gammaproteobacteria; order Enterobacterales; family Enterobacteriaceae; genus Leclercia; species Leclercia sp. LSNIH8. Next base: position 163,779 of record NZ_PQJY01000004.1, on the reverse strand, counting down.
TAAGACTGGTTTAGCAAAGTGCATAATTTCTACAAGTGAAGGATTTGTGCCGCCAGCAGAGTGCCCATGGACGTAGGCTTTACATTTTGAACGAAGTTCAAATAGCTGATCGATGTTATAAATTGGCGCAATCATTTCAATGTTGGAGAATTCGCAATATTTTTTAATCATTTTTTTACCGAACTCACTACTCTTCCAGTTTCCAACAAATTTGAGTTTATTACCTGATTTTGAAAAGGTCTCAAGAATCAGTTCAACATTGTTTTCTGGTTCGATTCTACAAAGTGAAAGATAATAATCATCAGCACTTACATCAACAGTACCTTGTAAAACATGATCGCCGCCATAGGCAATCGTTACAGCCTCAATTCCATAGTTTTCTTTTACATATTTAGTTATTTCTTGGTTATCAGCAATAACCACATTTGAAAACTTAACAGCCAGCCACTCTGAAAATTTTAAAAACTTTTTAATAGCGTAATTCCATTTGTTTCGCTTCCATTCGAGCCCATCGATATTTGTAATTATTTTGGCATTTGATATGAGCCGAATCAATGGTAAAGCAATACATCCTGAAATGCCTAAAATCAATATAACATCAGATTTACGAGATTGAAGAAGAGAGAGAATATCATAAGGAATACTCTGAATACCATTAGCATTTAAGTCAATATATGTCAACTCCGCGCCATTGTATTCTCCTATTTTTTTTTCGTACGTTTTACCAGAGCAAAAGACGTTATATTTGATAGTCCCCGACGAATAAGCAGTCAAATTCTCTACAAGCGTTTCAAATCCGCCATAACAAGCTGGAATACCAGCAGTTCCAACAATAGATATTTTTTTCATTTTATGTTCATTAATTCAAAAGGAGCCATCGATAAAATCATTAATTTTATCTTGAAAAACTTTTAAAGAGAAAAAGTCACTTTTGGTTTTTGCATTTTTAGCATAGAATTCAAATGATTTAAAATCAGATAAAATAGATACTATTGCATCCCTAATGGATGAATGATCTTTATGATCAATATTGAATCCATAGTTTTTTTCGATTAACTCAACTGGAGCTCCCGCAACAGGGCCAATCGGTATACAGCCATTCGCCATACCTTCAACTAAGGTCAAGCCAAACGTTTCTAACCAAATATTTGGATGGGTTAGGTTTAATACGAAAGATGACTTCAGGTACAGCTTTCTCAAATCATCAGGTCTACATATTACTTGAATATTTTGGGGTAATACTTGTTCTGTTAAAAACTCTTCCAATTGCTTTTCAGTGCAGTTCAGAACCAGAGTGTAAATAATTTGATCTTCTGCCATTAAAGACAGCTTGGCAATATCAATTAAATCTGCTATCCCTTTATACGCCAATAAGGATGAAATGAAAATTACATTTCTGGCATTAAATTTCCCAATATAATTAATGTCTTTTGGTGCCGAAACCAAATTCGGACTTACAGGATTATAAATAATTTCTTGATTAGTAATTCTTTTGAATTTTTCTTTATCAAATAAAAATTTTGAGACAAAGATAACGTTACTGGCACATACTTCAATTACAGCTCTTAGAAATTTCTTCAGTAGAGCTGGCCTTACTGATGTCTCGTGAACGTATGAAGTAACGGGGGTATTGGTGAGTTTAGACGCCAGCAAGGCTCCAAATGGAAGCATAGTATTCACAATGACTATATTTTTGGTCTTTCTGTTGACTATGAGCAACCTTAACAAAATAAAGAAAATATTTATATTTGCAACTAAATAAAAGAAGAGCTTAAAAAAAAGGTTTCTTGCAGGAAAATATCTAAATTTGCTATATGTCACACCATTTATTCCAGATAAAATCCCATCGGTATTACTTGTTATAATGTGACGATTATCAGATATAGAATCAACCATCTCACGCAATACTCTAGGGCTTCCACTGTGATCATTGTAGAGATGAATAAAATAAAAATTTCTACTGCACGTCGCATCAACTTTGTTTGTCATATTTATCCAGATAAGGTTAATCTTAAATATCCGTTAATTACTATTTAACTAAATTGTGGCGAATCGAAGATACATGATAAATGCGATTTCAATTACTTGTTAGTTTAGAATTAAGAGTATAATTTAAAATTCTTTTATTTATGCCGAGAGCAATAATAGGTAGCATGATTGTAGGACTTACGTTTTGGTACATTGCTACGAATAACGATAATATAATAAATAAGAACGATAAATTATCGCTAAAGGATAATTTTTTAGAGTAAGCATATATAATATAGAGAGTAATGAATAAAGCAATGACACCAGCCATATAAATAAATGCAATAACATTTGAATCAGGCCAAATTGTCAAACCTACTCCAGCGTAACCGATACCATGACCCAATGGATTAGACATCAGTTCCTTTATGGCGTCATTCCATTGAACGACCCGACCTAAAGAGGACTCTTCAGAGCTGAATGTTAGTATAATAAATATTGTACTAAGGAATGCTGAGATCCAAGTGCCAAAATACAAATATGCTTTTAACTTCCTTGGGATATTAACTTTATAAATAAATATTAAAGCAAAATATAAAAACAAAGAAATAAATACAGTACGGGTACCTGAGAGGAGCATCGGTGCAATTGTAAGCGCTGCAAATATAAACCGTCCCAATCTAAGATATGTTAATATACCCAGCAGAGTAAAGAAGCAAAAAAAAGTTAGCGATAATGTATTACTAAAAAATCCAAAAACACGAACCGAGTCGCCACGGAAATAATCCCACTCATTCAATGCAAAACCTGAATGGATAAAAGCATCATAGAACCAAAAATTTTCCAGTCTTGTATAATATAAATATTGATAGATAGAATAGCAGACATTAGGAATAATAACCGCAATTATTACTACATGAAGATATTTAGTAATGTCAATTTCCCGTCTTAATACTCGCAATATAAAAAGCAACAAAAGCATTGGTATGTAAGAATTGAATCCAATTATAAAATCAGAAAAGCCTTGACTTGATATACCAATAACCGATGCAACTAATATTATCATTAAAGAAAGTGCCACCCTAAGAAAATTCTTTTTTATTTTTATTGATTTAATAAGCAGGGCAGAGATAAGTATATATATCGCAATTTCTTTAGTGTAACCCGAAAAGAACATTATCTCATAATGAGTAGCATCTTTTAACTGCAAATAAATCCAATCGTAATAACAATAAAGCAGTGTCATTAAAGATAAAAAATGGGTTACATTTTTCCTCATTCCTAATAATAATAATGAAGCCAGGAGACTAAAAAATACAATTAAATCTGTTAACTGGTATATTATCATATAACTGTTCTAATTTTTATGTTACTTAATTTTTAAATGTTCATATAATAAATAATAAACTTTTGCAAGCATACCACGAAAATATGATTGTTTCTTACATATATATATTGTAGCTTGTTTATTATTAATATACCTGAAATTGGTAGAAAGATCTTTTTTTCCTAATTTATACTCTTCACTGTGCATAGCCATCTCATGAGTCAACCTAACGTTCAATACGTGTAAAGGTATGTTATGCTGTGAGAGTCTCAGAAAAAATTCAGTATCAACGCCATAAAATGATAGATTCTCATCGAAAATAGGTGATATTATACTTTTTAATTTTGATGATATAACCATACCACTTGTAATAGCTATGAGATTTTTATGCGTGCCAGATTCGATATTATCAAGGTGTTTACCTACTATTAAACCCATTTTGGCTGGACTGCGCAATTTATCATTAACGTATATTTGCGGTACTGAAACTAAATTACCTGTTAATAGTGCGCTCTGTAATTTTTTGAAATATTCCTCACTATACTCAGAATCATCATCAGAGATAATTAGATAATCGAACTGATGCTCTTTAATTATTTTATTATAAACCCAACTTAATTTCGCATTCTCATTATTCGTCAAGTATGTCAATGGATACTCTTGGGCATAATATTCATTTGTAGAACGACATACTGAGTCTGTGCTGTTATCCCAAACTATAATTTCAAAATCAGAGAATATTTTTGCCGCGTTGGTTGCACTCGTTATAGTAATATTGTTTTCAATGTGTTTATTATAAATAACTACTAATAACCTAATCTTCATTTACGCTCTCTTTCTTAATTCCAAATATATGAACATAGATTAAATCAATCATATTGAAGAGCACATTTTTTTTATCGTTGTATTTTATATATGCTTTTATACTTTGAGTAAAAGAGTGTTTTCCTGCGCATTTATAAAAATTGATATTATAAATTTTGCCTATAAAAATCAAAAATGACTTTATTTCGTGATACTCTTTGCTATTACTGTAGCCAAGTAAAAACGTAGCCATGGACTCATTAGTTAAATAATTATTTCTATAGTGCGCAATTCGATATTTTATTTTCTCTGGTTCAAAAGGTGTGGCTATTTTTTTTATAAAATGACTTCTTTTAACACCAATTTGATTATTGGAATGCTGCCGATATTTAACTAGTTGATCATTACAGAAATCAATTGATCCCTCATATGTTGAACAGGTTGAGAGCCATAGATCGTGAGGCAGATTTTCTGGGAAAGGTATTAGCGACTGTAGAAAATCTCTTCTACACAGCATCGTAGCACCTGTGACAATGCTTTTTTTGAATAATCTTGGTAGGGTAAGTTCTTGTGTAGGATCGAATTTAATATTCTCCCACAGAAAACCAATATTCTGTAATTTATCATCAACCAGTCTAGCATCGCTAAATAATAAATTTACATTTGGTTTTTCTTCAGCTCTTTTTAAGAATGTCTCAGCCTTATTGTTTATCCAGACATCATCTTGATCACAGAAAAAAACAAATTCAGATCTTGCTGCTTTTGCTAAAGCTTCGAAATTCTTAATATAGCCGAGATTTTTTGTTGAATCTAAAATTTCAAAATTAACGTCTCCAGTATATTTTTTAATATAATCGTTAATGATTTTAACTGTATTATCCGTTGAGCAATCGTCCCTGATGATAACAGTATTGGGTTTTATTGTTTGATTTATAATACTATCAAGTTGCTCGACAACATATTTTTCACCATTGTATGTTGCCATTATTACATCGTACATATCTCACCTTATTTAAATGAGTGTGTTTTCAACGACAACACTATTAAAATTATGCAATCAATTATCATCCGAGCAGTCCAGGCAAACGCCGCACCAATAATTCCAAAGTGGTCGATCATAAAATAAAGCAGTAGAAGATATGGCACTATTTCAGCACAATGAAGCAAGGCCGTTGTTTTTGCTTTCCCTGCTGACTGAATCGATGCAAATGGAATCTGAGCAATACTATTAAAGAAAAAGCCAATTAATAATGTACGCAAAATAGGCACACAATTTTCAACGTACGCTTCACCCATCCAATAATATATTATTTGTGGTGATAAGATAATCCCTGCTACGACTATTGGTAGACAAGCAGCTGAAGCCAGTTTGTATGATAAGACAATTTGACCTTTAATATCGTTACGATCTTTTAAATTACTTAATTTAGGGAATATCGCCCGTGATAGCGCTGCGGGTAAAATGCCCAATCTTGATACTGCTTCTGAAGGAATAGTATAAAATGCAACCGATGCTGCACCCATAATGTTCGAAACGATAAAACGATCAAAATAAACCATTACTGGACTTATAATATTGCTAACGGTAATCCATCCTCCAAAGAAAATTAATCGTTTGAAGGTATCTTTATGAAATGAAAAACCTAGCTCTATTTTAGAAAAGAATATAACTATATATGTGATTATTAGCGACATTAGTCTTGATATCACCAGTCCCAAAATAGCTGAATATAGTGTGCCATAGAAAATAACACATAACGCTGGAAGACCGGCAATTAAAGAACTACTGATTGAACGCTGAAGATTAATATTCGCAAACTTTTCATCGCCTTCCAGAATTGATAGCCATAGCTGATTTATCAAAAAGAAGGGGATGGTTAATAACAATAGTTTCAGCGAAATTAGAACCTCATCAAAGTATTGTTCAGATACTTTTAATAACTTAACTAATTCGTGCATATTTAAGTAAAGTAGTACTATGCATACACTACTGAATATTAATATAAAAGATGTGGCTGTAGATATTATTTTTTTCCGTTCTTCGTTATTTTCCCTGTATAACGCGATTTCTCTTATAATAGCTCGACTGATCCCGACATCAAAAATACCTGCATATCCTACAATTGCAATTGCTATTGTATATATACCAAACAATTCAGCGCCTAATACTCTTGCCAGGTAGCCTAAAGATGGAATAATTATAAGCGAAGGAATAATATATCCCGCCAAATTCCACATACTATTTTTTATTAAACTCATATTTTTATTTTAACATTTTGTTGATATTACATAATGATTGAGTATTAGAAAAAATACTCAGGCATAACCTGGTAAAGTATAATTAACTGATTATTTCTATCAATTATTCATTCCAGCGCAAATTTCCTGCGCCGTAAGTGTTATAACAGGAGTAGAATGGTGATTATTCTTTCAGCATCTTCAACAAATATTGTCCATAAGCATTCTTCGCCAGCGGTTTTGCCAGTACCCTCACTTGCTCAGCGTCAATAAACCCTTTGCGATAAGCAATCTCTTCCGGGCACGCAACTTTCAGTCCCTGACGCTCTTCAATGGTCGCAATAAAGTTACTGGCTTCAATCAGGCTCTGATGTGTACCGGTATCCAGCCAGGCAAAACCGCGTCCCATCATGGCAACGGACAGACGGCCCTGCTCCATATACAGACGGTTGATGTCAGTGATTTCCAGCTCACCACGTGGCGACGGTTTAAGGCTCTTCGCCATTTCAACCACGCTGTTGTCATAGAAGTAGAGACCCGTCACGGCATAATTACTTTTTGGCTCAGCCGGTTTTTCTTCAAGGCTAATAGCGGTGCCTTGTTTATCGAACTCCACCACGCCATAACGTTCAGGATCGTTTACATGGTAAGCAAAGACGGTCGCACCGCTCTCTTTATTTACTGCTGAGTCCATAAGTTTCGGCAGGTCATGGCCATAGAAGATATTATCGCCCAGTACCAGCGCACAATCGTCATCACCAATAAACTCTTCGCCAAGGATAAACGCCTGCGCCAGACCATCAGGACTAGGCTGGACTTTGTACCGCAGGTTAAGACCCCACTGGCTACCATCACCCAACAATTGCTCAAACCGTGGCGTATCCTGAGGGGTACTGATAATCAAAATGTCACGAATACCCGCCAGCATAAGCGTCGTCAGCGGGTAGTAAATCATTGGTTTGTCATAAATTGGCAGCAATTGTTTGCTGACAGCCATCGTCACAGGATACAGACGAGTTCCTGAGCCACCGGCTAAAATAATCCCTTTACGCGTTTTCATTTCATCATCTCTTTATGGGCAAAATGCCCGTATACGGGCATTAAATTTAAGGTCAGACCGCAGTCGTCGTAAACAGCTCAGACAGCATTCGTTTTACCCCGGTTTGCCATTCAGGCAATACGAGATCAAAGTTTTGCTGGAATTTTTCCGTGTTTAGACGGGAATTATTTGGCCGACGAGCAGGAGTTGGGTAAGCACTGGTAGGCACTGCGTTGAGCTTTGTAATCGCCAGTTCAATGCCTGCCTTACGTGCTTCGTCGAACACCAGAGCGGCATAGTCGTGCCAGGTTGTCACACCACTCGCAACCAGGTGGTAAAGGCCTGCAACTTCGGGTTGTTTCATAGCTACACGAATCGCATGCGCCGTACAGTCTGCCAGTAATTCCGCGCCTGTCGGTGCGCCAAACTGATCGTTGATAACCGACATTTCCGCGCGTTCTTTTGCAAAACGTAACATGGTTTTCGCGAAGTTATTCCCTTTGCCCGCATATACCCAGCTGGTACGGAAAATTAAGTGCCGGGCACAATTTTCCTGGAGTGCTTTTTCACCTGCCAGTTTGGTTTCGCCATAAACGTTCAGCGGTGCGGTTGCATCCGTCTCCAGCCACGGCTTCTCCCCATTGCCAGGAAAAACGTAATCCGTGGAATAGTGAACAACCCAGGCGCCAATTTTTTCCGCTTCTTTAGCGATAGCTTCTACGCTTGTGGCATTGAGCCGTCGGGCAAATTCCGGCTCTGATTCCGCTTTATCTACGGCGGTGTGCGCCGCTGCATTGACGATGACATCCGGCTTAATGCGACGTACGGTTTCAGCAATGCCTTCCGGATTGCTGAAATCACCGCAATACTCACCTGAGTGCACATCAACAGCAATCAAATTACCTAAGGGAGCGAGCGCGCGTTGCAGCTCCCAACCCACCTGCCCTGTTTTGCCGAACAACAGGATATTCATCACTTACGAGCTCCGTAGTTCTGTTCAATCCAGGTTTGATAGTTGCCGCTTTTCACGTTCTCAACCCATTTGGTGTTGGCCAGATACCACTGCACCGTTTTGCGGATCCCGCTCTCAAAGGTCTCTTGCGGCTTCCAGCCCAACGTTTGGCTAATCTTATCAGCATCGATGGCATAACGACGGTCATGACCCGGACGGTCAGTCACGTAGGTGATCTGATCGCGATACGAGCCCTCTTTAGGCACGATCTCATCGAGCAAATCGCAGATGGTATGCACCACATCGAGGTTCTGCTTCTCGTTGTGACCGCCTATGTTGTACGTTTCGCCCTGTTTACCCTGGGTCACCACGGTATAGAGCGCGCGAGCGTGATCCTCAACATACAACCAGTCGCGGATCTGATCGCCCTTGCCATAAATCGGCAGCGCTTTCCCCTCCAGCGCATTGAGGATCACCAGCGGGATCAGTTTTTCCGGGAAGTGGTAAGGGCCGTAGTTATTGGAGCAGTTGGTCACGATGGTCGGGAAACCGTAGGTGCGTAACCATGCGCGAACGAGATGATCGCTGGACGCCTTCGAAGCAGAGTAAGGGCTGCTTGGGGCATACGCCGTTGTTTCAGTGAACAGTGGCAGTTCTGTCGAGGCAGGATGCTCGTCCGGATGCGGTAGATCGCCATAGACTTCATCCGTGGAGATGTGATGGAAGCGGAAGGCTTTTTTCGCCTCTTCGTCAAGCGTAGACCAGTATGCACGGCCCGCCTCCAGCAGCACGTAGGTACCGACAATATTGGTCTCGATAAACGCAGCCGGTCCGGTAATGGAGCGATCAACGTGGCTTTCTGCCGCCAGATGCATCACCGCATCAGGCTTATGCTCGGCAAAAATACGGTCCATCGCCGCTTTATCGCAAATGTCCGCATGCTCAAAAGCGTAACGTGGGTTGTTGCTCACGTCAGCAAGAGATTCCAGGTTACCGGCGTAGGTCAATTTATCGACATTAACCACTGAATCCTGGGTATTTTGAATAATATGTCGTACAACCGCAGAGCCGATGAAACCCGCACCGCCAGTAACAAGAATTTTCACGCGTTCTTTTCCGTTAATTGATATCAGGATGGTCACATTCTGTAGCTGCTATTACAGCCTGAACAGAAATCAGACACGCTACCGCCCCTGGCTTAACAGCTACCAGTGCACTGAACGTGGTCATTAAAAGGTATTTTGCCGCCAGCCCCCAGCATAATGGCAACAGGGTGGCGCGCAAATCAATTAATAATTGTCGTCTTAAATGCTGGCAGAAACAAGGGAAAAATAGGGCTAATAAAACAAAAAGCCAGCAGTTAACTCACTGAAAATTAGGAATTTATTTAAAAAAAGAAACGGCAGTGTCATTCACATGGCCTATGAAAGCCCGGAATGATCCACTGCCGTTCAGATTACGACGAACAACGGTTAATTGTTATTTAAGAGCTTCGTCATGCTTTCGCGGAACTTCTGCCCTTCTTTCAGGTTACGCAGGCCATACTGAACAAAGGCTTGCATGTATCCCAGTTTCTTACCGCAGTCGTAGCTGTCACCGGTCATCAGCATAGCGTCCACAGACTGCTTTTTCGCCAGCTCAGCGATAGCATCCGTCAGCTGAATACGATCCCAGGCGCCTGGCTCGGTACGCTCCAGTTCAGCCCAGATTTCTGCGTTGAGCACATAGCGGCCCACCGCCATCAGATCGGAATCAAGCGTCTGCGGTTGATCCGGCTTCTCGATAAATTCAACGATACGGCTGACTTTACCCTCAGTATCCAATGGCTCTTTGGTCTGAATAACGGAGTATTCAGACAGATCGCCTTTCATGCGCTTCGCCAGCACCTGGCTACGGCCCGTCTCGTTGAAACGCGCCACCATTGCCGCCAGGTTGTAGCGCAGCGGATCGGCAGAGGCGTTGTCCAGAATGATATCGGGCAGGACGACCACGAACGGGTTATCCCCCACGACAGGACGCGCGCACAGAATAGAGTGGCCCAGCCCCAGCGGCTGCGCCTGGCGAACGTTCATAATGGTCACGCCCGGTGGGCAGATGGACTGCACTTCCGCCAACAGCTGACGCTTAACGCGCTGCTCCAGAAGGGCTTCAAGTTCGTAGGAGGTGTCGAAGTGGTTTTCTACCGCATTCTTGGAGGAGTGCGTAACCAGAACGATTTCTTTGATCCCTGCAGCAACAATCTCGTCGACGATGTACTGAATCATCGGCTTGTCAACGATCGGCAGCATCTCTTTAGGAATGGCTTTTGTGGCCGGGAGCATATGCATGCCGAGACCGGCTACCGGAATGACTGCTTTCAAATTAATCATATTTCTTCCACCTTAAAATGGTTGCCGAATTATAGCCCTTTAGCCTGGTTTCGCCAGCACGAATTGCTACAAATCTGGAGATGATGTTACGCAATTACAGCGTAAATTCCAGCAGATGCAATCCGAATACTCGCCCTTTAATTCCAGGAATCCTCGCAAAATGCCGTCTGGTTAATATTTAGCGCTTCGGCAGGTTAAAATTCAGCCGTTCCGTATTGATCGTATGATGGTCAATTCGGTCGATATCGACCGAACTTTGTCCTTTTTCATTAACAGCATTAATGTTCGCCAGCGAAAGCAGCGTCTCGTCTCGCGCCATAAACTTCCCGCGCACATCTTTGCGCAGATCGAAATTCAGCTTCAGGGCTGGGCCCCTGTCTGCATCCTGCATCACGTTGATATTTCGCATAAAAAGATGCTGAGGTTTATTATGAAACTCCAGGGAGGCGCGCTTCATCTCAAGGTTAGTGAGGGCCACGAACGAGGTTTTATTGCCGGAGGAGATCTGTATTCCGCGCAACTTTCGTGCAAGTTTCTGGTTATCCAGATGAATATTGTTGAGGCGAAAATTCTGCGGTATCGACAAATAGTCGCCTTTAATCACGCCGTAGCCAATTAACATCCCGGCGCTATCGGTCATCTCAACATTATCGATGACAAAATTATCGCAGCCATATATCGCGACCGTTGCGTTATCAATACCCGCTTTCTTACTGAAGTCCGGGGAGATATTGCGGGCTTTTACGTTACGGATAATAAAGTGTTTACCGTTCTCCACGTGCACTAACTGGCGGCAATGGCTACCAGTGATATTGGCCACCACAAAGTTCTTCACCGCCTGGTCTTCCGGGTAGGCATTGTCGTAGGTACTACCGGCCAATCCGATGCCGATGCCCCAGTTGATCTTCCCGTTAGTGCAGTCGATATGGTCGATGACATGGTCTGAGATCAGGATGTTCTGGTCGTTGATCGCCACGTTCCACTCAATGGCATCGCCCTGCAGATAGCTGAAGTGACAGTTGGTGATGCGGGCGCCATCCACCTGGTTATGAAAACCCTGACGCAAAATTGCATAGTTGGCTTTAGTGACCCGCAGGTTGTCGATCAGCAGATTACGCATCACCCGCTTTTGTTTACCGCCAATGTAAATCTGGGTCACCGGGCCATAGCCGCTCATCGTCAGGCCCTGGATCACGCAGTCAGAACCGCGCACGTCGAGGGTGATGTTTTCGCTGCGCCCCTTCCCTTCCCCGATTACCTTGCTGCCATCCTGCAATACCAGCCGCCCGCGGCCATTGCCGGTCATCGCGCCGAGAATGCGCAGGGTTTTGCCCTCCGGGATAAAAATGGCGGCATTGATGTTCTCGCAGGTGACGTCCGCAGGCACCACGACGGTATCACCCTCGGTAAAGGCCTTCTTAAATGCGGCAATGCCGTCACGAAGGTCATACCGGCTGATCTCCACCGTGGCAGCGTTTTTGGCGGCCCGAACGCCTACCAGCGGCGCGGCCGCCAGCACAGAACAGGCGGTGACAAACGCGCGTCGCGTTATCTCTTTCGGCATATCGCCTCCCTTTTTAAAGCGTCTGTAGCAGAGTGGCTAACTGTCGATTGATAAGGTGTTGGTTGAAATCGGTCTCCACCTTTTTGCGCGCATTGTGCAGCACAGGCGAAAGCTCCTGATGGGCTATCGCGGCAAACTGCTCCAGCTGATTAGCCAGCGCCTCCGGGTTATTCTCCTCCACCAGCCAGCCGGAATGGCCTGGTTCGATCAGTTCCGGAATGCCGCTGTGTACCGTGGAAACGACCGGTATGCCTACTGCCATAGCTTCCATCAGCGCCACCGGGATCCCCTCCATATCACCGTCTGCGCCGGTAACGGACGGAAGTAAAAAGATATCGGCGGCATCGAGCATGGCTTTGACCTCATGGCTGGGCTTGAACCCCGGCATCTCGACATACGCCTCCAGCTCATATTGTTCGATCAGGGTACGCAGCCGGCGCTCCCAGGGGCCAATACCGAGAATGCGATAGTGAAAATCCACTCCGCGCGCTTTGAGCTGGCGGCAGGCTTCGATCGCCACATGCAGCCCTTTTTTCTCGGTCAAACGCGCCACGGAGATGATCTGCAGCGGGCTTCCCGGTGCCTTGACAGGACGTTGGGTAAAGCGCTGCATATCCACGCCCATGCGCGAAACGGTGATTTTCTCGGGCGGGCAGCCCATATTTTTAAGGCGTCCGGCCCACAGGTCGCTTATCGGCAGCATCATATCGCCGCGCTGAAACAGGCGTTGATACTCAGGGGTATAGTGCGCCAATACCTCCCGGCTGGAGATGTCGATCCCGTGAAAGACGGTAGCGATTTTCCCCTCGATAACCCCCAGTTCACGCAGCTTGGCCGCCGTGACGCCTGCCGGGCCGAAGTGGGCGATAAACACATCCGCACGCCAGGGCCGTACTGTCTGGCCGCAGATGGCGGAGAGGATCAGGTTGCGCGACTCGGCGCCATAGCGGGAGACGTTCAGCGCCTTCCATGTGCCCGGGCGGTGCAGCCCGCGCAGGGTCTGGCGGGCGCGGTAGCGCAGTTTCGCAAGCCGGCCCTGCGGCTCATCCTGCAGCCAGCGGGTTTTGCTGGCCAGGTCATACTGCGTCCATGCGGCGTGGGTATTTTGCGTGTCGCCCTTTTGCAGGGCGACGATCTCCACGTCATAACCCATATCAATAAACGCGGTGATCTGGTTCAGTACAAAGGTTTCGGACGAGAGCGGGAATTTCAGTAAGAAGAAACCAACCTTCATTTGCCCTCCCCGACCCGATCCAGCACCGATTTCACCATTTTGATGCCGTTTTCACGTTCAGCTTTCACCGCTACCGCCAGGCGGTCGTTGATGGCGGGTAGCTGGCCCAGGGTATCGCCGACCATCGCGCCCAGGGAGCCGTCCAGCAGATGACGAATATCCACCGCCATCTCCGGCATACCCAGCTGCTGCATGATCCCAGCGGACTTGTGTTCGTAGTTAATGGCGATCGCTGGCGTGCCGAAGTTCATCGAAATGATCGCCGAATGCAGACGGGTACCGACGGTCAGATCGCAGGCGCCCAGCAGTTTGCCCATCTCCAGATCGTTAAGTTCGTCCATCACCACGTGGTAGCGGGACGGATCGCTGACGTGCTGGCGCAGATTGAGCGCCACCATACGATCATCTTTGTTGTAGCTGTCGATCCCGGTACAGGTGGAGAGCGCCAGCACCTGATAGCCGCTATCCAGCACCCGGTTGACCACCTCAGCAAAGGCTTTCTCATAGGCCGCCTGGGTGGTACCCAGACGCTTATCAAACGGGGCCAGCTCACGCAGAGTGATGGCGACAGTTTTTTGTTGTCCCGCCACATTCAGCCAGTGCTGCACCGCATAGCTGGGAGTAAAATTCGCTTCCTGATGATCCACCAGCCAGGCGGTATCCACCCCCTGCTCTACTTTGCTTGTGTCGATCTCGCTGCGTTGCATAAGATTCAGGCTCACCGATTCGCGCAGGATCAGCGCATCGCAGTGGCCAAAGACATAGTTGGCCAGCTGGTTAAACTGGGGATCCTGGAACGGTCCGACGCTGTGACCGACCATAAACAGCGGTTTTTTCGCCATAAAGGTGCAGAGCGCATGTTCGAACTGCGGCACGCCGTAGAGGTCAACGAAGAAGGATCCCCCCACCTGGATGATGGCATCGTAGCCGGAGAGCAGGCGGACAAAATCGGTAAAGCCCTGGGCGATGGCGATGTTGCGCAGCTTGCCGGTGTCGGTCACCCGTGACAGCAGGACCTGATGCTGATAGCGGCGGCGCAGCACCTTTTTCACCCGGCCCATCATGCCCGCGGCGCTGTTATGCTGCTTCATCTGGCTGTAGAGCGGATCGCCCATCACCGGACGGTTCAGCAGCCAGGAGGAGCTGACCGGGTAACGGCTCATCACATCGACTTCTGTCTCAGGAGACAGGGCGTAAATCGCATCAAGCAGGCCGCGCAGAATGGCGCTGTCACCACGGTTGCCACAGGTATGGTTGCCCAGAATCAATAATTTCATAATAACCTCTTAAAAAATTCCCCTCCCCAGCGGAGAGGGGGAGGAAATAATTAACCTGCGCGAAGCAGCGTTTTCATCTTTTCGTTGCGGCAGAACTGGCGCTTGATCTCCACCACCAGCGCGTTCCGCGACAGCACAATCATCACCGCGAAGGCCAGAGCGCCCGCGGCGACCTGCACCGCCAGCAGCGCCGCCAGCGGCAGATGGCCTTTCAGGGCCAGCCCTAAGCTATAGCTCACCGCCAGCGTCGGCAGCGACAGGTAAAACGGCAGCCACAGGCTCAGGATGTACTGGCGATAGCTGGAGCCCAGCACCGGCTTAATCATCACGAAGTAGCTCAGAATGGTGTTGACGATCTGCACCAGCAGGAAGCCCAGCGTGACGCCCATCGCGCCGGCCAGATGGCCGCCAATAACGATCGCCGGAATAAACAGGAAAGTTTTGAATACGTTAAATTTAAAGCTGATGTCGACGCGGGCTTTTGCCATCAGCAGCGATCCAATCGGGTTGCCGACGGAGCGCAACAGCCCCACCACGCACAGCAGTTGCAGGATCGGAACAATGCTCAGCCACTTCTCACCGAATACCAGCGGCACCAGATTGCCGGAGACCACCATCAGCCCCAGCAGGGTCGGGAAGTTAATGATCCCCACCACCGACAGCAGCTTGTAGAAGTTGAGCCTGAGCTTGTCGGTATCGTCCTGAATTTTGGCAAACGCCGGGAACAGCACGCGGGTGATGATCGGATTGAGCTTCATCGGCGGAACGACCGCCACGTTGTACGCCAGGTTATAGCCCCCGGCGACGCTGGCACCGAGAATGCGCGCCAGTACAAGAGTGGAGAGGTTGGTGTTGACGTAGTTGATAATGCTGTCGGCGGTCAGCCAGGCACCAAAGCGCAGGTTGGACGACACTGATGCGAGCGAGAAGTGGAAGCCCGGACGGTAGATTTTGCGCCCGAAGTAGCCAAACAGCAGCGTGCGCACGGCAGAGTTAACCAGATAGCCAAGGATGGCGGTTAACGCCCACGGCCAGAAGTGGGCGCTGATCACGGTAAAGGTAAACCCGGCCAGCACCGAGCTGGTCTCGATCATGCCGATCTTGCTGAATTCGAGCTCCTTTTGCATCAGCGCGCGAAACTGCTGTCCGTGGGGGATCACCACAAACGCGAACGACAGCGTACGCATCAGCGGCGCCAGCTCCGGGTTGTTCAGCGCCAGGGCAATGGCATCGCTCAGCAGGAACAGCGCCACGAACACCAGGATGCCGAGGCCGACGTTCAGCCAGTAGAGGGTGGTCAGCTCCAGCTGGCTAATCTCTTTACGCTGGATAATGGAGTTGGCGATGCCGAAATCAGACAGTGTATCGGCGAGAGCGATGATCACCAGCGAGACGGTCAACAGGCCAAACTGGTGGTTATCAATAATGCGCGCCAGCACCGTCATCTGTACCAGCCCGAGGCCGATGATGATCACCGTGGCGATAGCCGACCACTTTGCCCCGCTGAGGGTTTTTTCACGTAAGCTCATGTCAGTACGCCGCTTTGTTCACGAAGCCCTTGAAGACGGTCAGGAAAACGATTTTGATATCGAACCAGAGGCTCCACTCGCGGATGTACTCCAGGTCGAACTCAATGCGTTTTTCCATCTTCTCCAGGGTGTCGGTTTCGCCGCGCCAGCCGTTGATCTGCGCCCAGCCGGTGATGCCCGGCTTCACTTTATGGCGCAACATGTAACCTTCGATAAGCTGACGATACTGCTCGTTATGCGCTACCGCGTGCGGGCGTGGGCCGACAATGGACATCCCACCGGTAAACACATTGATAAATTGCGGCAGTTCGTCGAGCGAGGTGCGGCGCAGGAAGTTACCCACGCGGGTGACGCG
The DNA here is from genome assembly GCF_002920195.1 of Leclercia sp. LSNIH8. Taxonomy (NCBI): domain Bacteria; kingdom Pseudomonadati; phylum Pseudomonadota; class Gammaproteobacteria; order Enterobacterales; family Enterobacteriaceae; genus Leclercia; species Leclercia sp. LSNIH8. The sequence goes on along the minus strand of NZ_PQJY01000004.1, from coordinate 147,123 downwards.
CGGGTCGTTTTGCGTCGCCTGGGTCACCACCTCGTCATTCTCCATCACCTTCATGGAGCGGAATTTCCACACCATGATCGGCTTACCGTCCATACCGTAGCGGGTCTGGCGGAAGATCACCGGCCCCTTTGAGGTGAGCTTCACCGCCAGCGCAATGGCGCACAGCACCGGGGAGATCAGCAGCAGGATCAGGGATGACAGCACGATGTCCTCCACGCGCTTCAGCACCCGGTTGAGGCCGGAGAGCGGCGTGTCATACAGGGGAACCACCGGCACGCCGTTCACCTCTTCAATACGGGAGTGCAGGATGTTAAAGGTGAAGACGTCGGGGATGAGGATCACCGAGCAGGTGGTATCCGCCAGCTTGCGCATCAAGGTTTTGATGCGGGCCTCGTCACTCATCGGCATGGCGATATAGACATTATGGATCTTGCCCGCTTTGGCATCGTCAATCAGCTGCGAATAGTTCCCGGCCCAGTCAGCGGATACGCCGCCAGGCTGCGCGTCGTGATAAACACCCACCACGTCAAAGCCCAACCACGGCTCTTTACGAAAGCCGTCGAGCAGTGCCAGCCCGGCCGGCAGGCTCCCTGCCACCGCCACCCGGCGGGTATTGTAGCCGCGGTTACGCAGCCAGCCCGCACCAAAACGGATAAGCGATCGGCAGACTACCATCCCCACGCTGGTTAACAGATACCAGGCAAAATAGGTAGCAAAGCGATTATCGAAGTCGTTGTTGAAGGCCACCAGCCCGAAGCTGAAGACCAGGCTTAAGGTCCAGTTCTGCAACAGCAGCAGTAGCTCGGTGGCGATCTTGACGCCCCGCCATGAGCGGTAGAAGTCGGTCATCCCGCCGATCATCTGGAAGACCACCAGCGCGATCAGCGCCATCAGCAGATGCATGTAGAGGAACGGCAGCCCGCTGATTTTACACACCATCCACAACCCACCGAACATGATGGTGATATCAGAAAAACGCTGCACCATAGAGATTAACGATGCATTCGTTTTGGCTCGCTCGCGCTTTTTTAGATTTGTCATCGTTGTTCCTGTTTCAGGGCCCCCTCCCCCAACGGGAGAGGGGGAAAGGTTACTGATTCAACAGCGCCATAATGTCCTGTGTTCGCGCCGCCATCAGCGCCGCATCGGCACGGGATTCTACGTTCAGGCGCACCACCGGCTCGGTGTTGGACGAGCGCAGGTTGAAGCGCCACTGCGGGAAGGTCATGCTGATACCGTCGGTACGGTCAATCTCCAGCGCGTGCAGGGCAAAGTGGTGCTCCACACGGGCAATCGCCTCGGCAGGTGCCGCCAGCGTGCTGTTAATCTCGCCGCTCGCCGGGAAGGCCGCCATGCGGTCGCGCACCAGTTCACCCAGCGACTGGCCCTTCAGGCACAGCAGCTCGGTCACCAGCAGCCACGGAATCATCCCGCTGTCGCAGTAGGCAAAATCGCGGAAGTAGTGGTGGGCACTCATCTCGCCGCCATAAATCGCGTCTTCTTCGCGCATCCGCTCTTTGATAAAGGCGTGACCGGTTTTGGACATCACCGGCGTGCCGCCTGCCGCGGAGACTACATCCACCGTATTCCAGGAGAGGCGCGGGTCATGAATGATGCGCGAGCCAGGGTTTTTCTCGAGGAAGGCTTCCGCCAGCAGGCCGACGATATAGTAGCCCTCGATAAACTGCCCTTTTTCGTCGAACAGGAAGCAGCGGTCGAAGTCGCCGTCAAAGGCGATGCCCATATCGGCACCGTGCTCGATCACCGCGTTGCGGGTATCGTCGCGGCACTCCGGCAGCAGCGGGTTTGGAATACCGTTCGGGAAGGTACCGTCCGGGGTGTTGTGCACTTTGACGAAGGTGACCGGCACGTTCAGTTCTTTAAAGCGCGCTTCCAGGGCATCCACCACCGGGCCTGCGGCGCCGTTGCCGGAGTTGATGACCAGCTTCAGCGGTTTGAGGTTCGCCACATTGATGTAGCCCAGCAGGTGATCGATGTAAGCATCACGCAGATCGATTTTCTTATAGCTGCCGCGCGTTGACTCGTTCACTGGTGGGAAGTCGTTGGCTTCCGCCAGACGCTGTACGTCGCGCAGGCCGGTATCGCCGCTGATCGGGCGCGCACCCTCGCGCACCAGCTTCATGCCGTTATAGTCCATCGGATTATGGCTGGCGGTCACTTCGATCCCGCCGTCCACGCCTAAATGGAAGGTGGCAAAATAGATCTCTTCGGTACCGGAAAGGCCGATATCCAGCACATCCACGCCCGCGTCCTGCAACCCTTTAGCCAGCGCCAGCTTTAACGCTTCGCTGGTCAAACGCACGTCGCCGCCCAGCACGATGGTTTTCGGCTTTAAATATTCGCCGTACGCGCGGCCAATGCGCCACGCAATGTCCTCATTCAGCTCTTCACCCAGCTTGCCGCGAATGTCGTAGGCTTTAAAACAAGTTAACTTTTGCATCATTACCCCTTTTTCAGGCAACAGTTGGCCCGCCCGATATACAGGCCAATTTGATTTTTTTGTTTTCGTAGGCCCGGTAAGCGCAGCGCCACCGGGCAAAATGTGTGAGTGCTACACCCTGCCGTATCTGTCCTCAAATCGGACGATATCGTCCTCTTCCAGATACGATCCGGAGCGCACTTCAATCAGATCGAGAGGGATTTTCCCTGGGTTTTCCAGGCAGTGCGTCGCCCCCAGCGGGATATAAATCGATTCGTTCTCACCGAGCAGGGTCTCAACATTGTCGATAGTGACTTTGGCGGTACCTGCCACCACTACCCAGTGTTCCGCGCGGTGGTGATGCATCTGTACCGACAGCCCCTCGCCCGGTTTAACGGTGATACGTTTCACCTGATAACGGTCGCCTTCGTCGATGGAGTCATATTTCCCCCACGGACGATAGACTTCGCGGTGAATGTGGTGCTCATGGCGGCCATCGGCCTTGATCTGCTCCACCACTTTTTTGACGTCCTGCACCGCGTTGCGATCGGCAATCAGTACCGCGTCTTTGGTCTGTACCACCACCAGATCCTTCACCCCAACAGTGGTGACCAGGCCCGATTCGGCATAGACATAGCTGTTCTCGGTTTTATGGCTGATCACATCCCCGTGATGAACGTTACCTTCAGGCGTGTGGGCGCTGATCTCCCACAGGGATGACCAGGAACCGACGTCGCTCCAGCCCGCATCCATCGGTACCACCACCGCATCCGCGGTGCGTTCCATTACCGCGTAATCCACCGACTCCTCCGGGCAGGCAAGGAACGCAGCTTCGTCCACGCGGATAAAGTCCAGATCCGGGTCGACGGTGGCCATTGCGCGTTCGCAGGCTTCCAGGATGTCCGGGCGATACTTTTGCAGCTCTTCCAGATAGCGTCCGGCGCGGAACAGGAACATACCGCTGTTCCAGTAGTACTCACCGCTGGCGACGTAGGCCTGAGCGGTTTCCAGATTCGGTTTCTCAACGAACTGCGCGACGTCAAAGGCCAGGCTGTCGCCCTCCCCCGGCGTGACGTTGCCGCGGCGAATGTAGCCGTAGCCGGTCTCCGGCAGGTCCGGCACGATGCCGAAGGTGACCAGCTTGCCGCTTTCGGCATAAGGAATGGCGGCGCGCACCGCATCGCGGAACGCCTCTTCCTGCTGGATGACGTGATCCGCCGCCAGCACCAGCATCAGCGGATCGCAATCGGGACTGCTGCGCTTCGCCGCCAGCGCGGCGAGGGCGATGGCCGGGGCGGTGTTGCGTCCGGCCGGTTCAAGAATGATGTTTTCGGTCAGCTTGTTCAGTTGACGCAGCTGCTCGGCGACGATAAAGCGGTGCTGTTCATTACAGATCACCACCGGGCTTTCGCAATCTACGCCATTAAGACGGTTTACCGTGGTCTGCAGCATGGTGAGCTCCCCTTTCAGGCAGAGGAACTGTTTTGGATAGAGCACGCGGGAGAGTGGCCATAACCGGCTACCTGAGCCACCCGCCATCACAACCGGGTACAACGTATTCTTATTCATGATTTATCCCCGAATATCTGCAATAAACTGGTTCAGCACGTTCTCTTTCTCGAGCGTGCGTTCGGCATAGTCACGCGCGATCGCGTTCTTTTTGGGCATATTCAGCGCTCGTTCAATCCCGGCCACCAGGGCGGGTACCGACTCCGGCTCGACGCACACCGCGATCCCGGGCTGGGTGTCGCACAGTTGGCCCAGCTCGGTATGGGCTTCGGCGGTGATCACCGCGTTGCCGCCCACCGCCAGAATGTTGGTCAGCTTGGAGGGCAGAACGGCATCCGCCGCGCCGCGCTTTTGCACGACCAGATGGCAATCGGCCATCTTCAGCAGCGCCGGTAAGGCCTCGTAGGGCTGCAGCGGCAGGAAAGTGATGTTCTGCAGGCCGCGCTCCTGGGCCAACTTTTGCAGCCGCGCTTTGCCACCGCCCTGGCCGACAATCACAAACTGCCAGGGCTGGTCGCGGAGCTTTTCAGCGGCATCAATAACGTTCTCAAGCCCCTGCTTCTCACCGATGTTGCCCGAATAGAGAATGATTTTTTTGGCGTCTGGCAGACCCAGTTGCTCGCGCAGGGCCGCGGCCTCAACAGCAGTCACATCGCGAAAACGGGCCACTTCCGACCAGTTTGGAAAGAAGATCACCTTTTCCGCTGCTACGCCCTTCTCCTGCGCCTTGTTCATCATTGAGCGGGAGATGGTCGAGACGTAATCGACGTTATGCAGGCTGCTGCGCTCGAAGGCGCTGGCCAGTTTCGCCACTTTACCGCCCTTGCCTTTCCCGGCCATTCCCAGGCCCAGCATGGCGTCCACTTCGTAATCCTGAATGTGCAGCAGGGTGCGGGCGCCTGAGAGCTTGCCCAGCAGGCGCATACCTGGGGTGCAAAACAGGGTCGGCACCACGCCGATAATGCGATCCGGCTTCCAGCGACGTTGCGCCATCAGCGGGAAGAAACTGCTCAGGGCAAAGCTGCCCAGATGAATCAACCGCTTTAAGGTCGAGGGCTGCTTTGGCACGTATAGCGGACAGCGCCAGACGGTCGCGGCCCCCTCTTCGCGGCGGTAGCGCCAGCTGGAATAGTGCTCGTCCACCTGCCACTCCGGATAATAAGGCGGTGCGGTAATGACCCGCACCTCATGGCCCTGGCGGGCCATCCACTCCACCATCTCGCCGGTGTACTTACCGATGCCGGTCAGCTCCGGCGAGTAGTTAATGCCGTATACGAGAATTTTCATAAGCCCGGCACTCCGGCCTGCTTCAGAAAATAGGCCCGGCTGTTGTCATGAACGTTATCGCTTGCCAGCAGCGCGTCGGGCGTCAGCCAGCGATAGTCGTCATGCTGCGCATCAGGCAGATGCAGCTCTGCCTGGTTCACCTTCAGGCGGAAACCGAGCACCACATAGTGGGTGGTGAAATCGGTGCCGGAAAAGTTGTCGTCATAGAAGTGCTGCCAGACCCCGTAGAACTGCCCTGCCGTCATCGGCAGACGGAGCCCCAGCTCCGCCTGCGTCAGACGCGCAAAGGCATTTTCCAGCGTCTCATCTTTCTGCACCCGCCCACCCGGCACGAACCAGTAGCCCTGTGCCGGACGATTGGTGCGCTGTCCGAGCAGGAACTCGCCACGCTCGTTCTCTACAATCAAATCGATGGAGATCAGCGGCGTGGAACGCACTACCGTGGCAAAATCTTCCTGACTTAAAAACATATCTACCCCCGGAAGCGGTGCTGATTTTCCAGGAACCACTGGTAGGTGCTGGCCAGCCCCTGGGCCAGCGTCACCTCGTGGAACCAGCCCAGCTGGTGCAGACGGGTCACGTCCAGCAGCTTGCGCGGGGTGCCGTCGGGTTTAGTGGCATCGAAGGCCACGCGGCCCTTGTACCCCACCACCTCAGCAATGGTTTCAGCCAGTTCGCGGATGGTGCAGTCCACCCCGGTGCCAACGTTGATGTGCGACAGCATCGGCTCGGTGTTCTCCTGCCACACCTCACGGGCAAGCTCCATCACATGAATGCTGGCGGCAGCCATATCATCCACGTGCAGGAATTCGCGCATCGGCGTGCCGCTGCCCCACACCACCACTTCCGGTGCGTTGCTAACGGTGGCTTCATGGAACCGGCGCAGCAGCGCCGGGATCACATGGGAGTTGCTCGGGTGGAAGTTATCGTTCGGGCCGTACAGGTTGGTCGGCATCACCGAACGATAGTCGCGACCGTACTGGCGGTTGTAGGACTCGCACAGCTTGATCCCGGCAATCTTGGCAATCGCGTAGGGCTCGTTAGTCGCCTCAAGCCGGCCCTGCAGCAGCTCGCTCTCGGCAATAGGCTGCTTCGCCATCTTCGGGTAGATACAGGATGAGCCGAGGAACAGCAACTTATTCACGTTGTGCAGATGCGCGGCGTGAATGATGTTGCTTTCGATCATCATGTTCTCGTAGATGAAATCCGCCGGGTAGGTATTGTTGGCGACAATCCCCCCCACTTTCGCCGCCGCCAGATAGACTTGGTCAATGCGCTGTTCAGCAAAGAAAGCCTCGACTGCTTGCGCATCCAGCAGGTTAAGCTCGTCGCGGGTGCGCAGCACCAGCTCGACGTTGCCGCGCTGCTCCAGCTGGCGAACAATCGCCGAACCCACCATCCCGCGATGTCCGGCAACAAAAATACGTTGTTTGGTCATTCTCAGGACTCCAGCGCGATGGCAACCTCGTAGCCGTGGGATATAAGCAAGGAGTGTTTTTTCGCCGCTTCGAGATCTTTTGCCACCATCTCGGAGACCATCTCCTGCAGCGTGGTTTCTGGTTTCCAGCCCAGTTTTTCGTGCGCTTTGGTCGGGTCGCCCAGCAGGGTTTCTACCTCGGCAGGACGGAAGTAGCGCGGGTCAACTTCCACAATCACATCGCCCGGCTGTACGCCCGGTGCATCGTGGCCGGTTACGGAGACCACAATCCCTTTCTCGTCTACGCCGGTGCCTTCGAAGCGCAGCTTGATGCCCAGCTGGGCAGCAGCCATCTCAACGAACTGACGCACGGAGTACTGCACGCCGGTGGCGATAACGAAGTCTTCCGGTTTTTCCTGCTGCAGCATCATCCACTGCATTTTTACGTAGTCTTTGGCATGGCCCCAGTCGCGAAGGGAGTCCATGTTGCCGAGGTGGAGCTTCTTCTCCAGACCCTGAGCGATGTTGGCGATCGCGCGGGTGATCTTACGGGTCACGAAGGTCTCGCCACGGCGCGGAGACTCGTGGTTGAACAGGATGCCGTTGCAGGCGTACATGCCGTAGGATTCACGGTAGTTAACGGTGATCCAGTAGGCGTACATTTTTGCCACCGCATACGGAGAGCGCGGGTAGAACGGCGTTGTCTCTTTCTGCGGGATCTCCTGCACCAGGCCGTAGAGCTCGGAAGTGGAGGCCTGATAGAAACGGGTCTTCTTCTCAAGACCGAGGAAACGAATCGCTTCCAGCAGACGCAGGGTACCGATGGCGTCAACGTCAGCGGTGTATTCCGGGGATTCGAAGGAGACGGCCACGTGGCTCATCGCGCCCAGGTTATAGACTTCATCCGGCTGGACCTCCTGCAGAATACGGGTCAGGTTGGAGGTATCGGTCAAATCGCCGTAGTGCAGATGGAATTTCGGGTTCGCCGCGTGCGGATCCTGATAGATATGATCCACGCGCTCGGTGTTAAAAGAGGAGGCACGACGTTTGATTCCGTGCACTTCGTAGCCTTTTTCCAGCAGGAGTTCCGCCAGATAAGAACCATCCTGTCCGGTTACGCCGGTGATGAGAGCGACTTTAGACATGTTTATTTTCTCCAGACTTATCAGAAGTTATTCAGTTTCAACGCGTTCGCGTATCACCACTGCGGGATTGCCACGGCAAAGCCTGTTTGCCGGTAGCGACTTAAAAACACTGCTGCGCGCACCAATAACGGTGCCATTGCCAATGGAGACGCCGGGGGCGACAAATACGTCGGTCGCCAGCCAGCATTTCTCGCCAATGGTGATTGGCTGCGCGTTAATATCAAAATGTTGACTCATATAATCGTGGCTGCCGGTACAGAGGTAGCATTTCTGAGATACCACTGCATTCGCGCCAATCGAAATTTCACCCAGCGTATATAACACCGCGTCGTCACCAACCCAGGCGTTATCCCCAAGGGTTAATTTCCATGGGTAAGTAATTTTTACCGACGGGCGAATGACTACGTTTTTTCCGATTTTTGCACCGAAGCTGCGTAATAAAAATGCGCGCCAGCGATACATAATTTGTGGGGACCAGGCAAATAATGTCGCCTGTACCGCCCACCATAACTGCACCTTAATCCCCCCTGCGCCACGAAATCCTTTTGGCACAGAGAAGCCGCTTAATTCCTGCATACTTTTTCCTTATATTCAGACTTTGTTATATAAGGCTTTGGTTTTACCCGTGGTTTTAAGACGTAATAAATAAGATAATTCCGCCCATGCACTCGGCACGCGTAATATTTCGCGTTGCACCTTGCGGGCATCCTGGCATAATTCCAGATTATTCGACGTTGACACGCCGCCCATCGAAAATTCAGAAACCAGACCTGGAAGACGTTTAAAAGGATATCCGGCCTTATACAGCCGAGCGGCCAGAGCGTAATCCGATGAAACGCGGTACTGCAAATCGTACGGGTACGTTTTTAACCCGCTCAGCGGAAAGAAAATCGCCTGATGGCTGGCCGGCAGGCTGTGATAAATATACCAGCCCGGTTTCGCCGTACGGCGCACTTTATTTCCATTACCGAAATCAAGTAACGCATCGCCCATATACATGGCGTTATCCTGGACTCGAACGAGTTGACGGACAAACCGCGCTACGTCGTCATGAAAAATATCGCCGGAATTAAGGAAGATGGCATAGCGCCCCTGCGCCATATCGATACCTTTATTCATGGCATCGTAGATACCGCGATCTTTCTCGCTGATGTAGCGTAAGTTATACTCACCGTTCAGTTTTTCGAGGAATTCTGCGGTGCCGTCGTTCGAACCACCATCCACCACAATCCATTCAAAGTTGAGGCTGGGATCGCCTGCCAGATTGCGCAGCGACCGCCAGGTTTTTACCACGCCCTCGTAGTTACGAAAGGCGACAGTAATAACGCTTAGTAACATAAACCACCTCGTTATGAATGCGTAATATTAAGCGCTTTGCGCAAAATAAACGGGCATACAATCAAAAATGCATACTCTGGGCTAAATATTGACCCGGTAAAAAACAGCGATACTGGCGTAAAGAGATAAAGCTGTACGCGAAAATTCTGATTATCACCAAAGGCGTTGATCATCATTTTGAAAACTTTAAACAGATACCACGCCGTTAATAATACTGCGAACCATGAAAAATAAATAATCAGCAGATACAAACCATTGTCTATTGTTTTCCCGACGTCCGCACCGTTAAAGATTCCGAATGATGCGACATATTCATAAAGTGAGCCAAATCTGACTACACCGTCAATATGGGTTAAAGAGTACCCCACCATCACCAGCGGACCGATAATACGGTAATAAGAGGATGATCCTTCGGTGCCCAAATCACCCAGACGTTCGGAAATATACGGGAAGGCAAATACCACCCCGACTAAAAAGACGGACAATGAAATGATCGCTAAAGGTAACTTTTTCTTGATCGCCTCTTTATTCAGATACTGGAACGCCCACTCCAGAAGGTAAAACAGAATAAACGTCATCACCCCGGAGAACGATCCTGACAGAACAATTCCTGCAAGAATCATAGCATCGCTCTTAGGTGTTTTGATACCAAACTGTTTGATGCTGAGCCAAATTGAGATTAACGCCAGAGCGAAGAATGCCGGTTCAAAATAGAGCGCTGTGGTACGCTTGCCGCCAAATTTAATGAAATTCAGTACATAGCTATTACTGTAAATAAGATATTTCGAAATTATTTCCATCAGGCTACTGCCGCCGGTCAGAATAATTTGCGCCATCTCCAGTGCGGCGAGGGTGACAATGATTCCAATGACCAGATAAAAGAACCTGAGGATCTTCCGATAATTGTGCGGCGAGACCGTTTTAAAGCGAATACTCCACACCATGCCAATAATGATGACGATATAGACAAACAGCATGGTGGAAGTAACGTATTTACTGGCATCCAGCGACTGTCCAAAAATGTAGTTAAAGGCCGTCAGTCCCGCCCCCAGCCCCAGCGCTATCATCAGCTTTTTCACGCTGATTTTGTCGACAAACAGCAACAGCAGCAGCGGTAAAAAGGTTACGATGGTAATGGGGAAGCTCTCACCCAGCTGGGCAATTTTGACGTTGACCAGCAGGTAGATGAGCGGCAGCAGCAGATAGCTACAGATTCTGATAGAACGAGACATACTCCTCCAGCATCTGTTGTCCACTGTAGGCCTGGCGGCTGCGGGTGCGGAATGCCTCAAGGGAGGTGCCAAATACCGCCTGGGCGATATCCGCTTTCGCCAGCTGCACCAGAGGCAGCACTTCCTCTTCGCTGAAGGTTTTGCCCCCCGATTTTTCCAGCACTTCCCGCGCGGCGTCGCTGTGGGTGGCGATCACCGGCACCCCGATGGAGAGCGCTTCGCACAGAATCAGCGGATAGTTATCCACCCGGGAGCTGAACACCAGCGCATCCATCCCGTTCAGGGCGCTCATCAGTTTGCGTTTGTCGGTTTCGAAGCCGTGGTTCACCACGTTCGGCCCTTCAAACGGCGAGAATTTGCCGAAGGTGTGCAGCTCGATCTTGTCGCCGAGCGCCATTATGTTGCGCACCAGCTGCTGGTTGGTTTTGCCGTCGTAGCGCAGATCGTGAGCGACCACGGCAATTTTCGGCTTGCCGGCGGTAACGGCGACCGGGGTCAACTCTGCCAGAATGGCCTCTGTCGCCACGTCGATACCGTTGTTGATGATCCGGCAGCGCCCTGCTCCGTAAAGGCTGTTAAAGGCATCGGCCACATGCTGGCTGGGAGAGATGAACTGACAGCCCAGCGCCAGCATGTCACGGAACAGCTGACGCTTGCCATCCACCAGCTTATGGGCGCGATCCACCTTCACCGGCGGATAGTTGCTGAGTGTCGGGCATTTCTGGCAGTTCGTTTTCCACCCTTCGCAGCCGTCGGTAAAGGCGCAGCGGCCAGTGACGCTCCAGTGATCGTGCAGGGTCCAGACGAACGTGGTGTCGGGTTTGTGCGCCTGCACCTTCTGGCAAAACGCCACGACCTCTTCCAGTTTCAGCCAGTAGCTGTGCAGGACGTGAAAATGGAGCACTACCGGGCCCGGGGTGCGGGTCACGGTGCGATACAGGCTGTTGAGGTTGCCGAACAGATCGCGGTTAAACAGACGGAACAGGGCAATATTGGCCACTGAGGTCAGGCGCGGGGTGTGTTTCACCACCTGCGGATAGCGATCGTGGCTGACGCTTTTCTTGCCGCCCTTGCCGTAACCGTAGATAAAGCGCGACTGAAGTCCTTTTTGCAGCGCGCGCTGGTGCAGATCCAGCGCCACCCCTGCCGCCCCGCCTTCGGCGAGACGAACGTTAAATTGCAGAATGTTCATTTGATCACCTTCACGCGGGCCTTCTCGCCCACCACCAGCGCGTTGTCGGGGATGCTGTCCAGCACTACGCTTCCCGCCCCCACGGTGACGTTATTACCGACGGTGATATCACCGATCATCACCACGTTGGCGCCCAGCTCAACGTTATTGCCGATGACCGGACAGGCCAGGCTGTCCGGGCCGCGGTTGCCAAGGGTCACCCCATGGCGGATGGTAAAATCATCCCCGGCGACCACGAATTTATTGATTACCACGGCATAGCCGTGGTGAATGGTGAAGCGGCGGCCGATGGTGGCCGCGGCCTGGATTTCGTAGCCGAAAATGCACTCGGTGATGAGGCGATAAAGCACCAGAACCGGCGCCGCCCACAGATTGTTGAGGACGTTTTTTTTGCGCCACACCGAGCAAAAATGGGCCACCCGGTAGGCCAGCACCATGCAGCAGGGGCGCAGGCTCCAGCTGTTTGCGCGACAATCTTCCAGCACCATTATTTCCCCCGCAGTCCGTCGGCCAGACGCTTACCGTTACGGACTGAAATCAGCGTCAACAGGGTGCGCCAGTTCATCCGCTTATTGCGGATCTGATACAGCGTAAAGAGCTGATACTTGCGGCTGGCGCGGTCGAACTTGTCCCGGTGCTTGCGGTAGAAGTGGAAGTAGCCGGAGAATTTTTTCGGCGACGAGGTGATCTGCATTTCACCATGATTGATGTGCAGGATCTGGGTGGCTTCTTCTACCTTCCACGGCTCGCCATACTCCACCACCATCCGCAGGAAGATGTCGTAATCCTGGGCGGCGGCAAGGGATGTATCGAACAGGCACTCCTTAAAGCGCCACGCCCAGGTAAAGACCTGATTGCCGATAATGTTGCGCTTGTAGAACAGCTGGCGGGAGTACGGCGATTTTGGGTACAACGGCAGGCTGGCGGGTTGAGAGTAGACCTCCCCCTCGCAAACGTAGTCGTTGGCGTACAAAAAGGCGTGGGTAACCAGGTGGTGCTGATGCGCCAGGAAGGTAGACAGCCGGTTTGGCGTCCACTCGTCGTCATCGTCAATACCGGTCAAATACTGCCCGGAGGCCTGCAGAATAGCCTGATTGCGGACCGCGCAGGCGCCGGAGTTAATAGGGTTATGGGTGTAGATCACCCGCGGGTCGTCCAGGTCAGCGACAAACTTCTGGAGCTGCTCGTAGGAGGAGGAGCAGTCATCAACGATGATCAATTCCCAGTGGTCATAATCCTGGCGCAATACCGATTTTATCGCACGGATCGCCAGCTGCTGACGGTTCCATGTCGGCATATAAATGGAAATCAAAGGACGTGGTGTCATGGTGTTCCCCGAATGGCTCATTACTTGCTGTCCGACTTATATTCGTACTCGTAATACCCGTAATCCTGATACCCGGTGGCGCGGCGGAAGATGGAGTTGAGGATCACCCCTTTCACCGGAATGCCGTTCTGCTCGAAGCGGCTGAGGCTGGTTTCCACCTCTTTCAGGGTGTTCACCGCGTAGCGCGCCACCATCAGCGTGGTGCCCGCATGGCGACCGACAATTGCCGCATCCGTTACTGCGAGGATTGGCGGGGTGTCGATCAGCACCAGGTCATAGTTTTCACTCGCCCACTTCACCAGCTGGGTAAAGCGTTCGCTCATCAACAGTTCCGACGGGTTCGGCGGCACCTGTCCGCGCGTGACCAGATCAAAGTTAGGGATGGAGGTCGGCTTCGCGCACTGGCTGATATCGCCGTTGCCCAGCAGAATGTCCGACAGACCGTTAACGTTGTTTGTGCCCAGCAGCTCGTGGGTGTAGCCCTTACGCATATCGCAGTCGATCAGCAGCACGCGCTTGTTGGTCTGGCTGACTACCGCCGCCAGGTTGGCGCAGACAAAGGTTTTACCGATAGACGGGCTGACCCCGGTGAGCATCAGCACGTTGTTGCTGGCCTGCATCATGGCGAAGTGCAGACTGGTGCGCAGGCTGCGGATAGCTTCGATAGCCAGATCCGTTGGGTTACCGACTGCCAGCAGCTGGCTCTGTTTGTAGCGTTTGACGCCATTGGTGGTTTTGACGCTGTCGCGCGACTTCTGCCACTCCGACAGCGGGATGCTGGCGTAGACGTTGATGCCGTGCTCCTCCAGCACCTGCGGGCTTTCGATCCCACGGTTAAACAGGGAGCGCAGCAGTACGCCGACGATGGAGAGCATCAGGCCGAGAATAATGCTGCCGAGAATAATCAGCGCCTTCTTCGGCTTCAGCACGCCCGGCTGGGTGATGGCCGGGTCGACAATACGCACATCGCCAACGGTGCTCGCCTCGGTGATCTTCAGCTCCTGCTGTTTGTTCAGCAGCTGCATATAGACCTGCTGGCCAGACTCCACGTCGCGGGTCAGACGCAGGATCTCCTGCTGGGTTTTTGGCATCGCGGTGACGCGGTTATTGAGCTTGGCTTTTTCCTCTTCCAGCGTCTGGCGTTTTTCCAGCAGCGTACGATAGGCCGGATGGCGTTTGGTATAGAGCTTGGAAATTTCCGCCTCTTTAAAGGTCAGCTCGTTGAGCTGGGCGTCGATATTGACCATCGAATCCAGCACCGACTTCGCTTCGAGCGGCAGGTCGACGGAGTCTTTATCCTGACGGAAAGCGTTGAGCTTGTTCTCGGCCTGATCCAGATGGGCGCGCACTTCCGGGAGCTGTTTTGCGAGGAAGTCGAGGCTTTTTGACGCCTCTTCCGACTTACGCTTCACGTTCTGCGCCTGGTAATTGCGGGTAATGCTGTTGAGAATGTCGCGGATCTTGTCCTTATCCTCGCCGGTAAAGGTCAGTCTCAGCACCCCGGTATCCTTTCCGGTTTCGGTGACCGACAGGTTGCCCTGCAGGTTATTGATCATCCCGAGCATTGAGAATTTGCTGACGGTGAACTCGCTGCCGCTCTGGGCATGGATGTCGCTGACCATCATGCTCACGCCATCTTTATTCAGCATCTCCCCCACCTTGCCGCGGGCGCTAAACCCGGCGTCGCTGGTAAGCTGATACTGGTCTTTCCCCAGCACCTCGAGGGTAAACTCCTGGCTGGCGCCCCCGGCAGGAAGCTGGAAGGTGGTCACTTTAACCGTGTCATTCTGACGGCCCATCAACCGGTCCCAGCCCGCACCAAACACCGGGAAGGTGTTTTTAGTGACGCCGATATCGAGGTCCAGATCGTCCACGGTTTTTCCCAGCACAAGGCGGGACTGGATCAGCTCAATTTCCGCCTGCGAGGCGGGCGGCTTATTTGCCAGCGCCGAACCGATGTCCTGCACCAGGGAATTGCCGGTGTTTTGCTCTATTTGTACCAGCGCGTCGGCGCTGTAAATCGGGGTGGCAAAAAAGGTGTAAATCACCGCCGCAACGGCAAAGAGCGCGGTGATGCCAATCACCCACCAGCGCGCCTCGACCACGGTCCCGATCAGACGACCAATATCAATTTCATCACTGCCCGCGCTCGGGGCGGCAGAAGGTTTTACGTTTGCTGTCATTATTATCCCTGCTGAACGTTCAGTGCCTCTGCCCACTGGCGGGCAGACTGGTCGAGTAAGGTGTAAACCGCCTCAAACGCTTCATGGCTTTTGCGGTACGGGTCGGGGATCTCACGCTCGTTGTCCCAGTGACCAAACAGCATCACTTTGCCGCGCATCTCCGGTGCGATATCGCACAGGGCATGAATGTGGCGTTTTTCCATCGCGAGGATCAGGTCGTAGTCACGGCACAGGCTGGCCGTCACCTGACGGGCGCAATGCCCGTCGAGTGAAAGCTGATGCTCCGCCGCAACCTGACTTGCACGCTCATCGGCCCCTTTGCCCACCAGCGCGCCCAACCCGGCTGACGCCACGGTGAGCTGCGGTTGGTACTGCTTAAGTAGCCGCTCAGCGGTAGGGGAACGGCAGATATTCCCCACACAAACCACCAGAATTTTGTTAAACATCGTTATCACCAGTTGTGGTACTGATGTACCGTGTCGGTCATGGTATGGATATTGTTGATGGTCGGCATCAGCTGGTTCATCACACGGTTCCAGCGCGTTATCGGCGCGGTGGTGACATAGACCACGTCATACGGCTGGAGGCGGAAGCCGGTCGCCATCACCAGTGAGGTGGCATCAGACATATCCAGCTGGTAAACGTTGGCAATCTTGCCGTTCGCATTGTTTCCTGTAATAGGACGGATCACGAAGATACCGCTGGCATCGGAGGTGCTCATATCCAGCCCTTCCGCGTTGCCCAGCGCTTCGGTCAGGGTCATACCGCTCAGGTCCATCTTGAGGGTGCTCTGTTTCTTCACTTCACCCATCACGAACACTTTCAGGTCGTCATTGCGTGGCACGAACAGGATGTCGCCCGGATAGAGCAGACGGTTCTGGCTCAGATCGCCGTTCTGCATCAGCGCCTGCAGGGAGATACGCTCCTCTTTGCCTTTATGGGTCAGCACCACATTGCGCCAGTCGGCGCCATCAGTAAGCCCGCCCGCGGAGTTGATGGCGTCAAGCACCGTCAGCGGCACGTTGGTGATCGGCTGTTGGCCGGATTTATTCACCTGGCCGGAGACATAGACTTTCTGCGAACGGAATGCGGCGATATTAACGTCCACCTGCGGGTCAGCGATGTACTGCGCTAAACGGCCGGTAATATCACTACGGATCTGTGCGAGCGTTTTGCCCGCCACGCGAAGTTTGCCGACATAGGGATAGAACATGGTGCCATCCGCCTGAACCCAGTTGCCGGTATCGCTGGAGCTACGATACTGCCCCGCCGGGGTAGTCAGCTCCGGGTGATCCCAGACGGTGACGTTAATCACGTCCCCGGGCCCGACGCGGTACTGGTAGTTGGCGATCTCCTGGTCGAGATCGACATTCGGCCGTGCGACAATCGGGCGAGGGCGTAATTGTTCAACCAGCTGCGGGGTCATGGGATAAACGTTAACCATGCGGTTGATGTCAAAATCAGCATCCTGCTGTTTAATCACATCCTTACCGGAAGTTGAGATATTGCTGCCGGGGAAGATCGTACAACCACTCATCAAGGTCACAGAGACCAATAATGGCATCAATTTCATTTTGGATTTCATCATTGATTATTTATCACTATGGCAGAGTAATTATCCTGTGCATTTAAATAAGTGCGAAGGCGTATTACTTTTAGCATGCAGTCAATAAAAGAGAAATATAACTGGCATCAGTCCTAAAAGAAGCTTATTCGCTCTCAGGCTATTGACAGAATAATCGAGGCTGATTAACACGCTTTCAGGCACGCTACCGCCCTTGGCTTTCAGTTACCAATCTACTGTTTAAACAGCTAGTTATGGGCAAACACCCTCTTTGACAGGGTTTAATGAGAAAATATAACGGGCAGGATTAATCCGAACACGATATACATTTTTCAGGTCATTAAACCGACACAGAAATAGCACCAAAAACGACCGCTATTTGATGCTGAAAGAATTGTTGCAGCTATCCGAAAAGCAGGCAAGGAATCATCAACGAAGGCGTGGCTTTTAAGAATAATATTAACGGTCGCATTTCCGTGTTTTTAGGAATAGCTTTATATTGACATTATTAAATAACGCCAGAGACCCTGCGATATTTCTCATTTTAATTTATTCGGAATTATTCCGATATTAACGTACAGAATGCAGGGTTTATTACCGGCCAGATAAGGAAAATCTATGCAGATAAATGCCAGGCCGGCATTGCATTTTTCTGGCGCAGTATCCATGATCGAAATGTGACAATTGTCATATAACGAAAGGTATTACTCTCACTATGGAATGGATAGCAGATCCATCAATATGGGCCGGTCTGGTCACCCTGGTGGTGCTGGAACTGGTGCTCGGTATCGATAACCTGGTCTTTATCGCTATTCTCGCCGAAAAACTGCCCCCTGCTCAGCGCGACCGCGCCCGCATCACCGGTCTGTTAATGGCGATGGTTATGCGCCTGCTGCTGTTGGCCTCTATCTCCTGGCTGGTGACCCTCACCCGCCCGCTGTTTACCGTCCACGGCTTTGGCTTCAGCGCCCGCGATCTGATCATGCTGTTTGGTGGTTTTTTCCTGATCTTCAAAGCCACTGTCGAACTCAACGAAAGGCTTGAAGGCAAGGACAGCGAGAACCCCACCCAGCGCCGCGGGGCGAAGTTCTGGGCGGTGGTGGCACAAATCGTGGTGCTGGACGCCGTCTTCTCGCTGGATTCCGTCATCACCGCCGTGGGGATGGTCGATCATCTGCCCGTTATGATGGCCGCCGTCATTATTGCCATTGCACTGATGGTGATGGCCAGCAAGGCGCTAACGCGCTTTGTTAACGACCACCCGACCATTGTCATTCTCTGCCTGAGTTTCCT
Source organism: Leclercia sp. LSNIH8 (assembly GCF_002920195.1). Taxonomy (NCBI): domain Bacteria; kingdom Pseudomonadati; phylum Pseudomonadota; class Gammaproteobacteria; order Enterobacterales; family Enterobacteriaceae; genus Leclercia; species Leclercia sp. LSNIH8. Next base: position 129,196 of record NZ_PQJY01000004.1, on the reverse strand, counting down.
GCTGATGATCGGCTTCAGCCTCGTGGCGGACGGTTTTGGTTTCCATATTCCGAAAGGGTATCTCTACGCCGCAATCGGCTTCTCGGTGATTATCGAGGCGCTGAACCAGCTGGCGATCTTCAACCGCCGCCGTTTCCTCTCTGCCAATCAGACGCTGCGCCAGCGCACCGCGGATACGGTTATCCGTCTGCTGAGCGGCAAAAAAGAGGATGCTGAACTGGATGCCCAGTCCGCCTCGCTGCTTGCCGACCATGACAACAGCCCGATCTTCGCCCCTCAGGAGCGACGGATGATTGAGCGGGTGCTCCACCTGAACCAGCGCTCCGTCAGCAGCATCATGACCTCGCGCCATGATATTGAGCACATCGACCTTAATGCCCCGGAGGCGACCATCCGTGCGCTGCTGGATAAAAACCAGCACACCCGCATTGTGGTCACCGGTAGCGACCGGGAAGAGGAGCTGCTGGGTGTGGTTCACGTGATTGACCTGCTCAATCAGCAACTGCGTGGCGAGCCGTTAAACCTGAGGGTGCTGATCCGCCAGCCGCTGGTCTTCCCGGAAGTGCTGCCGCTGCTACAGGCCCTGGAGCAGTTCCGTAACGCGCGCACCCACTTTGCTTTTGTAGTGGATGAGTTTGGTTCCGTGGAGGGGATTGTTACCCTCAGCGACGTGATGGAGACCATCGCGGGTAACCTGCCGAACGAAGTGGAAGAGATTGACGCCCGGCATGATATCCAGAAAAACGCCGACGGCAGCTGGACCGCCAACGGCCATATGCCGCTGGAGGATCTGGTGCAGTATGTGCCGCTGCCGCTGGACGATAAGCGCGAATATCACACCATCGCCGGGCTGCTGATGGAGAACCTGCAGCGGATACCCCAGCCGGGCGAAGAGGTGCAGGTGGGTGATTACGCGCTGAAAACGCTGGAGGTGGAGAACCACCGGGTGCAGAAGGTGCAGCTGATCCCGCTGATCACGGAGGATGATGTAGATTACGAGGTGTGATGCGATTCCCCTCACCCTCTCGGGTGAGGGGAGATAGCGCTACTGAAGCTTATCCAGCAACTTCTTCACATCTTTCCCGTTCTTTGAATCTTTATTCTTCTCCGCCCAGTCGCTCAGACGACGTTTCGCTTCATCCTGGAGATGCTTACGCAGCAGCTGGTCCACCTGCAGGCTGTAGTTCAGTGCCTGCCATTTGCCGTATACGTTCAGCGGGATCGGCGTCGTTTTCAGGAAATCGACCAGCTTGCCTTCGCCAAGCCAGCCCTCCAGCACGCGAACTTTGAAGCGGGTGTCGGCGGTCTCCTTAATCAGATCCAGCGTGCCGTTGCCTTCGAGCATCAACATTGGTGATTCGCCCTGCATCCCCTCCAGCGTCACCTGCCCCTTATCCAGAGCCAGATCGGTGACAAAGCTGTCCAGACGGGTCGCATTGTCAAAGTTGTCTTTGACCTTCACGTTACTGCTGCGCTCTACCGCCTGCTGCACCAGCTGCTGGAAGTTAAGCCCTTCCATGCGGGTATTGTGCATTTCCAGATGCGCCTTACCCTGCCAGTTGTGGCGGAAGGCTTCCGCGTCAATCTTGCTGCCGGAGAAATCCCCGGCCAGGTTCAGGCTACCGGTCAGCGCAATCGGATAATTAAAGGCCTTCAGGATGGTACCGATCTCAATGTTATCAAGACGCGGCTGGAAGGTGGTCTGGGCGGTGGCTTTACGCACGTCGAGCGTGCCGGGCAAGGAGAGCTGCCCTTCCCCCAATTTACCGCTCAGTTCCGCAATGGTCAGAAGCCCGTTCTTGTTGCTCATCTGGCTGCTGACCTGAGTGAAGTCCATCCCACGCCAGCGAATGCTGTTGGCTTTAAGCTGGATATCGGCACTGAAGCCGCGCAGACCGTTGTAATCGGGCTCGTCCAGACTGGAGGCGATGACCGGGCGCTGGGCTCTGGCCTGATTTTGCCCCTGCTGTACCGCCTGGTTATTTGCCGCTGCGGTCGCCTGCGCCGGGAGCAGATTTTCCAGATTGAGCCTGTCGAACTGCAGGTTCATGTTCCACTGCGGGTCGGTTCCCAGGATCACGCTGGCCTGCCCGGTAAAGGCGCTGTCATTGGCCTGCAGATTGAGTTGGTTAAGCGCGAGCTGTTTCTGCTCCTCGCGCCACTGAACCTGCAGCGTGCCCTGCCCGCTGATGCCCTGCGCCGGCAGATCGACGCCGGTCAGTTGCCAGGTGAGCTGCTGAATGTCAGCGCTCAGCAGATGCGGATAGTCAGAGGCGTTAACGTTAGCGCTAAACGCGAGGTTCAGATCGCGCTGATTGCGGTTCACGCGGGCGCTAAAATCGATTTTGCCTTTGTGATGTTCATCCTGCTCCATCTGCAGGTTGAGATTGCGAACCGTGACCTGCTCATCACCCTCGTGCTGGAACACCAGCACGCTGTCGGCCACCTTCAGACGGCCAATGTCAAATGACCAGCCCGCATCTTCCGCTTTATCGGGAAGGGTATTTTCCCGCGGTGCCACCGGGGCATCGGCATTACGAACCGCTTCGGTCTGCGGGGTCAGCTGGATCACCGCCCCTTTAAGCATCACCTGGTTGACCTGTAGCTGATGCGACAGCAGCGGCATTAACGCCACGTCAAGGCGCATATTGTCGGCAGTCACCAGCGGCTCGGTGGCCCCTGGCGCGGTGAGCGACATGCGTCCGGACAGGATGCTAAGCTGCGGCCAGACGTGCCAGCGCAGCGGGCCATCCAGCTTCAGGACATAGCCGCTGCGCGCCTCCACCTGACGCACCATGTAGGCGCGAAAGTCATTGGGATTGACCAGCAGAACCAACGCTGACAGGCCTGCAATCAGCACCACCAGCAAAATCATCAGCGTTGTCAGAACTCTTCTCATGGCTTCCTCAATGGACCGGATTTAAGCTCAATCTTTATCAATACGACTGGCGACAGCACCCTGCTGATCGCGATATTTAGCGTCCTGGCGGCGGTTGTATGGACGTGCCGCCGGGCCGGTTAACGGCTCGAAACTCAACGCGCCAATCATCATGCCCGGACGCAGCGCCAGGGGCAGTTTACCGGCGTTGAAAAACTCCAGCACAATACGCCCTGACCAGCCCGGATCGATACGGTGCGCGGTCACGTGTACCATCAGCCCCAGACGCGCCAGCGATGAACGCCCGTCGAGCCAGCCGACCAGATCCGCAGGCAGGGTGATAGATTCAAAGGTGACAGCCAATGCCAGTTCACCCGGATGTAAATAGAACGCGTCGCCGTCGTCCAGCACGATTTCGTCGCTCATCACCCGATCGAGTGCGGCGCTGACTTCATCTTTCGGCCCGCTGAGGTCGATAAAGGGCGCGGTATGGCCGCTAAAGGTACGAAACTTATTCCCCAAGCGGACATCGACAGTCACGCCGTTAATGCGCTCGACCGGCGGGCGCGGGGTAATGCTCAGACGTCCTTCGTCCAGCCAGGCTTCAATATCTCGATCACAAAGACGCATCACTTTCTCCTTTCGTGCAGCGCGCCCTCAGGCCACCAGAGCCGGAGGGCGAGCCCGGTTATCTTTGAACGGTACACAATTCGCGCGTGTTATTCAAAAAACTGGCTGATTTTCGCTTTCAGAATATCAATAGCGATGCGGTTTTTACCTCCGCGCGGCACGATGATATCGGCGTACTGTTTGGACGGTTCAATAAACTGCAGGAACATTGGGCGAACCGTTTTCTGGTATTGCGCCATCACCGAATCCATGGAGCGGCCGCGTTCGTTCACGTCGCGTTTGATACGGCGCATCAGGCAGATATCGAGCGGTGTGTCGACAAAAATCGAGAAGTTCATGGATTCGCGCAGACGGGCGTCGGTGAGCAGCAGGATCCCTTCGAGGATAATGACCTTTTTCGGCGCAATGCGCACCGTTTCCTGCAGACGTGTGTGTTCAACATAGCTATAGACGGGCAGCTCAATGGCGGTGCCGTTCTTCAGAGCCTGAAGATGCTGGAATAACAAGCTGTGATCCATCGCGCTGGGATGGTCATAGTTGGTCTTGACACGCTCTTCCATCGACAGATGGCTTTGATCTTTGTAATAGCTGTCTTCTGGAATAACGCCGATGTGCTCATCACCGACCTGTTCACGTAATTCACGGTAAAGCGTACTGGCAATGAGACTTTTACCTGAAGCCGATGCGCCGGCGATGCCTATAATGACGCACTGATGAGACTTATCAGTCATAAATTTTGCGACCTGAGTAACCTGGATGTAAGGAAGGACGACGCCTGAGCGTCAAACGCGGCAATTATAGGGATTTCATCGGCCTGATACCAGCCGAATAGAAATGTTATGCGAGACGCGTTCAAAGACAGTGCAGATTATTCCTGATACAAATTTTTTCGGCTACTTTTCCAGCGCCAAAGATGAATTTTTTGCAGGATAAGTATTTAATAATGCTGTGATGTCAATTTATGAGCGCATACCATATAAATTGTAAATTGTTTGTACTAGCATGAAGAAAATTAAAAAATGAACTCGTCCGGAGCAGACTCCTGGCGGCATCGCGTCTTCGGATAAAGCGGTAATGAATAAAAAATACCAGCGCGTTTTGGTCACTACGCCACATCCTTTACTACGGCTTGTCAGTCTTGGACTGGTTACCTTTATATTCACACTTTTCTCGCTCGAATTAACGCGTTTCGGCACTTTTTTGGCGCCTTTATGGTTCCCGACCTCTATTATCATGGTGGCGTTCTACCGCCATGCCGGAAAGATGTGGCCCGGCATCGCCCTCGCCTGTAGCGTCGGTAATATCTTCGCCACCTGGCTTATCTTCTCCTGGGATGCCATCAACCTGTGGTACACGGGCATCAACATTGTAGAGGCATTTGTCGGCGCGTTATTGCTGCGCAAACTGCTCCCCGGCTACAACCCTTTGCAGAATCTCGGGGACTGGATCCGTCTGGCGATCGGCAGCGCGCTGATCCCGCCCCTGCTGGGTGGCGTGCTGGTCTGGCTGCTGGTCCCGAGCGACGAGCCGCTGCGCAGCTTTATGGTCTGGGTGCTGTCAGAATCTGTCGGCGCGCTGGCGCTGGTGCCATTAGGGCTGCTGTTTAAGCCGCACTATCTGCTGCGCCATCGCAACCCCCGCCTGCTGTTTGAAACCCTGCTGACTATGGTGGTGACGCTGCTGCTCAGCTGGATCGCCTTGCATTTTTTGCCCTGGCCCTTTACGGCCATCATTGTCCTGCTGATGTGGAGCGCCGTGCGTCTGCCGCGTCTTGAAGCCTTCCTGGTCTTCCTGGTGACGGTAATGATGGTGTCGTTGATGATTGCCAAAAATCCGGTCCCGCTGACCACGCAAAATGTTGGTGCGATGACTAACGCTCCGTGGCTGCCCTTCCTGATGATGCTGCTCCCCGCCAACGTAATGACCATGGTGATGTATGCGTTTCGCGCCGAGCGTAAGCACATTACCGAAAGCGAAGAGCGTTTTCGCAACGCGATGGAGTATTCCGTTATCGGTATGGCGCTGGTCAGCACCGACGGACAGTGGTTGCAGGCGAACAAAGCGCTGTGCCAGTTCCTCGGTTACTCCCAGGCCGAGCTACGTTCCCTTAGCTTCCAGCAACTCACCTGGCCGGAAGATTTAGAGAGCGATCTGGAGCAACTGGACCAACTGCTGCAAGGCAAAATCAACAGCTACTCGCTGGAAAAGCGCTACTACACCCGCAGCGGCGAGGTGGTCTGGGCGCTGCTGGCGGTCTCCCTGGTGCGTCACGCCGATGGTACCCCGCTCTACTTTATTGCCCAGGTGGAAGATATTAACGACCTCAAGCATACCGAATGGGTGAATAAGCGCCTGATGGAACGTATTACGCTTGCCAACGAGGCTGGCGGGATTGGCATCTGGGAGTGGGATGTCAAACCCAACGTCATCAGCTGGGATAAGCGCATGTTCGAACTGTATGAAGTGCCTCCTCACGTTAAGCCTACCTGGCAGCTCTGGCATGAGAGCATGCTGCCGGAAGATCGTGCCATGGCGGAACAGGTGGTACGGGATTCGCTGGCGGCCCGCGTTCCGTTCAAGCTGGAGTTCCGTATCCGGGTGAAAGACGGTATCAGGCACATTCGCGCTCTGGCGAACCGGGTGCTGAATAAACAGGGCGAAGTGGAACGCCTGCTTGGTATCAATATGGATATGACCGAAGTAAAAGAGCTGAACGAGGCGCTGTTCCAGGAAAAAGAGCGCCTGCATATTACTCTCGACTCCATCGGCGAAGCGGTGCTCTGTACCGACGTGAATATGAACGTCACCTTTATGAACCCGGTGGCGGAGAAGATGAGCGGCTGGCTGCAGGAAGAGGCTTTGTCCCAGCCGATCCTCTCGGTCCTGCATATCACCTTCGGCGATAACGGCCCGCTGATGGAGAACATCCACAGCGGAGATATGTCCCGCAGCGACATCGAACAGGATGTGGTGCTGCACAGCCGCAACGGCGGCAGCTACGATATTCACTACAGCATTACCCCGCTAAGCACCCTCGACGGACAGAACATCGGCTCGGTGCTGGTTATCCAGGACGTTACCGAATCGCGCAAAATGCTGCGCGAGCTGAGCTATAACGCCTCTCATGATGCCCTCACCCACCTGGCGAACCGCGTCAGTTTTGAGGCTTCCCTTAAGCGGATGCTGCACACCGTGCAGGAGACGCGCCAGCGTCATGCGCTGGTGTTTATCGATCTGGACCGTTTCAAAGCGGTCAACGACACCGCAGGCCACGCGGCAGGGGATGCGCTGCTGCGGGAGCTCTCCTCCCTGATGCTGAGCATGCTGCGTTCCACCGATATGCTGGCCCGTCTGGGCGGGGATGAGTTTGGCCTGCTGCTGCCGGACTGCAACACGGAAAGCGCGCGCTATATTGCCGGTCGCATCATCGACGCCATCAACGGCTATCACTTTATGTGGGAGGGCCGCCTGCACCGCATCGGCGCCAGCGCCGGGATCACCCAGATCGACGAGCGCAATAACCAGGCCTCAGAAGTGATGTCGCAGGCTGATATCGCCTGCTACTCATCGAAGAACAGTGGCCGTGGCGTGGTGACGGTGTATGAACCGCAGCAGGAGCGAATGCTGAACGCGCCGGGTGCTATCTCGCTGGACGAGCAGTGGCACATGATCAAAGACAATCATCTGCTGATGATCGCCCGCAGCGTCGCCTCGCCGCGCATCCCTGAAAGCAGTACCTTCTGGATGCTTGCCCTGCGCCTGTGGACCAACGACGGCGAGATGCTCGAAGAGCAGGCTTTCCGGGCCGGGCTGGCGGAGCCGGAGTTAATCCACGCCCTGGACAGACGTATTTTGCAGGAGTTTTTCCGCAACTTCGCCACCCCATTGACCAACAAAGGCACCGGGGTCGCCCTGCCGCTCTCCATGGCCGGTCTGGCCAGCGCCACGCTGGTGGATGAACTGCTGGAGATGCTGCGCGCCTGTCCGCTGCAGCCGCGCCTGCTGCATCTGATCGTTAACGTCAGCGTCCTGACGCAGGAGGATGACAATACCCACCACAATCTGCAGAAGCTGCGTGAAGCCGGATGCCGTATCATCCTGAGCCATGTGGGTCGCGATATGGAGGTGTTCAACCACCTGAGCGCGCAGATGGCCGATTATCTGCTCCTCGACCCCGAGCTGGTGGCGAACGTTCACGGAAATCTGATGGATGAGATGCTGGTGACCATTATCCAGGGCCACGCCCAGCGGCTGGGCATCAAAACAATCGCCGGGCCGAGCAACCAACCGATCATGATGGATACCCTCTCCGGCATTGGCATCGACTATATCTACGGCAATACCATTGGCGAGCCGCAGCCGCTGGAGCTGCTACTGAATACCAGCTACTTCGGCATCAACTGACGGCGTCCAGCCATCGGTATACCAGATATGCAGCAGGGCGTACGAGCGCCACGGCTGCCAGCGTTCGGCATAGCGGCGGATTTGCGCCGGGGTCATCCCGGCAAAGCGCTGCTTAATCAGATAATCATCCGCCAGAAAAACATCTTTTGCCTGCCAGCCGCGCAGGGCAAAGTAGTTTGCCGTCCAGCGGCCAATTCCGGGCCGGGTCTGTAGCGCTTTAATCGCGCTCTCAATATCGGCCGGGGCCTCTGTCGGGAAATCCCCCGCCATGACTGACCGGGCCAGATGGATCAGCGACTCTGCGCGTTTCAGCGGCATGCCCAGCGCTTTCAGCGCCAGTGGATCGGTTTGTGCTACCGCGGCAGGCGTCGGGAAACAGCGATAGCCCGGCGCCTCCGGCAGGGGTTCACCACAGAGCGCCACCAGCTTTGCGGTGAGCTTCGCGGCCATCGCCACGCTGACCAGTTGGCCGAGGATGGCGCGCACGCCCTGCTCCCAGGTATCCACGGATCCCGGCAGGCGCAGGCCTGGCCGCGCGGCGCCGAGCGAGCCCAGCGCCTGTTCGATCTGCTGCGGATCGCAGTGCAGATCGAACAGGCGGGTGATGCGTGCCAGGCAGAGATCGGCCACCGGCAACAGCCCGTCGCTGAGTACCACCTCCAGCGTGCCCCCGGGCTGCGGGGTGACGTGGATCAGCCCCTGATGTCCCTGGCAGGCAAAGCTGCGGGTATAGTCGGTGGGGGTCACGATTTCAATCCCGGCGACCGCACGATCGCCAAGAAATTTCAACATCCATTGCCAGTCATAGGGCGGCTGCCAGGTGAGGGTAAACATCGTCGCTCCTTATTTTGTCCTGTCACAGCATAAACGGAGATCGCCCCCTGCGCCTTGCTTTCATATTCCAGTTGTCGCCAGCCTGACATTTCGCTACAGTCTCGCCCCTTCTCAATGGCATGGGGACGCTGAAGTGTTTATCGGATTTGACTATGGCACCGCCAACTGTTCAGTTGCGGTGATGCAAAACGGGCAGCCGCAGCTGCTGAAAATGGAAAACAACAGCACGCTGCTGCCGTCGATGCTCTGCGCACCGACCCGCGAGGCGGTGAGCGAGTGGCTGTACCGCCACCATCAGGTTCCGGCTACCGGTACGGAAACCCAGGCGCTGCTGCGTCGGGCGGTGAGCTTTAACCGCGATGAAGATATCGAGGTCACCCCGGGCAGCGTGCAGTTCGGTCTGTCGTCGCTGGGTCACTACATTGAAGATCCGGAAGAGGTCTACTTCGTTAAGTCACCAAAATCCTTCCTCGGCGCCAGCGGCCTGAAGCCGCAGCAGGTAGCGCTGTTTGAAGATCTGGTCTGCGCCATGATGCTGCATATTCGCCAGCAGGCCCAGACGCAGCTGACGGATACGATCGCCCAGGCGGTGATTGGTCGGCCAATTAACTTCCAGGGGCTGGGGGGCGATGAAGCGAACCAGCAGGCGCAGGGGATTCTGGAACGTGCTGCGCAGCGTGCCGGGTTCCGCGACGTGGTGTTCCAGTATGAGCCGGTTGCCGCCGGTCTCGATTTTGAAGCGACCCTGAACAGTGAAAAACGGGTACTTGTCGTGGATATCGGCGGCGGGACCACCGACTGCTCGCTGCTGCTGATGGGCCCGCAGTGGCACCAGCGCCAGGATCGCGAGAGCAGCCTGCTGGGGCACAGCGGCTGTCGTATCGGCGGTAACGACCTGGACATCGCCCTGGCCTTTAAGAGCCTGATGCCGCTGCTCGGCATGGGCGGGCAGACCGAAAAAGGCACCGCCCTGCCAATTCTGCCGTGGTGGAACGCGGTAGCGATTAACGATGTGCCAGCGCAAAGCGATTTCTACAGCGTCGCCAATGGCCGTTTTCTTAACGATCTGATCCGTGACGCCCAGGATGGCGAAAAAGTGGCGCTGCTGCATAAAGTGTGGCGTCAGCGCCTGAGCTACCGGGTGGTACGTAGCGCCGAAGAGAGCAAAATTGCCCTCTCCGAGGCCGCAGAACACGCCGTAACGCTGCCGTTCATCAGCGATGAGCTGGCGACAGCCATCAGCCAGCAGGGGCTGGAGGCGGCGCTGGCGCAGCCGTTACAGCGCATCCTCGAGCAGGTGCAGCTGGCACTGGATAACGGCAACGAAAAGCCGGACGTGATCTATCTCACCGGGGGTAGCGCCCGTTCGCCGCTGATCAAAAAAGCGCTGGCGCAGCAGCTGCCGGGCATCCCGATTGCCGGGGGCGATGATTTCGGCTCCGTCACCGCCGGGCTGGCGCGCTGGGCGCAGGTGGTCTTCAGCTAGGGTGGAAATGCCGGGTGTCGTTTGTGTAGGCCGGGTAAGGCGCAGCCGCCACCCGGCACGCAGACCGCACCGGCCTTGCCCCGCGCCATTCGGACAATTCCAGACAGTCTTTCATATTTCCTCCATTTTTCCGCTCAATTGCCTCACTAAACTAGTATTATTTTCCGCACTGTTTCAGGACGAGAACATATAACGATGAAAGGCCGCAATAAATCCCGCTGGGTAATCGCCGCTGGCATCATTGTGGTGGCCCTTGCCGCCGCGTGGTACTGGCATCAACACGCTTCGGCTCCTGCCGGTGCATCCAGCCAGGCGCAGCGCCCGGCAGGCGGTGGACGCCACGGGATGCGCGGCGGTGCGCTGGCGCCAGTGCAGGCCGCCACCGCGGTCAGTAAATCCGTGCCGCGTTATCTCTCCGGGCTCGGCACCATTACCGCCGCCAACACCGTCACCGTGCGCAGCCGCGTCGACGGGCAGCTTATCGCCCTGCACTTCCAGGAAGGACAACAGGTAAAGGCTGGCGATCTGCTGGCTGAAGTCGATCCCAGCCAGTTCAAGGTTGCGCTGGCCCAGGCCCAGGGACAGCTGGCTAAAGATCAGGCCACCCTCGCAAATGCCCGTCGGGATCTGGCCCGTTATCAGCAACTGGTGAAAACCAACCTCGTCTCCCGCCAGGAGCTCGACGCCCAGCAGGCGCTGGTGAGCGAAAGCATGGGAACCATTAAGGCAGACCAGGCCGCCGTCGCCAGCGCGCAGCTCCAGCTCGACTGGAGCCGCATCACCGCCCCTATCGACGGGCGGGTGGGGTTAAAACAGGTGGATATCGGCAACCAGATCTCCAGCGGCGATACCACCGGGATCGTGGTGCTGACTCAGACCCACCCTATCGATCTGGTCTTCACCCTGCCGGAGAGCGATATCGCCACCGTGATCCAAGCGCAGAAAGCGGGTAAAAGCTTAACCGTGGAGGCCTGGGATCGGGCCAACAAGCAGAAGCTCAGCGACGGCACCCTGCTGAGCCTCGATAACCAGATCGACACCACCACCGGTACCATCAAGCTGAAAGCGCGCTTCAACAATCAGGACGATGCCCTGTTTCCGAACCAGTTTGTTAACGCCCGCATGCTGGTCGCTACCGAAGAGAATGCGGTGGTGATCCCAACGGCAGCGTTGCAAATGGGTAACGAAGGCAACTTCGTCTGGGTGCTGAACAGTGACAACAAGGTCAGCAAGCACCTGGTGAAACCGGGCATTCAGGACAGCCAGAGCGTGGTGATTGCCGCCGGACTGTCGGCAGGCGACCGCGTGGTAACTGACGGCATCGACCGTCTGACCGAAGGGGCCAAAGTGGAAGTGGTTGAAGCCCACGCCGACACCCCTGCCCAGCCAGCCAAACGCGAACATAAAAAACAGGGAGAGAACGCCTGATGCAGGTGATGCCCCCGAGCTCTACAGGCGGGCCGTCGCGTCTGTTTATTCTGCGCCCTGTCGCCACCACCCTGCTGATGGTGGCGATCCTGCTGGCGGGGATCATTGGCTACCGCTTCCTGCCGGTCTCCGCCCTGCCGGAAGTGGATTACCCCACCATTCAGGTGGTGACGCTCTACCCTGGCGCCAGCCCGGATGTCGTGACCTCGGCCATTACCGCCCCGCTGGAGCGCCAGTTTGGACAGATGTCGGGCCTGAAGCAGATGTCCTCCCAAAGCTCCGGCGGCGCGTCGGTGGTGACGTTACAGTTCCAGCTCAGCCTGTCGCTGGATGTTGCCGAGCAGGAGGTGCAGGCCGCCATCAACGCCGCCACCAACCTGCTGCCGTCTGACCTGCCTAACCCGCCGGTCTACAGCAAGGTGAATCCGGCGGATCCGCCGATTATGACCCTCGCCGTCACCTCCTCCGCCATGCCGATGACCCAGGTCGAAGATATGGTAGAAACCCGCGTGGCGCAGAAAATCTCCCAGGTCTCCGGCGTCGGGCTGGTGACCCTCTCCGGCGGCCAGCGCCCGGCGGTTCGCGTTAAGCTCAACGCCCAGGCGATCGCCTCCCTGGGGCTGACCAGCGAAACTATTCGCACCGCCATCAGCAACGCCAACGTTAACTCGGCGAAAGGCTCCCTCGATGGCCCAACCCGGGCGGTGACCCTTTCCGCCAATGACCAGATGCAGTCCGCGGATGAGTATCGTCAGCTGATTGTCGCCTACCAAAACGGGGCGGCGATCCGCTTAGGGGATGTCGCCACCGTCGAGCAGGGGGCAGAAAACAGCTGGCTTGGGGCGTGGGCCAACAAGCAGCAGGCGATTGTGATGAACGTCCAGCGCCAGCCGGGGGCGAATATCATTGATACCGCCGACAGCATTCGCGCCATGCTGCCCACCCTTATCGACAGCCTGCCAAAATCGGTGAGCGTTAAGGTGCTGTCGGATCGCACCACCAACATTCGCGCCTCGGTCAGTGATACCCAGTTTGAGCTGATGCTGGCGATTGCGCTGGTGGTGATGATCATCTACCTGTTCCTGCGCAACGTTCCGGCGACCATCATTCCCGCCGTGGCGGTGCCGCTGTCGCTGGTGGGCACCTTTGCGGTAATGGTATTCCTCGACTTCTCGATCAATAACCTGACGCTGATGGCCCTGACCATCGCCACCGGCTTTGTGGTGGATGACGCCATCGTAGTGATCGAAAACATCTCCCGCTATATCGAAAAAGGTGAAAAACCGCTGGCGGCAGCGCTAAAAGGCGCAGGCGAGATCGGCTTTACCATTATCTCGCTGACCTTCTCGCTGATTGCGGTGCTGATCCCGCTGCTGTTTATGGGCGATATCGTCGGGCGTCTGTTCCGGGAGTTTGCGGTGACGCTGGCGGTGGCGATTTTAATCTCGGCGGTGGTGTCGCTCACCCTGACGCCGATGATGTGCGCCCGCATGCTGAGCCATGAATCCCTGCGCAAGCAGAACCGCTTCTCCCGTGCCTCGGAGCGGATGTTCGAGCGGATTATTGCCGCTTACGGACGCCTGCTGGCCAAAGTGCTGAACCATCCGTGGGCGACCCTCGGCGTGGCGCTGGGTACCCTGGCGTTAAGCGTGCTGCTGTGGGTGATGATCCCGAAAGGCTTCTTCCCGATCCAGGATAACGGCATTATTCAGGGTACGTTGCAGGCGCCGCAGTCGGTTTCGTTCGCCAGCATGGCCCAGCGCCAGCAGGCGGTCTCCGACGTGATCATGAAAGATCCGGCGGTGGAGAGTCTGACCGCGTTCGTCGGCGTTGATGGCACCAACCCGTCCCTCAATAGCGCTCGCCTGCAGATCAACCTCAAGCCGCTGGACGATCGCGACGACCGGGTGAACACGGTGATCGACCGACTGCAAAATGCAGTGGCGAAGGTGCCTGGCGTGGAACTCTACCTGCAGCCGACGCAGGATCTGACCATCGATACCACGGTAAGCCGCACCCAGTATCAGTTCACTCTACAGGCCACCAGCCTCGACGCGCTCAGCACCTGGGTGCCGCAGCTGGTGGATGAGCTGCAGCAGTTGCCGCAGCTCTCGGATTTGAGCAGCGACTGGCAGGACAAAGGCCTGGCGGCGTATATCAACGTCGATCGCGACAGCGCCAGCCGGCTGGGCATTAGCATGGCGGATGTGGATAACGCCCTGTACAACGCCTTCGGCCAGCGCCTGATCTCCACCATCTATACCCAGGCTAACCAGTACCGGGTGGTACTGGAGCACGATACCCGGCAGACGCCGGGGCTGGCAGGGCTGGACTCGATTCGCCTGACCAGCAAAGATGGCGGAATTGTGCCCCTGAATGCAATTGCCAAAGTGGAAGAGCGCTTTACGCCGCTTGCGGTGAACCATCTGGATCAGTTCCCCTCCACCACCATTTCGTTTAACGTCCCGGACGACTACTCGCTGGGCGAAGCGATTCAGGCCATTACCGATACGGAAAAACGTCTCAGCTTCCCGACCGATATCCAGACCCACTTCCAGGGCAGTACACTCGCCTTCCAGGCGGCGCTCGGGAGCACCATCTGGCTGATCGTGGCCGCGGTGGTGGCGATGTACATCGTGCTGGGGGTGCTGTATGAGAGCTTTATTCACCCCATCACCATCCTCTCGACCCTGCCCACCGCGGGCGTGGGTGCGTTGCTGGCGCTGATGCTGGCGGGCAGCGAGCTGGATGTGATTGCGATCATCGGCATTATCCTGTTGATCGGCATCGTCAAGAAGAACGCCATCATGATGATCGACTTTGCCCTCGCCGCCGAGCGCGAGCAGGGCATGCCGCCGCGGGAGGCAATCTATCAGGCCTGTCTGCTGCGTTTTCGTCCGATCCTGATGACCACCCTCGCCGCGCTGCTTGGTGCCCTGCCGCTGATGCTCAGCACCGGGGTCGGGGCCGAACTGCGCCGTCCGTTAGGGATTGGCATGGTGGGCGGTCTGCTGGTGAGCCAGGTGTTAACCCTGTTTACCACGCCGGTGATCTACCTGCTCTTTGACCGCCTGGCCCTGTGGAGCAAAAGCCGTTTCCCGAAACGTGAAGAAGAGGAGGCGTAAGTGAAGTTTTTCGCCCTCTTCATTTACCGCCCGGTGGCGACGATTTTAATCTCTATCGCCATCACCCTCTGCGGCGTGCTCGGCTTCCGGCTGCTGCCGGTGGCCCCGCTGCCGCAGGTGGATTTCCCGGTGATCATGGTCAGCGCCTCGCTCCCCGGTGCCTCCCCGGAGACGATGGCCTCGTCGGTGGCTACGCCACTGGAGCGCTCGCTGGGGCGCATTGCCGGGGTCAACGAGATGACCTCCAGCAGCTCCCTCGGCAGCACGCGCATCATTCTGGAATTTAACTTTAACCGCGACATCAACGGCGCGGCGCGCGACGTGCAGGCGGCGATCAACGCCGCGCAAAGCCTGCTCCCGAGCGGCATGCCGAGCCGTCCGACCTACCGCAAAGCCAACCCGTCCGATGCGCCGATTATGATCCTGACGCTCACCTCGGACACCTACTCCCAGGGGCAGCTGTACGACTTCGCCTCCACCCAGCTGGCGCAGACCATCGCCCAGATTGAGGGCGTGGGCGATGTGGACGTTGGCGGCAGCTCCCTTCCCGCGGTGCGCGTGGGGCTCAACCCGCAGGCGCTGTTTAACCAGGGCGTCTCGCTGGACGACGTACGCAGCGCCATCAGCAACGCCAACGTGCGCAGGCCGCAAGGGTCGGTGGAGGATGGCAGCCGTCGCTGGCAGATCCAGACCAACGACGAACTGAAGACCGCGGCGGAATATCAGCCCTTAATCATCCACTACAATAACGGCGCGGCGGTGCGCTTAAGCGACGTGGCGAGCATCACCGACTCGGTGCAGGACGTGCGCAACGCCGGGATGACCAACGCTAAGCCCGCCATTTTGCTGATGATCCGCAAACTACCGGAAGCCAACATCATCGAGACGGTGAACAGCATTCGCGCCCGTCTGCCGGAGCTGCAGGAGACCATTCCGGCGGCCATCGATCTGCAGATTGCCCAGGATCGCTCCCCCACCATTCGCGCCTCGCTGGAGGAAGTAGAGCAAACGCTGATTATCTCGGTGGCGCTGGTGATCCTGGTGGTATTTCTCTTCCTGCGCTCCGGGCGCGCCACGCTGATCCCGGCGGTGGCGGTCCCGGTGTCGCTGATTGGCACCTTCGCCGCCATGTACCTGTGCGGCTTTAGCCTCAACAATTTGTCCCTGATGGCCCTGACCATCGCCACCGGCTTTGTAGTGGATGACGCCATCGTGGTGCTGGAGAACATCTCCCGCCACCTCGAAGCGGGGATGAAGCCGCTGCAGGCGGCGTTGCAAGGCTCGCGTGAGGTGGGCTTTACGGTGCTCTCCATGAGCCTCTCCCTGGTGGCGGTATTCCTGCCCCTGCTGTTGATGGACGGACTGCCGGGGCGTCTGTTACGGGAGTTTGCGGTCACGCTGTCGGTGGCGATCGGTATATCGCTGCTGGTGTCGCTGACGCTCACGCCGATGATGTGCGGCTGGATGCTGAAACGCAGCCCACCGACGTCGCAGCCGCGCAAACGGGGCTTTGGCCGGATGCTGATGGCGTTGCAGTCGGGCTACGGTAAATCGCTGCAGTGGGTGCTGAACCACACCCGGATCGTCGGGCTGGTGCTGATCGGCACCATCGCCCTCAACGTCTGGATGTATATCACCATTCCGAAAACTTTCTTCCCGGAGCAGGACACCGGGGTGCTGATGGGCGGCATCCAGGCCGACCAAAGCATCTCCTTCCAGGCGATGCGTGGCAAGTTGCAGGATTTCATGAAGATCATCCGTGAAGACAAAGCCGTGGATAACGTCACCGGCTTTACCGGCGGCTCGCGGGTCAACAGCGGGATGATGTTTATTACCCTCAAGCCCCGCGAGGAGCGTAATGAAACCGCGCAGCAGGTGATCGACCGCCTCAGGGGCGCGCTTTCGAAAGAGCCGGGAGCGAATATGTTCCTGGTGGCGGTGCAGGATATCCGCGTGGGCGGGCGTCAGTCGAATGCCAGCTATCAGTACACCCTGCTGTCGGACGATCTGGCGGCCCTCAGAGAGTGGGAGCCGAAGATCCGCAAGGCGCTGGCGGCGCTGCCGGAGTTGGCGGACGTTAACTCCGACCAGCAGGACAACGGCGCGGAGATGGCCCTGACCTATGACCGCGAAACCATGTCGCGGCTGGGCATTGATGTTAGCGCCGCCAACAGCCTGCTGAATAACGCCTTCGGCCAACGGCAGATCTCGACCATCTATCAGCCGATGAACCAGTACAAGGTGGTGATGGAGGTCGATCCCCGCTATACCCAGGATATCAGCGCCCTGGGTAAGATGTTTGTGATTAATAACGACGGCAAGGCGATTCCGCTCTCCTACTTTGCCCGCTGGCAGCCTTCGAACGCGCCGCTGTCGGTCAACCATCAGGGGCTGTCGGCGGCCTCGACCGTGTCGTTTAACCTGCCAACCGGCAAATCCCTCTCGGAAGCCAGCGACGCCATCAACCGCGCCATGACCCAGCTTGGCGTGCCGTCCACCGTACGCGGCAGCTTTGCCGGCACCGCCCAGGTGTTCCAGGAGACCATGAACTCGCAGGTGATCCTGATTCTGGCGGCCATCGCCACGGTCTATATCGTGCTTGGGGTGCTCTATGAGAGCTACGTCCATCCGCTGACTATTCTCTCCACCCTCCCCTCGGCGGGCGTAGGCGCGTTGCTGGCGCTGGAGCTGTTTGGCGCCCCGTTCAGCCTGATTGCGTTGATCGGTATTATGCTGTTAATCGGCATCGTGAAGAAAAACGCCATCATGATGGTCGACTTTGCCCTGGAGGCGCAGCGCAACGGCAACATGACGCCGCAGGAGGCGATCTTCCAGGCCTGCCTGCTGCGTTTTCGCCCGATTATGATGACCACCCTGGCAGCGCTGTTCGGCGCTCTGCCGCTGGTGATCTCCAGCGGGGATGGCGCGGAGCTGCGCCAGCCGCTGGGGATCACCATTGTCGGCGGGCTGGTGATGAGCCAGCTGCTGACGCTCTATACCACCCCGGTGGTCTATCTGTTCTTTGATCGCTTACGGGTGCGTTTTTCACGTAAACAGAAAGAGACGGTAAACGGCTAATGACGGATCTCCCCGCTAACGTTCGCTGGCAGCTATGGATTGTCGCCTTCGGCTTCTTTATGCAGTCGCTGGATACGACGATCGTCAACACTGCCCTCCCCTCCATGGCGAAAAGCCTGGGGGAGAGCCCGCTGCATATGCATATGGTGATTGTCGCCTACGTGCTGACGGTGGCCGTGATGCTGCCCGCCAGCGGCTGGCTGGCGGACAAAGTGGGGGTGCGCAATATCTTCTTTACCGCCATCGTGCTCTTTACCGCAGGCTCCCTGTTCTGCGCCCGGGCGGAGACGCTCAACGAGCTGGTGATGGCCCGGGTGCTACAGGGCGTCGGCGGCGCGATGATGGTGCCGGTGGGCAGGCTGACGGTGATGAAGATCGTCCCGCGCGAGCAGTACATGGCGGCGATGACCTTCGTCACCCTCCCCGGCCAGGTGGGGCCGCTGCTGGGCCCGGCCCTTGGCGGGGTGCTGGTGGAGTATGCCTCCTGGCACTGGATCTTTCTCATCAACCTGCCGGTGGGCATTATCGGGGCGATTGCCACCCTGATGTTGATGCCGAACTACAAAATGCAGACCCGACGTTTCGATCTGGGGGGCTTTTTCCTGCTGGCGGCGGGGATGGCGACCCTGACCCTGGCGCTGGACGGGCAAAAGGGGCTGGGGATCTCCTCCCTGGCCCTCGCCGGGCTGGTGACCATCGGCGTGCTGTCGATTCTCTGGTATCTGTGGCACGCCCGGGGCAACGACCGGGCGTTATTCAGCCTGACGCTTTTTCAGAACACCACCTACCGGCTGGGGCTGCTCGGCAGCCTGGCCGGACGCATCGGCAGTGGGATGCTGCCATTTATGACTCCGGTCTTCTTACAGATCGGCCTCGGCTTTTCGCCGTTCCACGCCGGGCTGATGATGATCCCGATGGTGCTCGGCAGCATGGGGATGAAGCGCATTGTCGTGCAGGTGGTCAACTACTTCGGTTATCGCCGGGTACTGGTCGCCTCCACGCTGGGGCTGGCGCTGGTGAGCCTGCTGTTTATGGGCGTTGCGCTGCTGGGCTGGTACTACATTCTGCCGCTGGTGCTGTTCTGCCAGGGGATGATCAACTCTATCCGCTTCTCCTCCATGAACACCCTGACGCTGAAAGATCTGCCCGATGAGCAGGCGAGCAGCGGCAACAGCCTGCTGTCGATGATCATGCAGCTGTCGATGAGCGTGGGCGTGACGATTGCCGGGCTGCTGCTGGGCATGTACGGGCAGCATCAGCTCACCGCCGACAGCGCCGTCGTCCATCAGGTGTTCCTCTATACCTACCTGAGCATGGCGTTGATTATCGCCCTGCCGGCCTTTATTTTCGCCCGGGTTCCGGATGATACCAGCAAGAATGTCGTCATCAGGCGGCGCAAAAGGAGTGAACGATGAAGTTCTGGCGACCGGGTATCACCGGCAAGCTATTTCTGGCTATTTTCGCCACCTGTATGGTCCTGCTGATCACCATGCACTGGGCGGTGCGGGTCAGCTTTGAGCGCGGCTTTATTGACTACATCAAACACGGTAACGAGCAGCGTCTGCAGGGCCTGAGCGATGCCCTGGCCGAGCAGTACGCCCTGCACGGCAACTGGCGTTTTTTACGCAACAATGACCGCTTTGTCTTTCAGATCCTGCGCTCGCTGGAGCACGACACTGACGACGATCGCCCCGGTCCCGGCATGCCGCCCCACGGCTGGCGTACCCAGTTCTGGGTGATCGACCAGGAGATGCGGGTGCTGGTCGGCCCGCGGGCTCCGGTGCCGCCGGACGGCACGAAGCGGGCCATCACCGTCAACGGCGCGGCCGTCGGCTGGGTGATCGCCTCCCCGGTCGAGCGGCTGACGCGCAATACCGACATCAATTTTGATCGACAGCAGCGTCAGACCAGCTGGCTGATAGTGGCGCTTTCCACCCTGCTGGCGGCGCTGGCGACCTTCCCGCTGGCGCGCGGCCTGCTGGCCCCGGTTAAACGGCTGGTGGACGGTACCCACCAGCTGGCTGCGGGGAATTTTTCCACCCGCGTCGATACCCGCAGCCAGGACGAGCTGGGCAAGCTGGCTCAGGACTTTAACCAGCTCGCCAGTACGCTTGAGAAGAACCAGCAGATGCGCCGGGATTTTATGGCTGATATCTCCCACGAGCTGCGTACCCCGCTGGCGGTGCTGCGCGGCGAACTGGAGGCGATTCAGGATGGCGTACGCAAGTTCACGCCTGAGTCCGTCGCCTCTTTACAGGCGGAAGTGGGCACCCTCACTAAACTGGTAGAGGATCTGCATCAGCTGTCGATGTCCGACGAAGGAGCGCTGGCCTACCAGAAAGCGCCGGTGGATGTGATCAACATTCTGGAAGTCGCCAGCGGCGCCTTCCGGGAACGCTTTGCCAGCCGCGACCTGCGCATTGAGCTTTCGCTGCCGGAGAACGCGGTGGTGTTTGGCGATCGCGACCGGCTGATGCAACTGTTCAACAACCTGCTGGAAAACAGCCTGCGCTATACCGATGCGGGCGGCGCGCTGCGTATTTCCGGCAAATGTGAAGATCACCGCTTTGCGCTGACCTTCGCCGACACCGCGCCCGGCGTCTCTGACGACCAGCTCAACAAGCTGTTTGAACGTTTTTATCGCACCGAAGGTTCCCGCAACCGCGCCAGCGGCGGCTCCGGGCTGGGGCTGGCGATCTGCGTGAACATCGTTGAAGCCCACGGCGGCACCCTCCGCGCCGCCCATTCGCCTTTTGGCGGGGTTAGCATTACAGTAGAGCTACCGCTGGAACGCGATTTATCGAGAGAAGTATGACTGAATTACCCATTGACGAAAACACACTCCGCATCCTGATTGTGGAGGATGAGCCTAAACTTGGGCAGTTATTAATCGACTATCTGCGGGCGGCGAGCTATGCCCCGTCGCTTATCAGCCACGGCGATCAGGTCCTGCCATATGTACGCCAGACCCCACCGGATTTGATCCTGCTCGACCTGATGCTGCCAGGCACCGACGGCCTGACCCTGTGCCGCGAAATCCGCCGCTTCTCTGAAGTGCCGATTGTCATGGTGACCGCCAAAATCGAAGAGATTGACCGCCTGCTGGGGCTGGAGATTGGCGCGGATGATTACATCTGCAAGCCCTACAGCCCGCGCGAAGTGGTGGCCCGGGTGAAAACCATTCTGCGCCGCTGCAAACCGCAGCGCGAGCTGCAGGCGCTGGATGCCGAAAGCCCGTTAATCATCGACGAAGGCCGTTTCCAGGCCAGCTGGCGCAGCAAGCTGCTGGATCTGACGCCCGCCGAGTTTCGCCTGCTGAAAACCCTGTCGCACGAGCCGGGCAAAGTGTTCTCCCGCGAGCAGCTACTGAACCACCTGTACGATGACTACCGGGTGGTGACCGACCGCACCATCGACAGCCATATCAAAAATCTGCGCCGCAAGCTCGAAGCGCTGGATGCCGACCAGTCATTTATTCGCGCAGTGTATGGCGTGGGTTATCGCTGGGAAGCGGATGCGTGCCGGATTGGCGGATGAAGGGGAAAAATGTTACCCGCTGCGGCGGGTAATGGCATCAGACAGCCTCAGCTGCCCCATGTGCCGTAATGATATAACCCTGCTTTTGCCAGTGCTCCAGCTGCTGGCGCTGTGCGTCCGATAAGGTTTTACCCGCCCAGACGAGGATATGTTGTCCGGGGAAGAACTCCGGGTGAGGTAACTCAAGAGGTTCAGCAAAGACGTTGATGCGCCAACCCCGTTGCGAAAGGCGCCACGCCTCCAGCCACAAACGGGTACGATCCTCCACACCCCAGCCAATCAGTAACGCATCCCTGCCCGCTTTGGTGCGCGATTCGGTCAGGCTGCTCACCGCCTGCTCAATCAGGATACCGTCCAACAGGCTGCCCATGGCGCGCGCGGTGGCGTGATCAAGACTGAGCGTTTCCCGCACGGGGATAAACACATGATCGACCAACGCATCTACTGAGTGGTGCTGACAAAATACCGCGATCTGCGCGCGTGATTTTGCCGGGCTGACCTGGCGCAGCGTGCCAATCATCTCTTCCTGCAGAACACGCCAGTCTCCCGGCTCGGCGGGTTTATCCCCATCAAGGAGGGCTTTGACCTTACCAACCGGTACGCCACGTTCAATCCAGCGCTTGATCTCCTCAATGCGCTGTAGATCGTCATCATCAAATTGACGATGTCCGCCTTCACTGCGCTGCGGTTTGAGCAGGCCATACCGGCGCTGCCATGCCCGCAGGGTGACGGGGTTGATGCCGCAGCGTTCTGCGACATCGCCTATACTGTAAAAGGCCATCGCTTCCTCATACATGATCGATATATTCATTGTTCAAGGTAACGAATCTTACCGGGCTGTACAACTCGTTATATTGTACAACAGAATTGTATCATTGCCCGGTGAAGGCTAGCGCTAAATCTCCTCGCGCGGCTCAGGCCACGAAACTGGCGGGATGCCGGCCAGTTCAGGGTGAGCAAACAGATGCCCCTGGAACTGCGAAACGCCGGCAGATTCGAGCCACATCCACTCTTCTGGCAGCTCAACACCCACCGCGGAGATCAATATTTCCAAAGCTGTACAACATTTGATAATCGCGAGCACGATCGCCTGCCGTGGACCACTCTTGTGCACGTCGCGGATCAGGTCCCGGTTGATCTTAATCCGGTCTGGCTGAAACTGCGCCAGCAGCAACAGGCCGGCAAACCCTCCACCGAAGTGGTCGATCGCCACGCCGATGCCCGCCGCTTTTAATTCACGCACCGCACCGGTAAACGCATCCAGACGGGAGATGACTTCATGCTCGGTGAACTCCACCACAATCTGCTCGGGCACCAGCCCGTGAGCCTCTATCTCCTGAATGAGATAGCTGACAGCGTTGGGGATATTGACCAACGTCATCGGTAAAAGGTTCACTGACAGGCTCTGTTCCCCCAGCCCCAGTGCGCTTGCCATCGCAAAGGCGACGCTTTTGCTTTTAAGGTCAGCTTCGTAGATGGCATCTTCCTCCAGCCCCGCAAACCAGTGCTGGGCAGAGCCCCCTTCCGGGGTGCGGACCAGGGCTTCAAGGGAGACAATTTCACGAGCCAGCGGATCGATAATCGGCTGGAACGCGAAGTTGCACGAGTCACTGTAACGCCCCGACAGAGCACGTACGCTGGGCGCCACAGTGTCCGGGACAAAGACCCAGTGATCCCCTGACGGTAGCTCAAAGTAGTTCTCTTTCTCACTCTCTTCGACGAAGGTTCTGAAGAAGTGCAGCGCCCTGTCGTTATAGGTCATCTGGTACTTTGTGGTGCCCTTATCCAGGACGTTTTGCAGCACCTCGTGGCGGTCATAGTGCCGTAAATCAAACAGTTCCATGCCGTATTTACCGAAACGTCGGGCGGGGGAGTAATCGCACAACAGTTCCACCACGTTGTGGTGACGCGGATCCTCACAAATCGCGCCGTAAATAGCTCTTACATTCTCCTCAGGTCCTTCGAGCAGCTGAAAAAAGAGCTTGCCAGTAAACAGAAGAATCCCGCTAACGCCGGCTTCTCTGTTTTTTACATTTGCTGCAACAACCATGTCTTCCAGCATAGTAACCGGTACGTCGTCACGAAGGTGACTACGGTAAATGATGGTAGTGAGCATAGGGTTTCCAATAAGAGGAGGTGAATGAATGTCCACAGTATCAGATGGTTGGCTTTACGTCTTATAAGCCTGCCCGGACGGAGCGGTATCCGTCACCTGTACCCGCCATAACGCCGTTAATGGTCGGAAATGTACAACGTTTTAAGCTTATTTTACAAAATAAATTCTATGCAACGCATTGAATATTAATACTTAGCACATAATGATCAAAATATATTTGTTAACTTGTACAATTAGTATGTACAGTATTTACAACTTAACAAGATATTAACCTCTTTAATGCAGCGGATTTCAGGAGTGACATATGCGCGAGAACGGGTACACACCGAACACAGCCAATGCCATTGCCCATTATTTTAACAAAGCAAATCAACCTTCCCAGCAGGAGACGCTCGGACAGATTGTGGTGGAAATTTTACGGGAAGGAAAAATCCTTAATCGAAAAGCGATTTGCACCCGCCTGCTTTATCGAATGGAACAAGCATCGGATCGCGAAGAGGAGAGTCGCTATCAGACTCTGGTTGGCCTGCTGTTTGATCGTTAAGCGATACGTTACAGCGGCTAATTACCCTGTTTTTTGAGTCAGTTTTTTCTTTGAGACAGATTTTTTATACTGTCGCTACAGACTGACTTTATGCCGCATCTCTTCCTGCAGGAAGATGCGGCGACAGAGACGTAGTTATGAACAGAAGTGACCATGAACGACTGACTGATGAACTTATTGGTGAAGCCACCTTTTCTCTACTGAAAGATAACGGCCCCATCAGCATGAAGCTATTGCTGGAGAGGCTACAGCAGATGTTATCGGTAGAGCAGGACGGGCAGCGTCGGCACGTTCTTTCCCAAATCATTTTGGAAATTTCCAACGATGGGAAGGATAGTACCCGGCGTAATACCAAAAGTGAGCGGCAGGATTGGGATACGAATGGTCGACACAGCAGCAGCAATGTGTATCCCCTGTTTGGCAATAGCCCGCAAGCCAACAGGAATAAGCATTAACTGCACCACTTACTTATTAACTGAACCGGTGTGACACTATGAGCCAGGCTATGCTCCAGACAACTGACTTTTATGAAGAACTGCCCAATGCTGCATTGTCCAACTACTTTCGCAGCGCTGGCGCTATGCTGGCCGAAGAGTGGGCGTTGCTTCAGACTGTGACAGGCGCCATTCTGGATGCGAAGGAACCGCTGACTAACAAAGCGATTATTTTACGTTTGATCCGCGAAATCGAATCTACGCGCGATGTTGTCCGCGCCGATATCATTCGTAAGACCCTGGAAATTATTGTCGATCACACCCAGGACGACCTCTGATTACCCACGCCTGAGCCAAACACCGACGGTACTGTCCTGCCGTCGGCGTTTACTCACTCAATGGTTTACCTCCCCTTCCCGCAGCGCTACAATGCCCGCCCTTAATGTATGGGATCTCCTCCCGGCGCCCACCTGGTGTGCGCATCTGACCTGTCATCAGAACGAGAACTAACATGTTTAAACCGGAACTCCTCTCCCCGGCGGGAACGCTGAAAAATATGCGTTACGCCTTCGCCTACGGCGCCGATGCCGTTTATGCGGGCCAGCCGCGCTACTCCCTGCGCGTGCGTAATAATGAATTCAACCACGAGAACCTGCAGCTCGGCATCAACGAAGCCCACGCGCAGGGTAAAAAATTCTACGTGGTGGTTAACATCGCGCCGCATAACGCCAAGCTGAAAACCTTTATCCGTGACCTGAAACCGGTGGTGGAGATGGGGCCAGACGCGCTGATTATGTCGGACCCGGGTTTAATCATGCTGGTGCGGGAGCACTTCCCGGAGATGGACATTCATCTCTCTGTACAGGCCAACGCCGTGAACTGGGCGACGGTGAAATTCTGGAAGCAGATGGGGCTGACCCGCGTGATTTTGTCCCGCGAGCTGTCGCTGGAAGAGATTGAAGAGATCCGCACCCAGGTGCCGGACATGGAGCTGGAAATTTTCGTGCATGGCGCTCTGTGCATGGCCTACTCCGGCCGCTGCCTGCTCTCTGGTTATATCAACAAGCGCGACCCGAACCAGGGCACCTGCACCAACGCCTGCCGCTGGGAATATAAAGTCCAGGAAGGTAAGCAGGATGAGGTAGGCAATATTGTGCATAAGCATGAGCCTATTCCGGTACAGAATATTGAGCCGACGCTGGGTATCGGGGCGCCAACCGACAGCGTGTTTATGATCGAAGAGGCCCAGCGCCCGGGTGAATATATGACCGCGTTCGAAGACGAGCACGGTACTTACATCATGAACTCTAAAGATCTGCGTGCCATCGCCCACGTTGAGCGCCTGACCCAGATGGGAGTGCACTCCCTGAAAATCGAAGGCCGCACCAAGTCCTATTACTACTGTGCGCGTACCGCTCAGGTCTATCGCCAGGCGATCGACGACGCGGCTGCAGGCAAACCGTTCGACAGCACCCTGCTGCAAACGCTAGAAGGGCTGGCGCACCGTGGCTATACCGAAGGTTTTCTGCGTCGCCATACCCATGACGACTACCAGAACTATGAATATGGCCACTCGGTTTCCGAACGCCAGCAGTTTGTCGGCGAGTTCACCGGTGAGCGCAAGGGCAACCTCGCGGCGGTGGCGGTCAAAAATAAGTTTCTGGTGGGCAACAGCCTGGAGTTGATGACCCCGCAGGGCAATATTAACTTCACCCTGGAACATATGGTGAATGGCAAAGGCGAGTCGGTCTCCGTAGCGCCAGGAGACGGTCATACCGTCTGGCTGCCTGTTCCGGAAGAGATTGCCCTGGATTACGCGTTGCTGATGCGTAATTTTGACGGCGAGAATACTCAGGCGCCGCACGCGAAATAATGAAAACGGGTTATTTTTTGGTATGAGATGATTCTTAGAATTCGATCACATACCGCTGCGTTTGATGAGGGTATTATTACCAACGCTGAAAAACATAACCCATAAATGCTAGCTGTACCAGGAACCACCTCCTTAGCCTGAGTAATCTCCCTTACGCAGGCTAATTTTTTGTCTGAAATCCTCCTTCCCCTTTCCTGACGCCTCTTCGCCCTGCAAAAAACACTAATGTAAATTTATTTCAGTCTATAACCAAAAGTACGTGAATTTATAAATATATTAAAGTTAGGTTATATATTCACGCAGCCAATGCTATTCTTCTTTCGAATGAAATTTCACTTAAGGAGCAAGGAGGCAATATATGTACTGGGTGGTTGAAAACAGGATGGTTTGCCCTCGTACTGGAACAATTTTTATACACGTACTTACCGTTAAAAACCTCAGGCTGATAATTTGGTATAAAGGAGATTACTTTATCAGCATCGGATCCGTTCTTGTCACAAGTCCCTTCGGTATCGCCGTTGACGGCAAACTCAGAACACTACACATCCTTCGAACATTTCCCTATACACCTTCGTTCTGGTCATCATTTCTTGAGAATTCAGGCTGCCCTGGCAATGAAGAGGGGCTGATTACCCGCTGTGCACATCGTCAGAAATGTGTTTTTGCTTTATGCCCGTATGGTGCGATAACTGCCTGACCAGGCCTGCACGAGTGGCGTTCACTTTGGCTCGCCACTCATTTAATTTTCGCCTTTCGTCCTCTTCTTACCCGCTTTTCCCCGCGCTGCGATACACTTCTGGAAGATCAGCACAGGAGCAACGTGGATGGCGACCTATCCGGCAAGTTTATTAATTCTGAACGGCAAAGGGACAGGCAACGATCTGTTGCGCGAAGCCGTGACGCTTCTTCGTGAAGAAGGGGTGGTGATCCATGTTCGCGTAACATGGGAGAAAGGTGATGCAGCTCGTTATATCAAGGAAGCCTGCGACCTCGGTGTGGAGACCGTCATTGCAGGCGGCGGCGACGGCACCATAAACGAAGTGGCGACGGCGCTGATTGACCTGCCCGCCACGCAGCGTCCGGCGCTGGGCATTTTACCCCTCGGCACCGCCAACGATTTTGCCACCAGCGCCGGGATCCCGGAGGCGCTCGATAAGGCCCTGCAGTTGGCTATCGCCGGAAAAGCCACGGCGGTGGATATCGCCCGGGTCAACGACGAAACCTGCTTTATCAATATGGCGACGGGCGGTTTTGGCACTCGCATCACCAGCGAAACCCCGGAAAAACTCAAAGCTGCGCTGGGCGGTGTGTCGTACCTGCTCCACGGTCTGGCGCGGTTAGATACTTTGAAACCCGATCAATGTGAAATCCGCGGCGAAAACTTTCACTGGCAGGGTAACGCCCTGGTGATTGGCATCGGCAATGGCCGTCAGGCGGGCGGCGGCCAGCAGCTTTGCCCGGAGGCGCTAATCAACGACGGGCTGCTCGGGGTGCGTATCATTACCGGGGATGAACTGCTGCCTGCCCTGCTCACTACCCTGACCAAAGCGGAAGATAGCCCGCATCTGGTGGATGGCGAGTCGGCGTGGTTCGAAATCCAGGCGCCGCACGGCATGACCTTTAACCTGGATGGCGAACCGCTGAGCGGCGACCATTTCCACATCGCCCTTTTGCCTGGGGCGATCCAGTGCCGGTTGCCGCCGGATTGTCCGCTTCTGCGCTGATTTGCCCGGCGGCGCTGCGCTTGTGCGGGCCTACAGGTTTTGTAGGCCGGGTAAGGCGAAGCCGCCCCCCGGCAACAGCCCGCACTATACACACTAATAGACCGCCACCTCCCGGGCCATCTCGCGGGAGTACTGCTGGCTGGCGTTAACCAGCATCCGGGTGTAATCAGTTTTGGCCTGCCCCGCCACCAGGTCGTCCACCGTCAACGTTTCCAGGATTTTCCCGTACTGCATCACCGCCACCTTCTGGCAAAGATGGGCGATCACCCCCAGGTCGTGGGTCACCATCAGGTAGGTGAGCTTCGACTCGCGCTGCAGCTCCGCCAGCAGGTTTAAAATCTCCGCCTGCACCGAGACATCCAGCGCTGAGGTAGGTTCATCCAGCAACAGCACCTGCGGCTCCAGGATCAACGCCCGGGCGATGGCCACGCGCTGACGCTGGCCGCCGGAGAGCTGGTGCGGGTAGCGGTCACGGAAGGCGCGGTTGAGGCCAACTTTATCCAGCAAGCCGTGAATACGCCGGTCCCGGTCGTTGATGCCGTGGATTTGCAGCGGCTCCTCCAGAATATCGCCGATGGTATGCCGGGGATGCAGCGAACCGTACGGGTCCTGAAACACCATCTGTACCAGCCGACAGCGCTGGGGGCTGATGCGCCGCTCCAGCGCCTGGCCGTTAATCGCCAGCGCCCCCTCCCAGTGGGTGAACAATCCGGCCAGGCACTTCAGCACGGTGGTTTTTCCGGAGCCCGACTCCCCCACCAGGCCGTAAATCTCCCCTGGCTGCACGTTAATATTGACGTCATACAGTACCTGGTTGCGTTTCTCGCCTTCGCCGAACGCCAGATTCAGGTTTTTTACCTCGATCATCTTCGCTCCTTATTCGGTCAGCCAGCTGGCCTGGCGCTGCAACACCGGCAGCACCGGACGGCGGTGATTCATCTCCGGCAGGGCATTGATTAACCCCTGCGTATAGGGGTGCTGCGCGTTGTGCAGGTCGCAGGCGGCGATGGACTCCACCACCCGCCCGGCGTACATCACCAGCACCCGGTCGCAGAAGCTGCGCACCAGGTTGATGTCGTGACTGATAAAGATCAGCCCCAGCCCGCGGGACTGGACTAAATCGTCCAGCAGCCCCAGCACCTGCAGCCGCACCGAGACGTCCAGCGCCGAGGTCGGTTCATCGGCGATCACCAGCTCCGGGTCGGTGATCAGCATCATGGCGATCATGATGCGCTGCCCCTGCCCGCCGGAGAGCTCATGCGGATAGAGCTGATAGACCCGCTCCGGCTGGCGAATGCGCACCACGTCGAGCATCTCCAGCACTTTGGCTTTCGCCTCGGCCTTGCGTCCCGGATGGTGGGTCAGCCAGGCCTCGGCAATCTGATCCCCGACGCAGACCACCGGATTCAGGGAGTACTTCGGATCCTGCATGATCATCGAAATACGCTTGCCGCGAATACCGCGCATCTGCGCCTCGCTGACGCTGCGTAAATCGACATCGCCAAACTGCATCCGGGTGGCGGTGATCTGCGCCTTTGCCGGGTGCAGACGCAGCAGCGCCCGCCCGACGGTGGATTTCCCCGAGCCCGACTCACCGACAATCGCCAGCTTCTCGCGCCCGAGCTGAAAGGAGACGCCGCGCACCGCGTTGGTGACCGCGCGTCCGTTGATAAAGTCGACGTGCAGATCGCGCACATCGAGCAGCGGCACATCAGTTGCTGCGAGGATCGAGGATGTCACGTAAGCCATCTCCTAAGAAGTTGAACGCCAGGCTGTTAATCAGGATCGCCAGCCCCGGAATAGTCACCACCCACCAGCACTCCATCATGTAGGTACGGCCACTGGAGATCATCGCCCCCCACTCCGGCTCCGGCGGCTGTGCGCCAAGGCCGAGGAAGCCCAGCCCGGCGGCGGTCAGGATGATCCCGGCCATGTTCATGGTGATACGGATAATCACCGACGGCAGGCACAGCGGCACGATATGGCGCCACAGCACCCGCACCGGGGAGGCCCCCTGCAGACGCACGGCGGAGATAAAGTCGGCCTGGCGTAACGACAGGGTTTCAGCGCGGGCCAGACGGGCAATCGGCGGCCAGGCGGTGAGCGTAATGGCGATCACCACATGTTCCAGCCCCGGGCCGAGGGCTGCGACAAATGCCAGCGCCAGCACCAGGCTCGGGAAGGAGATAAAGATATCGGTGACGCGCATCAGCACTGCATCCACCTTGCCGCCAAAGTAACCGGCAGTAACCCCCAACAGCAGCCCCAGCGGGCCGACGGTGACCGACACCAGCAGTACGATATAGAGCGTGATCCGCGAGCCGTAGACCAGGCGGCTGAAGATATCCCGGCCAAACTCGTCGGTGCCGAACCAGTGCTGCGCGTTCGGCGCCACCAGGGCGTTATTGAGATCCTGCACCAGCGGGTTGTAAGGGGCGATCCAGGGCGCGAAGGCCGCGACGATCAACAGCAGCAGAATAATGCCGCCGCCAATGGCCGTCAGCGGGTTACGCGCCATCTGCCCGGCAAAGCCGAAGGTACGGCGGGCCATCCGCGCCAGGCGCTGGCGTCCTTCGCTGCGGGAAGCGCGCAGCGGTGTATCCAGAGAAACGGTCATGATTTCGTCCTCGGGTCAAAGAGTTGATACAGCATGTCGGAGAGCAGGTTGAGCATCACGAAGATCATCCCCACCAGCAGCACGCAGCCCATTACCGCATTCATATCCCCCAGCAGCAGGCTGCCGGTGAGATAGGAGCCAAAGCCCGGCCAGGAGAAGACGGTTTCGATCAGCACCGCTCCTTCCAGCAGCGAGCCGTAGGCCAGCGCCACCACCGTCAGCAGCTGCACCAGGATGTTGCGAAACGCGTGGTTCCAGATCACCTGCCGCTCGGTCAGGCCCTTCACCCGGGCGGTGATGATGAATTCCTGCGACAGCTGGGCCAGCATAAAGCTGCGGGTCATGCGGCTAATGTAAGCCAGGGAGTGGAAGCCCAGCAGCGAGGCAGGAAGCACCAGGTGGTTAATGGCGTTCCAGAAGACCGCGCTGTTACCCACCAGCAGGGCATCGATGGTCATCAGTCCGGTGCGACGTGGCACCAGGCCATCCAGCCCTAAATCCAGCCGTCCAGCGCCCCCTACCCAGCCAAGCCAGGCGTAGAACAGCAGCAGCCCCATCATCCCCACCCAGAAGATTGGCGTGGAGTACCCGGCCAGGCTGATGATGCGTACCACATAATCCGAAACGCTGTTACGGCGCGCGGCGGCCAGCACCCCCAGCGGGATCCCTAAACCGGCACCGACAATAATCGCCATCGTCGCCAGCTCCAGGGTGGCCGGGAAGACGCGCAGAATGTCATCCAGCACCGGTTTGCCGGTCAGCAGGGCATTGCCAAGATCGCCGTGAAGCAGGTTGTTCAGGTAGATCCCGAACTGGGTCAGCAGGGATTTATCAAAGCCCAGCTGCTGATAGACCTGCTGATAGGTGCTGTGGTCGGCATCCGGGCCGACAATCGCCAGCACCGGATCGACCGGCATGACGCGGCCAATGAAAAAGGTCAGCACCAGCAGGCCGAACAGGGTCACCAGCACCTGGGTCAGGCGTTTTGAGAAACGCCGGGTGCGGGAGCCTGGGGCGAGGATCGCAACACTCATTTGTCACCTCCGGTTTTGTAGACTTCCCGCAGGAAGGTGGTGGCGGAGGGATGCGACTGGAAGTTTTTCACCTCGTTACGCACCACCACCGAATCGACCATCTGGGAGAGCGGGATCAGCGCCGGGATCAGCTGGTCGTAACGCACCTGAATCTGCTGGTAGTCGGCGATCTGTTTTTGCGGATCGCGCTCCAGTAGCGCTTTATCGATCATCTCGTTCAGCGTTTTGTCGTAAAAACTGGTGCGCCAGCCCTGGAAGTTGGTTAACCGGGCTGCATCGCTGTTGTCCGGGTTATAGACCAGCGCGCGCAGGCTGGAGTGCGGATGCGGTTCCACGCCGCTGCCGCCACGCCCCACCAGCATGTCGAACTTACGCTCGCGCATCGCGCCGTAGATCTGATTCCCGGTGCCGGTAATGATTTTGGCGTTGATGCCCGCCTGCATCAGGGTGGACTGTACGGCGATGGCGATATTGAGGAACGGCTGATCCGCCAGCACCCGCAGGGTGGTGTCAAAACCTTCCGGATAGCCCGCCTCCGCCAGCAGCTTTTTGGCGCGCGGAATATCGAGTTTGTAGCCCGGATCCGGCAGCGTCGACGGCATTCCCGCTTTGATGGGCCGCTGGTGCAGCACGCCGTAGCCCGGCATCAGCGCCTTGTTAATACCTTGATAGTCAATGAGATAGCGCACCGCCTCGCGCACTTTCGGGTTAGCGAAGTGTTTCTCCTTCATGCTCATCGCCACGTAGTAGACCGTGCCCTTCTGCACGGCTTCGACGGTGAGCTGCGGATCCTTGCGCAGGGCGTTGATGTCAGCCACCGCCATGTTGCTGGCGATATCCAGATCGCCTTTCTCCACCATCAGGCGCAGGGTCTGCGACTCCTGGAAGTGGCGCAGCACCACGCGGTTCATCTTCGGCTCTTCACGCCAGTAGTGCGGATTGCGCTGCATGCGCAGCACATCTTTTGCCTGCCAGGTCTCCAGCATAAACGGCCCGGAACCGGCTTCGTTGGTGGTGAGCCAGCGGTTGCCCCAGTCGTTGTTCACCTCGTGGCTGAGCACCGTTTTACGATCCAGCACGCCAAGGTTGCCCAGCGCGCCGAGGGAGTAGATCACCAGCTGCGGGTCGTTGGCCTTCGGCAGGGTGAGCTGCACGGTGTAGTCATCCAGCGCTTTCACCTGCTGGTCGATGTTCTTCTTACTGAAACCGTAAGATTTCCATACCGAGGCCTGAGCAAGGTTGAGGTGCAGCAGGCGGCGCATGGACCACACCACGTCTTCGGCGGTCAGCGGGTTACCGGAGTGGAAGGTGACGTTATCGCGCAGGTGGAAGGTCAGGGTTTTGCCGTCCGGCGAGATATCCCAGGATTTCGCCAGCGCCGGTTTGACGTTGGTGAGCGTGTCAGGATCCAGTTCCACCAGCGAATCGTAGAGATTGACCACAATGCCGACCACTTCGTTACCGGTCATCGCGGCCGGATCGAGGGTCAGCAGGTTGTTCATGTTCATACCGATGATGAGCTGATCGGGCGGCGTTTTCGCGTACGCCGCACCGCTCCCCATCATCAGCGAGAGCGCGAGTAAACACGCCCTCGTGAGGGAGTTTTTGATCATCTGTGTATACCGTTTGTAGGGTAGAAGTTTTATTTATCAGTCGTGGCTGACGGTATTGGCTTCGATATACGCAAAATTAATCTCTTCGCCCAGTCCCGGGCGCGTCGGCAGGCTGACCATGCCGTTTTCATCCATTGGGTCGATCAGGCTGTGCAGGTACGCAGCTGGCTCATCGTAATCGAGGAACGGGTGCAGCAGTCCGCGCTCGTACCAGCGGCAGTTCTTGATCGCGCCAATCACCGCCAGGCTCGCCGCGCCGTTGCCATGCACTTCGCAGTCCATACCAAACGATTCGGCCAGGTTGGCCACTTTCAGGGTTGGCGAAATGCCACCGACCCCGTTGGCACCGGCGCGCAGGATGTCGCACGCCCCCGCCTTCACCCAGTCGGCGCGGCTGTGGTGCTTACCGCCCAGGCTTTCCGGCCCGATAATCGGAATGGAGAGGTTTTCCGCCAGCCAGGCATAGGAGGCCATGCTCTCCTCTTCCATCGGCTCTTCAAACCAGGCGAAATTCAGTTTTTCCAGCTCCTTACCGATCCACAGCGCTTCCGCGCGGCTGTACCAGTGGTAGCCGTCGATCATCAGGTCGATATCCGGCCCGACCGCTTCACGTACCGCGGCGCAGGCTTTGATATCCATTTTTGGATTAGGAGCGAAAGAGACTGGCGGCATCCAGGTGTGGAGCTTGATCGCCTTATAGCCGCGGGCGACCAGCTTTTCGGCAAAGCTGGCGTACTCTTCCGGGGTAGAGAGGCCGCCCGGCAGGTCATCGCCGCACATGGTGCTGCCGTAGGCAGGGACTTTGTCGCGGTAGCCGCCGAGGAGTTTCCACACCGGCATATTGAGTTTGCGGCCAATCAGATCCCACAGCGCCTGCTCAACAAAGCCCAGCGCGCGCTCGGTCAGCTGATGAGCGCTGCCGCGCTGCCAGTGCGCCAGCTCCTGCCAAATTTTTTCGCGATTAAACGCATCCTGGCCGACCAGCACTTTACGAAAGAAGGTGTTGACCACAAAGGGGCGCACCACTTCCGGCGGTGCAAAGGCGTACCCTTTGGTGCCATCGTCTGCGGTAATGGTCAGCATCGCCATTTTTGCCAGGCTTTCCGGTCCCGGATGGGAATGTCCGGCGCTGTCAGAGACCCGGCGGGTGGGATACTGAAAGACGGTGACGTTTACAGATTCGATTTTCATTTTTTATCCTTAAAACGGCGTAGGTTCAGCGTGTTCTTTCATTTTGAAAAGCTGTTTCGAAACTAACTTTAAGCGCAAAATTCATCCACTTCCTTAGACAAATTCCGCTAAGCGCTGACCATTTTTTGTGCATTTGCACGGGCAGAAGTGACACTTTTCACAAAAGAGAGGGGAAATGTGAAGTGGATCGGAAGGGTGATTTGAATGAAATGAAACAAGGTTTCGTTAGTAGCTCTCGTCGCTGTAGGCCGGGCAAACGAAGTGTTGCCCGGCATCTGCCCCGCTTCCAACGGAAGAGGGGCAGAATGGCTAGGCGATAGTGACTTTTTTATCGAGATAGACGTCCTGCACGGCGTTAATCAGCTTCACGCCGTCGGCCATCGATTTTTTAAACGCCTTACGGCCCAGGATCAGCCCCATGCCGCCCGCGCGTTTATTGATCACCGCCGTGCGCACCGCATCGGTGAGATCGGTCTCGCCGCCTGCAGCGCCACCGGAGTTGATCAGCCCCGCGCGGCCCATATAGCAGTTCGCCAGCTGGTAGCGTACCAGGTCGATGGGGTTATCGCTGGTCAGTTTGCTGTAGACCCGATCGTCGGTATAGCCAAACTTGACCGCCGTATAGCCGCCGTTGTTCTCGGCCATTTTCTGCTTAACGATATCCGCCCCGATGGTGGCTGCCAGATGGTTGGCCTGCCCGGTTAAATCGGCAGAGACGTGGTAATCCGTACCGTCTTTATTGAAGGCCGGGTTACGCAGATAGGCCCACAGCACCGTCACCATGCCCAGCTCATGGGCACGCTCAAAGGCGGCGGAGATCTCTTCTATCTGGCGGCGCGACTGCTCCGAGCCGAAATAGATGGTCGCCCCTACCGCTACCGCACCCATGTTGAACGCCTGCTCGACGCTGGCATACAGGGTCTGATCGTACTCGGTGGGGTAGCTCAGGGTTTCGTTGTGGTTAAGCTTGACGAGGAACGGGATGCGGTGGGCATAACGTCGCGCGACCGAGGCCAGCACGCCATAAGTGGAGGCCACGCAGTTACAGCCGGCCTCGATTGCCAGCTCGACAATATTCTTCGGATCGAAATAGAGCGGGTTAGCGGCAAACGACGCCCCGGCTGAGTGTTCTACCCCCTGGTCCACCGGCAGGATCGACAGATAGCCGGTTCCCCCCAGACGCCCGGTGTTATACAGGGTCTGCATATTTCGCAGTACCGCTGGCGGGCGGTTGTTGTCGACCATCACGCGGTCGACGTAGTCGTGGCCAGGCAGATAGAGCTGGTCGGCTGGAATGGTCATACAACGATGCTGTAACAGGCTTTCGGCATCTTTGCCAAGCAACTGCGCAATATCAGTCATAGGTTTGCTCCCCTTAGTGCCGACGGGCTGTCGGCATGTTTTCTCCAGGCTCACAGGATTGCGAGCTCCCTAAGCCTGGTCCGTGGGTGGCGATTTTTCCAGCGATAAGCGCTAACCTTCACCACCACGCATGGAAATGATGGACTGGGCCAATGCCCTGCCCCACTTCCAGCGTGTCCGCCTCTGCCAGCGCGCAGGAGAGCCAGGCTTTGGCCTCGCGCACCGTATCCGCCCAGCTATCGTGCCGCGGGCGTAGCGCCGCCAACGCGGCCGAGAGCGTGCAGCCGGTGCCGTGGGTGTTTTTGGTATTGATGCGCGGGGCGGTAAAACGCAGGGTTCCATCCCGGGTGAACAGCCAGTCGGGGCTTTCAGGATCGTCCAGATGCCCGCCCTTCATCAGCACCGCTTCACACCCCATCGCCAGCAGGGAATCGCCCTGGGCTTTCATCTCCTGCTCATTGCGGGCATGGGGCGCATCCAGCAACGCCGCGGCTTCGGGTAAGTTAGGGGTAATGAGCGCCACCTGCGGCAGCAGTTTCTTGCGCAGCGTATCGACGGCGGAAGGTGAAAGGAGCGGATCGCCGCTTTTCGCCAGCATCACCGTATCCAGCACCACGTTTTTAACCTGATGACGCAGGAGCTGCTCCGCGACGGCCTCGACAATATCGGCCTCCGCCAGCATGCCAATTTTGGTGGTGTCGATGCGCACATCGCTGAACACCGATTCCAGCTGCGCCGCCACGAAATCAGGCTCAATGCGATAGACCGACTGCACCCCGCGGGTGTTCTGGGCTACCAGGGCGGTGATCACCGAGCAGCCGTATGCGCCGAGCGCGGAGAAGGTTTTCAGGTCGGCCTGGATCCCGGCCCCGCCGCTGGGGTCTGTGCCGGCAATGGTCAGGGCATTAATGCGTTTCATCGTTGCGCCCCCAGTGTCCACAGGGCATCAAGGAACGCTGCCGCAAAACTGCCCGGCCCGCGGCTTTGGGCAGCCGCAAGGGTACCGGCCCGTTTCATCCAGCCGCAGGCCGCCGCGATGTTATCCAGCCGGTCGCCCGGCAGCGAACAGCTGGCCGCCACCACCGCCGACAGCGCGCAGCCGGTGCCCACCACCCGGGTCATCATCGGGTCGCCCCCCGTCAGGGTCTGGGTGCGCAGCCCGTCAGTGACGTAATCCACCTCCCCCGTTACCACCACAATCGCATTGGTTTGCCGCGCCAGCGCCTGGGCGGCGGGCAGCGCGCTGGCTGCCGTATCGGTGGTGTCCACGCCGCGTCCGCCCGCGCTCATCCCGGCGAGCGCGAGGATTTCCGAGGCATTGCCGCGAATGGCCGCCGGTTTCAGGGTGAGAATTTGCTGGCAAAAACGGGTCCGGTACGCCAGCGCGCCAACGGCTACCGGATCGAGCGTCCAGGACTTGTCCGCCGCCACCGCGCTTTCAATCGCCCGGCGCATCGCCTGGGCGCGCGGTGCGGTCAGGGTGCCGACATTGATCAGCAGCGCATCGGCCAGCGCGGAAAATTGTTCGGCCTCTTCGGCTTCAATCACCATCGCCGGTGATGCACCAAGAGCCAGCAGGACATTGGCGGTAAAGGTCTGCACCACGTCGTTGGTCATGCAGTGGGTCAGCGGAGAACGGGTTCGGAAATGGTGTAAGGCGTGTAGATTAAGCAGGTCAGGCTGCATGGTATCGCTCCTGCCTTGCGCGAAGAAGCGATAGCCCGGAGGGCATCTGACTTCCCTACGCTGGCATTATCCAGATCAGGTGGTACGGGTATTTCTCAGCCTTCACAAAGAAGGGCACCCCGAGTCAAATTACATACTGTAATGGAGGCAGCGTAGAGGATGCGTCTGGCAATAGCAAGATCCTTTCTGGCCCCCCCTTTATTACATTCGCGTCACCACCCGGCTTACATCTGCAAAACCATTTTCTGACCTCCGGATAACCGTCAGCCAGGATAACTCTCAAGTTTTTAGCTATTCGTGCTAAATGTGATCCTCATCAACCTGATAACGCACCTCTTCCGCGATAGTCACCGCGAGCCATCGCTGCGTTTCTACTATAGACGCACGCATAGAATGGCCAGACCACAATAATGAACTTATCAACCCCGGGGAATATCGATTCCTCAACTTATTTAAGGTTAATGTATGAAAAAGATTCTGTTAGTCGGGATGGTGGCTACGCTTCTTGCGGGCTGCGTCTCAGAAGAGCAGCGCTTAGCGCAGTGTCAGGCCAAAGGCGTAAGCCGCGACGCCTGCTACGTTGCCGATCAGAACCGTCAGGCCGCCATCAATGCCGCGGCGGAAAAACAGGCCCTTGAGAATGCGCACGAAGCCGTACAACACAGTCAGGCGGCACATGTTGCCGACCCGCTGCGTGAAGCGTCATTTAGTGCCAATGGCATCAAAGCCAGCATCAATAACGGCTTTACCCAGGCGACCATCAACGGCAAAAAAGCCACGGTGAAACGCTTTAACGCTAACTTCTACGAAGTCAGAAGCGCAGGCTACGTCCTGTCGATCTCGCTGGATGCGGACGGCGTGACCGATGCCTCGTGGAATAAAACCCATGGCCGCGACAACGGCATTCTGAACGTCGTTCAAAAGTAGTCCAAAAGTATTCTAAAACGCCCCTCTTTTTTACACGAAGCGCCCCCCACAAAACCTCAGCTACCATGCGGGGTTACGCCTTACGCGCGTTGATTCAACGCGCGTTACAAAACGATAAACAATTAACCATTGAGCCCCGGGCAAAAAGGCTCTATATTG
Source organism: Leclercia sp. LSNIH8 (assembly GCF_002920195.1). Taxonomy (NCBI): domain Bacteria; kingdom Pseudomonadati; phylum Pseudomonadota; class Gammaproteobacteria; order Enterobacterales; family Enterobacteriaceae; genus Leclercia; species Leclercia sp. LSNIH8. Next base: position 90,516 of record NZ_PQJY01000004.1, on the reverse strand, counting down.
GCCGCGTTTTTTGAGGCCCTTCTCATTTTTTTCATTAATTATTCAATCGGAGCCACGTGCTGAGCTGCGGTTGTAGGAGTGATATGATGACGGATAAAGTCCGTATTGATACTTTGAATGCTTCTTCTTTCAAAACCAACGAAACCTATCTGGCCCGTCAGGCCGAAATGGAATCCAATGTCAGGAGTTATCCGCGCAAACTGCCTTTAGCTATTACCAAGGCGGAAGGGGTGTGGATCACCGATGCGGATAATAAAGAGTATCTTGATTGCCTGGCCGGTGCGGGAACGCTGGCGCTGGGTCATAACCATCCTGATGTGCTGAAAAGCATTCAAAGTGTCATTACCAGCGGCTTGCCGTTACATACCCTGGATCTGACGACGCCGTTAAAAGATGCGTTCTCAGAATACCTGCTCTCCTTGCTGCCAGGTCAGGGTAAAGAGTACTGCCTGCAGTTTACCGGCCCATCCGGTGCAGACGCCGTTGAAGCCGCGCTGAAGCTGGCGAAAAAAGTGACTGGCCGTAGCGGCATTATCAGCTTCTCCGGTGCTTATCACGGCATGACCCACGGCGCACTGTCCGTGACCGGCAACCTCTCTCCGAAAGAAGCGGTTGACGGCATGATGCCTGAAGTTCAGTTCATGCCTTACCCACACCAGTACCGCTGCCCGCTGGGTATCGGTGGTGAAGCGGGCGTGAAAGCGCTGGCCTACTACTTCGAAAACCTGATCAACGACGTGGAAAGCGGCGTGCGTAAACCTGCTGCCGTGATCCTGGAAGCTGTCCAGGGCGAAGGCGGTGTGAACCCGGCGCCGGTTGAATGGCTGCAGCGCATCCGTAAAGTGACCGAAGAACACGGCATTCTGCTGATCCTCGACGAAGTTCAGGCTGGTTTTGCCCGTACCGGTAAATTCTTCGCCTTCGAACACGCAGGTATTCAGCCAGACATCGTGGTGATGTCGAAAGCTGTAGGCGGCGGTCTGCCGCTGGCCGTTCTGGGTATCAAAAAGCAGTTCGATGCCTGGTCTCCGGGTCACCATACCGGTACTTTCCGTGGCAACCAGCTGGCGATGGCTACCGGCCTCACCACCCTGCAGATCCTCAAAGAGCAGAACATCGCCGATAAAGTTGCCGCCCAGGGCGAGTGGCTGAAAGCGAAGCTGGTTGAGCTGCAGAAACGCTATCCGGTTATCGGTCACGTGCGCGGTCTGGGCATGATGATCGGTATTGAGATCGTCAAACCGCACGAAGCTGCCGACCATATGGGCTGCTTCCCGGGCGACGGCGAGCTCTCTGCGCTGATCCAGAAGAAGTGCTTCGAAGCGGGCCTGATTCTGGAGCGTGGCGGCCGTAACGGTAACGTTGTGCGTCTGCTGCCTTCCCTGCTGATCAGCGATCAGGAGCTGAATGTGTTCCTGGACAAATTTGAGCAGGCGCTGCTTGCTGCGGGCGTTCGCCCAGTTTAACCGGAGACAATGGATAGAATGTCAGATTTAAACCCGATTTTGTCGTCCTCGGCGCAAAGCATCGAAGCCTACCAGCAGGCGATCGAGCAGAGCACCCAGGCGGTCATGCAGTGGCTGAAACAGCCGGAAATGTACCAGGGTAAAACGGTCGCCGAGCTGCGCGAACGTATCAACCTGGAATTCAGTCCGGAAGGGCTGGGCAACGAAACCGCTATTGAGCGTGCCGTTGAATATTTCCTGAAAGACAGCCTGGCGGTGCATCATCCGCAGTGTGTAGCGCATCTCCACTGCCCGAGCCTGGTGGTAAGCCAGGCGGCGGAAGTGATGATCAACGCCACTAACCAGAGCATGGACTCCTGGGATCAGAGCCCGTCCGCGACCATTATCGAGATAAAACTGATCGAGTGGCTGCGTACCCGCCTGGGTTATCAGGCGGGCGACGCTGGGGTCTTCACCAGCGGCGGCACCCAGAGCAACATGATGGGTCTGATGCTGGCGCGCGATGCCTTCTTTGCGCGTCAGGGCCACTCCGTCCAGCAGGATGGTCTGGTGGGCGATCTGCGTAAGATCCGGGTGCTGTGCTCCGAGAGCGCGCACTTCTCCGTGCAGAAGAACATGGCGCTGATGGGCCTCGGCTACCAGTCCGTTATCCAGGTAAAAACTGACGAATGTTCGCGCATGGATCTGACCGATCTGGCCGCGAAAATTGAGCAGTGCAATGCCAACGGCGAACAGATTCTGGCGATCGTTGCCACCGCAGGCACCACCGATGCGGGCGCTATCGATCCGCTGCGTGCTATTGCAGAGCTGGCGGCGAAGCAGAATATCTGGGTTCACGTCGATGCGGCATGGGGCGGCGCGCTGCTGATGTCCGAGAAGTATCGCGATTACCTCGACGGCATCGAGCTGGTGGATTCCGTTACTCTGGACTTCCACAAGCAGTTCTTCCAGACCATCAGCTGCGGCGCGTTCCTGCTGAAAGAGGCGCGTCACTATGAGCTGATGCGCTATCAGGCGGCGTACCTGAACTCTGAGTTCGACGAAGAGGCTGGCGTACCAAACCTGGTGTCCAAATCCCTGCAGACCACCCGTCGTTTTGACGCGCTGAAGCTGTGGATGAGCCTGGAAGCGTTGGGCGAGAAGAAATACGCTGAGATCATCGATCACGGTGTCACCATGGCCCAACAGGTTGCGGCGTATGTCACTGAGCAGCCGCGACTGGAACTGGTCATGCCGCCGCAGCTGGCGAGCGTTCTGTTCCGTTTCCGTCCGGAGCATCAGCTGGATGACGCGGCCATCGCGCTGCTCAACCAGAAGATTGGCGATGCTCTGCTGGAATCAGGCCGCGCTAACGTGGGTGTTACCGAGCATAACGGTGTCACCTGCCTGAAGCTGACCCTGCTGAACCCAATTGTGACCCTGGAGGATGTTAAAGTCCTGCTGTCACTGGTGGAACGCACGGCGAACGAGCTGCTGGCTAAGTAAGTTGTCCCCCGGCAGCGCTCGCTGCCGGGTCTCTCTCTTTCGTTATCTCGCTTTACTCTTCTCGTTTCCGTGCTGCCCGGCAGAATAGCCATAAGCATCATAACCGGAAGCATAATAGCTGGCTGCCGATTTCACGACGTCGTTCAGAATCGCCCCTTTGATGTTGACCCCCATCTGCTGTAAACGATGCTGGCTGACCTCCATCTCGCGAACGCTGGTCACGTTAAACCGGGCCACCAGCAGGGTAGAGGCGGCGATCTGACCTACCAACGCAGCATCGGTGACCGCCAGAACCGGCGGCGCGTCGACAATCACTATGTCGTACCGTTCGCTGGCCCAGGCCATAAATTCACGAAGACGATCGTGCGATAGCAGCTCAGCGGGATTAGGCGGATACTGCCCGCAGGTCACAACATCAAACTGTCCGCTGGTGTAAGTCTGAATCGCCGCCTGGAAGGTCACTTTGCCTGACAGCACATCCGATAAACCGGCGTCATTGCGCAACCCAAAGATGTTATGCACGTAGCCTTTACGCATATCAGCATCGATAAACAGCACCCGTTTATCGACCTGCGTCACCAGCGCCGCCAGTGAGGTACTGACCAGTGTTTTACCGCAGTCCTGAGTCGGGCCGCTGAACATGAGAATATTATTTGCGGCATCCATCATCGCAAAGTGCAGGCTGGTGCGTAACCCGCGCACTGCTTCTACAAAATTATCCAGCGGCCTGTCGACGGGTAAGAATGGCACATCTTTGATTTTATGCCGCCTGGAGTAGTTGAAGAAATAGCGGCCGCCCGCCCGGGTTTTATTATGCAGCCAGACCGAATGGGGCAAGGTGGCATAAACATTAATGCCCTCTTTTTCAAGCTGTTCCGGAGCGTTTATGCCGCGTCGTAGCGCCGCTTTCGCCAGTACGCACCCTGACGAGAGGAAGAATCCGAACAGGGTCATGAACGCCACAATTGTCGCCTTGCGCGGCTTGATAGGCTCAGGGTGCGTGGCTGCCGAGTCGATAATGCGCGCATTGCCAATCGTGCTGGAACGGGAGATATTGAGCTCCTGCTGACGGGTCAGAAGCTGAAGATAAACCGCCCGATTGGTATCCACGTCGCGGCTCAGGCGCAAAACCTGCTGCTGCGTAGACGGCATCGTCTCCACACGCTTGTTCAGTCGTTCACGTTCGCTTTCTAAAGTCTGCCGCTTTTCACGCAGCGCCCGATAGGTTGGATGGTCCTTTTTAAAGTGCTGAGAAACCTCCGCCTCGCGGAAAGTGAGCTCGTTGAGCTGATTGTCAACGTTAACAATCTGTTCCAGCACTGACTTGGCTTCCAGGGTTAAATCCACCGAGTCACGCTGTTTACGATAGGCATTGAGACGCTCCTCGGCCTGCTCCAGCTCTTGCTGCACCAGCGGTAGCTGGCGTTGCAGAAAGTCGAGGCTCTGTGAGTCCTGGGCGGCCTGGCGGGCAATATTCTGCTGCAGATAGTTGTGCATAATATGATTGAGCGTGCTTTTGATCTGCACAGGATCGTGGCCAGTCAGACTCAGCATCAGGATCCCGCTCTCTTTACCCTGCTCGGTCACGCTAAACTGACGGCTCAGGGCATTGATCACCTCCAGTTGCCCACGTTGCCGAACCTTGAATTGTGTGCCAGGCGGTGCCGACAATTCGCGAACGGTAATGCTCACCCCGGCATGCTGCACGGGGGTACCTACCGTGCCGCGCGCACTGATGCCCTCTCCTTGCAGCAGAAAACGTCCGTTATCTTCGGCGGTCAGGGTCAGTATCATCGGCTTGCCTGGAATTTCAGGGATCGTCAAATTATCCAGAATCAGCGTAGCGGCGGGTTGACCGGTAAGCTTCGCCCATGCTTTGCCTATCAGCGGCAGGCGAACCTGGGTTATTTCATCGCGTAAGCGCAGCGCCTCCACCGTTTTACCCAGGATCATTCGCGATTTCAGTATCTGAATTTCGGCGCTGGAATCTGATGAAAGCGTCGGTGTCAGCTGATCTAAGGTTTTAAGAATGCTGTTCTGCTGCTTATCTTCTATTTGTACCATCGCATCGGCGAGATAGACCGGTGATGCAAAGAGTGCATAAAACGTTCCCAGAAGCACAAAAATTAGCGTAATGCCGAGAATAGCAACGCGATGATCGATTAACTCTCCCAGAAGACGCGCCAGATCAAGCTCATGATGACTGTCAGCATGACCCTGGGTATTTACAATGTTCGACGGCATGTACGTAATCCCTTAACGGTAAGTCGGTTGGCCCATTCCTGGCTTGCTTCGCCAAGCAGGCGAAAAACATATTCAAAAGCTTCCATGCTTTTGCCGTACGGATCGGGGATCTCTTGTTCCCTCAGCCATTGCCCAAACAGCAAGGCTTTGCCACGCGCCTCAGGCGCGATAAGCGAGATCCGGTTTATTTGCTGTGACTCCATGGCCAGGAGCAGATCGTATTCACGCATCATCGCTGCCGTCAGCGGGCGGGCCACATGATCCGCCAGGGACAGGCCATGCATGGCAGCGACTTTTTGCGCATAACGATCCGCCGGGTACCCGGCAAGACCGCGAATACCTGCTGATGCGATGGTTAACGAGGGTAACTGTTGCTGTAACAGACGCTCTCCAATCGGGGAACGGCAAACATTTCCCGTACAAATCACCAGAATGGATCGGATCATTATTCAGGCCACGATTTAATAAAGCGCACAGTTTCGGTCAGATCATGCACACCGCTGATCGTCGGCACCAGTTGCGTCAATACTCTGTTCCAGCGTGAAACAGGCGCGGTGGTGACATAGACGATATCGTAGGGCTGAAGCTGAAATTCAGTGCCAAGCACCATCGCAGACGCGTCGCGGGCATTGAGTTGGTAGATACGCGCGATTTTGCCGTCCTGGCTGTTCTTGCCGTTGGAGCGAATGACGAAGATGCCGGTGGCATCGGCCATGCTCTGGTTCAGGCCACCCGCGTTCGCCAGGGCTTCTGCCAGCGTCATGCCGCTGCGATCCATCTTGAGGGTGCTCTGTTTCACCACTTCACCCATGACAAAAACTTTCAGGGCATCATTGCGTGGTACGAACAGAATATCGCCCGGCCACAGCAGCCTGTTTTGCGTCAGGTCTCCGTGCTGCATCAGTGCATAGAGAGAAATCCGGGTATCCTTACCCTTATGCGTCAACACGACATTTCGCCAGTCTGCATCCGTCGAGAGGCCACCCGCCGCGTTGATCGCATCCATAATGGTCAGAGGGATATTGGTAATTGGCTGCTGCCCTGACTTCACCACTTCGCCAGTGACATAGGCTTTTTGCGAACGAAACGCCGCGATACTGACATCGACCTACGGGCTTTCAATCACCCTGTCCAGTCGGGCGGTGATCTCTTCGCGCACCTGGGCGAGCGTTTTTCCGGCAACGTGCAGCTTGCCGACGTAGGGATAAAAGAGCGTTCCGTCTGCGCCGACCCAGTTTCCGGTGTCGCTTGCGCTACGGTATTGCCCGGCAGGGGTAGTGAGCTCGGGGTGATCCCAGACGGTGATCATCAACACATCTCCGGGGCCTATACGGTACTCCCAGCGCTTTAATTGTTCATCCAGACTCGGATTTGCCTGAGATTTCACCTGGCTTGTTCGAAGCTGTTCAATCACTGAAGGCGTTAATGGCCAGACATCCATTTTCTTATTTAAATCATATGGATTGTCGCTAACTGCAATATTATTTTTCCCAGAAGTGTTTATATGTTGACCGGGCGTAATGGTGCAGCCTGTTAATAATAATGCGCAAAAAATACTTACACTGGAGCGGAGTGGTGTTGTCATTAATAAGAGATACTCTAATATATTCCGTTAAATGCCCATCAATTTCCCTGTAGCTCCCATTAAATTTGCCACATCACTTAACTTAAAATTTTACTTGCGATCAAAGAGTTACAAGGAAACAACCTAATAAAAAAACACTAGCTGTACTGGAGATTGTCTGGTGATATCTTTGAAAAGAGGAAAACCAAAACAACACAAATTAATTAAAAAGCATCATAAACACTTCACAAAAAAATTAACATAGTACATTAACGGCTATTATGTCCGAACGCGTCATTTTCGGAATTTATAAATACAAAAATAAATAATATAAATTTAAATTAGGAAATGAATTCACTATATAAATAATTAAGTCTGGCCAGAGCAACGTAAGGATGTGTTGATTTGTTACATTTTTAACGCACTTAGCCAACCGGCAAAACATAAAATAGACTATCTGTTGCTCAGCCACGAAACGGCAGAACAAGAGTAATGGCCACGGTAAATCTGGAGATAAAATGACTAAAGGTAAAATTCTACTTCTGGGCGTATTGATATCACTGGCGAGCACGGCATTTGCTGCGCCACAAGCCACAGCGGCCCCCTCTGGCATCCAGGCCTATGAGGAACAGGAATTTGTAGCCGATTTTACGAAATACAAGATTGGTGATTTCGCCCCGGCGCAGTACCTGACACCTGAGTACACCATCAAGCAGTATAAGCTGCGTAACCTGCCTGAACCGGATGCGGGGACCCACTGGACTTACATGGGCGAGAACTACGTGTTGGTAGGCGATACTGACGGTAAGATCTACAAAGCGTATAACGGCGATATCTTCTACCACCGTTAATCGCTTATTGCGCCGGGTGACGCTTCGCTTACCCGGCCTACCCTAACTTGTAGGCCCGCGCAAGCAAAGCGCCCCCGACAAAGCCTTACACCGCGCGGAACGCGATATCGCCCGGGATCACCTCACCCTGCCAGTAAAGCTGTGCGGCAACGCGGTTTGCCAGCTGACGATACATCTCAGCAAACTCACTTTCAGGACGGTTGACGACGGTCGGCTTGCCGCTATCCAGATCTTCACGCAGCGTAATGTGCAGCGGCATCTGCCCCAGCAGCTGGGTATGATACTGCGCAGCCAGTTTTTCTGCCCCGCCGGTACCGAAGATGGCTTCATGGTGACCGCAGTTGCTGCAGATATGCATGCTCATGTTTTCAACGATACCCAGCACCGGCACCTCTACCTTCTCGAACATCACAATGCCTTTTTTGGCATCAATCAGCGCGATGTCCTGTGGAGTGGTGACGACCACCGCACCGGTAACCGGGATGTTCTGCGCCAGGGTCAGCTGAATGTCACCGGTGCCCGGCGGCATATCCAGCACCAGATAATCGAGATCCGGCCACATGGTCTCCTGCAACATCTGCATCAGCGCTTTGCTGGCCATCGGCCCGCGCCACACCATGGCGTTATCGTCGGTGACCAGATAGCCAATGGAGTTGGTCGCCAGACCGTAAGCCATAATTGGCGCCATGTGGGTGCCATCCGGGGAGGTCGGACGCTGATTTTCCGCGCCCAGCATGTTCGGAATTGACGGACCATAGATATCGGCATCCAGGATACCGACCTTCGCCCCTTCGGCGGCCAGCGCCAGCGCCAGGTTCACGGCAGTAGAGGATTTACCCACCCCGCCCTTGCCGGAGCTGATCGCGATGATGTTTTTCACACCATTGATGCCCGGATGGTTCTTCACCCGTTTCAGGGTGGCGATGGTATGGGTCAATTTCCAGTCGATGGCCTTCGCCCCGGTGATGCGCAGCAGTTCGGCGCTGGTTTGCTCCTTCAGCGTCTCGAACGCATGGCTCCAGACGAACGGCATATGCAGTTCGACATGCAGGGTATCATCCAGCCACGCCACGTGATGTAACGCTTTCAGCGTGGTGAGATTGTGCTTCAGGGTGGGGTGCTGAAAATTAGCCAGCGTCCCGGCAACCATTGCGCGCAAGGCTTCCGGTGATTTGGCCTGGGATTGAGAACTCATCCCGACTCCTTTGTAGTTGTTCTGAAAAAGAGATGTAATTACCAAGTTTACCCCAGAGGTAACAATTATTCATTTATGGATTAATGCCCTTATCACTTGGCGTAGTTATTCCCTTTCGGGTAACATCAAAAACCCTTTTCACAGCTAAAAGAAGTAATACCTACTATGACTCAAGTCGCGAAAAAAATTCTGGTAACGTGCGCTCTGCCGTACGCTAACGGCTCCATCCACCTCGGCCACATGCTGGAGCATATCCAGGCTGATGTCTGGGTCCGTTACCAGCGAATGCGCGGCCACGAGGTAAACTTCATCTGTGCAGACGACGCTCACGGCACGCCAATCATGCTGAAAGCGCAGCAGCTGGGTATCTCCCCGGAGCAGATGATTGCCGAAATGAGTCAGGAGCATCAGACCGATTTTGCTGGCTTCGACATCAGCTATGACAACTATCACTCCACGCACAGCGACGAAAACCGTGAGCTGTCGGAGCTGATCTATACCCGTCTGAAAGAGAATGGTTTTATCAAAAACCGCACCATCTCTCAGCTCTACGATCCAGAAAAAGGCATGTTCCTGCCGGACCGTTTCGTGAAAGGCACCTGCCCGAAATGTAAGTCTCCGGACCAGTATGGCGATAACTGCGAAGTGTGCGGCGCAACCTACAGCCCAACCGAGCTGATTGAGCCGAAGTCCGTGGTTTCCGGCGCGACGCCAGAGATGCGTGATTCCGAACACTTCTTCTTCGACCTGCCGTCGTTCAGCGAAATGCTGCAGGCGTGGACCCGCAGCGGCGCGCTGCAGGAGCAGGTGGCGAACAAGATGCAGGAGTGGTTTGAATCCGGCCTGCAGCAGTGGGATATCTCCCGCGATGCGCCATACTTCGGCTTCGAAATCCCGAACGCACCGGGCAAATACTTCTACGTCTGGCTGGATGCGCCTATCGGCTACATGGGCTCCTTCAAGAACCTGTGCGACAAGCGCGGCGATACCACCAGCTTCGACGAATACTGGAAGAAAGATTCCACCGCCGAGCTCTATCACTTCATCGGCAAAGACATCGTTTACTTCCACAGCCTGTTCTGGCCTGCCATGCTGGAAGGCAGCGGTTTCCGCAAGCCAACCAACCTGTTCGTCCACGGCTATGTGACTGTAAACGGCGCGAAGATGTCCAAATCCCGCGGCACCTTCATTAAGGCCAGCACCTGGCTGAACCACTTTGATGCCGACAGCCTGCGCTACTACTACGCGGCGAAGCTCTCTTCCCGTATCGACGATATCGACCTGAACCTGGAAGATTTCGTCCAGCGTGTTAATGCTGACATCGTGAACAAAGTGGTCAACCTGGCTTCCCGTAACGCCGGCTTTATCGCCAAGCGTTTCGACGGCGTGATGGCGGCGGAACTGGCGGATCCTGAGCTGTACAAAACCTTCACCGACGCGGCTGCCGTAATTGGCGAAGCGTGGGAGAGCCGCGAGTTTGGTAAAGCGGTGCGTGAGATCATGGCCCTGGCCGACCTCGCTAACCGCTACGTTGACGAGCAGGCACCGTGGGTAGTTGCCAAACAGGAAGGCCGCGACGCTGACCTGCAGGCTATCTGCTCCATGGGGATCAACCTGTTCCGCGTGCTGATGTCTTACCTCAAGCCTGTTCTGCCGCAGCTGGCCGCGCGTACCGAAGCGTTCCTGAACACCGAACTGAGCTGGGACAGCATCAATCAGCCGCTGCTCGGCCATAAGCTGAACGCCTTCAAGGCGCTCTACAACCGCATCGAGATGAAGCAGGTTGAAGCCCTGGTTGAAGCGTCGAAAGAAGAGGTGAAAGCCGCAGCCGCGCCGGTTACCGGCCCGCTGGCAGACAATCCGATTCAGGAGACCATCAGTTTCGATGATTTCGCCAAAGTCGATATGCGCGTTGCGCTGATTGAAAACGCGGAATTTGTGGAAGGCTCCGACAAGCTGCTGCGCCTGACCCTCGATCTGGGCGGCGAGAAGCGCAACGTCTTCTCCGGCATTCGTTCCGCCTACCCGGATCCGCAGGTGCTGATTGGTCGCCACACGGTGATGGTGGCGAACCTCGCGCCGCGCAAAATGCGCTTCGGCATCTCTGAGGGGATGGTGATGGCCGCAGGTCCTGGCGGGAAAGATATCTTCCTGTTAAGCCCGGACAGCGGGGCGCTGCCTGGTCATCAGGTGAAATAAATAAAAAAGCCGGAGTTAATCTCCGGCTTTTTTTATACCCTTTTGCCGGGTGGCGGCTTCGCCTTACCCGGCCTACATAACCCGTAGGCCCGTGCAAGCACAGCGCCGTCGGGCAACATTACGGCTTCGCGGCATGCACCCGGTTGGTGAGCCCACGCAGGAAGTAGCGCAGGAACTGATCCCCACACTCGCGGTAATTTTTATGGTCCGGCGCGCGCATCATGGCGGTGATTTCCGGCATTGAGACGCGGAACTTTTGTTCGGTCATAATGGCCAGAATATCGTCGGTTTTCAGCGAAAAGGCGATGCGCAGTTTCTTCAGCACCGTGTTGTTGTTTACACGACGCTCCAGCGACAGCTCAGGCGCAGATTCATCTCTGCCACGCTTGTGGTAGATAAGGCCGTTCAGAAAACCGGAGAGGATGATGTCCGGGCAGCGAACAAACCCCTCCTCGTCCTCTTTGGTCATCCAGGTGTCGAACCCGGCCGAGGTGGATTCCATGTCGGCAAGCGCAAGAATGCGCACCATGTCGTTGTTATTGGCTTTCAGGGTGTAGCGCAGGCTACGAAGAATATCATTACTGAGCATAGAGCCTTCGAGTGTCGATGATGCAATGGCGCGCAGTGTAGCAGTTTTACAGCCCTATCGCCTCTTTCAAACTTTTCAGGTAGCGACGGCTGACCGGCACCGTCTGTCCGGCACGCAGCACCAGTTCCGCCTGGCCGTTCTCTTCAAGGCGGATCTCTTTCAGATGGGCCATATTCACCAGGTACTGGCGATGACAGCGCAGCAGCGGCGTACGGCTCTCCAGGGTGCGCAGCGTCAGCTCGGTAAAGCCCTCTTTGCCTTCGTGGCTGGTGACAAACACCCCGCTCATCCGGCTACTGACAAAGGCCACATCCTCCATCTGCAGCAGATAGATCCGGCTGTGGCCGGTACAGGGGATAAACTTCAGCGGCTGCTGGTGTTCCGCCAGCAGTGATACGTCCTGCACGTTGCGCTCCTGGCGCAGACGGTTGAGGGTTTTTTCCAGCCGCGGCTCTTCGATGGGTTTCAGCAGATAGTCAAAGGCGTGCTCTTCGAACGCTTTTACCGCGTACTCATCAAAGGCGGTGAGAAAGACAATGTAGGGACGATGTTCCGGGTCGAGCATGCCCACCATCTCCAGGCCGCTGATGCGCGGCATCTGGATATCCAGAAACAGCACATCGGGACGCAGCTTGTGCACGGCACTAATGGCTTCAATGGCGTTAGCGCACTCGCCGACAATCTCTATATCGCTGTGCTCCTGCAGCAAAAATCGCAGGTTTTCTCGCGCTAAAGGCTCGTCATCGACAATCAGCACATTCAACATGCGTGTTCCTCCAGAGGCAGTCGTAAGGTTATACGGGTAAAGCTATCGGGCTCACAGGTAACGGTAATGCCGCAGTTCTCGCCAAAATGGGCGCGCAGGCGTTTGTCCACCAGCCCCATTCCCAGGCCTCCCCCCTCTTTTGCACCGCTGTAGAGCCCGGCGTTGTCTTCTATATTCAGCACCAGATAGCGGTTAAAGCGGCTGGCAGTGATGGTTATCTCACCGATACCCAGCAGCTGGGAGGTGCCATGCTTGATGGCGTTTTCGACAATCGGCTGCAGGGTAAAGGCTGGCAGCTGCTGCCAGGCCAGCTCATCCGGCACCGACAGCGTCACCTGCAGACGCGACTGGAAGCGAGCCTGCTCGATTTGCAGATAGGCATTCACATGCTCTATTTCATCCGCGAGGGTGACAATTTCCGACGGCCGCTTCAGATTCTTACGGAAAAAGGTCGAGAGAAATTGCACCAGCTGCGTTGCCTGCTCGCTGTCCCGACGGATCACTGCCTTCAGGGTGTTGAGGGCGTTAAACAGAAAATGCGGGTTCACCTGCGCATGCAGGAGCTTGATCTCCGACTGGGTCAGCAACGCCTTCTGCCGCTCATACTGCCCGGCGAGGATCTGCGCCGAGAGCAGCTGGGCGATCCCCTCCCCCAATGTACGGTTGATGGAGCTGAACAGGCGGTTTTTCGCTTCATACAGTTTAATGGTGCCCATCACCCGCTGGTTTTCGCCGCGCAGCGGGATCACCAGCGTCGAGCCCAGCTTGCACTGCGGATGCAGTGAGCAGCGGTACGGCACTTCGTTTCCGTCGGCGTAGACTACCTCACCGGTCTCGATGGCGCGAAGCGTATATGCAGACGAAATCGGTCTGCCTGGCAGGTGGTGGTCGTCCCCGGTGCCGGTAAAGGCCAGCAGTTTTTCGCGATCGGTAATGGCGACCGCGCTGATATCCAGCGCCTGATGGAGCACCTGCGCCACCTTCATGCTGTTCTCTTCGTTAAAGCCCTGACGCAGGATCCCCTCCGTCGAGGCCGCGACATTGAGCGCCGTTGCCGAAAAGGCCGAGGTGTACTTTTCAAACATGGCCCGCTTATCGAGCAGAATGCGCATAAACAGCGCGGCGCCTACGGTGTTGGTGACCATCATCGGCGCGGCAATGCTGCCCACCAGATGCAGGGCATCTTCGAAGGGACGGGCAATGAGCAAAATGATCAGCATCTGCACCAGCTCGGCCACCAGGGTTATCGCGCCTGCGGTAAGGGGGCTGAAGACTTTATCCGGGCGACCGCGGCGGATCATCACACTGTGGACGAGGCCGCCAAGCAGCCCTTCGACAATGGTCGAGATCATACAGCTCAGCGCCGTCATGCCGCCCATTGAGTAGCGGTGCAGCCCCCCGGTCAGCCCCACCAGTCCGCCGACAACCGGGCCGCCGAGCAGGCCGCCCATCACCGCGCCAATCGCACGGGTGTTGGCAATGGAGTCTTCGATATGCAGGCCCAGATAGGTGCCGAGAATGCAGAAGATAGAGAAGGTAACGTAGCAGAGCAGCTTGTGCGGCAGACGAACGGTGACCTGCATCAGAGGGATGAACAGGCGTGTTTTACTCATCAACCACGCGATGACCAGAAACACACACATCTGCTGAAGCAGCAGCAACACCAGATTAAATTCGTACATACTCACAAACCGCAAATTCTGAAAGCGCGTAACATACACCGAAGCGCAATAACTTTCTTTGCAGTCAAAGGACGAAAATGTGTTTTCGTGTTAGCCATCACACCTTTAGCCGAACATAATCTGATATTCGCATTATTTGTGCAAAAAAAGAGCGAAACTTCCTGGTTCGGGATTCTCCGTCTACAGTTAATCTGGGCATCCGCAAGCCGGGGGAAAACATGGCGCTCTACACGATAGGAGAAGTGGCACTCCTGTGTGATATCAATCCTGTGACGTTACGGGCATGGCAACGACGATATGGATTACTGAAACCGCAGCGAACCGACGGCGGCCATCGGCTGTTTACGGATGCGGATATCGACCGCATCCGTGAGATCAAAGGCTGGATCGATAACGGCGTGCAGGTCGGGAAGGTCAAAACGCTATTGAGCCCGGAAGGTCAGGAGGTGCAGGATATCTGGCGCGAACAGCAGGAGGTGCTGCTGCGTTATCTGCAGTGCGGCCATTTGCACCGCCTGCGTATCTGGATCAAGGAGCAAGGCTGTGAATACCCTGCGCAAACCTTAATTAACCAACTGTTCATCCCGTTACGCAGGCGTCTGCAATCCCAGCAGCCTACGCTCCAGGCGCTGCTGAGCGCGCTGGACGGGGTGCTTATCAACTACATTTGCATTTGTCTGGCTACGGCGCGAAAGAAGAACAGCAAGGATGCGCTGGTAGTGGGCTGGAACGTGCACGATACCACACGCCTGTGGCTGGAGGCGTGGATTGCGGCGCAGCAGGGCTGGCGCGTCGATGTGCTGGCGCATTCGCTGCCACAGCTGCGCCCGGAGCTGTTTGACGGACAGACCCTGCTGGTCTGGTGCGGAGAGTCACCGACGGCGGCACAGGAGCAGCAGCTGACCCAGTGGCAGGCGCACGGCTATCCCGTCTTCCCGCTGAAAGGCAATTAATGGTTCATTAACACCCGCGCTTCACCGTATAATCGCCCTGTTAACATCAGGAGCACATTATGAAGGCAACCAAAGTCGCGGTTATCACCCTCTTCTTTCTCATGGCCGTCAGCGGTATTGGGGGCGTGATGCTGGCAGGTTATTCGTTTATTGTCCGTGGTGGTGTCGGCTGAGGCTTCGCGCCAGCCGTTCAAAGGCGCGATCGACCACAATCGCCGCCAGTGCCACCAGCAGCGCACCCTGGATAATATAGGCGGTATTAAAGCCGCTTAAGCCGATAATAATCGGCGTCCCCAGCGTATTTGCCCCCACCGTTGAGGCGATGGCCGCGGTACCGATATTCACAATCACCGAGGTGCGGATCCCCGCCAGCATTACCGGCGCGGCCAGCGGCAGCTCGACGTTGCGCAGGCGCTGCCAGCCACTCATCCCCATTCCTTCGGCTACGCTGATGGCCGCCGCGGGCACTGCCGCCAGCCCCGCCAGCGTCGCCTGTAAAATCGGCAGCACCCCATAGAGGATCAGCGCGATAATCGCCGGCTGCTGACCAAAGCCCATCACCGGTACCGCAATAGCCAGCACCGCCACGGGCGGGAAGGTCTGCCCGACGGCGGCGATGGTCTCCACCAGCGGGCGAAACTCCCGGCCCGCCGGTCGCGTTACGGCAATCCCGGCGCCTGCACCCACCACGATGGCAAAAATACTGGAGATGCCGACCAGCCAGAAGTGGGCGAGCGTCAGGCTAACGAAGCTCTCCTGCTGGTAGACCGGGCGCGGCAGCTCCGGGAACAGCGCGCTGAAGAGCGGCGCGCTGTAGGGCATCAGGAACAGGAGCGCCACAAACAGCGCCACCAGCCACAGAAGTGGATCGCGTAATAGCCTCACGACGCCTCCCGTGCCAGCAGATCGCGAAACCAGAGCGTGCCGCACGGCTTTTCCTGGTCGTCCACCACCGGCAGACGTTCACAGCCCTGACTGACAAACGCCGAGAGCGCATCCCTCAGGCTCATGGAGGCCCGCAGCGGGCTGGACTCGCCCGAGGTGATTTCCGGGCGCATCGACTCGCCGACCGTGCGCAGCGACAGCAGGCGTACGCCCAGTTCGCTGCGGCCAAAAAACTCGCGCACAAATCCATTCGCCGGTCGGGTCAGCAGCGCCAGCGGCGTCCCCTGCTGCACCACTCTGCCGCTGTCCATCAGCACCAGGTGGTCTGCCAGCCGGAGCGCCTCGTCGATATCGTGAGTTACCAGAACTATGGTCCGCCCCAGAATGCGATGGATGTGGGTCATCTCCAGCTGCAACGCGCTACGGGTGACCGGGTCAAGGGCGCCAAAAGGTTCATCCATCAGCAGCACCTCCGGGTTCGCGGCCAGCGCCCGCGCCACACCGACCCGCTGCTGCTGCCCGCCTGAGAGCTGGTGCGGATAGCGCTCACGCAGGGCGGGATCCAGCCCCAGCAGCGCCATCAGCTCATCCACCCGATCGTCAATCTGTTGCCGCGGCCATTTTTGCAGCTGCGGCACGGTGGCGATATTGCGCGCCACCGTCCAGTGCGGGAAGAGACCGATGGACTGAATGGCATACCCCATCCGCCGACGCAGCTCCAGCACCGGCAGGCTGCGGATCTCCTGCCCGGCAAAGCGGATCAGACCGCTGTCGTGCTCCACCAGTCGGTTGATCATCTTCAGGGTGGTCGATTTGCCCGAACCCGAAGTACCCACCAGCACCGTGAAGGCCCCTTCGGCAAAGGTCAGATCCAGATTGCTGACCGCGGGCTCGCCGGCAAAGGTTTTACTTACATCATCAAATTCAATCATCGGTTCTCCTTTGCAGCAGGGCGATCCACAGCGCAAACAGCGCATCAACCACCACCGCCAGCACGATGGTGGGTATAACGCCCAGCAGCACCAGATCCAGGGCGCTGCTCAGCAGCCCCTGGAACACCAGCGCGCCGAATCCTCCGGCGCCAATTAAGGCCGCTATCACCGCCATCCCCACGGTCTGCACCGCCACTACGCGCAGGCCGCGCAGCAGCACCGGCAGGGCCAGCGGGAGCTGGATCTGCCAGAAGCGCTGGCGGCTGTTCATCCCCATCGCGTCGGCGCTCTCCAGCACCTCGGCGGGCACCTGGCTGAGCCCCGCCAGCACCCCGCGCGCCAGCGGCAACAGGGCATAGAGCACCAGGGCGATCAGCGCGGGCGTCATGCCGGTTCCGGCAATGCCCAGCGACGACAGCCACGGCCAGGCGCGGGTCAGCCCGGCAAGGGGGGCAATCAGCAGACCGAACAATGCGACTGAGGGGATAGTCTGAATGATATTGAGCACCGCAAACACCGGCCCCTGGGAGGCCGGACGGCGATAACAAAGCAGCCCCAGCGGCACGCCAATGAGCAGGGCCGGGATGAGAGTGCCCAGCAGCAGCGTGAGGTGCTGCTGCCCGGCATCGTTAAAGACATCCTGCCGGTTGGCGTACTCTTTCATCAGCGAGAGGGCGTTGAGTTCGCCGCTGAACAGCAGCAGCAACGGCAGGATCCAGATTTGCGCCTGTAGCAGCCAGCGCCAGAGCGGCGACAGACTAAGCCGACGAATGGCATCGCTGCAGGCGAGCAGGCAGAGCGCCAGCCAGAGCCACAGGCCGCTGCCCACGGCAGTGCGCGCCAGCGGACTTTCGCTGCTGGCAAGATGCGTGGCGGCAAGCCCCGCGCTCCAGACCAGCGCGGCGAACAGCAGCTCGCACACCACAAGCGTCGCCACCACTGCCCAGCGCCCACGCATCAGCGAGAGTCCCAGCAATAGGCCCGGCACAATAAGCAGCAGCGCAGGCGAGAACGCCCACACCTGCCAGACGGCGCGCCCTTCCCCGGACACCAGCCGGTTCGGGGCGAAATTCACAAAGGGTAGCGCTCCTGCTGCGAGGGCAATGAGAGCCATCAGCAGCAGCACGCGGTTATGACATCTTATCGGCACAGCACAGTCCTGCGGCGGGTTATTTCACCAGCCCTTTTTGCTTCAGGTAATCTGCCGCCACTTTTTTGGCATCCAGCCCTTCGACTGCAATGCTGGCGTTCAGCTGTTGCAGGGTTTTCTCATCCAGCGTTTCAAATACCGGCTTCAGCCAGGCGTCCAGCTCCGGGTAGGCCTTCAGCACCGCTTCGCGCACCACCGGCGTCGGGGCATAGATCGGCTGAACGCCTTTCGGATCGGTCAGGGTTTGCAGGCCCAGCGCCGCTACCGGGCCGTCGGTACCATAGGCCATCGCCGCATTCACGCCCGAGGTTTGCTGGGCAGCCGCTTTGATGGTGACAGCAGTATCACCACCCGCCAGCGACAGCAGCTGGCTCTGATCGAGCTTGAAGTCATAGGCTTTTTCAAAGGCAGGCAGGGCATCCGGGCGTTCGATAAACTCGGCTGAGGCGGCAAGTTTAAAATCACCCTTCTCTTTCAAATAGCGGCTGAGATCCTCAAGGGAAGTGAGTTTGCCTTTCTCCGCCACATCCTTGCGTACCGCGATGGTCCAGGTGTTATTCGCCGGAGCCGGGGTCAGCCAGATTAGCTTGTTCTGTTCGGCATCGAGTTTTTTCACTTTCTCGTAGCCATCCTTTGCATTTTTCCACGCCGGGTCGTTTTCGTCTTTAAAGAAGAAGGCCCCGTTGCCGGTGTATTCCGGGTAGATATCCAGTTCGCCGGAGGTGATGGCGCCACGCACTACCGGGGTAGTGCCAAGCTGCACTTTATTGACGGTTTTGACGCCGTGGCTCTCCAGCACCTGCAAAATAATGTTGCCCAGCAGCGCCCCTTCCGTATCAATTTTCGACCCGACCTTTACCGGCTCCGCCGCCTGTAATGGCAGGCTCAACGCCGCCATCAGCGCCGTTGAGCTAACAATCCCCTTTAAAATAGTCATTCCGCTTTCCTCATGATTTTGCCGCCTTTTTCAGAGGCTTGAGAGAAAAGCGTAGTCGATAAGTGGCGTTTTAGCGCGTCTCAGGCAGTTTTAACGGCAGGGTAAGCACGCTGGCGGCAAAGTAGAGTATGGCGATCACCCACAGCGTCCCCTCCACGCCTAGCGGGGCCACGCAGAGGGTGACAATCAACGGCCCGACAAAGTTACTCAGGCCGGAACCCAGATTGAGGCAGGAGATCGCCGCGCCTTTGTTATCAGGAAGCAGGGAGGGGATCAGCGCGCTGAGCGGCCCAAATGCCCCGAGCCCAATGGCATAGAGCGCTAAGGCGCAGAATAGCGCGAGCTCGCTGTCACCAAACAGCACCGGCGCGTAGCATACCGCCACCATCGCCAGTCCGCACAGGGTGCCGGAGAACCAGACCACCGTGTTGCGCCAGCCGATGGTGTCCCCCAGCCAGCCAAAGAAGTAGCTGGCAAAAATATTAACCACGTTCACCAGCCCCCAGATGGTGAGCCACGCCGCGATGCTGAAGCCAAAGCGCGGCAGGTAGACCGGCATCAGGATCACCAGCGAAAATTTACCGATGTCGTTGATGGTTTTGACGATCACCGCGAGACGCATTTTTGGCTCCCGCACCAGCACCATGATCCCTTCAGTGAGTGCCGCCCCCAGGCTGCCGCCCTGGGCCGTCTGCGGCCGATCGCGGTTGAGCACCAGCGCGCAGAACGCCCCCAGCACCACAAAGATAAAGCCGCTCAGCAGGGTCGCGGTTTCGCCGATCCGCGGCAGCATCAGGCTGGCGTACCACGGCCCGACGATCGTCATCCCCACGCCAAAGGCGATCCAGAACCAGGAAACCGCCCGCCCCAGGATACGCGGCTCGCAGCGCTGGTTGATCCAGACCAGAAACGAGTAGGCAAACAGCGGGTAAGCCACGCCGCGCAGAGCGTAGCTGGCGACCATCAGGGGATAATTCCCCTGCGGCAGGGCATAGCCGATAAACGGGATCGAACCGAGAAAATAGACCGCCGTGGCACCCCACATCAGGCGACGCAGACCCAGTACCCCCGCGCCAATCCCCGAGAACCAGGAGATCACTGCCACGCACAGGCCGAACACCGATGAGAGCAGGCTGATGTGAAACGCGTCATAGCCGCGGTTTTGCAGCATCGAGGCCAGCCAGCTTTGCTCGATGGTGGCGCCAGTAATAAACAGGAAAAGGCCGATAAAGCCCCAGCTCAGTTCCCGGGGCAGACCCAGTCTGGCCCAGATCCCTTGCTGAATATATACGCTGTGTTCTGTCATGTGCTTCGTCCTGAAAGACCAGGCGCACAGGCCCGGTCAGAATAGGAGGATCAGGCGTTGTTAAATTGCGGGGAGGTCTGTCGCGCCATCATTCGTTTGCGATTGAGATAGCCAACACTATTCTCGCCCCAGCAGTGCTCATACGGCATACCGGTCAGGCTTTCGATAACCGCACGGTTTTCCGCGCTGACGGTCGCCTTGCTGCCCCCCTGCTTCAGTCGTGCCACCTCTTCGTTCAGAATGGCGTGCGTGCGGCTGTTAACGCGGAACTGGAAGGCCGACCAGATCCCCCATACGGTGAGGATCACCGGCAGGACAATCATGATCACCATAATCATATGGATGGCCGACTGCGGCTGTGCGGATTGCCCGGAGACAAAGCCCGACATCTGCAATGCCACGCCGACGAGGAAAATTGACATCGCCTGAGAGGCCTTACGCAGCAGGCTCATAAAGCCGGCAAAGATCCCCTCCCGACGCTGACAGGTGAGGATCTCGTCCACATCCGCCACGAAGGTGTAATTATTCCATGGAATGGCGTAGATCCCGCCGCGCGCCAGGCCGGCAATCGCCGCCCCGGCATACAGCAGCACCATCCCGCCAGTCTGATGGAAGTATGCTGACACCAGCAGGGCAAAGGCCACCAGCGCCATTGAGGCTTGGGTGGCAAAGGCCCGGGACGGGGAGTAACGCAGGGTCAGCCAGGTGGCGATCCCGACGCCAAAGAACTGCAGAGCGTTGATCACGCCGAGCAGGTTAGAGGCCATCACCGACGAGGTCATCAGGGCGAAGACCACGAAGTAGGTGAAGACGGAGTTGAAGATATCCTGCGCCACTGAACCGCCCAGATACATCCCAAGGTGCGATCTGAACGTCTTGATTTTCAGCGTAGAGACAAAATCGTAATAGATTTGGTACGCCCGGGTCGCCAGCGGCGCTTTCTCCTCCTCGTCGGCGTGGGCTTCGCTCTGCTGGATCTCCTCCAGCGAACGTTCCCAGGTGCCGAAGTAGACAAAGAAGAGCACAATCATAAAGGAGACGGTAAAGATGGCACCGGTGTAGAAAAACGACGCCGAGGTTTCCGGGCCGAAGTACGCCACCAGCCGTCCCGGCAGGAAGGCGGCAGCAAAACCGGCCAGCTGGGCGATGTACATGCGGGCGCTGGTGAGTTTAGAGCGCTTTTTGAAGTCGGAGGTCATCTCTGCCGACAGGGTGTCGTAAGGGATGATGATCATGGTGTAGACAATCTCAAACAGGATGTAGAACAGCAGGTACATCCAGTAGTTAAAGCCCTCCACCCACAGCAGGCTGTAGACCGACACCAGCGGAATGCTGGCCAGCAGGAAGAAGCGGCGACGGCCAAAGCGGCGGCCCAGCGCCGTCTTGTGGAAATTATCGGAAATGTAGCCGATGACCGGACACATGATCACATCGACAATACACGCCACCGCAAACAGCGAGCCCGCCTGAATCGGTGTCAATCCGCAGAAGGTGGTTAAGAAAAACAGCAGCCAGGCGCTGACAAGCGTGAAGGCGCCGGAGCCAATCACATCTGCCAGCCCGTAACAGACATAGTTACGCAGTTTTATTTCTCGCACTTTTTTTATCATTTTCTATTCCCTGTATTCGCCGGGTAAGTTCGGATGCTCTCTTCATCCCAGCCCGCAGGTAACGGCAGCGGACGGGTAATCTGGATGGCGTGCAGCTGTAATCCCTCAACGCCTGCGGCATAGAGCGCGGGCAGTCCGTGCGGATAGCGTTCTACACCGTGGGCGCGCCCCGTTTGCGGATTGACGAGATAGGCGTTATCCAGTCCCATCCCTGTCGGGCGCGCGGGGTTGCAGGGAGGGCGCACGTCATAGCAGCCCTGCTCGTCGCTGGCGCTCAGGCGCTGAGAGAAGCTCAGCCCGTTAAAGGTGATGTTGTGAATGGCGCCTGGCACGTCGCTGTGCAGGTTGATAGCCCCTTCCCCGCTTCCGCTGAGGCTTAGAAAGGTGACCTGGCTTATCTCGCCCGGCGTGACGTCGGGCGCGCGGTGGCGGACGGAGACAAAGACCGGATCGGCTTTTCCCCAGTGGCAGGGATCGCCGTGCCGGCAATCAAAGACGATATTGCTGAACAGCATCTGGCTGAACCGTCCGCCGTCGCGGGAGACCAGGCCGATGGCGCGGTTGGATTCGAAAATGACGCAGTTGCTGACCACCAGGTTGCGGATATCGGCAAAGGTCTCGGTGCCCACTTTGATGGCGCAACTTTTGGAGCGAATGATGCAGTTATTGACCGTGACGTTCTCCATCGGCTGCTGCAACGCTGCGCTTTTGGCGGTGGTCTTCAGGCAGATGCCGTCGTCGGCGGCGCTGAAATAGCTGTCGCTGAGGTGAACGTGCTGGCAGCTGTCGAGATCCAGCGCATCGGTATTGGAGAGCGCCAGGTCGTTATCAATGGTGATCTGTTTGATGAAAACATGCCTGCAGCTGACCAGGTGCGCGGTCCACATGGGCGCGTCATACAGCGTGATATCGGCGATCCGCACCTGCTCGCACCCTTCCAGCACCAGCAGGCGCGGACGATGGGTTTTCGGCTGACGGTAGCCCTGGGCGTCTGGCGTTGGCGCAAACCAGGCGCTCGCATTACCGTCGATACAGCCTGAACCGCTCAGGGTCAGATGATGGGCATCACGTCCATAGAGGAGCGCCATCCTTGAAAGCTCGGCCATGCTTTGGGTTTCGCAGGCCTGGTAGTCCGCCTCATGGGGGCTCGCCAGCAGACGCGCACCGGCTTCCAGATGCAGGGTGAAGTTTGACGGTAATACCAGCGTGCCCGTCAGGTAGGTACCCGGCGTGATCACCAGCGTCCCGCCACCGGCCTGAGCGAGGGTCGTAATCAGCCCCTGGAGGAGATCGGTGACGGGAGTCAGGCCGTTGCGGTCGAGAACGACATTTTCTAACGAGAGCTTCATGTTGATACCTGTCAGCTGTTAAGTGACAGGCATTTAACGCCGTTTTATCCCCCCGCTCGCGGGCCGTATTTGGGGATTTTGAGCGAAGAGTGAAGATCGTCACGCCAGAATAAGGTGGTAGAAAGCGCTTTTGATGGGGTTCACGTTTTCTCAGGGGCGGCAAAAATGAAGTGTGAAAATCATCACAAATCACCTGCCAGGAAGGGATAAAAAAGAGGGATTCAGGTCGGTTTCAGGCGGGACTGGAAAAAAATTGCGGGGCCGATCACGAATCAGGTGAGGCGGCCCCGTCTGGATATTGCCCGGCACCGCCGGGCTTTTTTACAGCAGCTCGAACTCACCCTTGTTTACGCGGGCAGAATCCGTACCGATGAAGACGTTGAATTTGCCTGGCTCAGCGTCATATTTCATCTGCTGATTCCAGAACTTCAGCGCATCCACGTCGATTGGGAAGCTGATGGTCTTCGTTTCACCCGGTTTCAGGTTGACCTTCTCAAAGCCACGCAGCTGTTTTACCGGGCGGCTCATGGAGGCAGTAATATCCTGAACGTACATCTGAACCACCGTCTCCCCTTCACGTTTACCGGTGTTGGTGACATCCACGCTGGCGGTCACCGTGCCATCCGCCTTCATGGTCGGGGCCGACATTTTCACCTCAGAAACCTTAAAGGTGGTGTAGCTCAGGCCATAACCAAACGGATAGAGCGGACCATTGGCTTCGTCAAAGTAGCGCGAGGTGTACTTGTTCGGCTTGTCGGCGTTGTAAGGTCGGCCAGTATTCAGGTGGCTGTAATAGACCGGGATCTGCCCCACCGAGCGCGGGAAGGACATCGGCAGTTTACCCGACGGGTTGTAGTCCCCAAACAGCACGTCGGCAATGGCGTTACCGCCCTCGGTACCGGCGAACCAGGTTTCCAGAATCGCGTCAGCCTGCTGATCTTCTTTCACCAGCGCCAGCGGACGGCCATTCATCAGCACCAGCACCAATGGTTTGCCGGTGGCTTTCAGCGCGGTAATCAGATCGCGCTGGCTTTGCGGCAGGGTGATATCGGTACGGCTCGAGGCTTCATGCGCCATCCCCTGGGCTTCACCCACCACGGCCACTACCACATCAGACTGCTTCGCAGCATTCACCGCTTCGTCAATCATCTCCTGGGCGGAGCGTGGATCGACTTTCACCGCCTCTTCATACTGGTTGAGGAAGGTGACGATATCTTTATCGTTGGTGACGTTGGCCCCTTTGGCGTAAATCACTTTGCCCTTGTCGCCCAGCGCGTCTTTAATGCCGGTCAGCACGGTGACCGACTGATCCGCCACGCCTGCCGCAGACCAGCTGCCCATCACGTCGCGTTTGCTGTCGGCCAGCGGGCCCACCACCGCCACGGTGCCGGATTTCTTCAGCGGTAGGGTCTCGAGACGGTTTTTCAGCAGCACCAGGCTCTCACGCGCCACTTCACGCGCCTCTTTACGATGCAGGCGGCTTTCGGCGTTGGTGTCTACCGGGTCAGACTCTTTTGGCCCCAGGTGGCTGTACGGATCGTTAAACAGCCCCATATCATATTTGACGTTCAGAACGTGGCGCGTGGCGTCGTCCAGCTCCGCCATGGTGACCTTACCGCTCTTCACCAGACCCGGCAGGTACTTGCTGTAGTACTCGTCGCTCATGCTCATGTTGATGCCGGACTTCAGCGCCACCCGCACCGCATCTTCCGGATCGGCGGCCGTGCCGTGCTTGATCAGCTCTTTGATCGCCCCATGATCGGAGACAGTGATGCCCTTAAAGCCCCACTGGTCACGCAGAACTTCTTTCAGCAGCCAGCTGTCAGAGGTGGCCGGCGTCCCATTCAGCGAGTTCAGGGCTACCATCACCGCGCCGCTGCCAGCATCCAGGCCCGCTTTGTACGGCGGCATATAATCGTTGAACAGGCGCTGCGGGCTCATGTCGACGGTGTTGTACTCTTTGCCGCCCTCCACGGCGCCATAGGCGGCGAAGTGTTTGACGCTGGTCATCACCGAGTAGCGATCCGCCGGGCTTTTGCCCTGCATCGCTTCGACCATGGTTTTACCCATCGTCGCGGTGAGATAAGTATCCTCCCCGAAGCCTTCCGAGGCGCGGCCCCAGCGCGGATCGCGGGAGACGTCCACCATCGGCGCCCAGGTCATGTTGAGGCCGTCGTCCGCTGCTTCGTATGCCGACACGCGGCCCACGGTTTTCACCGCCTCAAGGTTAAAGGAGGAGGCAAGGCCGAGGGTAATCGGGAAGACGGTACGCTGGCCGTGAAGCACGTCAAAGGCGAAGAAGAGTGGGATTTTCAGGTGGCTGAGCTCCATCACCTGATCCTGCATTTTGCGGATATCCTGGCGGGTGACGGTGTTGAAAATCGCCCCCACCTGCCCGTTTTTAATCATTTCGCGAATGGCTTCTTTCGGATTATCCGGTCCGACGCTGATGAGGCGCAGCTGGCCGATTTTCTCATCAACCGACATCTTCGCGAGCAGGTCGGTTACAAATGCGTCCCGGGCTTCCGGCGTTAGCGGATGATTGCCAAACAGGTCGTCAGCCAGCGCGGGTTGCAGCGCCAGACTTACAGCCACACCTACAGAACAGAGCCATTTCATCTCGTTTACTCTCTCATCAATAACCGCCGGATAGTCGCGGCCAGACCGTACGAAAAGCGCAGTGTGCCATAAACCCTCTGAACGTTGCAGGGTTTATTCTCTGATTTTTCTGGTGAATACTGGTTCGCTTAAACATTAATCGCGCTATGATTTTTGACGACGCATTTGAATAACCACAAGGGGTGGACGATGTCTTCTGAACGACTGCACGATAACACCAGTTTCATTAACGAGCTATCACGCCTGGTAGGCCAGGCGCACCTGCTTACTGACGCCGCGAAAACCGCCCGCTACCGCAAGGGCTTTCGCTCCGGACAAGGGGACGCGCTGGCGGTGGTGTTCCCGGGCACGCTGCTGGAGCTGTGGCGGGTGCTCAATGCCTGCGTCGCAGCAGACAAAATTATTCTGATGCAGGCGGCCAATACCGGCCTGACCGAAGGCTCCACGCCGAACGGCAATGATTACGATCGCGACATTGTGATTATCAGCACCCTGCGCCTCGACAAGCTGCATCTGCTGGATAAAGGTGAGCAGGTGCTGGCCTATCCGGGCACCACGCTCTACTCCCTGGAAAAGGCGCTCAAGCCGCTGGGCCGTGAGCCGCACTCGGTGATTGGTTCCTCCTGTATCGGCGCCTCGGTGATCGGCGGGATCTGCAATAACTCTGGCGGATCGCTGGTACAGCGCGGCCCGGCCTATACCGAAATGTCACTCTTTGCCCGCATCGATGAGCAGGGCAAGCTGACGCTGGTGAACCATCTGGGTATCGATTTAGGGGTCACGCCGGAGCAGATCCTCAGCAAGCTGGATGATGACCGCGTGAAAGACAGCGATGTACTGCATGACGGACGCCACGCTCACGACCATGATTACATCAGCCGGGTGCGTGAAATTGATGCTGACACCCCGGCGCGCTATAACGCCGACCCGGATCGTCTGTTTGAATCCTCTGGCTGTGCCGGTAAGCTGGCGGTCTTTGCCGTACGCCTGGACACCTTCCCGGCCGAGAAACGCCAGCAGGTGTTCTATATCGGCACCAACCAGCCGGAGGTGCTGACCACTATCCGTCGCCACATTCTCGGGGAATTTACCCATCTGCCGGTGGCCGGTGAGTATATGCACCGGGATATTTACGACATCGCCGAACGCTACGGCAAAGACACCTTCCTGATGATCGACAAGCTCGGCACCGACAAGATGCCCTTCTTCTTCACCATGAAGGGGCGCACCGATGCGATGCTGGAGAAGGTGTCACTGTTTAAACCGCACTTTACTGACCGCTTTATGCAAAAGCTGGGCAACGCCTTCCCGGCGCACCTGCCGCCGCGGATGAAAAGCTGGCGGGATAAGTACGAGCATCACCTGCTGTTGAAGATGGCGGGCGACGGCATTGCCGAAGCGCAGAGCTGGCTGAGCGAATTCTTCAAAACCGCGGAGGGGGATTTCTTTGCCTGCACCCCTGAAGAGGGCAGTAAGGCCTTTTTACACCGCTTTGCCGCCGCTGGCGCCGCGATCCGCTATCAGGCGGTTCACGCAGACGAGGTGGAGGATATTCTGGCGCTGGATATCGCCCTGCGCCGCAACGATACCGAATGGTTCGAAAAACTGCCGCCGGAGATCGACAGCCAGCTGGTGCATAAGCTCTATTACGGCCACTTTATGTGTTACGTCTTCCACCAGGATTACATCGTTAAAAAAGGGGTCGATGCTCACGCCCTGAAGGCGCAAATGCTGGCTCTGCTGAAGGCGCGCGGCGCGCAATATCCGGCGGAACACAATGTCGGTCACATTTACGAAGCACCGGACTCATTAAAACAGTTTTATCGGGCTAATGACCCAACTAACAGTATGAATCCGGGGATTGGTAAAACAACCAAGCATAAAAACTGGCAAGAGCAGCCTGAAACAGCGATTCATAGCCCGCAAGCCACTGATCAAACCAGTTAGCCAGAATGGGCCCGCTGTTAAGCCTGTACAAATCGTACTAGAGTAGCCTCGGGTCGCCAGAGAAACGTTTCTCTGGCTTTTTTTGATGAGGAGCGGACATATTATGTCGGCTGTTGAAACTTTCTCCGAAACTGACGTTCAGGTTCGCGATGCAGAGGCGGAGGACGCTCATGCCATCGCCGCCATCTATGCCTGGCACGTCCTTAACGGGCGTGCATCTTTTGAAGAAGTTCCCCCTACCGTAGACGAGATGCGCGAGCGTATACACGCGGTGACCAGCCAGGGGCTGCCGTGGCTGGTGGCGCTCTATCGTGGGATTGTGGTGGGCTTCTGTTACGCCACCCATTATCGCGCGCGCCCCGCCTACCGTTACACCCTTGAAGAGTCGATTTACGTCGAGGCCAGCACGCCCGGACGCGGCTTTGGCAGCGCGCTGCTGAGCGCCCTGATTGCCCGCAGCGAAGAGGGTCCGTGGCGCCAGATGATCGCCGTGGTGGGCGATGGGCCGAACAACGCCGGGTCGTTACGCCTGCATAAAAAGCACGGTTTTGAAGTGGCAGGACAGCTGAGAAGCGTGGGATACAAGAAAGGCGACTGGCGCGATACGCTGATTTTGCAGCGCCCCCTCAACGACGGTGACTGGACGCTGCCGGAGTAATCTATTTCAACGCGGTATTGCCGGGTGGCGCTTCGCTTACCCGGCCTACACAACCCGTAGGCCCGTGCAAGCGAAGCGCCGCCGGGCATTAAACGCGATTCAATCGTTCTGCGCCGTCGCCATCTGGGCGGCTTTTTGCTTTTTGTAGCTCAGGGCTGCGGCGGGAACCGGGGTGACTTTTCCGGTTTCAATCCAGGTCCGCAGACGGCTGGCGTCGGCAAAGTGGGTATATTTGCCAAAGGCGTCCATCACCACCAGCGCCACCGGCTTGCCATTAAAGACCGTACGCATCACCAGACAGTGGCCCGCGGCGTTGGTAAAGCCGGTTTTGGTCAGCTGGATATTCCAGTTATCGCGGTAGACCAGATGGTTGGTGTTACGAAACGGCAGGGTATACGCCGGATGCGAGAAGGTGGCCATCTCTTCCCGGGTGGTGCTGAGCTGGCCGAGCAGCGGATACTGCTTAGTGGCGATCAGCAGCCTCGTCAGATCCTGCGCCGTCGAGACGTTATGAATCGACAGACCGGTTGGCTCCACAAAGCGCGTCTGAACCATCCCCAGCGCCTTCGCTTTCGCATTCATCGCCCGGATAAAGGCGTCATAGCCGCCGGGATAGTGGTGCGCCAGGCTTGCCGCAGCGCGGTTTTCCGAGGACATCAGCGCCAGCAGCAGCATATTTTTACGGCTGATTTCGCTGTTCAGACGCACGCGGGAGTAGATCCCTTTCATCTCTGGCGTATGGCTGATGTCGACGCGCAGTTTTTCATCCAGCGGCAGTCGTGCATCCAGCACCACCATCGCGGTCATTAATTTGGTAATCGACGCGATCGGGCGCACCAGATTCGGGTGGCTGGAATAGATCACTTTGTTGGTATTCAGATCGACGATCATAGCGCTGCCAGAAGCAATCTCCGGCTGTGTCGCCGTAGCCACAGCGGCAGTTTTGGCGATTGCGGGGGTCGCCACTGGCACGGCCAGCAACAGTGCAAGACTCAGTAAAGAAACGCGGAATTTCAGCATGGTGAGATTTCGGATAATTATTCACGCACGTAATAACGTACGCCGCCCGGGCCGAAGCGAGAACACGGGCTGGCTAAGGCATCATAGCCGT
The DNA here is from genome assembly GCF_002920195.1 of Leclercia sp. LSNIH8. Classification (NCBI taxonomy): domain Bacteria; kingdom Pseudomonadati; phylum Pseudomonadota; class Gammaproteobacteria; order Enterobacterales; family Enterobacteriaceae; genus Leclercia; species Leclercia sp. LSNIH8. The sequence continues at coordinate 61,018 of NZ_PQJY01000004.1, read as the reverse complement.
CCGGATGCCTTGCTACCAGTAGTTAATCGTGAACAGATGCTGCATTGCTGGCAATTACGCCAGCAATGCCGTGTCGTCAGAAGAGACGATATCCATAACCCCAAAGAATAACCGTCAGCGCCAGTAGCACTTCCAGCAACAGCACGCCAATGGCGAGAGTCGAACCGGAAAAGCTGCGGCCCTCTTCTTTGTTGATATTCAGGAAGGTAGGAATACCGATATAGAGCAGATAACCGGTATAAAAGAGCGCCAGCGTCCCCACCAGCGCGCAGAGCCAGACAATAGGATAGAGCGCCACGATCCCGCTTAAAAACAGCGGGGTTGCCACGTAACCGGCAAACACCATGCAGTGCGCCAGGGAAGGACGCTGCGGATAGCGACGCGCCATCCAGTAAATCACCCGCCCCATTACCGCTACCCCTGCCAGCATCAGGGCGTAAAAGACTGCGGCCAGCGCCAGGCCGGTTGTCCACGAAAGTTTTACAATGTTGCCGTCGTCAAAATCCCAGCCAATTTGCGTGGTACCGATGAACGCGCAAATCACCGGTACGGCAGCCATCAGCAACACATGGTGGGTATAGTGATGACTGACCGTTTCGTTTTCGCTTCTGATCACGTGCATTTCACGATCGGGATGGGAAAAGAGTCCCCAGACATGGTTCATAACGCCCCCTTGTTGTCGGCCCGCTAGCGATAACTCAAGTATAATGCAGGCCTGAGATTATTTTTTGTACAGTATAAAAATGCAGCGGCAGGTTTGGGCGTCTGGTATATTACTCCCTGCTAAACAGCAGTTTACGGGAGAGATCTCTGATGGCGGAATTCATTTTTTTCCAGAAAGGAAAGCAAATCGCTGCGCTGGATAAGTCCGACCTGCAGGGTGCAAAAATGCTGGTTGAACAGGGGCATAAAAAGCAGTTTGAAGAGGTGACTGCCCCTGACGGCCCGCAGGCGCTGGCGCGCTTTGCCGATATCAAAAAAGAAGAAGAGGTAGCGCCGTTTGCCTGGGCGACAGGTGCCCTGTTTTTTGGTCTGATCGTTCCTGTTTTAGGTTTCATCAGCTGGTTGTTCATGCGTTAACGTTTCCTGCGCTACGCTTAGCGTATGGATATTAATACTTTGATTGCACAGTATGGCTATGCCGCGCTGGTCGTTGGCAGCATAGCGGAAGGGGAAACTATCACTCTGCTGGGGGGCGTGGCGGCGCATCAGGGGCTGCTGCGTTTTCCGCTGGTCGTGGCCGCGGTAGCGCTAGGAGGCATGATCGGCGATCAGCTGCTCTATCTGCTTGGCGTCCGGTTTGGTCCGGCGATCCTGCGGCGCTTTTCCCGCCATCAGAAGAAAATCAACCGCGCCCAGCAGCTGATCCAGCGCCACCCTTACCTTTTCGTGATCGGCACCCGCTTTATGTACGGTTTTCGCATCATCGGCCCGCTACTGATCGGGGCCAGTCGCCTGCCGCCAAAAATTTTCCTGCCGCTGAACATTGTGGGCGCCATCATCTGGGCGCTGATTTTCACCACCTTAGGCTACGTGGGCGGTGAAGTGCTGGAGCCCTGGCTGCACGCGCTGGACCAGCACCTGCGCCACTGGATCTGGCTGATTGTGGTGCTGGTGCTGGTTTTCGTGGTGCGCTGGTGGCTGAAACGCCGGGATCGCAGCTAAGGATTACTGCTCCGGTTTAAACTGCGGATTGCCCAGCATAAAGCCGCCATCGACGATAAACGACTGTCCGGTGGCGTAGCTGGCGTCGGTGTCACATAGCCAGGCGACCAGGCTGGCGATCTCTTTGGTATGCCCCGGCCTTGCCAGTGGAATGTTGGGCATCGAGCCGGGCTTCACTTCGCTGTCATCCATGTCATTCATCGGCGTGGCAATGGCGCCCGGCGCCACGGCGTTCACCAGAATGTTATGGTGAACCAGCTCCATCGCCATCGACTTGGTCAGGCCGCCGAGGGCGTGTTTGGCTGAGGTGTAAGCGCTGGCCTCCGGCAGCGGCGTATGTTCATGCACCGAGGTGATATTGACGATACGTCCCCCCTCCCCCTGCTTCACCATCTGCCGGGCGGCGATCTGCGAACAGAGAAATGCCCCATCCACATCGACGCTAAAAATAGATCGCCACTGGTCATATTCCATCTCAAGAAACGGCGCTTTGGTCATCGCCCCGGCGTTATTGACCAGCACGTCAAGTCGGCCGAAACGTTCAATCAGCGTCTCGATGGCTTTCGCCCCGTCCGGCAACTGGCTGAGATCGAGATGGATGGCCTCTGCCCGCTGTCCACGCGCCTCGATCTCGCGGCAGGTTTTCATCGCCCCTTCTTCATCCGAGTGCCAGGTCACGCCAATATCAAACCCACGCTCCGCCAGCATCAGCGCTGTGGTTTTGCCGATCCCCGAATCTGATGCCGTTACAATAGCCACACGATTGGTTGAACCCATACTCACCTCCAGAAAAGAAGACAAAGAAGTAAGTATAGTGACTTCTCACTTTTCACCCGTGCTTATAGCCGCCACCCAGCGCGGAGGTGAGTTGCAGGGTGGCATCGATGTACTGTCCCTGCAGCGTCAGCCCGGCCAGTTGTTCCTGCAGAGCGGGGATCCGAGCCTCGCTGACCCGTGAGCCTGCGACAATCCCGGCATTAAAGCGCGCCTGTGCCAGCGCGACTACCCGTGCGGCATCGGCTTCAACGCGTTGCTGATGCTTATTTTTCGTCATTAACGTTTCGACTTCGCTTGCCGTCCGGGCGACCTGGTTGACAGCCTCCACTACCGCTTTGTTGTAGTTCGCGATCGACAGATTATTTTGCGCCTGGGCGATATCAAGGTTGGCATTCAGGCGCCCACTGTCGAAAATCGGCAGGGTCAGCCCGGCGGTAACGCCCATCTGCTGCGCCGAGGAGCGGAACAGATCGCTTAAGTGCAGCGCATCCTGTTGCAGGAAGGCCATCAGGTTCACGTCAGGATAGAAGGCCGCTTTCGCCGCATCCACCTCATGCAGGGAGGCTTCGATATACCAGTGCGCCTCCTGCAAATCAGGGCGGCGGGCGAGTAATTCATAGCCCAGAGTGGAAGGCATTTTGCTCTCGACAGCGGGCAAGGCGTGCGGGGTCAGCGTCACCGTTGGGGAGTTGGTAAGCGCCGCCAGACGCGCCTCAATGGCTTTCATTTTTCCCTTCACCTCCGCCAGGTGCTCATCCGTTTTACTGGCGTTAATGTCGGTTTCCACCCCTTCCACAGAAGAGGTGATACCATGCTGGTACAGCTCCCGGTCGGTACCGATAATATTGAGCTGCTCCTGTTTGATGGCGGCTAAGAGATGCCCAATGGCCGCCTGGGTTTGCCAGTCCCAGTAAAGACGCGCCACGCTGCTGGCCAGCAGTTGACGGGTCTGCTGCAGCTCCGCCTGTTGTGCGTTGACCTTCCCGATGCGGGCTTCAACCTGGGCGCGGTTTTTACCCCACAAATCCAGATCCCAGCCAGCGGTCAGGCCAAAAGTGCCGTTAGTGTACCAGGGGCCAGTGGTTCCGGCCGCCGGATCGGTTATCGCGAAGGGGCCCATCAGCCCTTCGGCTGACATTTTCTGCCGCTCTGCGTCGGCAGAGAAATTAACCTCCGGGCCATCGGCAGCCATTGCCATTTTGGCCTGCGCTTCGGCAAGGGCGATGCGCTGACGGGCAAGGGTCATATCCGGCGCATCGGCCAGGGCTTTGGTAATCAGCGTATTTAATTCTGGATCGTGAAAATCTTCCCACCAGCTCTCTTTTGGCCACTCTCCGGCAGCCAGGCCGGTATCGATTTTCGCGGCGGGGATCTGTTGATTCAGCGAGGTTGCGGTATCGTGGCCCGGGGCGCAGGCAACAAGAAGCAGGGAGAGAGGCAAGCAGCAGAAATAAAAAATCGAACGATTCATGACGTTATTCACCAAAAAAAGAAGGGGGGCAAAATACGCCCGCTTCGCCTCCTTTGTTTAGGAATCGGTGGCAATCCACAATTTGTCATACCTTTACATATCCAGTAAAAACTCGGATACGCATCCCGTTTGCACACGTTAACCGTGTCGTTCGGAGCCACAATGCGCGCCGCAAAAACGTGATGCTTGCCGTACTGCTATTTCGCCTGAATCACCCGGGCTATCTCCGCCGAAGATTGCAGGGCGCGGATCTCCTGAAACAGATCCAGGGCCTCGTCGTACTCTTTACGCAGGTAGCTCAACCACTGCTTGATGCGCGCCACGTGGTACAGGCCGGTGTCGCCCTGCTTTTCGAGGCGGGAGTACTTCTTCAGCAGCGTCACCACCTCCGGCCACGGCATACGCGGCTCGTTGTATTTAATCACCCGGCTGAGGTTTGGCACGTTGAGCGCCCCGCGCCCAATCATGATGGCATCGCAGCCGGTTGCGGCCATGCAGGCCAGCGCGCTCTCGCGATCCCAGATTTCACCGTTAGCGACCACCGGGATGGTCAGCCGTTTACGGATCTCGCCGATGGCCTGCCAGTTAATGCGTTCGGCTTTGTAACCATCTTCTTTGGTGCGTCCGTGAACCACCAGCTCGCTGGCGCCCGCCTGCTGTACCGCATCGGCAATTTCAAACTGCCTGTCGCCGCTGTCCCAGCCGAGGCGAACCTTTACCGTCACCGGCAGATGGGAGGGCACCGCCTCGCGCATCGCTTTCGCGCCGCGGTAGATCAGCTCAGGATCTTTCAGCAGCGTGGCGCCGCCGCCGCTGCCGTTAACCATTTTTGACGGACAGCCGCAGTTCAGATCCACGCCCCAGGAGCCCAGCTCGACGGCGCGGGCGGCGTTTTCCGCCAGCCACTCGGGATATTGTCCCAGTAGTTGGATCCGCACCAGGGTGCCGGAGGGGGTGCGGCTCTGGTGATGCAGTTCCGGGCAGAGTCTGTAAAACGATTTTACCGGCAACAACATATCCACCACCCGCAGGAACTCGGTGATGCAATGGTCATAATCGTTAACGTCGGTCAGCAGCTCACGCACCAGCGAATCGAGCACGCCTTCCATCGGTGCCAGTAATACACGCATATCAGTACCCGTAAAAAAAGAGGCGCTATAGTAGCCGCTCCCGCCAAAGGTGGGAAGCATCACTCGTGGGGTGCGGTCTTAATCCGGGATTGTCTCTTCAGGACGCAGCGTCAGCACTTCAAAACCGTCCGCGGTCACGGCGATGGTGTGTTCCCATTGCGCAGAGAGCTTTTTGTCACGGGTGACCACCGTCCAGCCGTCTTTCTTCGTTTTGATCCGGCTGTCACCCTGATTGATCATCGGTTCGATGGTAAAGACCATCCCCTCCTGCAACACCGGGCCTTCGCCAGGTTTGCCGTAGTGGAGGATCTGCGGCTCTTCATGCATCTCTTTGCCAATGCCGTGCCCGCAATACTCGCGCACCACGCTGTAGCCCTGGCCTTCAACGTATGACTGAATAGCGTGACCGATATCCCCAAGCGTAGCGCCCGGTTTGACGGCCTTAATTCCTCTCCACATTCCCTCATAGGTGGCTTTCACCAGCCTGCGTGCCAGGGGCGAAACGTCGCCAATGAGATACATTTTACTAGAGTCGGCGATCATGCCCGCGTTTTCGAGAGTGATGTCGACATTCACGATGGCACCCGATTTAAGGTGTTCTGACTCTTTCGGGATCCCGTGGCACACCACTTCGTTCACCGAGGTATTCAGCACGTAGGGGTAACCATACTGTCCTTTGCTGGCCGGGCGGGACTGAAGTTGTTCGACGATAAACGCCTCCGCGCGATTGTTGATCTCCATAGTGGATACGCCAGGCTTAATAAACTCGTCCAGCATGGTAAACACCGAGGCCAGCAGTTCGCCCGCATGTCGCTGGCGAGCCAGCTCATCAGCGGTTTTAATGAGAATGGATGGCATTGTTTACCTCCAGTAAACGTTCAGGGCCGGATTTCAGCATCATTATCTTTATCTGTCGATCGTATATTGTCTGCGCCGCATTGTCTCCTGTGGTTTGGGGAAATGCCCAACGTTCCAGAAAGTAATGTCTGGTATGCTCAAAAGTCATGATGTGATCCGTAGCACGTTTCCGGTTTTAATTGTATGATGAATGCGTTCCATTAAGGGCTTCCACCATGAATAAAACACTGATCGTTATCTGGCAATACCTGCGCGCCTTCATCCTGATTTATGCCTGCCTCTATGCAGGTATCTTTCTCGCCTCCCTGCTGCCGATCACCATTCCCGGCAGTATTATCGGCATGCTGATCCTGTTTGTGCTGCTTGCGCTGCAAATCCTTCCGGCAAACTGGGTCAAGCCAGGCTGCTCGATACTGATCCGCTATATGGCCCTTCTGTTCGTCCCCATCGGTGTGGGCGTGATGCAGTATTACGATCTGCTGAGCGCGCAGTTTGGCCCGATATTTGTCTCCTGCACCATCAGTACGCTGGTGGTGTTTTTAGTGGTGAGCTGGAGTACCCATCTGGCGCACGGGGAGCGTAAAGTGATTGGACAGAAAGGACAGAAAAAATGATGGCTAATATCTGGTGGTCGTTGCCGCTCACCGTGGCAGTCTTCTTCGCCGCCCGCAAGCTGGCGGTGCGCCTGAAGTTCCCGCTGCTTAATCCCCTGCTGGTGGCGATGGTCGTGATCATCCCTTTCCTGCTGTTAACCGGCATCCCTTACGATCACTATTTCCAGGGCAGCAAAGTCCTCAACGATCTGCTCCAGCCTGCGGTGGTCGCGCTGGCGTTTCCGCTGTATGAACAACTGCACCAGATCCGCGCCCGCTGGAAGTCGATTATTACCATCTGCCTGGTGGGTAGCGTGGTGGCGATGATCACCGGCACCTCGGTGGCGTTGCTGATGGGGGCAACACCGGAAATTGCCGCCTCCATTCTGCCTAAATCGGTCACCACCCCGATTGCCATGGCGGTGGGCGGCAGTCTCGGCGGCATCCCGGCGATCAGCGCCGTGTGCGTCATTTATGTCGGTATTCTGGGTGCGGTATTAGGCCATACGCTGCTGAATGCCATGCGCATCCGCACCAAATCTGCCCGTGGTCTGGCGATGGGCACCGCCTCACACGCCCTCGGCACCGCCCGCTGTGCGGAGCTGGATTACCAGGAAGGTGCCTTCAGTTCGCTGGCGCTGGTAATCTGCGGGATTTTGACCTCGCTGATCGCCCCTTTCCTGTTCCCGATCATTCTGGCGGTGGTGGGCTAAAATTTGCGACGCGTCGCGCATTTTTAATCTGAGTTTCATAAGTTGCACACATAATGAGATCTAAGTCACATATAAAGCCCCAGCGGCTCCGTACACTACCGATCCATTAACCTTTATGAGGCAACGCCATGCATCCACGTTTTCAATCAGCTTTTGCCGAGCTAGCAGAGAATTTGCAGTCAGCCCTGGCCCCGGTTCTGGCGGATGCACACTTCCCCGCCCTGCTGACGGCTGAACAGGTCGCCGCACTGAAACGTGCCACGGATCTGGATGATGACGCACTGGCCTTTGCGCTTCTGCCGCTGGCGGCGGCCTGCGCCCGCGCTGACCTTTCCCATTTCAACGTCGGCGCCATTGCCCGCGGCGTGAGCGGCACCTGGTACTTCGGTGGCAATATGGAGTTTCTCGGCGCCACCATGCAGCAGACCGTGCATGCGGAACAGAGCGCCATCAGCCACGCCTGGCTGCGTGGTGAAAAATCCCTGCAAGCGATCACCGTCAACTACACCCCGTGCGGCCACTGCCGTCAGTTTATGAACGAGCTTAACAGCGGTTTACAGCTGCGCATCAACCTGCCGGGCCGCGCCCAGCATACGCTGGCGGATTATCTGCCGGATGCGTTCGGACCGAAAGATCTTGAGATCAAATCGCTGCTGATGGACGAGCAGGACCACGGTTATGCCGTGAGCGGGGATGAACTGACCCAGGCTGCTATTCTTGCCGCCAATAAAGCACACGCGCCATACAGCAACGCGCCGAGCGGCGTGGCGCTGGAGTGTCGTGACGGGCGAATCTTTACCGGCAGCTATGCCGAGAATGCCGCCTTTAACCCGACGCTGCCGCCGTTACAGGGGGCGCTGAACCTGCTCAGCCTTAACGGTTACGACTACCCGGATATCCAGCGCGCCATTCTGGCGGAAAAAGCCGATGCACCGCTGATCCAGTGGGATGCCACTGCGGCCACGCTGCGTGCGCTGGGTTGTAGCAACATTGATCGTGTCCTGCTGGGCTAAGCGTATGATGCGGGCAGCAATGCCCGCACAACTGATGAAAATCCCCTCAATTAAATCGCCCTTTCTTGCGCTTACCAGACGGGTAAAGTAGCCTGAGTGAAATTTCACCTTTGGTAAGAGTCATCTGTATGTTAAAGCGCATGTTTTACAGCCTGGTTGTCCTGATCGGCATCGTGCTGTTGACTGCGCTGGGCCTCGACCGCTGGATGAGCTGGAAAACGGCTCCTTATATCTTTGATGACCTTCAGGATCTGCCCTACCGGCAGGTCGGCGTGGTGCTGGGCACCGCCAAGTATTACCGCACCGGGGTGATCAACCAGTATTACCGTTACCGCATTCAGGGAGCGCTCAACGCCTATAACAGCGGCAAAGTGAATTATCTGCTGCTGAGCGGTGACAATGCGCTTCAGAGCTATAACGAGCCGGTCACCATGCGTAAGGATTTGATTGCCGCAGGGGTTGATCCGGCCGATATCGTGCTCGACTACGCCGGTTTCAGAACCCTCGATTCGATTGTTCGCACCCGTAAGGTGTTTGATACCAACGATTTCATCATCATTACCCAGCGCTTCCACTGCGAACGCGCGCTGTTTATCGCCCTGCATATGGGGATTCAGGCACAGTGCTATGCCGTCCCGTCACCAAAAGATATGCTCACCGTGCGGGTACGCGAGTTTGGCGCACGCCTGGGGGCGCTGGCGGATCTCTACATCTTCAAACGCGAACCACGCTTCTTAGGCCCGCTGGTGCCAATCCCGACGATGACAGAAGTCCCTGCCGATGCCCAGGGTTATCCGGCGGTCACGCCAGAACAGCTGCTTGAGATGCAGAAGAAGAAGTAACCCCCGCCGGGTGGCGGCTTCGCCTTACCCGGCCTACATAACCCCGTAGACCCGTGCAAGCGCAGCGCCGCCGGGCAAATCTCGCCGGGTGGCGGCTTCGCCTTACCCGGCCTACATGTTGGGTGCTTTCTGATGCCATCACCCCGCCCCTCTCCCACGGGGAGAGGGCGCAAACATTAAAAATGGTCACCCAAGTGACCGTTTTGCATTTACCTTTGCCGGGCATAAAAAAACCCGCACAAGGCGGGTTTTTTGTTATCAACGCTATTACTTCTTACGCGCGTACTTCAGGGAGTCCAGCGCAACGGCGAAGATAATGATCGCGCCCTTGATAATGTACTGCCAGTACGGGTTGACGCCGATATAGGTCAGGCCGTAGTTGATAACGGTGAAGATGATCACACCGGTTACCACGCCCAGCACGGTACCTACACCACCGCTGAACGACACGCCCCCCACGACGCACGCGGCAATCGCATCCAGCTCATACATAAAGCCGAGGTTGTTGGTGGCAGAGCCGATACGGCCCGCTTCCAGCAAACCACCGAACGCATAGAACACGCCGGACAGGGCATAGATAACCAGCAGGTTCAGCGCCACGTTAACACCAGAGACTTTTGCCGCTTCCGGGTTACCCCCGATAGCGAAGATGTTCTTACCGAAGCGGGTTTTGTTCCACAGCACCCAGACGAACGCCACGGCAATCAGCGCGTAGAAGGTGATGTAGGAGAGGCGGAAACTGCCCATCGCGATAAAGCCCTGCGTAAAGGTCGAGAATCCACTGTCGAAACCGGAAATCGGTGATGCGCCCACAAAGTCGTAGTACAGGGAGTTGATACCGTAAACGATGATCATGGTACCCAGGGTGGTGATGAACGGCGTTACGTTCAGGTACGCAATGATGATGCCGTTAATCAGACCGATGACCGCGCCAATGGCACAGACAATCAGGATCACCAGGAAAATAGGCATGGTTGCCATTTCCGGGAAGACCTTGTTGGCGTTTTCCATCGACTGCAGAAGCGTTGCCGCAACAACCGCCGCCAGACCAACCTGACGGCCGGCTGACAGGTCAGTACCCTGGGTGACAATAAGACCTGCCACGCCGAGGGCGATAATAATACGCACCGAAGACTGGGTCAGAATGTTACTTAAGTTCAGCAGACTTAAGAAAGTCGGATCCTGGAAAATAATAATGGCCAGTAAGACTAAAAGAACAACGTAAATACCGCCTTCTTTCAGATAAGTAAGAAAACTTTTCTTATTTAACGCACTCATGAGGAGCCCCTGATCTTAAAGGTGCAAAGACGCAAGACGCAAAATTTCGTTTTGCGTTGTCGTTTTGGTGTCAACAATTCCGGCAACGAGACCATTGCTCATAACCAGAATACGATCTGTGATCCCTAACAATTCCGGCATTTCGGAAGAAATAATAATAATCCCTTTATCTTTCTTAGCTAATTCAGCAATCAGCTGATAAATTTCAAATTTTGCACCAACGTCGATACCGCGGGTTGGTTCATCCAGCATCAGAATTTCAGGCTGGGTTAACAACCAGCGCCCAATAATAACCTTTTGCTGGTTACCACCGGAAAGCGATCCAATTTGCGTGCGATGTCCTGGGGTTTTTACGCGCATGGAGTCAATAACCCACTGGGTATCACTCTTCATGCGGGAATTATCCAACAAACCGATTTTATTTTTATAATTATGAATATTAGAAATTAAGGAGTTAAAGTTAATATCCAGATAGGCGTAAATACCGGTCGAGCGACGCTCTTCGGTCACCAGCGCAAAGCCGTGGTTAATGGCTTCGTTGGCGTTATGGTTATTAATCTTTTTACCGTGCAGAGTGATGGTGCCGCCAGATTTCTCGCGGATGCCAAACAGCGTTTCGACGATATCGGTACGCTTGGCGCCCACCAGACCGGCAATCCCGAGAATCTCCCCTTTATGCAGATCGAAGGAGACATCGCGAATGGAAGGCTGACGCAGTGAAGTCAGGTTGCGCACTTCCAGAATCACTTCGCCCGGCTTGTTCTCTTTGTTCGGGAAGCGCTGGTTCAGGGAGCGGCCAACCATCATGGCGATGATCTTGTCCATGTCCAGCCCTTCCAGCGACTGGGTGGCGATCCACTGCCCGTCGCGAAGCACGGTGATTTCATCACACAGCTGGAAGATCTCTTCCATTTTGTGAGAGATATAAACGATGCCGCAACCGCGCTCTTTCAGTTTACGGATAATGGTGAACAGGTGGTTCACCTCTTTCTCCGTTAATGAAGAGGTAGGCTCGTCCATAATCACGATTTTGGCGTTATAGGAGAAGGCCTTGGCGATTTCAATCATCTGCATTTGTGAAACAGACAACGTACCGACGCGCGCGCGCGGATCGATATCAATATCCAGTTCATCAAAAATAGCTTTGGTGTCGCGATACATTTTGTCCTGATCGACAAATACGCCTTTGGTCGGATAACGACCCAGCCACATATTGTCCATAACAGAACGCTGAAGTACCAGGTTTAGTTCCTGGTGAACCATCGAAATACCGTTTTCCAGCGCCTCTTTGGCGGAATGGAAATCGATCTCTTTTCCCTGAAAAAGAATGCTGCCAGAATCTTTTTGATAGATCCCAAATAAGCATTTCAATAATGTTGATTTACCCGCACCGTTTTCACCCATTAAGGCGTGAATGGAGTGAGGCCGTACTTTTAAATTAACATTATCCAGTGCTTTAACACCGGGAAAAGACTTGTTGATACCGCTCATTTCCAACAAGTATTCACCGGACGACTGAGTCGTTGTGCTGACCATAATTATACCTTCTCGGCCTCGCGTCGCGTGATAAAAGGGCGCAGAAACTGCGCCCAGTGGAATGCTATAACTTATTTACCGGTGAACTGCGCCAGGTTTTCCTGATCTACGCCAACGTACGGTACACGAACAACTTTGTTGTCAATTTTCCAGTTAGTACCGTCAGCAGCGCCTTTACCTTCTGCCAGGTTTTTCGCCAGATCGAAGGTGGCTTTCGCCTGGTTGTTGGCATCGTTCAGCACGGTACCGGCCATTGCGCCAGATTTAACCAGTGCCAGCGCTTCAGGCAGGGCGTCCACACCAAATACCGGGATAGAGGATTTGTTGTGAGCTTTCAGGGCTTCTACCGCACCCATTGCCATCGCGTCGTTGTTGGCGATAACCACTTCAATTTTGTTCGCGTTCGGGCCGGACAGCCATGCGTCCATCTTGTCTTTCGCCTGAGCGGTATCCCACATTGCGGTATCTAAAGCCAGCTGCTGGGTTTTCAGACCCTTGTCGTTCAGCTCTTTGATAACGTAGGTGGTACGTGCTTCAGCGTCCGGGTGGCCTGGCTCGCCTTTCAGCAGTACGAACTGTACCTGACCATCTTTGTTCAGATCCCAGTTCGGGTTAGCGGCCCAGTGTTTGGCAATCAGGTCGCCCTGAATAATGCCGGATTCTTTGGAGTCGGTACCGACGTAGAAGGCTTTGTCGTAGCTATCCAGCGCTTTGCGGGAAGGTTCTTTGTTGAAGAACACAATCGGCACGTTCTGGCCGCGTGCTTTTTCAATAACGGTGCCTGCTGCTGCCGGGTCAACCAGGTTGATTGCCAGAGCTTTTACGCCTTTCGCCAGCAGAACGTCGATCTGGTCGTTCTGTTTGGACTGGTCATTCTGGGAGTCGTTCATCAGCAGCTGTACGTCTGGTGCGCCAGTACCCTCTTTCTCGATTGCCTTACGCACAACGGACATGAAGTTGTCGTCATACTTATAGATAGTCACACCAATACGGCTATCTGCAGCGTGCGCGGCGGCACCGAAAAGCATGCTTGCCATAACAGCAGACAGAGTCAACACCTTCTTATTCATGATATCTCCGATTTTTATGCAGGGTAGTTCGTGTGAATAAGGCTCGGCGGGCACATGTTAAAGAAACGTTACTGCCGGCCGAAGTCCACTTATAAAATTTCTATCTTCCTTGGTCGGTAGCGCTCCAGAATGCGTTTTTTTGGATGTTTAACGAACCTTAGCTATAGCCAAAGTGATTAATCACCGTTACATAGCGTTTCAGTTGCTAAAACGCTGACATCATAGACAGCGCATTGTTAAGTTACTGTGAATTTACTCACAAATTGAAAACGGTTACATCACGGCGAATTATTAGTTAGTGATCGGCACCACAGTTTGCCGAATGGCAACGGAGTGGCGACGCACTAAAGTTGGCATGAAACAGTGGGTTGCATTGATATCCAGCTTCCCGGCGGCTCCCTGTAACGCCAGCTCCGTGGCCAGCCGGGCCATGGAGGCGATGGGGTAGCGGACTGTGGTCAGCTGCGGGTCCGTGTAACGGGCAATCGGGATATCATCAAAACCAATCAATGACAGATGCTGTGGCACCGCAATGCCATTGTCTTTCAGCGCCGTGAGTGCGCCCGCCGCCATGCTGTCGTTGTAGGCAAAAACCGCGGTCAACTGCAGGTTGCGCCCGAGCAGCTCCACCATGGCCGCTTCCCCACCCAGCATGTCCGGCGCACCGGTGCCGATCCAGCTGTCTGATCCGGTAATACCCTGTTCAAGCAACGCTTTCTGCCAGCCTTCCCGGCGCATATCGTCGTCCTCAATGCGGTGGCTGGAGGCCAGATAGCCGATGCGCTGATGCCCGTTGTTCATCAGCATCCGCGTCGCCATCATCGCTCCGCTGACGTTATCGAGGCAGACGCAGCGGTGGGCATAGCCGGGAACGATGCGGTTAATGAGCACCATGCCGGGGATCTGCTCCATCAGGGCAGATAGCTCCTCGTCGCTCAGGGCTTTTGAATGGACGATCAGGGCGTTACAGCGCTGGCGAATCAACACCTCAATGGCGTTACGCTCTTTTTCCGCCTCGTGATAACTATTGCCGATCAGCACGTTTTTCTGGTGCTCCTGGGCCACCATATCGACGGCTTTTACCAGGGCACCGAAGAAGGCATCCGACACGTCCATCACCACCACGCCGATGGTGTCGCTGACCTGGGTCGCCAGCGCCTGGGCGTTCGCATTAGGCCGGTAGCCCAGCGCCGTGACGGCTTTCATCACGCACTCCCGCGTCTCCGGACTGACCAGCGCGCTATTGTTGAGAACCCGGGAAACGGTGGCGACAGAAACGCCCGCCTGACGCGCGACGTCACGAATGGTGATCATATTCACCACCCTTATTTAGATTGCAGCGACTCACAGACACCCCCTGTGTTTAGCAAGGTGTCTATTCTGGCAGCGACAAGGCGAGGACTACGTGAAGAAGGTCACAAGGATGAAAACGGTTACATCCGTTTTGTTAATGATTGTGATCCAGATCGTTATCCGGATGTATGGCTTGATGAAACGCCTGACGCACGTATGGTCAATTGCCGCCATACCCATTCCAGCGGCCCCTGACGGAAATGGCGCAGCCAGAGGACGGAGAAAAGAATATTAACCAGCCACACCGGCAGGACAATGCCCAGCAATTGTAGCCGGTCGAACTTCATAAATAAGCCAAGCTGATAGAACAGGGTAGTACAGATCAGCGTCTGTAAAATATAGTTGCTGAGCGCCATGCGCCCCACGCAGGCCACCGCCGTCACCAGCCTGAAACGGCAGAGCTGTGGCCAGTAACCGTAGATGAGCGCGGCATAGCCAATCGTCTGAAACGGCGCGCTCAGCTCGCGCGGCGCCTGCAACAGGAATGCACACCAGCGATAATCCCAGTGCAGATACCACTGGGCGATCACCGCCGGAAGATTGATCGCCAGCCCGATCAGCACCAGCCACATCCCGGTGCGGCGATAGTGGCGCGGACTGAACTCGCCCTTCAGCCAGCCGGTACGCATCAGCGCGGCGCCGATCAGCATCATCCCCGCCAGCTGCCAGCCATACTGTGCGCCGAGCGCCAGTAAGCTGTTGCCAATCATATCCGCCCGGTTGCTGATGGCTTCCAGTCCGCCGCCCAACTTCCAGTACTGCTCATATTGCAGGTTCGCCGCATCCGGTACCCAGGAGCGGTTGGTCGAGCCGCCGGAGATAACCCCCAGCAGCAGCAATATAGCCACGCCGATAAGAAACAGCACCACGCCGGTATTGAAGAGATTTTTGATATCATGCGCATCGCGGATGATGCGCCAGCAGATCAGCCCTACCAGCCCATAGGCCAGCAGAATGTCGCCATCCCAGAACAGCAGCCCATGAATAAATCCGAACAGCACCAGCAGAGAGAGCCGAGCCTGGATCCAGCGTTTACCGCGTTTCAGTAACAGCTGAAGACCTGCGCCAAACAGCAGCGCAAACAGGGTAAGGAATTTGACCTGGGCAAAGAGATCCAGCACCGCCCATGTCCAGGCGTCGCGGAGAGTGATATCGCCATACCAGGCGGGATTGAGGTAAGCGGCCTTCGGCAAACCGAAGGCGCTTATATTCAGAAGCAGAATACCCAGAATAGCGACGCCACGAACGAAATCCAGCGTGACATTTCTTTCCATGTACCCTGCCCTGACGGTTAGCTAACGTGACGGACGGCGCGCAGGAACTCCTGGCGGGTATTCTGGCTCGATTTGAACAGGCCGCCCAGCGAGGTGGTGGTGGTGGCGCTGGTCGCATCACGAATGCCACGCGCTTTCACGCAGTAGTGTACCGCATCAATCGATACCGCCACGTTGTTGGTACCAAGCAGCGTTTGCAGCGCGATGAGGATCTGCTGGGTTAAACGCTCCTGTACCTGCGGACGCTGGGCAAAGAACTGCACGATACGGTTGATTTTAGACAGGCCAATCACCGCGTCTTTCGGGATATAAGCCACGGTCGCTTTACCGTCGATGGTCACAAAGTGATGTTCGCAGGTGCTGGTCAGGGTGATATCGCGCACCGTCACCATCTCATCGACCTTCATTTTGTTTTCAATGACGGTAATTTTCGGGAAATTGGCGTAATCAAGCCCGGAGAAAATCTCATCGACATACATTTTGGCGATGCGACGCGGCGTCTCCATCAGACTGTCATCACTCAAATCGAGATTGAGCAGCTGCATGATTTCGGTCATGTGCCCGGAAATAAGACTTTTACGTGTTTCGTTGTCCATCTCCTGAACCGGTGGGCGCAGCGGCGTTTCAAGGCCGTGTGCTACCAGCGCTTCATGGACGAGGGCAGCTTCTTTACTCATTGATGACATTCTTTTCTCCTGCAGGTGTGGCGCTCTTCTGCCCTCCGTGGGGCAAAATGTGCACTCATTGTGCGCGAGGCGGCGAGCATAATCCAGTATTCACCGCGATAATTATTCTAATTGTCGTTACCTTTCAACCTGACGCTGCCAGACCAGTCCGCCCGCAACAAACAATGCGATACCGGCAAGGCCCAGCGCAGGCTCAAGCTGATGGGTAAGCCAGCTCGACAGTGCCGAGGTCATCGGGCCAATTAGCTGCCCGATGGCATAGCCGGTCGTCAGTAACCCGGCCATGTAACGCGTATGATTCGGTGCCAGTTCACGCCCATAGAGCAACGAGAGCTGCACCGCACATAAAAATCCGCCGCCGACCAGCAGCGCACCGGTCACCAGACCGGCCATCCCCGGCATCAGCCAGGCGGCAATCACTCCCACCGCCTGCAACCAGAGCACGATCGCCAGCCGACGATGGGTCGACGCGACGTGGCGCAGGGCGATGCTGAGGGCAATGCCCACCATCGAGGCGACACCAAAAACCGGCCAGACAAACTGGGCAAAGGCGCTGCCAGGAAAGCGCAGCGCCGCCATCTGCGACAGAAACGTCGCCGGGAGGATGTAGCCAAACCCGGCGAGGCTGTAGCTCCAGACCAGACGACGCAGATCGCGGGTTAGCGTCAACGGCTCCGGCGTCGTGCCCGGACGATGCAGCTGCCCGGCACGCGGCAGGTAGCGGGCCACCAGCGCGACGAGCACCAGCGCCAGCAGGCCGTAGATTTGCCAGGCAGCGCTGGCGGAGAGCGCCTGCGCCTGGATCCAGACCGCCAGCAGGCCGCTTAAGGCGATCCCGGCCCCCGGCCCGGCAAACACCGCGGCACTCAGGCCCGGCTTGCCAAAATGGGCCAGCCGTTCGTTGGTCCAGGCAGCAATCAGCACCATCGACCAGCCGCTCATGCAGCCAATCACAAAGCGCAGCAGCCCGTGGATCACCGCATTATCCGCCACGGCGGAGAGCAGCGTCAGCGCCACTGCACCAACGATCCCCAGCCACAGACGGCCCTCGAAAAACCGGTGCGCGCGCATGGCATCCCACGCTCCCACCAGATAGCCGAGATAGTTCATCGCCGCCACCAGCCCGGCGCTGGTCAGGGTGAGCTCGCCTGCCGAAATCATCAGCGGCACCTGAGGAGTAAAGGCAAAGCGCCCTATTCCCATCGCCACCACCAGAACCACAAATCCGCTGAGCGCGATACGCAGCGCCATGACCACCCCGATTGTTAAAGTTTCGTAAATTCATGATGCAGGATATGAGGCAAATGCGGAAGTGAAAGTTGCTCACACGTTACTGAATAATCTGTATTATGGCTTTCAATCCCGATCTCACCTTCCTGAAGGAGCCCTGCATGGAACTGCTCGAAGAGCACCACTGTTTTGAAGGTCAACAGCAGCGCTGGCGTCACGACTCCACGGTGCTGAACTGCGCGATGACGTTCAGCATTTTTCTTCCTCCGGCGACCGACGGGGCGAAACCGCCGGTGCTTTACTGGCTCTCTGGCCTGACCTGCAATGATGAGAACTTCACCACCAAAGCGGGCGCCCAGCGCGTGGCGGCCGAACTGGGGATCGCCCTGGTGATGCCGGATACCAGCCCGCGCGGCGACGACGTGGCGGACGATGCCGGATATGATCTGGGTAAAGGCGCCGGGTTCTACCTGAACGCCACCCAGCAGCCCTGGGCGCGTCATTACCGGATGTATGATTATCTGCGCGACGAGCTGCCGGCGCTGATCCAGGCGGAATTTGCAGTAGCCGATCGCTGTGCCATCAGCGGTCATTCGATGGGCGGTCACGGTGCGCTGGTGATGGCGCTGAAAAACCCGGGTAAATATGTCAGCGTCTCGGCGTTTGCGCCTATCGTCAACCCGACGCAGGTGCCGTGGGGGCAGAAGGCCTTTAGCCACTATCTGGGTGAGGATGCTGCAAACTGGCAGGCGTGGGACAGCTGCGCCCTGATGCTGGCCAGCCAGCCGGAACAGGCGATCCCGACGCTTATCGATCAGGGCGATGCCGATCAGTTCCTGGCAAGCCAGCTACAACCGGCGGTGCTAGCGGAAGCGGCACGGCAAAAAGCCTGGCCGCTGACGTTACGTATCCAGCCGGGGTACGATCACAGCTATTATTTCATTGCGTCGTTTATTGAAGATCATCTGCGCTTCCATGCGCAGCAGCTGTTGAAGTAAGTGCCAGCCTCATGCCCGGTGGCGCTTCGCTTACCGGGCCTACAAAACCCACACCAGCCCGTAGGCCGGGCAAGCGCAGCGCCGCCCGGCAAACAGACCGCACCGCTCCGGCGATCCCTCGATCAGAACTGGTAATCCACCGCCATAAAGTAACGGCGTCCTTCTTCGGTATAGCTGTAGTCGTCGCGGCTGAGATCTTTATCCAGCAGGTTCATGACGCCCGCACGCAGCTTAACGTTTTTGGTCGCCTGCCATGCACCACCGGTATTCCACACCACGTAGCCACCCGGCGTTGCCGCGCCATCGGTAATCGCGCGTTTCTCACCCGTATAATTCCCCTGCACGTAGAAGGACCACGCCTGGGTCGCCTGCCAGTCCAGCGTACCGTTTGCGGTATGGAACGGCAGCTCGGAGAGCGGCTTGTTGCCACCGTTGCTGATATCACGCCCGTCGTTATAGGTGTAATTCAGCGTCATTCGCCACTCTTCGGCAATCGGGAACTTAATCTCCGTCTCCAGGCCACGGATACGCGCCTTATTGACGTTGTAATAGCGGAACACCGGCTCGCCGTCGGCATTCAGCCCGACATAGTTAGGGTAGCTCTGCGCCTGGCCGACGTTGGCGGTACGGCTGATGCTGATCCGGTCATCAACGTCGTTCTGGAAAGCGGTGATGCTCCCCTGAACGCCCTCTAACCATCCCTCTTCCCCGCTGTAGTACAGCCCCAGCTCGAAACTTTCACTGGTTTCTGGTTTCAGATCCGGGCTACCGACAATTTCACAGGCACCACGGCAGGAGCCGGTGGTCCAGTCCGGACTCAACTGCAACAGCGACGGCGCCTTGAATGCCGTTGCCCAACCGCCTTTCACCGTTAGAGTATCGGTGGCGTTATAAACCAGGTAAGCACGCGGGCTCCAGTGGTCGCCGTAGGTTTCATGGTCATCCATGCGCACGCCGGTGGTCAGGGCCAGCGGCTCAAAGATCCGCCATTCATCTTCCAGGAACAGCGCATACTGGCTGGCCGATGTATTACTGCTGTTGCCGCCGGTAAGGTTGACCGGATCTTTCAGCTTATCGTGACGCCACTCTCCGCCAAAGGTCACCAGCTGGTTAATCTCCCCCAACGGCAGGACATATTTACCGTCGATGGAGTTGCTTTCGGAGGTGATCGCGCTGCTGTTGCCAGGATTTTTGTTGTCCACCTTCTCGCCGTAGAATTTCAGCTCGCTGTTGCCCAGCCCCCAGCGGCCATTGTGGCTCAGGGAGTAGTTCTGGCGCTCCAGACGGTTTTTGTCCAGCGAGTCGGAATCCCGATCCTGACGGTCAAAACCATACCCGGCGGTGAAATCGTGGTTTTCGTTCGGGGTCCAGGCAAATTCCACGTTGGCATCACGGCTGGTGAAGCCTTCGATACGCGGGGTTTCGCCTGTAGCGCTGGTGGAAGAGGACTGCGGATCGTCTTTATCACGCTGGGAGACGCTGCCGAAGGCTTTCAGGCCGAGAACGCCATCCACCAGCGGGCCGCTGGTATAGAACTGGCCGCCGTAGGTGTCGCCGCGATCGCGATGTTCCTGAATGGTGGTGTCGGCAGTGAGGGTGCCGGTCCATTTCTGGCCGATCTTTTTGGTGATGATATTGACCACGCCGCCCAGAGCATCGGAGCCGTAGAGGGAGGACATTGGCCCGCGCACCACTTCGATGCGCTCGATGGCGTCCACCGGCACCCAGTTGAGATCGAAGTCGTTATGGCGGAACACGGCGTTGCGCGAGTTGACGCGTTTGCCGTCGATCAGGATCAGCGTATAGCTGCTGTCCAGCCCGCGGATACTGACGCCCTTGCGGTTGTCCCCTTCGTTAGTTAACTGCACGCCCGGCACGTCCTGTAACACATCTTTCAGGTTCTGCACTGGCTTACGCTGCAGATCCTGCTGGGTGATGACGCTGATACTGGCGGGGGCATCTTTCAGGTTTTGCTCGTTGGCCGAGGCGGTAACGACCATCGTGTCGCCAGATTCCACCGCCGCAACCGGCAGCGCCAGGGAAAGAGCAGACGCGCACAGCCCTCCCCGAACGAAGGGATTCAACCTAAACATTCCATTTCTCCATGAGGTAAACACAGCAAAATCAAATATGTACTGCTCACATTGCATTGCATGCCGCCCGGTTCTTTGGGCGGGTCGGTCTGGTAATTCTTTGCAGGTGTGGCCGCAACCCCTCCCCTGACCAGGGCGAGAAAGTTGACTCCTTCATCCTTTTGATTACTTTGCTAATGATAAAGCAAACGATAACCATTATCAATTCAATTGTTAAAAGTTATGTCAAGAGAGCATACTGTGGAGAAATAAAAAACCCGCTCGGCTGAGCGGGTTAGAGAAGGTGGTGCGCTTATTTTTTAAAGCTATTCGGGAATTCCATTTCGCTGTAACGCACAAACTTCGTTCCCTTCGCCAGCTTGTACCCAAACCAGATGATCAGGAACAGCGGGATACCGATATAGGTGGCCGCTACGCCGCCCCAGTCGATTGTGTCGGCCAGGAAGGCTTCGTAGTTCTGGCCGAGGGTGATGATCAGACAGAGCACAAAGGCGAAGATCGGACCCAGCGGGAAGAAGCCGGAGCGGTATGGCAGGTTGTTAATATCGTAACCCTGCTTCACGTAGCCGCGACGGAAACGGTAGTGGCTGATGGCGATGCCCAGCCAGGCGATAAAGCCCGTCATCCCGGAGGTATTCAGCAGCCACAGGTAGACGGTCTGGTTGCCGAACATCGAGGTCAGGAAGCACAGGCAGGCAATCACGGTGGTGGCATAGAGCGCGTTACGCGGCACGCCGCCCCGGGAGAGCTTCGCGAAAATACGCGGCGCTTTGCCATCGCAGGCCAGGGAGTAGAGCATACGGGTAGAGGCATACATCCCGGAGTTACCCGCCGACAGCACCGCCGTCAGGATCACCGCGTTCATAACCGCTGCCGCAGAGAGCAGGCCAGCATGCTGGAACACCAGGGTGAACGGGCTGACGCTGATGTCTTTCACATCGTTACGCAGCAGGCTCGGATCGGTGTACGGAATGATCAGGCTGATAATCAGGATGGCGAACACATAGAACAGCAGGATACGCCAGAAGACCTGACGCACCGCGCGCGGGATGTTCTTCTCCGGGTTTTCGGATTCACCCGCCGCGATACCGATCAGTTCGGTCCCCTGGAAGGAGAAGCCGACAATCATCGCAACGCCAATCATCGCCGATAACCCCCCCGCAAAAGGTGCATCGCCAACCGTCCAGTTGCTCCAGCCCGCAGGCTCGCTGCCCTGGAAGATACCGACGATCATCGCCAGGCCGACGATAATAAAGATGATCACGGTCGCCACTTTGATCAGGGAGAACCAGTATTCGGCCTCACCAAAGCCGCGCACGGAGATGTAGTTGAGCAGGAAGATCACCGCCAGGAAGAGCGCGCTCCAGATCCAGCCCGGCGTGTCCGGGAACCACCAGGTCATGACCAGCTGTGCCGCCACCAGGTCCACGGCGATGGTCACCGCCCAGTTGTACCAGTAGTTCCAGCCCAGCGCGAAGCCAAAGCCTTCTTCAACGTATTTCTGACCGTAGGTAGAAAAAGAACCGGATACCGGCATGTACGCCGCCAGTTCACCCAGGCTGGTCATCAGGAAGTAGACCATCAGACCGATCAGGATATAGGAAAAGAGCGCGCCGCCAGGACCCGCTGCTGAAATCGTCGCGCCAGAGGCGACAAAGAGGCCTGTACCGATAGAGCCGCCAATGGCGATCATCGTCAGGTGACGCGCCTTGAGTTCGCGACGTAGCGCGGGCGCTTCTGTGGTTTTAGTTTCGGAAACCATGTGAAAATGCTGTCCATTCAAAAAATGAGGCGCGATTGTAGCAGACGATCGCCGGCTCTTCCGGCACAAATGCCCTGTTATAAGAGAGCTTCATGACCGGTCCAGGATTATAAGTAAAGCAGAGAATAGTATTGATGCGAGTAATGACTACCGGCGGACAAAACGCCGCCGGGCAGGATTACATTTCGCAGTAACGCAGAAAACGCTGGAGGGAATTAGAGAGGTGCTTCTGGCGGTGGTGGATACGCCACAGGGTACGCACCAGCTTATTGGGCAACGGCACGGGGATCTCCACCAGCGTTCCGCTCTCCAGCTGTTCGGCAATCACCCGCCGCGACAGGCAGCTGATGCCAAGACCGTGGCGCACCGCATGTTTGATGGCCTCTGAATTGCCGAGCTCCATGCCCATATGGAACTGCGGCAGATGGGAGAGCAGCAGATAATCGACGATCTCACGCGTGCCGGAGCCCTGCTCGCGTAAAATCCACGGCGCCTGCGCCAGCCGCTCCAGGGTCACCTCCTGCTGTAATAAAGAAGAGGCCGGCGAGGCGAAGACCACCAGCTCATCCTCCAGCCAGGGCTCAGCAATAATGTCGGCGTTGTGGCATGGCCCTTCGATAAGGCCGATATCCACCCGAAAATCGATCACCGCGTTGATCACGTCCTGGCTGTTACCAACGCTCATCTCCAGCGGCAGGGTCGGGAAATCCCGGCGATAGCGGGCAATCACTTCAGGCAGGATATAGTTGCCAATGGTGCTGCTGGCGTAGACACGAATGGCGCCGTTATCCTCGCGAAAGAGCTGTTCGATTTCGACGGTCTGCTCCAGCAGCGCCAGCGCGCGTGGGTAGAGCAGGCGTCCGTGCTCGTTCACCACCAGCCGCTTCCCTACCCGGTCAAAGAGCTGAACCCCCAATTGACCTTCGAGATCGGTGAGCGCAGCGCTGACGGCGGACTGAGAGAGTGCCAGCATCTGAGAAGCCTGAGTAGTCGATCCGCTTTTCAGCACTTCGGCGAAGACTTCCAGCTGGCGTAAGGTAATGTGCATAGTCGCTATCCGGTAGGGTAAGCACCCTGCTTACCACTTATAAAGATTAATTATAAATATATAATCAATTTTATTTTTAAGCCAGCGCGCCGTAACCTCTTAGCCAGAGAAAAGGAGACGGTTATGACAACACTCACCCTACAGCATCATCGTAATGTGTGGCATTACATTCCGGGCCTGGCGCTGAGCGCGCTGGTCACCGGTGTCGCATTATGGGGCGGCAGCATCCCGGCGGTTGCAGGCGCCGGATTCAGCGCCCTGACCCTGGCTATCCTGCTGGGGATGGTCGTCGGAAATACGGTTTATCCGCAGATCTACAAGCCGTGCGACGGCGGCGTCATCTTCGCCAAGCAGCACCTGCTGCGACTCGGGATCATCCTGTATGGCTTTCGCCTGACCTTCGCGCAGATTGCCGACGTCGGGGTAAGCGGTATTGCGATTGATATTTTAACTCTCTCCAGCACCTTTTTACTGGCCTGCTTTATCGGTCAGAAGGTATTCGGGCTCGACAAACAGACCAGCTGGCTGATTGGTGCGGGCAGCAGCATCTGCGGCGCCGCAGCGGTGCTGGCCACCGAGCCGGTGGTAAAGGCCGAGTCCAGTAAGGTGACCGTGGCGGTGGCGACGGTGGTGATCTTCGGTACGCTGGCGATCTTCCTCTATCCAGCCATGTATCCGCTGGTAGCCCACTGGTTTAGTCCGGAAACCTACGGCATCTATATCGGCTCGACGATGCATGAAGTGGCCCAGGTCGTGGCGGCCGGTCACGCCATCAGCCCGGATGCGGAGAACGCCGCGGTGATCGCCAAAATGCTGCGGGTGATGATGCTGGCGCCGTTCCTGCTGATTCTGGCCGCAAGGGTAAAACAGCTTGCGCCAGCGGGCAACGGCGAGAAGAGCAAAATCACCATCCCGTGGTTTGCGATCCTGTTTATTGTGGTCGCGGTGTTTAACTCGTTCCATCTGCTGCCCAAAGCGGTCGTGGATATGCTGGTGACGCTGGATACCATCCTGTTGGCGATGGCGATGGCGGCGCTGGGCTTAACCACCCACGTCAGCGCTCTGAAAAAAGCCGGGGCGAAACCGCTGCTGATGGCGCTGCTGCTCTTTGTCTGGCTGATTGTCGGCGGGGGCGCCATTAACCTGGCGGTGCATAGCCTGATGGCATAAACCGCTGTAGCCTTATCCTGTTAACCCGCTATCATATGCGTTTGCGGGTTAACAGGAGTCCCTTTATGAAATATGTTGGAGCGCACGTTAGCGCTGCCGGCGGTCTGGCAAATGCCGCTATTCGCGCCGCCGAAATCGAGGCGACCGCTTTCGCCCTGTTCACCAAAAATCAGCGCCAATGGCGCGCCGCGCCGTTAACCACTCAGGTGATTGATGAGTTCAAAGCGGCCTGCGAAAAATACCATTTCTCCCCCGGCCAGATCCTGCCCCACGACAGCTTCCTGATTAACCTCGGTCACCCGGTACAGGAGGCGCTGGACAAATCCCGCGCAGCCTTCCTTGATGAGGTACAGCGCTGCGAGCAGCTCGGCCTGACGCTGCTGAACTTCCATCCCGGCAGCCATCTGGCACAAATCGACGAAGATGAATGCCTGGCGCGGATCGCCGAGTCGATCAATATCGTGCTGGCACAGACCCAGGGAGTGACGGCGGTGATTGAAAATACCGCCGGACAGGGCAGCAACCTCGGTTTTCGCTTTGAGCATCTGGCGGCCATCATCGACGCCGTGGAGGATAAATCCCGCATCGGCGTCTGCATTGATACCTGCCACGCCTTTGCCGCCGGTTACGACCTGCGCAGCGCGGAAGCGTGTGCGAAAACCTTCGCCGAGTTCGAGCGCGTCGTGGGCTTTGAGTACCTGCGTGGTATGCACCTCAACGATGCGAAAAGCACCTTTGGCAGCCGCGTTGACCGTCACCACAGCCTGGGGGAAGGCAACATCGGCCATGATGCGTTCCGCTTTATCATGCAGGATCCGCGTTTCGACAACATTCCGCTGGTGCTGGAAACCATCAACCCGGATATCTGGGCGGAAGAGATCGCCTGGCTGAAAGCGCAACAGCATGCCGAGGCCACCGCAGAATGATGAACGAAAGGGAAAAGCAGATCCTGAAGATCCTGCGGCGCAACCCCCTTATTCAGCAGCATGAGATCGCCCAGATCCTCGATATCAGCCGCTCCCGCGTCGCTGCGCACATTATGGATTTGATGCGCAAAGGGGCGATCAAGGGCAAAGGCTATATCCTCACCGAACAGGATTATTGCGTGGCGCTCGGCGCCATCAATATGGATATTCGCGGGGTGGCCGATATTCGTTTTCCTGAACCCTCCTCCCATCCGGGGGCCATTCAGTGCGCGGCGGGCGGCGTGGCGCGTAACATTGCCCATAACCTGGCGCTGCTGGGCCGCGAGGTGCATCTGATCTCCGCCGTGGGCAGCGATTTTTATGGCGAAACCCTGCTGGAGCAGACCCGCCAGGCGGGCGTTAACGTGCAGAGCGCCATCCGCCTCCACGGACAAAGCACCGCAACCTATCTGTCGATTGCCAGTCCGCAGGACGACACTGTGCTGGCGATCAATGACACCCATATCCTGCAGGGGCTGACGCCGCAGCTGCTGAACCAGTCGCGCGAGCTGCTTGCCCATGCGGGCGTGGTGCTGGCCGACTGTAACCTCACTACGGAAGCGCTGGAGTGGGTCTTTACTCTCGCCGGGGATGTGCCGGTGTTTGTCGACACGGTTTCAGAATTTAAAGCCGACAGGATCAAACCCTGGCTGTCGCGCATCCATACCCTGAAGCCGACGCTGAAGGAGCTGCAGATCCTGGCGGAGTGCGAGGATCGCAAGAGCGCCCTCACCGTCCTGCATGAGAAAGGGGTGCAGCGGATTGTGGTCTGTCTGGAAGATGATTCGGTGCTGTGCAGTGAGCAGGGCGCGGAGCCGCTTCTGCTGAAGCCCCCCACCCACCCGGTGGTTGACCGCTTTGGTGCCGATGACGCCTTTATGGCGGGGTTGATTTATGCCTTCCTCGATGGGAGCGATTTTACGGAGAGTGCCCGATTCGCGGGTGCCTGCGCGGCGCTCTCCCGCGCCAGTGAAAGTATCAATAACCCGACGCTGTCGGTAGATAACGTCCTGTCGCTACTGGACAGCCAGCCGTAAACAGGCCGGGTAGTTGCCCTACCCGGCCTGCGTCACTAGCCTGCTAAACCAATAAAGAAGCCCGCAATGGTGGCGCTCATCAGGTTAGAGAGCGTCGCCGCCAACAGCGCCCGCACGCCCAGCTGGGCAATCTCCGGGGCGCGCTGGGGCGATACCGCAGAAAAGGCCCCTACCACCACCCCAATCGAGCCAAAATTAGCAAAGCCGCACAGGGCAAAAGAGATGATGGCGATGGTCTTCACATCCAGCTGCCCGGCGGTTTGCAGATACGGCGAGAAGTTGAGATAGGCAACGAATTCATTAATCGCCAGCTTCTGTCCAATCAGGCTGCCTGCAAGCGTCGCATCCTGCCATTCGACCCCCATGATCCACGCCAGTGGCGCGAGGGCATAACCAAACAGCCCCTCAAGGCTCAGGCTTTCCATGCCAAACCAGCCGCCAATGCCGCCCAGAATACCGTTCAGCAGGGCGATGATCGCCACAAAGGCCATTACCACCGTCGCAACCCCGGCAGCAATTTTTAACCCGGTCATCGCCCCGGTCGCCGCGGCTTCGATAATGCTTTTCGGCGGCGTGTCGCTGAACGACAGGTTATCGAAGGTGACCTGTGACGCCTCCGTGGCCGGGCTCAGCAGACGGGCAAACAAAATCCCGCCAGGAATGGCCATTAACGAGGCGGCGAGCAGGTAATCAATCGGCACTCCCATTCCGGCGTAGCCAATCAGCATCGAACCGGCAATGGACGCCATCCCGCTGCAAATAGCGGTAAACAGCTCGTTGCGGTTCAGCTTATCGACGAAGGGTTTCACGATCGCCGGGATCTCGTTCTGGCCGAGGAAGATGGTGGTCACCGCCACGAAGGATTCGATTTTACCGATACGCAGCGCTCTCTGGAAAATGCCACCCAGCACGCGAATCAGCAGCCCCATCACCCCGATGTAGTAGAGCAGGCTTATCAGCGCGGTGACAAAGATGATGGCGGGCAGCACCCGGAAGGCAAAGACGAACCCGGCGCCGTCAAACAGGGTGTCCATTTTGGGCCCCACCAGCGCACCAAAGATAAAGGCGCTACCGGCATCGCTGTAGGACATGACTTTACTGACCCCGATGGCGGCCTGTTCCACCAGCCATTTGCCGGGTGGGAAATAGAGCATGATGCCACCAATTGCCACCTGCAAAATAAAAGCGGCGCCAACGGTACGCAGGCTGATACGGCGTTTATTGACCGACAGGAGGAAGGCTATCGCCAACAGAACCGCCATACCCAGCAGACTTCTCATTACGTCCATAATGATTTCCTTACCTGAAAACCCGGCGACTGGCCGGGTATCCGTGATTCCACTGCGAAGACAGGCGACGGCAAACTGCCTGTGAAAAGATTACGCGATGCGCTGGTACGCCTTCGCGATATCGCAGGCCAGGCGGGCGTTGTTAAAGACCAGCTGAATATTGGATTTCAGGCTGTCACCACCGGTCAGTTCCGCCACGCGGGCCAGCAGGAACGGCGTGCTGGCTTTGCCGGTCACGCCCTGCTCTTCCGCTTCCTTCACCGCCTGGTCGATAGCGGCGTTGATGGTCTCTTCAGGCATCGCAAACTGTTCCGGGATGGGATTCGCCACCACCAGGCCGCCGTTAAGGCCAGTCTGCCATTTCACCGCCATTGCGCGCGCGATGGCTTCCGCGCTGTCGAGACGGATGCTGACCTCAAACGGACTGGTGCGACAGAAAAAGGCAGGCAGGGACTGGGTCTGATAGCCAATCAACGGTACGCCATTAGTTTCCAGATATTCAGTGGTTAACCCGAGGTCGAGAATAGATTTTGCCCCGGCGCATACCACAGCAACATTGGTTTTCGCCAGCTCCTGTAAATCGGCTGAAATATCAAACGTGTGTTCCGCACCGCGGTGTACGCCGCCAATTCCGCCGGTAGCAAAAACCTTAATCCCGGCCATCGCCGCAATAATCATGGTTGAGGCAACCGTCGTCGCGCCATTTATTCCTGCGGCGACCACAAAAGGTAAATCCCGGCGGCTGACTTTGGTCACCGCGTGGCCCTCACGGCCTAAAAGTTCAATTTCTTCTTTGCTAAGCCCCACTTTCATTACGCCACGAATAATGGCGATAGTGGCGGGAATAACTCCCTGCTGGCGGATCGCATCTTCAACTTCCAGCGCCGTCTGGGCATTTTGCGGGAAAGGCATGCCGTGAGAAATAATGGTAGATTCAAGCGCTACAATCGGTTTGTTATTATTTAAAGCGTCCTGAACCTCAGGAGAAATTTGCAGGAACTCAGCAGATAATTTTAATTCAGACATGTTCTCTCTCCATTAATGCATTAACATTTTCAGCCGATAAATCAGGGTTATTGGTATATACGGAAGCGAGCGCCAGCGACGAGCAGCCCTGGGCAAAACGAACGGAATGGGCAAATGTGGCCCCTTCCAGCCAGCAGAAGGCGAGCCCCGCCATCATCGCATCGCCCGCGCCGGTGACATTGACAAGCTGGGTTTTAAACGGGGCAGACCAGCCGCTTTCGCCTCCTTTCTCGCTGTAATAAACGCCGTCGCCGCCCATGCTCAATACCAGCCGAAACAGGCCATGCTGGTGAAACCAGGCCGCAACTTTCGGGGCATCCGCCGCGCAGGAGAGCGGGATGCCGCTCAGGGTTTCGGCTTCAATCCGGTTGGGCTTCAGCGTGTGGATATGGCCCAGCCAGTCGCGCACTTTGTTGCATTTCCAGGCCGAGACGGGGTCAACGAACACCGGTGCCTGGCCTGCATTTTCAAATATCCAGCCCAGCGCAGATTCACTGAGATTGCAGTCGATCACCACCGCTTTTGCCGCACGCAGAAAGGCCAGGTGGTGGGCCAGATAGTCCGGATTGATGTAGTCAGAAATAGCCATATCATTAATGGCTACCAGCATTTCGCCGGTATTATCCAGCAAGGATAAATAACTGGAGGTGCCTTCGCCCGCGATCACCTGGCATTTTTCCACCTGTACGCCAGCGGCCTGGGTTTGTGATAGCAGCGACTGACCGTAAAAGTCATCGCCGACAGCAGAAAGTAGCCAGACATTTTTTCCCAGCAAGGCAAGATTTTGCGCAATATTCCGCCCAACACCGCCGGGGGTAAATTTAATTTTCCCTGGGTTAGAGTCCGCATAATTAAGCGAGGCGTTTGAATACCCCGCAACATCCATATTCGCAGAACCAATAACAGCAATATAATCCTTTTCACGCATAGAACATCCTCTGGCACGCAGGCCATCGCAATGATAATTAAGCGAGGGAGTGATTTTAATTTCTATTAGAGCACATGTTTATATGTGAACACGTGTTCATAGTATGCGTAAGAAGGGGAAAGTAAAGCGGTGGGAAAGAGGGTGTAAAAGGGTTATGAACATAATCACAATTTTTTGTAGATAACTTTTTCTTGTCTCCAAAAAACTGCGAGCAGTAGCACGATTAAAAGCAAAAAAAGGGCAGAGTCGCCTCTGCCCTTTTCGGATGGTGAGAGATTATGCTGCTTTCGCGGCAACCGCTTCAGCTTCCGGGCGTTTCAGCACCGCGTAAGAGAGGCCTGCCACCAGGGTACCGGCGATAATCGCAAACAGGTAACCCAGCACTGGCGTAATCGCACCTGGGATTAACAGAACAAACAGACCGCCGTGCGGCGCCATCAGTTTCGCGCCAATCGCCATAGAGATAGCACCGGTTACCGCGCCACCGACGATACAGCATGGCAGCACGCGCATCGGGTCACGGGCAGCGAACGGAATCGCCCCTTCGGTGATAAAGCACAGGCCCAGTACCAGCGCCGCTTTACCGCCTTCCTGCTGCGCCTTGTCGAACTTACGACGGGCAACGATGGTCGCCAGGCCCAGCGCCAGCGGTGGCACCATACCCGCCGCCATAATGGCCGCCATTGGCGCATAGGTCTGGGTACTCAGCAGGCCGACACCGAAGGCGTAAGATGCTTTGTTCACCGGACCACCCATATCGGTACACATCATCGCACCGAGGATCGCACCCAGCAGGACCGCATTGGCGGTGCCCATGGTTTGCAGCCAGTGGGTCAGGCCTTCGAGGATACTCGCAACCGGCTTACCGATCAGGTAGATCATCGCCAGGCCAACCACCAGGCTGGAGATCAGCGGAATGATCAGGATCGGTTTCAGGGCTTCCATGCTCTGCGGCAGTTTCAGCTTCGAGCTAATCAGCTTCGCCATGTAGCCTGCGAGGAAGCCCGCGATGATCCCGCCGATAAAGCCAGAGCCGGTGCTCACAGCCAGCATACCGCCAATCAGACCCGGAGTCAGACCCGGACGGTCAGCAATAGAGAACGCAATGTAACCCGCCAGGACCGGCACCATCAGCGCGAACGCCGAGCCGCCGCCAATCTGCATCAGCGCCGCCGCCAGAGTACCCGGCTCTTTAAAGGCTTCGATACCAAAGGCGAAGGAGAGCGCGATACAGAGACCGCCCGCTACCACCATCGGCAGCATATAGGAGACGCCCGTCAGCAGGTGACGATACGCGCCAGCGGACTCTTTTTTGCCTTCAGAAGCCGCAGCCGCGGTGTTGCCGGCAGGCTGGAACGGTTTTGCTTCAGCCTGGGCTTTGTCCAGCTCCTGGGCGGTTTTCTTCAGCGCTAGACCGGTGGAGGTGCGGTACATCGGCTTACCGGCAAACTTCGCCAGATCCACTTCGATATCTGCCGCCACAATCACCAGATCCGCAGCCGCCACCTCTTCCGGGGTGATCGCATTACCTGCGCCCACGGAACCGCGGGTTTCAACTTTTACCCACCAGCCGCGTTTTTTGGCTTCGGTTTCAATGGCTTCCGCCGCCATAAAGGTGTGCGCTACGCCGGTCGGGCAGGCGGTAACCGCCACCACGCGTTTTGGCCCCGCAGCAACAGCCGTTTCCGCCGCCACGACAGGTGCGGTATAGAGTGCCGCATGGCCTTTCGCTTCGCTCAGGAACAGTTCCGGGTGTGCAACGGCGCGGTTGATATCGCCCAGCCACACTTTTTTACCGTTCAGCGAGCTGTCCGCCGGGATTTTGTCGCCCAGGACGATAACCAGTTCGGCATCGCCCGGGTTGTCGATGAAATCAAGGTGTGCTTTATGTCCCGCCGAACTCAGCAGGGTTTTCGCCATATAGGCGCGCGCCTGTCCGAGTGCAGAGTCAATAATCAGCAGCGTTTTCATTATGCCTCTCCTGCTGTCAGTTAAAGGGTTTTAAGTCAACGCGCGCCATCATCGCGGCCAACTGGGTACGATCGGTAATACCGACATTGCTCTGGCTGACGGCCAGGGCTGCAACGGCGGTGGCAAGACGTAAAGTATGTTCACTGGATTCGCGCATCAGCAGGCCATAAATCAGGCCGCCCACCATCGAGTCGCCGGCACCGACGGTGCTGACCACTTCCATCGACGGTGGTTTCGCGATCCATTCGCCGGAGGCGTTAACCCACAGCGCGCCCTCTGCCCCCAGGGAGATGACCACATGAGCGATACCCTGCTCACGCAGCGCATGGGCGGCTTCAATCACATCCTTTAATTCTGGCAGCTTACGGCCTGCCCAGATCTCAAGTTCGCGACGATTAGGTTTCACCAGCCACGGTGCGGCTTTCAGCCCCGCCACCAGCGCATCGCGGCTGCTGTCAAAGATGATGCATGGGCACTGGCTGCGCAGACGCGTCATCCAGTCGGTAAAGGCTTCCGGGCTGACGCCGGACGGCAGACTGCCGCTGACGCAGACCATGTCGAACTGACCCAGCCAGCTCAGGGAGTCATTCACAAAACGTTCCCAGTCGGCCTGGGTGACTTCAAAACCGGAGAAGTTCAGGTCGGTGACTTCGCCATCTTTCTCGGTCAGCTTCACGTTGATGCGGGTACGACCCTGCACCACCTGGAAACGGTTGGCGATCCCCAGCTCGCTGAACAGCTGCTGGAAACCATCCTGGTTGTCTTTGCCGAGGAAACCGCCGACGGTAACGTCGATGCCCAGATCCTTCAGCACTTTAGCAACGTTAATCCCTTTACCTGCCGCGTGCAGGCCAGTGGTACGCACAAGGTTGACTTCGCCGCGTTCAATTTCCGGGCAAAAGCCCACGAGGTCGTAAGCCGGGTTCAGCGTAATAGTGGCAACACGTCTGCTCATTATGCGCCCTCCCCCAGACCCGCCGCGATGGCTTCGCCAATCGCTTTCAGCGCCTGTTCAGCATCCGCACCCTGCGCGGTGAAGCGCAGGCGATGGCCTTTCTTCACGCCCAGCGCCACGACTTTCATCAGGCTGCGGCCGTTGGCCGGTTTACCGCTACCGTCGAGGTTGGTGACGGTCACGTCGCTGTTGAACTGTTTAATGGTATTGACCAGCATGGTGCCCGGACGGGCGTGCAGGCCGTGTTCGTTGCGCACGACAAACTCGGCGCTCAGCAGTTCATCGGTGTTCACATCATCGCTGGTCAGCAGCGCCAGCAGGGTCGCGGCGTCCGCTTTCAGCAGTTGTTCAGCTTTTTTGTTCAGCAGCAGATCGCCGAGGCGCTTCAGCACTTCAACCGGCTGTTCATCGGCCATGGCGACGGTCACCAGCATCGCCGTGGTTTCACCGGCGGTATCGAATGCGGTTGCCGCGCGGCTGACGGCAATCGCGCTACGCAGGTTGCCTTCAGCACAGTCGTTCAGCCAGACGCCCTGACCGAGATTCAGCGGTTTATCGTTAATGGCGTGGACCACGAAGGCGGTATCCACCGCACCGGCCTCTTTCAGGCGACCGGCGTTCAGCGCCTGCAGGGTCACCAGATCGGAAGCCAGCACGTCGAGCGTCAGCGTCTCGTTATCCAGCTTCAGGGCTTCGCTCTGCTTCTCACCCATCAGCAGGGCGCGCAGCTCTTCGGCGGTGGTGGCGGATTTCAGCTGTTCAGCCACGGCGTCGTCGCTCAGGACGTGCGTCAGCTGACGCAGCAGACCGAGGTGCTCATCGCTGCTGGCGGCAATGCCGATGGCGACATAGGCCACCTGGCCTTCACCCCAGAGCACGCCCTGCGGGAACTGATAGACCTGAACGCCGGTTTTCAGCACCTGATCGCGGGTATCGGTGGTGCCATGCGGAATGGCGATGCCATTGCCAAGGAAAGTTGAGGTCTGCTGCTCACGCGCCAGCATGCCGTCAACGTAGCCGTTGGCGACGTTGCCCGCCTGCACCAGCGCGGCGGCGATCTGCCGGATAGCCTCTTCTTTAGTACCGGCCTGTTCGCCGGGATGAATGTCCTGTACGGATAACTGGAACATGGTTCTCCACTCCTGCTGAAATTGAATCGTTTCAGCTTAAATGTGAAAAAAGGCGCCAATCCGTTTGGGTTAGGTAAACCAATTAGCGCTGAAACGTTTCAAGAAGTCTTGCGCTTTACAGGCTTCCTTGCAAGTAAAGCCGCATTTCAGCATGCAGAATTTAGAGTTACAGCACATTTTTGCTGCAGGCCGCTGCTTTCCGGGGGCGTACAACCGCTCGGCTTCAGCAACTTCAGCAAGCGCAGCGGCGGAATAAAAACCTGTTTTGATTTTTTGTGGGGTAATTGCGGAGGGTATCTGTTTATTTTATGACAAGCGGCGTAAACTCCGCGTCTCTTCATATCACTGATACAGAAACATGCACACCACTCCCGCAGCCGCCTCACCGAAGTCATTTGATTTGACCTCATCGGCGTTTTTAATTGTTGCTTTCCTTACCGGCATTGCCGGCGCGTTACAGACCCCGACGCTGAGCCTGTTCCTCACCAACGAGGTGCATGCCCGCCCGGCCATGGTCGGCTTCTTCTTTACCGGTAGCGCCATTATCGGCATCCTGGTCAGCCAGTTCCTGGCTGGTCGTTCAGACAAGCGGGGCGATCGCAAGTCCTTAATCGTCTTCTGCTGTCTGCTGGGTGTTCTGGCCTGCCTGCTGTTCGCCTGGAATCGTAACTACTTTGTGTTGTTGTTTGTCGGCGTATTCCTTAGCAGCTTTGGCTCTACCGCCAACCCGCAGCTGTTTGCCCTCGCCCGCGAACATGCCGACCATACCGGTCGCGAGGCGGTGATGTTCAGCTCGATCCTGCGTGCCCAGGTGTCGCTGGCCTGGGTCGTGGGGCCGCCGGTGGCCTATGCACTGGCGATGGGCTTTGGCTTCCCGGTGATGTATATCAGCGCCGCCGTGGCGTTTGTGGTCTGCGGCGCGATGGTCTGGTTTTTCCTGCCGATGATGCGCAAGGAGCCGAAGCTGGCAACCGGAGTGCTGGAGTCGCCGCGCCGCAACCGTCGCGACGCCCTGCTGCTGTTTACCATCTGCACCTTAATGTGGGGCACCAACAGCCTCTACATCATCAATATGCCGCTGTTTATCATTAATGAGCTGCATCTCTCCGAGAAGTTGGCGGGGGTAATGATGGGAACCGCTGCCGGGCTGGAGATCCCGACGATGCTGATTGCGGGCTACTACGCAAAACGCTTCGGTAAGCGCTTCCTGATGCGCGTTGCCGCCGTTGCCGGTTTGCTGTTTTACGTGGGGATGCTCACCGCGCACACGCCGGTAGTGTTGCTGGGGTTACAGCTGCTGAACGCCATCTATATCGGCATTCTCGCCGGGATCGGCATGCTCTATTTCCAGGATCTGATGCCAGGTCAGGCGGGCGCGGCCACCACGCTTTATACCAACACCACCCGCGTCGGCTGGATCATCGCAGGCTCCGTGGCGGGCGTCGTGGCCGAGATCTGGAGTTATCACGCGGTATTCTGGATTGCGCTGGGGATGTGCATCGCTACGACGATCTGTCTGACGCGTATAAAGGACATTTAAGGCGCGGTAAGCGCCTCGAGTTCGAGCAGCCAGGTCATGGCCTGGCTGCGCGTATCGCCGCACATCTCCCGCGACGGCTGCAGGCCAGCACACACTTTGGGCCGCGAGCTCAAGCCGAAAATTTTGCAGCGCTGTTGCGCGTCCAACTGCACGCAGGGGGTATTGGCAGGCTTGCCGTTGGGCATCCCGGGAATGGGGCTGGTGATGGAGGGGGCGGTGCAACATGCTCCGCAGTCCGGACGGCAATCCATATTCGTACTTTACCTGAAAGAAAGCCGCTCCCGCGGGCGTGACGGGCACAGTAACACCTTTTGCGTATTGATAGCAAAAGCCGCGAAATCCGCTTGCCTGAAATGCCGCGCGCGAGTACTTTGACGCGATATTTTTGACCTTCCCGTTAACAGGATTACTGCAATGCCAAGAGCGAACGAAATTAAGAAAGGTATGGTGCTGAATTACAACGGCAAACTGCTGATTGTAAAAGACATCGATATTCAGGCACCCAGCGCCCGTGGCGCAGCAACGCTGTACAAAATGCGTTTCGCCGATGTACGTACCGGTCTGAAAGTTGAAGAGCGTTTCAAAGGCGACGATATCGTGGATACCGTTACCCTGACCCGTCGCTATGTCGATTTCTCATATGTTGACGGCAACGAATATGTCTTTATGGATAAAGAAGACTACACGCCATACATCTTCACCAAAGATCAGATCGAAGAAGAGCTGCTGTTTATTCCTGAAGGCGGCATGCCGGATATGCAGGTTCTGACCTGGGATGGCGTTCTGCTGGCGCTGGAGCTGCCGCAGACCGTTGATCTGGAGATCGTGGATACGGCGCCGGGCATTAAAGGCGCATCCGCGTCTGCACGTAACAAACCTGCAACCCTGACCACTGGTCTGGTCGTGCAGGTGCCGGAATACCTCTCCGCAGGCGAGAAAATCCGCATCCATATCGAAGAAAAACGCTATATGGGTCGTGCTGACTAAGTGCGGGCTGTTTTGCCGGGTGGCGACTTCGCCTTACCCGGCCTACAAAAGCACACATAAAAAAACCGGCTCATTGGCCGGTTTTTTTGTAGGCCCGGTAAGCGCAGCGCCACCGGGCATCAAGGCTTAAAGAAGCTCAGGATATTTGGTCATCTTCAGCGCCAGCTCCACGCCGCGCACTTCCGCCATCCCTTTCAGACGGCCAATGGCCGAATAACCCGGGTTGGTTTTCTTACGCAGATCGTCCAGCATCTGGTGCCCGTGATCCGGACGGAACGGAATAGGACGCAGATCCCCCGCCTGCTTACGGCGTTTCTCTTCACGCAGAATGGCATCCACGACCGCCACCATATTCACGTCGCCGCCGAGGTGCGCCGCTTCGTGGAAGGTCTTCGGATTCTCTTCCCGGCAGGTTGCCCGCAGGTGGGTAAAGTGAATGCGGTCGCCGAAGGTTTCAATCATCTGCACCAGGTCGTTGTCGGCCCGCACGCCGTAGGAGCCGGTACACATGGTGAAGCCGTTGCTGATGCTGTCGACCGTCTCTTTCAGCCACTGCATATCCTCAATGGTGGAGACGATACGCGGCAGGCCCAGGATAGGACGCGGTGGATCGTCCGGGTGAACCGCCAGACGCACGCCCACCTCTTCCGCCACCGGCACGATAGCGCGCAGGAAGACGGCCATATTTTCCCGCAGCTGGGCTTTGTCGATGTTGCCATACTCCGCCAGGCGCGCGCGGAACTGGTCGAGAGTGTAGCCCTCTTCCGCTCCCGGCAGACCGGCGATGATATTGCGGGTCAGCTTTTCGATATCCGCTTCGCTTGCCGCATCGAACCACGCCTGCGCCTGCTGCTGCTCTTCTGCAGTGTAGTCAGCCGCTGCGCCTTCACGCTTCAGGATGTGCAGCTCGAACGCGGCAAAGGCGATCTGGTCAAAACGCAGCGCCTTTGAACCATCCGGCAGCTGATATTCGAGGTCGGTACGCGTCCAGTCGAGGATCGGCATAAAGTTGTAGCATACGGTGTCAATGCCGCAGGCCGCGAGGTTGCGAATGCTCTGCTGGTAGTTGGCGATCCAGGTCTGATAATCGCCGGAGTGGGTTTTAATCTCCTCGTGAACCGGAATACTCTCCACCACCGACCAGGTGAGCCCTTTTTCGGCCAGCAGCGCCTGACGCGCTTTGATCTCTTCTACCGGCCACACCTGACCGTTAGGAATATGGTGTAGCGCGGTGACAACGCCCGTTGCGCCAGCCTGACGCACGTCATCAAGAGAAACAGGATCTTTGGGTCCGTACCAACGCCAGGTTTGTTCCATCGATTCACCCTCAAAAGTTGTTATACCAATATTTCGTAATGTGATGACGACTACCATACATGCATGCGGAAACAGGTCAACTCGCCTCGCAATATTGATTGATCCATCTCACAGTTCCCGGATATTTACGGCTTACCAATTCAATTTGTTGTCATATAACTTTACACTCACCTTGTTAATTAATGGTTAATCAGGTGTTTATTTCATGAAGACAATTGCCTCCACCGCGCTTCCCGCTCACGTGTTGCAGCCGCAGTACGATCGTCAGGCGTTACGCTCCCGTATCGTCCATTTCGGCTTTGGCGCCTTTCATCGCGCCCATCAGGCACTCCTGACCGACCGGGTGTTGAACGCCAAAGGCGGCGACTGGGGGATCTGTGAGATTAGCCTGTTTAGCGGCGATACGCTGATGAGCCAGCTACGCGCGCAGGATCATCTCTTTACGGTGCTGGAAAAAGGCGCCGACGGAAATCAGCCGATTATCGTCGGGGCGGTACATGAATGCCTGAATGCTAAACTCGATTCGCTGGCGGCCATTATTGAGAAGTTTTGCGAGCCGCAGGTGGCGATCGTCTCCCTGACCATCACGGAAAAGGGCTACTGCATCGATCCGGCCACCGGCAAGCTGGATACCCGCAACGAACGTATTATTCACGATCTGGAGTACCCGGATGCGCCGCACTCGGCGCCGGGTATCCTGGTCGAAGCGCTGCATCGCCGCCGCGAGCGCGGCCTGGCACCGTTCAGCGTGCTCTCCTGCGATAACATTCCGGACAACGGCCACGTGGTGAAAAATGCGGTACTGGGGATGGCCCACAAGCGCTCGCCAGAGCTGGCGGAGTGGATCGCCGCCAACGTCAGCTTCCCGGGCACGATGGTGGACAGGATCGTACCCGCCGCCACCGACGATTCCCTTGCGGAAATCGCCCGCGAAGTGGGGGTTGAGGATCCGTGCGCCATTAGCTGCGAGCCGTTTATTCAGTGGGTGATCGAGGATAACTTTGTTGCCGGTCGCCCGGAGTGGGAAGTGGCTGGGGTACAGATGGTGCAGGATGTCCTCCCCTGGGAGCAGATGAAGCTGCGCATGCTCAACGGCAGCCACTCTTTCCTCGCCTATCTCGGCTATCTGGCCGGTTTCGCCCATATTAACGACTGCATGGCCGACAGCGCGCTGCGTGACGCCGCCCGTCGTCTGATGCTTAACGAACAGGCGACGACGCTGCGCATCACCGGGGTGGATCTGATCGCCTACGCCGACAGCTTGATTGAGCGCTTCGCCAACCCGGCACTGCAACACCGCACCTGGCAGATTGCGATGGATGGCAGCCAGAAACTGCCGCAGCGAATGCTGGAGAGTATCCGCCTCCACCTGCAGCGCGACACCGCCTGGCCACTGCTGGCGCTGGGAGTCGCCGGATGGATGCGCTACGTCAGCGGCGTGGATGATGCGGGCAAT
Organism: Leclercia sp. LSNIH8; assembly: GCF_002920195.1. Classification (NCBI taxonomy): domain Bacteria; kingdom Pseudomonadati; phylum Pseudomonadota; class Gammaproteobacteria; order Enterobacterales; family Enterobacteriaceae; genus Leclercia; species Leclercia sp. LSNIH8. The sequence continues at coordinate 21,857 of NZ_PQJY01000004.1, read as the reverse complement.
GCCATTGACGTGCGCGATCCGCTGAGCGATAAAATTCGCGCCATCATTGAGACCAGCAGCGAGGAGGAGCGCGTGACCGCCCTGCTGGCGCTGAATGAAATCTTTGGCCACGACCTGCCTCAGGATCCTCAGTTCGTGGAGGCCATCACCCAAGCTTACCAGCGTATCAGCCAGTCGGGCGCGCGCCAGGCGATTATCGACACGCTGTCGCTTTAACCTTTATTGCGCTTAAGGCGAGCGGGGAGTCTCCCGTTCGCCCTTCCCCTTTCCAATGCTGTTCTTTTCCGCCAGGATTATTGATAATTGTTATAGCATTACATTTATCATCCTGGAGTACCTGTGACTAAAACCAACCTCATTACCGGTTTTCTCGGCAGCGGGAAAACCACGTCGATACTGCACCTGCTGGCCAATAAAGATCCTGACGAAAAATGGGCCGTGCTGGTCAATGAATTTGGCGAGATCGGCATTGATGGCGCGTTGATGGCCGATAACGGGGCGCTGATAAAGGAGATCCCAGGGGGATGCATGTGCTGCGTGAACGGCCTGCCGATGCAGGTGGGGCTGAATACCCTGCTGCGACAGGGCAAGCCCGACCGACTCTTGATTGAACCTACCGGGCTCGGTCATCCGAAGCAGATCCTCGACCTGCTGACCGCTCCGGTCTATGAGCCGTGGATCGATTTACGCGCCACCCTGTGCCTGCTCGATCCCCGTCAGTTGCTGGACGAAAAGTTTGTCCAGAACGAGAATTTCCGCGACCAGCTGGCGGCCGCCGACATCATCATTGCCAATAAAGAGGACCGCGCCACCCCGGAAAGCCGCGCTGCGCTGGAACTCTGGTGGCAGCACTTCGGCGGCGAGCGTCAGCTTGCGCACACCACCCAGGGGAATATGGATAATGCTCTGCTCGACCTGCCGCGGCGTAATCTTGCTGAACTGCCCGCCAGCGCAGCCCATTCCCACAGCCACGGCGAAAAACAGGGTCTGGCGGCATTGAGTCTGCCTGCGCACCAGCACTGGCGTCGCAGCCTGAACAGCGGCCAGGGGCATCAGGCCTGTGGTTGGGTCTTCGACGCCGACACCTGCTTCGATACCATCGGTTTACTGGAGTGGGCGCGGCTTGCGCCGGTTGAACGGGTGAAAGGGGTAATGCGTACCCCTGATGGGCTGGTACGGATTAATCGTCAGGGGGAAGATTTCTTCATCGAAACGCAGGGTGTGGCACCGCCGGACAGCCGAATAGAGTTAATTAGTGCGGTTAACACCGACTGGAATGCCTTACAGTCGAGCTTGTTGAAGCTTCGTTTAAGTTCGGGGAACTAACGTTGCCCTGATTGAACTACTTACGGCGTAATGATGAAAACCCGACTTTTCCCCATTTTATTGCTTAATGTCGCCGGTGTGGCGCTCTTTTTATCCTGGTATCTGCCGGTCAACCACGGTTTCTGGTTCCCGCTGGATAGCGGGATATTCCACTTCTTTAACCGGCAGCTGGGAGAGAGCCGCGCCTTCCTGTGGCTGGTAGCAATTACCAATAACCGTGCCTTTGACGGCTGCTCGCTGCTGGCGATGGGTTATCTGATGCTGACGTTCTGGCGAAAAGAGAGTCCCGCCGGGCGCCGACGTATTCTGATGATTGGCCTGGTGATGCTACTGACCGCGGTGGTGCTGAACCAGCTGGCGCAGGCCCTAATACCGGTGAAACGCTCAAGTCCGACGCTATTTTTCCCGGATATTTACCGCGTCAGTGAATTGCTGCATATTTCGACAAAAGATGCCTCTAAAGACAGTTTCCCAGGCGATCACGGAATGATGCTGCTTATTTTCAGCGCTTTTATGTGGCGTTATTTCGGCCATAAGACTTTCGTATTAGCCCTGATTATTTTTGTGGTTTTCGCATTCCCTCGAGTAATGATCGGTGCGCATTGGTTCACTGATATTGCCGTTGGATCCCTTTCTGTGGCGTTGATTGGGCTTCCGTGGTGCCTGATGACGCCATTGAGTGAGCGTTTAATCGCCTTCTTTAATCGTTACCTGCCCGGCAATACAACAAAATCGAAACAAGTTACTAACCGAAATTAACAATAACCATCAGGGATCATAACCGATCCCTGATAGATTTTTCCCTCGATTTCAGCGTCTTTGTCATCTTCCTGTCACATTAATAACGTTAGAAATTAACGCGTTGTACATTACTTAACCTAAATCACCCTGTCTGACCACGATCCCGTCAAGTTACTTTTACTATCATATTTCCTTATAAAAAAATTGAGTATTTTTACTCGCAATACCTGTCTCAATCAGGTACTCTCAGACTCGTTTTACCTCAGCGCCACAATTATTATCGTTGTAAATAAATTTGTGCGATTCGCCACAGATTTGACCATAAAGAATTGTCTGATAGTGCGCAGGTATTTAGTCTCGTCTCGCTTGGCATTTTTTATAACGATATTTGTCGTTAAGGACTTCAAGGGAAAATAAACAACATGGTCAAATCTCAACCGATCTTGAGATACTTCTCACGGGTAATCCCGGCGATTGCAGTCGCGGTTCTGCTTTCAGCTTGTAGCGCATCGAACACCGCAAAGAATATGCATCCTGAGACGCGTGTTGTGGGGTCAGAAGACGCCTCTTCACTGCAAGCTTCTCAGGATGAATTTGAAAAGATGGTCAGCAATCTGGATATCAAATCCCGATTAATGGACCAGTATGCCAGCTGGAAGGGCGTGCGCTATCGCCTGGGCGGCGAAACACGTAAAGGCATTGATTGTTCCGGTTTCGTACAGCGTACCTTCCGCGAACAGTTTGGTTTAGAACTTCCGCGTTCAACTTATGAACAACAGGAAATGGGCAAATCGATTTCACGTAATAGCTTACGTACCGGCGATTTAGTTCTGTTCCGTGCGGGTTCAACCGGCCGTCATGTCGGCATCTATATTGGTAACGACCAGTTTGTCCACGCGTCCACCAGCAGTGGTGTGACGATCTCCAGTATGAACGAGCCATACTGGAAGAAGCGCTACAATGAAGCGCGTCGTGTACTGACTCGCAGTTAACCGCCTGTGCTGTCCGTTTCCCTTGACTGACAGCATGGAAAAAAGCACTGCTATGGCAGTGCTTTTTTTTTATCGCAGGACGCGATAAGTCTGGACGGCTCGTTCCAGGCTATAGTTTTGTTGTTGCGTGAGTTTAGCCGTCATGATAATGCGGGCGGCAAATCAGGATCCCATAACATTTATGTTTACCCGCCATTTATCTTCCCGCCGAAAGGTGCTGATGCTCAGCGTACTTTCAGCTCTTATCGTCGCCCTGCTCTGCGGCGGTATGCAGTTTTTTTTTCAGTTACCATAAACGCGAAGTAAAATACGATAACCTGATTAAAGACCTCCATGACTACATGGAAAGTTATTTTAAAGAGCTGCGCGTTTCTGTTGATGAATTACAGCCGCTGACGCTCAGCGAGTGCCAGGATGTACGCTCTGAACTCACCTCCCGCGCGTCATTCAGCCTGAACGTCCGCGCCTTTCTGCTGGTGAAAGATAAAATGGCCTTTTGCTCATCAGCAACCGGGCCGATGCATGTCGCACTCAGCGAACTGGTGCCGGAAATTGACGCAACTAAAGCGGTAGATATGGTCCTGCTGCCGGGCACGCCAATGATGCCGAAAAAACCGGCCATTGTGTTGTGGCATCGTAATCTACTGATGAAAGATGGCGGGATATTTACCTCTATTAACCTCAACCTGACCCCTTATTTGCTTTATACCGCTCGACAGGATGAGTTTGCCGGTATTTCCCTGATCATTGGCAATACGGTTTTTTCCACCTATTCAAACCGCATCACCCACGTTTCGGAGCTGAAAGAGCGCCCTGCGCGCTCAAGCAAAATCGAAGGACTGCCGCTCACCGTTAATCTCTACGCCGAAAGCTGGACGATGGAAGATCTGGTCTTCGCGCTGCTGTTTGGTCTGTTGTGCGGCTCCAGCGTCGGGGTGCTCTGCTTCTACTGGCTAATGATGCGCGCCAACCCGCGGAAAGAGATCCTCACCGGCATTAAGCAGAATCAGTTTCATGTGGTCTACCAGCCGGTGGTGGGTGCCAGCGATTTGCAGATGCGGGGCGTGGAGGTGCTGATGCGCTGGCAGCATCCCGGCGCGGGGGCGATCCCGCCGGATGCCTTTATTAACTTCGCAGAGGCCCAGCAACTGATTGTGCCGCTGACGTTGCACCTTTTCGACCTGATCCTGCGCGATGCACCGGCATTAGCGAAACGGCTGCCGCCAGGCTCCAAGCTGGGCATTAATATTTCGCCAGGCCATCTGCACGCCGACAGCTTTAAAGATGACATGCGCAAGTTTGCCGCCTCGCTGCCGCCGGATCATTTCAAGATTGTGCTCGAAATTACCGAGCGCGACATGCTCAATCAACGGGAAGCGACAAAGCTATTTGAGTGGCTGCATCTGGAGGGTTTTGAAATCGCGGTGGATGATTTTGGTACCGGACACAGCGCCCTGATCTACCTTGAGCGTTTTACCATGGACTACCTCAAAATCGACCGGGGTTTCGTGAATGCTATCGGGATGGAAACTGTCACCTCCCCGGTACTGGATGCGGTGCTGACCCTGGCCCGGCGGCTGAATATGGTGACCGTCGCCGAAGGTGTTGAAACCCCCGAGCAGGCGAAGTGGCTGCGCGATCACGACGTCAATCTGCTACAGGGCTACTGGATAAGCCGGCCCCTGCCCCTGGAACAGTTCCTGAACTGGCAACCTGATATTCACCTTGATAGCGAATAATTGCCCAACCACCGCTACGTCACTTATTATTCTGGTATCTTGCCCGGGCAGAACAGATAAGGAAAACGTAGCGTAATGATAGTGCGCATTGTGGTGCTGATGGTGGCGTTGATAAGCGGGTTCAGTCAGGCGCAAACCATTAAAGAGAGCGACGCCTTCGCGGTTATTGGCGAGCCAAAATATGCCATCAATTTCGATCACTACGATTACGTCAATCCCACCGCGCCAAAAGGGGGCGCTGTGACCCTGGCGGCAAATGGCACCTTCGATAATTTCAACCGCTATGCCCTGCGCGGCGTGGCGGCAGAAAGAACCGACGCCCTCTACGATACCCTCTTTACCACGTCAGACGACGAGCCCGGCAGCTATTATCCGCTGGTGGCTGAGACCGCCCGCTATGCCGATGATTTCTCGTGGATGGAATTGACCATCAACCCGCTGGCGCGGTTTCACGACGGTACGCCGGTCAAAGCCAGCGATGTCGCCTTCACCTTCCATAAATTTATGACCGAGGGCGTTCCTCAGTTCCGGCTGGTCTACAAAGGGGCGACGGTGACCGCCATCGCGCCGCTGACGGTGCGCATTACCCTTGCCAGTCCTAATAAAGAGGACATGCTGAGCCTGCTCACCCTGCCGGTAATGCCGGAAAAGTTCTGGAAAGATCATAAGCTCAGCGACCCGCTCTCCACCCCACCGCTGGCTGGCGGGCCGTATCGCATCACCAGCTGGCGGATGGGCCAATATGTGATTTATTCCCGGGTAAAAGATTACTGGGCGGCAAACCTGCCGGTAAACCGGGGCCGCTGGAATTTCGACACCCTGCGCTACGACTACTATCTGGATGACAACGTGGCCTTCGAAGCCTTTAAAGCGGGTGCCTTTGATATGCGGGTCGAGAGCAGCGCCAAAAACTGGGCCACACGCTACAGCGGAAAAAACTTTGATCGCGGCTTTATCGTGAAAGAGACGCTGAAAAATGATTCCGCGCAGGACACGCGCTGGCTGGCATTTAATATTCAGCGCCCGGTATTTACCGATCGCCGCGTGCGCCAGGCCATTACCCTCGCCTTCGATTTTGAGTGGATGAACAAGGCGCTCTTTTATGGTGCCTACAGCCGTGCCAACAGCTATTTCCAGAATACCGAGTATGCCGCCCAGGGCTACCCGGATGCCGCGGAGCTGACGCTCCTCGACCCATTAAAAGATGCAGTTCCCCCGGAAGTGTTCACGACTCGCTTTCAGCCCCCCGTCTCGAAAGGCGACGGCTTTGATCGTAACAATCTCCTGAAAGCCAGCCAGCTGCTGGACGAGGCGGGTTGGGTCATCCGAAATAAGCAGCGGGTCAATAAGCAAACCGGCAAACCGCTCAGTTTTGAACTGCTGTTGGCCTCCGGCGGCAACAATCAGTGGGTACTGCCGTTCCAGCACAACCTGGCGCGGCTGGGCATTACCCTGAATATCCGTCAGGTGGATAATTCACAGCTCACCAACCGGATGCGCAACCGCGATTACGATATGATGCCTCGCCTGTGGCGGGCCATGCCGTGGCCGAGCAGCGATCTGCAAATCTCCTGGGCCTCTCAGTACATTGATTCCACCTACAATTCACCGGGGGTGAAAAATCCGGCGGTGGACAACCTGATTGCGCAAATCGTCGCCGCGCAGGGGGATAAAGCCAGACTGGTACCGCTTGGCCGGGCGCTGGATCGGGTACTGACCTGGAACTATTACATGCTGCCAATGTGGTTTATGGGGGAAGACAGGGTCGCCCGCTGGGATAAGTTCGCCCTTCCCGCCCAGCGCCCAGTTTATTCTCTCGGGTTTGATACCTGGTGGTATGACGTTAACAAAGCGGCGAAATTACCCGCCGAACGGCGTTAAGGGATCGCAATGGGCGCATATTTACTTCGTCGTTTACTGCTGGTGATCCCCACCCTGTGGGCGATCATTACCATCAACTTTTTTATCGTGCAGATTGCTCCGGGCGGCCCGGTGGATCAGGCGATTGCCGCCATCGAGTTCGGTAACAGCGGGACGATTCCTGGCGGAGGCGATGCGGGCATGCGTGCCAGCCACGCCCGCACCGGGGTCGGCAATATCAATGAGAGCCACTATCGCGGCGGGCGCGGGCTCGATCCGGAGGTGATCGCCGAGATCACCCAGCGGTACGGCTTCGACAAACCGATCCATGAGCGTTACTTCAAAATGCTGGGCGACTATCTGCGCTTCGATTTTGGCGACAGCCTGTTTCGCAGCGCCTCGGTGCTGCATCTGATTAAAGAGAGCCTGCCGGTCTCCATTACTCTGGGGCTATGGGGGACGCTGATCATCTATCTGGTCTCCATTCCGTTAGGTATTCGTAAGGCGATGGATAACGGCAGCCGGTTCGATATCTGGAGCAGCACCTTCATTATTATTGGCTATGCCATCCCGGCGTTCCTGTTTGCCGTCCTGCTGATTGTCTTTTTCGCCGGGGGGAGCTACTTCGATCTCTTCCCGCTGCGCGGGCTGGTCTCGACCGATTTCAGCAGCCTGCCGTGGTATAAAAAGATAACCGACTACCTGTGGCACATTACCCTGCCGGTGCTGGCGACGGTGATTGGCGGCTTTGCGGCCCTGACCATGCTGACCAAAAACGCCTTTCTCGATGAGATCCGCAAGCAGTATGTGGTCACCGCCCGCGCGAAGGGGGTGAGCGAGCGACGCATCCTGTGGAAACATATTTTTCGCAATGCCATGCTGCTGGTCATCGCCGGTTTCCCGGCCACCTTTATCAGCATGTTCTTTACCGGCTCCCTGTTAATTGAGGTGATGTTCTCCCTTAACGGCCTGGGTCTGCTGGGCTATGAGGCCACCGTCTCGCGGGATTACCCGGTGATGTTTGGCACGCTCTATATTTTCACCCTGATTGGCCTGCTGCTGAATATCCTGAGTGATATCTGCTATACGCTGGTTGATCCGCGTATTGATTTTGAGGGTCGCTGATGCTGCGCTTAAGCCCCGTCAACCAGGCCCGCTGGGCTCGCTTTCGTCACAACCGCCGCGGCTACTGGTCGCTGTGGATCTTCGCCCTCTTTTTTGCGCTGAGCCTCTGTTCGGAGATCATCGCCAACGACAAACCGCTGCTGGTGCACTTTAACGATCGCTGGTACGTGCCGGTTTTCAAGGATTACAGCGAGAGCGACTTTGGCGGCCCCTTTGCTACCGCGGCGGATTATCAGGATCCGTGGCTACAGGCGCAATTAAAGGAGCACGGCTGGGTGCTCTGGACACCGGTCCGCTTTGGCGCCAACAGCATTAACTTTGCCACTACCACCCCGTTCCCGTCGCCACCCTCGGTACAAAACTGGCTGGGTACCGATGCCAACGGCGGCGATGTGCTGGCGCGTATTCTGTACGGTACCCGCATCTCCATACTGTTTGGCCTGCTGCTGACCCTGTTTTCCAGCGTCATGGGGGTGCTGGCCGGGGCGCTCCAGGGCTATTACGGCGGCAGGATTGATCTCTGGGGACAGCGGTTTATCGAAGTCTGGTCCGGCATGCCGACGCTGTTTTTAATTATTCTGCTATCAAGCGTGGTGCAGCCTAACTTCTGGTGGCTGCTGGCTATCACGGTGCTGTTTGGCTGGATGGCCCTGGTAGGCGTGGTGCGGGCGGAGTTCCTGCGCACCCGCAGCTTCGACTACATTCGAGCCGCCCAGGCGCTGGGGGTGAGCGATCGCGGGATCATTTTCCGCCACATGTTACCTAATGCGATGGTCGCCACCCTCACCTTCCTGCCGTTTATTCTGTGCAGTTCTATTACTACCCTCACCTCGCTCGATTTTCTCGGCTTCGGCCTGCCGCTGGGCTCGCCTTCCTTGGGGGAGTTGCTGTTGCAGGGCAAAAATAACCTGCAGGCGCCATGGCTTGGGATCACCGCTTTCCTCTCCGTTGCTGTACTGCTCTCCTTGCTGATTTTTATTGGCGAAGCGGTACGCGATGCCTTCGACCCGAATAAGGCGGTTTAAGATGACGCAGCCTTTACTTCACATCGACGCGCTCTCCGTTGCTTTTCGCCAGCAGGACGAGCTACGCACCGTGGTGAATGATATCTCCCTGAAAATTGACGCCGGCGAGACGCTGGCGCTGGTTGGCGAGTCGGGTTCCGGGAAGAGCGTCACTGCCCTGTCGATCCTGCGTCTGCTCCCCGCCCCGCCGGTGGTCTATCCCCAGGGCGATATCCTGTTTCACGGCCAGTCCCTGCTGCATGCTGACGAGCGCACGCTGCGCGGGGTGCGCGGGAATAAGATCGCCATGATCTTCCAGGAGCCGATGGTGTCGCTGAATCCGCTGCACACCCTTGAAAAACAGCTTTACGAGGTGCTCTCCCTGCACCGCGGGATGCGTAAAGAGGCCGCCCGGGGAGAGATGCTGGATTGCCTCGAACGCACCGGGATCCGCAACGCTGCAAAACGGCTTGCCGATTACCCGCATCAGCTTTCGGGCGGTGAGCGCCAGCGAGTGATGATTGCCATGGCGCTGCTGACCCGTCCGGAGCTGCTCATCGCCGATGAGCCCACCACCGCGCTGGATGTTACGGTGCAGGCGCAGATCCTGCAGCTGTTACGCGAGCTGCGCGACGAGCTGAACATGAGCCTGCTGTTTATTACCCACAATCTCAGCATTGTGAGAAAGCTGGCCGACCAGGTGGCGGTGATGCAGAACGGTCGCTGCGTGGAGCAGAACCGCGCCGCGCCGCTGCTTGCCGCACCGCAGCACTCCTACACCCAACGCCTGCTCAACAGCGAGCCCGCAGGGGATCCCATCCCACTGCCGCAAGATGTTCAGCCGCTGCTGCGGGTGAAGGATCTCTCGGTGGCGTTTCCGCTACGTAAAGGCATCCTGCGCCGGGTGGTGGATAACAAGCAGGTGCTGAACAACGTCAGCTTTACCCTGCGCCCGGGTGAGACCCTGGGGCTGGTGGGTGAGTCCGGCTCCGGCAAGAGCACCACCGGGCTGGCGCTGTTACGCCTGATCGCCTCAAAGGGGGAGATCCTGTTTGACGACAAGCCCCTGCATGAATGGGATCGCCGCCAGATGTTGCCCGTCCGCCACCGGATGCAGGTGGTTTTTCAGGATCCTAACTCTTCTCTTAACCCGCGCCTCAACGTTCAGCAGATCATTGAGGAGGGGCTGCGGGTACACCAGCCCAATCTTAGCCTGCAGGCGCGTGAAGAGGAGGTGATTCGGGTAATGGGCGAAGTGGGGCTCGACCCGCAGACCCGACATCGTTACCCCGCCGCCTTTTCCGGCGGCCAGCGGCAGCGGATCGCCATTGCCCGCGCGCTGATTTTGCGCCCGGAGCTGATAATTCTGGATGAGCCGACCTCATCCCTCGATAAAACCGTTCAGGCACAGATCCTGGCGCTGTTGAAAGATTTACAGCGAAAACACCGTCTGGCCTATATTTTCATCAGCCACGATTTGCAGGTGGTACGTGCGTTATGTCACCAGGTGATTGTGTTACGTCAGGGAGAGGTGGTCGAGCAGGGAGATTGTCAGCGCGTCTTTGCCGCGCCGACGCAGGAGTATACGCGTCAGCTGTTAGCGTTACGCTGACGCTCAGAAAGGATTCTGGCCAGAGAAAGGCTCGGCGATAGCCACGCCGACGTTTTTCAGGCGACAGGTTGCCGCAAACTCATCCTGGCTTTTCACGAACAGACACGGCTCGCCTTCGCACTCCAGTACCGAGCTGTAAAGCTCAATGTCCGTCAGCGCCTGGCTCAGCTTTTCCATCAGCGGCCATGCGTTGCCCTCTTCCGGGCTCAGCAGTTTGAGCGCCACCAGACAATTATCAGGGGTTGTTCCGCTTTGCGGAATCGGTTCAACTTTCGAGCCTGCAAAACCCGCCGACCAGCGATAGCTCTGCGGCAAGCGATGCACAATTGAGAGCTGTAATGTATTCACGTTTATTCCCCGGAAGCAAATTTACTTCACAATCTATTTACATTTATAGTAACACAACATTAACCGCCTGCTCTGTTTTTAGTAAGAAAACGCTTACATCCAGGATTTATGGGTTCAGACGTCTTGTTTTTCAGGGCTTTCTGGCGGTGTTTCAGGGTTGTAGCGGCGCTATATGTACCCGTTTCTGTGATCTAACACAACCTTTTTAACTACAAAGCTGTGACTATTTACACAAATAGATTTTACATAAAAGAAACAAACATGAGGTGAGTGAACCGCATCCTGGTTGACCTGTATCAAAAAAGGGCTCCGACAGAGCCCTTTTTTGTGCATCAGTTCACCGATTTTCTTGGCCGACTCGCGTAAAGGCAGAAAAGAATTGAGCCAGTGGCGCACAGCGCAATTGACCAGAGCATCGGCCAGGCGCTGTTAAACGTAGCCAGTGAAAGCAGCGCGCCGACAATGGCGCCAATACCAAAGCGGAAGGTCCCCGCCAGTGAAGAGGCGGTACCAGCCATATGTGGGAATTCGTCGAGGATGACCGCCATTGCGTTGGACGAGACCATCGATATACAGCCAACAAACGCCGCAATACCGATCACCAGCGCCCAGAATCCGACATCAAAGTAAGCGGTCACCACCATCCACACCGCCATCACGAACTGGATCCACAGCCCGATGCGGAACATATTCAGTGCCCCTACCCGGCGCACGAAGCGGCTGTTGATCATCGTCAACACGAAGATGAATACCACGTTCAGCGCGAAATAATAGCCAAATTGCTGCGGTGAGACATGGTTAAGTTCAATGTAGACAAACGGCCCGGCGCTGAGGAATGAGAACATGCCGGCAAAGCTGAAACCGCTGGCCAGCATGTAGCTCAGCACGCGCTTATGGCGAAACAGCGAGGCAAAGTTGCCAAGCGTGGTGCGAATATGAAACTTCTGCCGGTGTTGTGCAGGCAGGGTCTCTTTAATAAAGAAGAAGATCATTGCCGAGGCCAGCAGGGCCGCCAGCGCCAGGATCCAGAAAATGGCGTGCCAGCTAAACCAGACCAGCACCGCCCCCCCGACCATTGGCGCCACCAGCGGCGCGACGGTGGTCACCAGCATGACGAATGACATCATGCGGGAGAACTCCTCCTTCGGGTAGATATCGCGCATCAGGGCATTGATGACCACGCTTGCCGCCGCAGCCGCCAGGCCGTGGAAGAAACGCATCACAATAAGGTGATCGACGGACTGCGCCATCGCGCAGGCCATCGCCGCGCCAGCGAACACCAGCGTGCCGCCCAGCACCACCGGTTTGCGCCCCAGGCTGTCGGCCATTGGCCCGTAAAGCAGCTGACCGAGGGCAAAACCGAGAATATAGCTGCTGAGGGTCATTTGTACGCTGCCTGCCGGCACGCCAAACTGCTCGGCGATCACCGGCAGTGCAGGCAGATACATGTCGATAGACAGCGGCATCAGCATGGCCAGCAGGCCAAGAATAAAAACAATGCTGAACGACGAGTGTGGCCTGGTGGTCACAATTAACTCCTGAAATTAGCGTGAAGAGAGGCCAACGCTGGCAATTTCTTCTTCCGTTAACGGGCGGTATTCGCCTGGCTCAAGGTCGGGGTCGAGAGCGATAGCTCCGATCCGTTCGCGATGCAGACCGACAACGTGATTTCCCACGGCAGCGAACATGCGCTTCACCTGATGATAGCGCCCTTCGCTGATGGTCAGACGCACCTCGGTTGGGGTAATAACTTCCAGCACGGCAGGTTTGGTCAGATCTTTTTCATTATGCAGCTGAACGCCGTGGGCGAACTGCTCTGCTGTACTGTCGCTCACCGGATTTTCCAGCGTCACCAGATAGGTCTTTTCACAATGGTGGCGCGGCGAGGTGATCCGGTGTGACCACTGGCCGTCGTCGGTCATCAGCACCAGGCCGGTGGTATCGATATCCAGACGCCCGGCGGCATGCAGTTTGTGGGCGACCGGCTCATCGAGAAAATAGAGCACGGTGGGATGGTCGGGATCGTCGGTAGAGCAGACATAGCCTTGCGGTTTATTGAGCATGAAGTAGCGCGGGCCATTCTGCTGCGTCAGCGAATTGCCTTCGTACTCAACCTGATGGTCAGGCTGGAGTTTGAACGCGCTGTCTCGCACAATATCACCCTCCACGGTAACGTGGTTGGCGCGGATCAGACGCCCGGCAATAGCGCGGCTTACGCCGAGTTGCTGAGCGATAAACTTATCAAGTCGCATGAAATATTTTAAGCCTTAAAGGTGCCAGGAGCCGGACAATGCGTCCGGAAAAGAAGCAGTCAGGAACAGCCAAGTATAACGGGCTCTGTGCGCCACTCAAGGGAAAAAGTTTCGTGGCATAATATGAGCGAGATAACCAAACCGAGACCCCATGACCTTTACACTTCGCCCTTACCAGCAAGAAGCCGTGGACGCTACCCTCGCCCACTTTCGTCAGCATAAAGAACCGGCGGCCATTGTCCTGCCCACCGGCGCAGGCAAAAGCCTGGTGATCGCCGAGCTGGCGCGCCTGGCCCGGGGCCGCGTGTTGGTGCTGGCGCACGTCAAAGAGCTGGTGGCGCAAAACCATGCCAAATATCTGGCGCTGGGTCTGGAGGCTGATATTTTTGCCGCCGGCCTACAGCGTAAAGAGAGCCACGGCAAAGTGGTCTTTGGCAGCGTGCAGTCGGTGGCGCGCAACCTGGACAAATTCCAGAGCGAGTTCTCCCTGTTGATTGTGGATGAGTGCCACCGCATCAGCGATGATGATGATAGCCAGTATCAGCAGATTTTAACTCACCTGAAGAACGTGAATCCGCAGATCCGCCTGCTGGGGCTCACTGCCACGCCGTTCCGCCTCGGTAAGGGCTGGATTTATCGCTTCCATTACCATGGCATGGTGCGCGGCAATGAAAATGCGCTGTTCCGCGACTGCATTTACGAGCTGCCGCTGCGCTACATGATCAAACATGGCTACCTGACCCCACCGGAGCGGCTGGATATGCCGGTGGTGCAGTATGATTTCAGCCGGTTACAGGTGCAGAGCAACGGCCTGTTCAGCGAGGCGGATCTCAACCGCGAGCTGAAAAAGCAGGATCGTATCACTCCGCATATCATCAGCCAGATCATGGAGTTTGCCGCCACGCGCAAAGGGGTGATGATTTTTGCCGCCACCGTGGAGCACGCCCGGGAGATCACCGGCCTGCTGCCTGCCAGCGAGGCCAGGCTTATCACCGGCGAAACGCCGGGCAGCGAGCGCGACCGGCTGATTGAGGATTTTAAGGCGCAGCAGTTCCGCTATCTGGTTAATGTGTCAGTGCTTACTACCGGTTTTGATGCCCCGCACGTCGATCTGATCGCCATTCTGCGCCCGACCGAATCCGTCAGCCTTTACCAGCAGATCGTGGGCCGCGGCCTGCGACTGGCCCCCGGTAAAACCGACTGCCTGATCCTGGATTATGCCGGGAACCCGCATGACCTGTATGCCCCGGAAGTGGGTGCGCCAAAAGGCAAAAGTGACAACGTGCCGGTACAGGTGTTTTGTCCCGCCTGCGGCTTTGCCAATACCTTCTGGGGTAAAACCACCGCCGACGGCACGCTAATTGAACACTTTGGCCGTCGCTGCCAGGGCTGGTTTGAAGATGACGAGGGCCATCGCGAACAGTGTGACTATCGCTTCCGCTTTAAAAACTGCCCCCAGTGCAACGCCGAAAACGATATCGCCGCCCGCCGCTGCCGCACGTGCGATGCGGTGCTGGTCGATCCCGACGATATGCTGAAAGCGGCCCTGAAGCTGAAGGACGCCCTGGTGCTGCGCTGCAGTGGAATGGCGCTGGCACACGGTGCCGATGATAAAGGCGAATGGCTGAAAATCACCTATTACGATGAAGATGGCGCCGATGTAAGTGAGCGCTTCCGTCTGCACACGCCTGCCCAGCGCACCGCCTTTGAACAACTGTTTATCCGCCCGCATACCCGTACGCCCGGCGTACCGCTGCGCTGGATCACCGCGGCGGATATCGTTCATCAACAGCCGCTACTGCGTCACCCGGATTTTGTAGTGGCGCGAAAAAAAGGGCAGTACTGGCAGGTGCGAGAAAAAGTGTTTGATTATGAGGGCCGCTTCCGCCGTGCCAATGAATTGCGGGGATAGCGGGACTTTTCATTGATGTGAAAGCCATTTGAGTATAAAATGCCGCCCGCTTCACATCCGTGAGGCAGAACACTCACCTGTTGCTGGGTCGCCTGTAGCAGGATTTTTTATACAGAGAGAAATCAATGTTCACTATCAATGCAGAAGTACGTAAAGAGCAGGGTAAGGGTGCGAGCCGCCGCCTGCGCGCAGCTAACAAATTCCCGGCCATCATCTATGGCGGCGAAGCTGCTCCTGTCGCAATCGAACTGGACCACGACAAACTGTGGAACCTGCAGGACAAAGCTGAGTTCTACAGCGAAGTTCTGACCATCGTTGTTGACGGTAAAGAAGAGAAAGTTAAAGCTCAGGCAGTACAGCGTCACGCTTTCAAGCCAAAACTGACTCACATCGACTTCGTTCGCGCGTAATCGCAAACTTGTCGAAAAAAAACCCCGCATTGCGGGGTTTTTTTATGGCCGTTATTTGCCGCCAGAGGTGCGACGCTGCAGCTGATCCCGCAGATTTGGCGGAGTGCCTTTAATGGTCAGCGTATCGGTCGCCGGATCCCAGAAAATGCGCTCGCCGAGCAACATGGCATCAAAGTTGATGGTTAATCCGCCGCCGCTACCGGCAAATTTGGTGAGCTGACGCAGGGTATTGCGATCCGCCGGGAAGCTCTCTTCCAGCTCGTAGCCTTTCTCTGCCGTAAAGTCCTGGAAGCTCACTTCGCTGACGCCCGCCAGCTCTTTGGAGAGCGACTCCAGTTCAATCTCTTCGCCCGCCTGCAGCTGTTCGTTGCAGTAGGCATAAACCTGCTGGCGCACGTTCTGGCGTTCCGCTTTGTCCAGCTCGGCTTCTGCGGTGAAGTCATCTACCGCCTGCAGCAGGCCTTTATTCTGCGCTTTGGCATTCAGCCCTTCGCTGGCGCCGAGGAAATCCATAAAGAAGTCGGCCACCTTACGCCCTACCCGGCCTTTCAGGAAGGTCAGATAGCGGGTGGATTCAGGATTGGTTTCCCATTCGGTCAAATCGATACGCGCCACAATATCCGCGTGGTTAATGTCCAGATAGTGGGTCGAGCTGATATCCAGCTGCTCGTTGACGCGCATGCTGCTTAAGTTGTTCAGTACCGCCACCAGCAGGTACTCGACCGCCAGGTAACGGTAGTGGCAGAACAGGACGATGCCACCATCGGCAAAAGGGTATTTTGCCAGCTCATCGCGCAGGCGGCCGGTGGCGGCCCGGCTGAACGCGAGAAAATCGTCTTCACCCTGACGCTGCTGACGCAGCGCCTGCGCCAGTTCGCTCTCTTCGCTGAACAGGCCGTAGGCTTTGTTTTTGGCACTGTATACCCGATGCAGCTCCGCCATCATGTCAACAACGGTAGGCGTCGGTTCCAGTAACGATTCGCGCAGCACCAGCTCAAGGGTTTGCTCATCACGCTTGATAAGCTGGTGCAGGGCAATCTGGTTGATATCCAGACTCATGTTAAACTCTCCTTTTAGACCGGGCCGTATTCAACCACCCCCCAGTCATGTATGCAACCGAAGATAAAAAAGGGGAAAAAAAGCTGTTGCTACGGTAATATGTTGCCCTTTCCTCCACAAACAGATTTAGATTTATGCCACAACTCTCCCGCTACAGTGATGAACACGTTGAACAAATGCTCAGTGAGCTGCTCAACGTACTGGAAAAACATAAGGCACCGACCGACCTTTCCCTGATGGTTCTGGGAAATATGGTGACTAACCTTATCAATACCAGCGTTGCGCCGGCCCAGCGCCAGGCGATCGCGAAATCTTTCGCTCAGGCCTTACAGTCTTCGGTTAACGACGACCAGGCGCACTAAGGGAAACGAACGACAGTTTATGGTGACGAATCGTCAGCGCTACCGTGAAAAAGTCTCCCAGATGGTTAGCTGGGGGCACTGGTTTGCCCTGTTTAACATTCTGCTGGCGATGGTGCTTGGCAGTCGTTATCTGTTTGTCGCCGACTGGCCGACGACGCTTGCCGGACGGGTTTATTCCTGGATAAGCGTCATTGGCCATTTCAGCTTTCTGGTGTTCTCCACCTATTTACTGATCCTCTTCCCGCTGACGTTCATCGTCATGTCGCAGCGACTGATGCGGTTTATCTCCGCTATCCTCGCCACCGCAGGCATGACGCTGCTGCTTATCGACAGCGAAGTCTTTACCCGTTTTCACCTGCATCTTAATCCCGTCGTCTGGGAACTGGTGATCAATCCCGACCAGAACGAAACGGCGCGCGACTGGCAGCTGATGTTCATCAGTGTGCCGATTATCCTGCTGATTGAGATGCTGTTTGCCACCTGGAGCTGGCAAAAACTGCGCAGCCTGACGCGGCGCCGTCGCTACGCCAAACCGGTGGCCGCCCTCTTTTTTGTGGCCTTTATTGGCTCGCACTTTATGTATATCTGGGCAGACGCCAACTTCTACCGCCCCATCACCATGCAGCGCGCGAACCTGCCGCTCTCCTATCCGATGACCGCCCGTCGCTTCCTGGAGAAACACGGTCTGCTGGATGCGCAGGAGTATCAGCGCCGCCTGATTGAACAAGGGGATCCTGAAGCGGTATCGGTGCAGTATCCGCTGAGCGATCTGCGCTACCGTGACATGGGCCAGGGACAGAACGTTCTGCTGATCACCGTCGACGGCCTGAACTACTCGCGCTTTGAGAAACAGATGCCGGCGCTGGCGGAGTTCGCCGAGAAGAACATCAGCTTTACCCAGCATATGAGCTCCGGTAACTCGACCGATGCCGGGATCTTTGGCCTGTTCTACGGCATTTCACCAGGCTATATGGACGGCGTGCTGTCATCGCGTATCCCTGCCGCGCTCATTACCGGGCTCAACCAGCAGGGCTATCAGCTGGGGCTGTTCTCTTCAGATGGTTTCAGCAGTCCGCTCTATCGCCAGGCGCTGCTGTCCGACTTCTCACTGCCGACCACGCAGAGCCAGTCCGACGAACAGACCGCCGGGCAGTGGATCAGCTGGCTGCACCGTTATGCGCAGGACGACAACCGCTGGTTCTCCTGGGTTGCCCTGAACGGCACGACGCTGGATGACAGTAACCAGAAAACCTTCAACCGCCGCTATGCGCAGGCCGCAGGCAATGTCGATACCCAGATTGCCCGGGTGCTGGACGCGTTGCGGGAATCGGGCAAGCTGGAGAATACCGTGGTGGTGATCACCGCCGGTCATGGCGTACCGCTGGGCAGCGAGCGCAACGATGTCGACTGGGCGCGTCCTCGCCTGCATGTTCCGCTGGTGATCCACTGGCCTGGCACGCCGTCGCAGCGCATTAACATGCTGACCGATCATAAAGATGTGATGACCACCCTGATGCAGCGTCTGCTCCACGTCAGCACGCCAGCTAATGAGTATTCCCAGGGTCAGGATCTGTTCAGCGCAACGCGTCGTCATAACTGGGTGACGGCTGCCAGCAACAACACGCTGGCCGTCACAACGCCAACCCTGACGCTGGTGCTGAACAGTAACGGTAATTACAAAACCTATAATCCGCAGGGTGAGAAACTCAACGACCAGACGCCGCAGTTAAGCCTGCTGCTACAGGTGCTGACGGATGAGAAACGGTTTATTGCTAACTGATTTAATATTAATCAGTTAGCCTGCACCACCCTTGCAATAAATGCGGAAATAGGTAGTATGAATTTCACGTGTCGGCACGTAGCGCAGCCTGGTAGCGCACTGTCATGGGGTGTCAGGGGTCGGAGGTTCAAATCCTCTCGTGCCGACCAAAAATTCCTCAAAAAAACCAACCTTCGCGGTTGGTTTTTTTTTGTGTCGCACACCCGGGAGCATCATGCCAGGCAGGTGCGCCATACCTGATTTGCCTGTTTTTCAACCACCTTCGGTTGAATTTGAGAGCGAAAAGTGTCTAATCAACAAAAAATGCAGGCGAGTGGCAGTAAATCTACTTAAATCACAAAAAACAATTATAACTCGAGCCGATTAAAGCACACCTTTTAAGCCAGAAAAAATAAACAGTTAAGAAAATCTGTAATAAAAGTCCGTAATCAATACCCTTTTTACTTAAACACTTACGATATACCTTCCTGTGATAGATAATAATAAAATATGTATTGAATAAATTCATTCATAGAATTTATTAAGCGAACCTATAACACATTCGCTGTGCTAATGGTTTAATAAACACTGGTATGGCAGTCATTTTAATTTAAAATTGAATTCAATTAATCGCCTGTACAAACAAATACCTACTCATTAAACTAGCCTCACATTCGAAACATGAGACGTTTGAATGTAATTCACTAAACGGAAACTCCCGGCAATATAATATTCCCAGTCCACTGCGAATATTCACTTAATATAAAGATTGCTGACGACTTATTACGCCAGGTGAATAAGACTGCTCCACCATAACGGATTAATACACTAAAGGAATAAAAGATGAAAAAATTAATGTTAGCTGGTTGCATCGCTGCCGCTTTTGTTTGCTCTAACGCTATGGCAGATGTGACTGCTTCCGCTACCGCTACCTGGGATGCAAGCGCAACTAAAGATACTACCAGCGCACTGGTTGTGACCCCACTCAAATCTCTCTCTTTCCAGTATGCAGAAGGCATTCAGGCGTTTAACACCCAGAATAGCGCTTTCGACATCACTATTAAAGGCCAGTCTGGTGCTACCGATTTCCTGCTGACCTCTCAGATCGTGACCAACACCCTGAGCCGCGCTACTGATACCTCTACGCTGGACGTAGGTATTAAATGGAATGGCCAGGCTCTGAGCAAAACCGAAGCTTTAAAACTGATCGATACTGCTAATAACGTCTCTGCAGGTCTGGACGCACTGGCTGTAAGCACTGCTTACGCAGGTAAAGATCGTACTTCTACTCAGGGTAACTTCACCTTTGGTATCGACTCTGCAACCAGCGACGGCACCAACAAAGTTGAGTTCGCCGATCTGAACGACGGCTACTGGAGCGGCGACGTTAAGGTACAGTTCAACGCAGTGTGGACTACCGCTTAATTATTACCCCCGCAGTACCCCTCTAATGGAAAGAGACAAGGAGACTATTAGTCTCCTTTTAATGTAAGGATACCCCATGAAATTAAGTTATCTTTGCGCGGCTGCGTTATCTCTGGCAATTGTGTTTCCTGCCCAGGCAATTAACGTTGGGGATGTCACCTCAATAATAACCTCAAAAAATAATAGCCTGGCAAAAGAGATTGAGAATAACACCGAGGCTGCGCGATTCGTTACCGTTAAAGTTGAAAGACTATCCTCCCCGATGGCTGATGGCAAAATCATTCCAATGGCAGACCGGTCCGAATTACTTTCAACACCAGCAAGTTTAATATTACCCGGCTATGCCAAAGAAAACTTCCGTTTCATTTATAACGGACCAGCCGATGATAAAGAGCGCTATTATCGCCTGTCATGGACTGATGAACCCATCTCAGAATTTGACGGCACCAAAGAAAGCAAGCTCGGTCAGGCGACCACCTCAGCAGTGATTGGTACCATTCTGGTTGTTGCACCACGTAAAGAGCACTTCGACTACAAACGCCAGGGTGGCGAGATAACCAACACAGGCAACGTTTCTTTCCGTGTTATTTCCTATGGTCCTTGTAAAGATAAAAAGAAGGATGACGGAAAGGGCTGCCGTGAAAGATATAATTTAATGCCCGGGCTCAGCGTAAAAATAAAACATACCGATCTCAACAATAAAATGACCCGTATTGGCATCTGGCATGGTGAGCAGTTAATTCACGCAAAATAGAGACTATTATGGATAAGTCGGATTTAAATAAGGGATCTGTATTCTGCGGGCTCATGTTGACCGCTGTTATTGCTTTACCAGCAAATTCCGCCGTACCTCTTCAGGTTAATAATCAAGTCATCCCTGCTGCTTTCGCCTACGCTCTTCAGCAGGGCATGACAATCCCCGTTTTTATACGATATGATGGTGAAAAGGCAGTAGCCCCCAGTCGTCAAAAAATCGCTGATGCAATCATCTCAGTTAGCGATGGTGTTTTTGTTATCAATCAGATCACGCTTTCTGATCTGCCAAACAGAACGGAGCTGGCTTCTCAGCTTAAAACCGTTATCAGTGAGTTGAAGGACGCCAAATTTAACGATGGGAATCGAATCCAGCTCAATAATGACGCCTCTATCATTCTGGATACCCGTTCGTTTTATCTTGAACTGCTGGTCAGCAGAGAGGCGATGGACGCGGCAATAATACCGCGCACCAATATACTGGGCGAATCATCTTCAGATCAGCTTTCTAACATCCTTAACTACACGGTTGGGAGCTATTACAGCCAGTACGACGAGGATAACAACGGCAGCAGTTATATCACTCTGGATAACTCTACGTCGCTGCGCGAGCACCATGTAAACCTTAACGGTTCTGTTTATGGTGTTGGTACCAAAGATAATAAAAGCGAGCTGTATCGCGCAATGTATGAGCGCGACTATCAGGGGATGCGTGTTGCCGCAGGGATGGTGGATACGTGGAACCTGGGTGATGCTGCCAACTTACTGATTTAGTGTATGATGGTGTTTTTGAGGTGCTCCAGTGGCTTCTGTTTCTATCAGCTGTCCCTCCTGTTCAGCTACTGACGGGGTGGTGCGTAACGGCAAAAGCACTGCCGGACATCAGCGCTATCTCTGCTCTCACTGCCGTAAAACATGGCAACTGCAGTTCACTTACACCGCTTCTCAACCCGGTACGCACCAGAAAATCATTGATATGGCCATGAATGGCGTTGGATGCCGGGCAACCGCCCGCATTATGGGCGTTGGCCTCAACACGATTTTCCGCCATTTAAAAAACTCAGGCCGCAGTTGGTAACCTCGCGCATACAGCCGGGCAGTGACGTCATCGTCTGCGCGGAAATGGACGAACAGTGGGGATACGTCGGGGCTAAATCGCGCCAGCGCTGGCTGTTTTA